>NZ_SIJK02000007.1 GCF_004762035.2 Candidatus Chloroploca mongolica | reverse complement strand
TTTGACGCAAAGGCGCAGGGGCGCAGAGATTTTGACGCAAAGGCGCAGGGGCGCAAAGATTTTTATATTATGATTCTTTGCGCCTTTGCGCCTTTGCGCCTTTGCGCCTTTGCGCCTTTGCGCCTTCGCGTCAAATCCTTCGCGTCAATCCTCCCCGCTGTCGTTTGCGTCGCGCCCCATGCGGTATTTGATGATGCAGCTCGAGTCGCTGGAGCGATGGCCCCGCTGGGTCGCGTGGGTGTTGGGACAACGCGCCGAGGGGAGGGCTGCGCCAGCGGCGTTGGGTTGCACCGTGTGCATCTACGCGTACACGCGCTTGCGGAGCTCTTGACGTACCACTCGTCGCAGCATAGCCTCAAGGGCGTGCTGATTGTCGTCCACATGGCTGCCGCTGCCTTAGGAGGTGAGGATCTGCACGAGCTTGGCAAGCACGTCCTGCATCTTGGGGACACTGATCGTCCCTGCACGAGAGAGGATGATGCTCTTCTCAGCGGTGAAGAGTCGATTGGGGCGCACATTGCTTGCTTGCCGCAAGCCACCGCTCGTAAAGTCGCTATCAGTCAGCGGTACCGCATAGCTATCGGCCACCGCTTGGCTGGTAATCTGGCACAGGATGACGTCGTTGCCGGTGAGGGTTGCCACCACCAAGGCTGGACGTTTCTTTGCCGCGCTCAAATCCGAAAATGGAAACGGCACGACCACCACATCGCCCTTTACAAATGCGCCCATGCAGCATCCTCTTCTGGCCGATCCCAATCACGTCGCAACACCGCTTCAGATGCCAGCATCGTCGCCCCTGCGTCGGTATCGGCATCGAGCAGCAGATCCGTCAGATCACGCTCCAATAAATACGAGACAAAATCATAGACGACGATCAACTTGTCGGGCGGGAGGTGCCGCAAGCGCTTGTCAATGTCGGCAATCGTCACCGATGGCATAGCAAGGTCTCCTGTGTCGATTCTCTACCGATGCAGCATTCCAGTGCATGATATCACATCCATAAAGCGTGGGCGACCAGCATAGATTCTGAGCGCCAGGGTCGATGGCGAAGCAGTGCCTGACCGCTGCTGAGGCCGGAAGGAGACGACGCAAAGGCGCAGAGATTTTGACGCAAAGGCGCAGGGGCGCAGAGATTTTGACGCAAAGGCGCAGGGGCGCAAAGAATTTTTATATTATGATTCTTTGCGTCTTTGCGTCTTTGCGTCAAATCCTTCGCGTCAATCTTCCCCGCTGTCGCTCGCGTCGCGCCCCATGCGGTATTTGATGTCGTAGTTGATGATGAAGTCGAGTTCTTCGTCGGTGAAGCCGTAGTGGGCTGCGAGGACACGGTCGATTTCGTCGATGATGGGTTTTGAGAACTTCGGATAGATACATTGGATAGATAGTGTATCGTGCTTGAAGCGCATTTGCTTCTGCTCTGAATTCTGTTGAAGGTCAGCCATCAACAAAGCAGCAAGTTGTTCCAACTTTCTTCCGTTAGATGATCGAGAAAGCCTATTTAAATCGACAGGGAAAGCATCAACCTCGCGCTTATTTATATGTCGACAGTCTGAGAAAATAGTGATAAACCAGTAGAACAAGTTAGAGTTTAGGCAGCATAAAGCAACCTTCGCGTATTCCTCAGATCCAAAGTTAATCTCTTTGAACTCAGAAGGTGGCCGCCTATTGCCTTTACCATCAAGTACAAGTGGCTCGAAGTTGAGGATCTGGAGGAAGTAGCCGACCTTTCGTGAGTAAAAAATTTTATGCTGAGCGTCTCGGTTGTAGAAGCTAGCGAGATTTCTTCTCTCGTTCTCTAATTTTGATAAAAAATTTTTTTCAAGTGACGAGGAAAGCTTGGGCATGCTACCTGTAACTAACCCAGAAGATGCAGGAGTGTAAAAAAGAGTGTCAAATAGCATTCCGCGCTGTACTGCTGACCATTTGTTATATCGCGTTGAAAAGTGGAGAGGCTGAGATGACAAGTGACTTATTAAGTGAATTGTTAGCCTAATATGTTCTAATCCTTCGAATAAACGTGATGGCCTATCGTCATACGAACTGTAGTGCAAATTTCGTTTAGATAAAAGCGTTTGTAGACTACTATATCTATCAGTCGATATTGACGAAACTGGAACAATAAAGCCCAGACACCCGTTGTCAGCACCCATATTCAGACATCGCTCGATAACGTAGGCGTAGAGGTTTCCGCAACCCTCAGTTTTGTATCCATAGATACGATAGCGGTCTTCGCCATTTACTCTATGATCACCTCTGACTTGTGTGTACTCCACATACGGCGGGTTCCCCACGATCACATCAAAGCCGCCCTCGTCGAGGATTTCGTAGAAGGCGGTGAACCAGTGAAAGGGCTGGGTGTTGTAGCTGCCGTCGGGTTCTTTATGGATCTGGCCGATTTTGAGCAGGTCGGCGTCGAGGCCGGCGTTGATGGTGTCGAGGCGGGCGCGGATGGTCTGGCGGGCGGTGCGGCCTTCGGCGGCTGAGGGGTTGAATTGGAGCTGGGCGTTGCGGTAGACGGTCAGTTCGCGCTGGACGGCGCGGATTTCGTCGAGCAGTTTCTGTTGGCGCGGGCTTAGTCTGAAGATCGTGTCTTTGTAGACGAGCCCGATTTCGTCGGGGCGGGCGTAGCCGACGAGGGTGTTGCCCGCCCGGATGTTGAAGTCAACGTCGGGCAGGGGCTCGATCTGGCGGGCGTCATCCAGGTCGGCGACCATGCGCAAAAAGAGGCGTAGTTTGCAGATTTCGGTCGCTTCGGCCATCAGGTCAACGCCATACAGGTTGCGCACCACAATGCTCTTGGTGATGAAGTAGTCGCGGTTGGCGTGCTCTTCGGCGGCGGCGAGCACCGCCCGCAACGCGTCCGCTTCGTGGACGCTCAGATGCGCAGGCGCAAGCTTTTTGTGCGCGTCCTTGGCGCCTTGGCGGCCTTGCGACACCAACGGCCCGTCGGCAGTGACCAACGCGTCCATCCGTTCAAGCACGGCTTCGTAGATCGGCGCGAGGATGCGCAACGCGGCGAAGAGAAACGCACCCGAGCCAACCGTCGGATCGAGCACGCTCAGCGGCAGAGTGCCGGTCTTGGGGTCGCCGGCCAGGGCCGTGTAGAGGCGATAGACCTGCAGCGCGTCGAGGCGCGGGATGAGGTCTTGCAGCAGCGCTTCGAGGTCAAGGTTGGCGGTGACGGCGTCGTTGATCGTCGCGATCGCGCCGGCCTGGGCGTCGGCAATCAGCGTGGCGACACGGCTGCGGCGCGCCGCCTGTTCGCGCTCGGTCTCGGTCGGCAGCGGCTCGGCCTGCTTCATCGCCGGGTAGAGGTAAGCGCTGATCGTCTGCGGCAGATTGAGCGGCGCAAGCGACAGGCCGGCTTTATCGAAAAGCGCCGGAATGATCGTATTGCGACAGATGTAGCCCGTGATATCGTCGCGGGTATAGTACGCGCCCATCTGCTTCTGGTTAATATACTTCTCGAAGATATAGCCCAAGACATCCGGGTCAATCTCGCGATCACTCGAGCCGGGCCGCTCGCTGAGGTGCCAGCGCCAACCGCTAAAAAAAGTGAAGAGCTTGTCGAACGCGCTATCGGGGATGTCAATCGCGTCGCCATAGCGCTCCTCGATCGGATGCGGCAGAAAGAGGCCGCCATTGAGATAGGGGATCGTACCGAGTTTCTGCTGAGCCTCGGCGCTACGCTGACCCGGCTCGAGCGCAAAGCCCTGAAAAAAGAGCACGCGCAAAAAATCCTTATAGTAACGATCAGCCCCAAGGTTCGCCTGAGACCACGCCAGGCGCTCGCGCAGATAGTCAGGATGCTTGTTTAGAAAACCCTTGGCCTGGATAAAATAGATGAACATCAGGCGATTGAGCATCACCGACACATACCAGCGCTGGTCGCTTGCGAGCGGAATCCCGCGCAAGAACTGCTGGAACTCAGTCCGTTGGCGTTCGAACTCGTGGTAGAACTTCTTGGTAACCTGCTCAACATCGAGATTCTTCGCCACCCGCGCCGTAACCTTCGAAATCTCGATCCGGCCCTGGGCATCAAAATCATCAATGGTAAAAGCGATCCCCTGGAGTTTCTGCAGCAAGGGCTCACCACTCTCACCGCGGTGGTAGGGAAACTCGTGCGCCCGCCGACCCTGCTGACCGCGCTTGACCCATTGGAGAATGGCGTGCTGTTGAGCGGCATCCTCAAAGATCAGAATATGCTCAACCTGCGTCCGGCGCAAGCGCGTCTCAAGCGTATTGCGGATCGGTCGCGGCGGCAGCGTACCATCGGCGCTGTGCACCACATAGACCTGCATGCCACCGGTATCGGCAATCGGCGAAAGCGTAAAGCGCGCACCATCAGCAACCTCAGTCCGCACCGTATCAGTCGGCTTCGTCCACTTGAGCACCGAACGAAACACCTGCTCCCAGTTAAACTCCTGGAGTGCGGCGCGGAGGTTCTTGAGGTTCACCGTCATAGATTACGCTCAGATCAGATCAACTCTTGCCAAACCTGTGCAGCGACTAAGCGGCTGAGATGCCGGACATTGGTAGTGGCCACAACGACAGTATCGCCCTGGGCCTGAAGACTAAACGCAGTAGCAGCCAAAATGACATCGGCATCAAGGGCCGCACTGTCCGCTGTTGGTGTCCCAGCCTGGCGCAGCGTCGCCCAGAAATCAGCAGCTTGCAGCATAATTTCGGTCGTTACTGGTGCATAGCGCAGCGTTGCCTTCAGCGTATCGAGGCGTTCGATTCCTTCATATTTTTTGGCACGCAGCAGTTCACGGCGTACCTCATAATCAGCAATTTCGGGTATCGCGATGCGGGCGGTTTGCAACCGAAGGTGGCCCTGAAGCCAGACCCGGATTTCAGGATTCTTACGAGGGTGGGCAGCCATACTTAACGGACCTGCATCAAGAAGAATGATCCGCGTCATTAAACAAACTCCGCATACCAAGGCGTGTACGCTCGTCATCAAGTGCAGCCTGAAGCTGTGTCCAGGTTTCATCTTCATAACCCGACTCGTCGGCTGCCCACTCATCAAGCAATTCGATAAGGCGCAGGGCACGCTCGCGATCGAGGATGCTGGTCAGGCGGGCCTGTTCAGCCAAAGGCAGTTGACGGGCTTGCCCAAGAATATCTGCTAGCGTTATGGCGGTCATAAAACACCTCTGCGTTTAAGCTACCATCGTCTTCGTGCCATTGTAGCACAAACGATTGCTCGCCGGGCTTTGTAACCAGGTGGCGGATCGACAAAGGGCTTTGGCTTACACCAACCCCAGCGAACACACGACCTGCGGTTCATCGCGTAGGTCGTCGCTGGTCTCGTGGCTAAAGCAGAGCTTGTTTTCGTCACGCAAGGTTCGGGCGAGTTCGGCGAGTTGTTCGGCGCTGGCCCCGCTCCGGAGTTGGCGGTTGATGGCGTCAGCGGCGCCCTGGCGCAACGGATAGCGGTAGATGTCGTCGATGATGCGCTCGAGTTCGGTGCTGAGGAAGAGCGGGGCCGTGGCCGCCATGTGGTCGCGGTGGGCGGTCAGTTTTTCGTAGAGCCGGTAGCGGGCACCGCGCGGGCTGCCGAGGCCACCCCCGAGCGCCTCACGCTCCTCGACCAAGTCGAACGCTTTGCGCACCAGGGCATGATGGCTCGCGGCGCGAGGGAGCGCCTCGGTCGCCAGCGTACACTCGGCGGCCCGTAGAATGGCGTACTGTGATTGCGTCACACTGTTGCCGTGCTCATCGATCCAGGCCAGCGCGTCGGTGCCGCTCGCCGACTTCAGATAGACCAGCACCCCTGGCGGTGCCTGATATGGCAGCACCGTGATCGGCGCCGTCGGATCGGCGAGGCGGCGAGCACTGTAGACCACGTTGGGCATATCCTCAATCACCTTTTTCAGCCCTGGGTTAGCCGCAAGCGCATTCTTCCAGATCTGGTAGGCATAGGAAGCGAGATCGACCTCGCGGTCTTGCTCTTCGTCCAGCACCCCCGACGTCTCGGTATAGAGATTCTGGAGGATACGCCGCTCTTGCGCCTGCTCGGCCTCCTCGAAGAACTGCTCATCGGTGCCAACGACCTCACCGTTCTCTTGGAGGCGCTGGCGCACGCGCGCGCGGAGGCGAATGATCGCCTCGATGCCCTCGGCAGGCAGGAAAGTGGAACAGGTAACCGTATCTGACTGCTGGCCGATGCGGTCAACCCGACCGGCGCGTTGAATCAGCCGAATGATCGCCCAGGGCAGGTCAAAATTGACCACCTGGGCGCAATCCTGCAGGTTTTGGCCTTCGCTGAGCACATCGGTCGCGATCAGCACATCAAGCGGATTGGCGAGCAGGTTCGGATCGTTGACGCCATTGGAACGTGGACTAAAGCGCTGCACGAGCTCGGTCGGGTTCTCGCTCTGGCCGGTCACCCCGGCAACACGCGCAACGCCAGCGGCGCGAAGTTGCTTGACCAGATAGGCGACCGTATCGGCGAATTGGGTAAAGATCAACACCTTTTGCCCGGCTAGGTCGTGGATGAGCGCACGCAGTGCGGTCAGTTTCACATCCCTGGCGGGATCCCAGCGACCGTGGGCCGCGAGGATCGTCAGCAGCGCATCAACATCGGCCTGAAGATCCGTCTTGAGCGTGGGCTTGAAGAGGCCAGGCTGAAGCCAGTTGAAGCGGCTCTTGAGCTGACCCGCATAGAGCGTGTAGAGTTGCTCGGCCCGCCGTTGATAGGCCTCCATACTATAGGGATCAAGCCCGGTCGCCGCCGCCACCTCGGCGGTCGTGTGGCGACGAGTCGTCACTTCTTCGTCCGCGAAGCCCTCTTGCACCGCCGCGCTATCGGCATCCAGATCGGTATCGGCGATGAGCACCTCGGCGGCCTGTGCACCGAGCGGGATCGGCAGACCGTGGGTTAGTGCGTGGAGCACGATCGCATTGCGCAGAATGTGGCGATCGAGCGACTGAAGAAAGACCGCGCCGCCCGACTCGAGTCGCTTGAAGAGATTGGTGCGACAGAAACCCATCAACCGCTTGCCCGCCCGCGAAAGATTCTCGAGCAAAGGCCGCTCGGCTGCGGTCGCCAGGTGCGACGCATTCGCCTTGAGATAATTGGCGAGGCCGTAGCGCGGCAGCGCCAGGCTGCCAAGCGCATCAACCACCGGCGCAGCGTAGAGTTGGCGGTAGGGGTCGTTGTCATTGCTCGACGCCACCGGAAGCGTCCGTGGGACGCGCTCAGGAAAGTAGAAGGGTGACGTACCATTCAATTCCAGGTAAAACCGCTTGCGTTCCTCATCATATTTCGCATAGTGTTGCTTGATGAACGAGCGGGTACGGCGCACCATAAAGAGCCGCATCAACTCGCGCCAATCGTCGGCGTGGGGACTGAACTCAAAGGCCCGCAGGGTACGCGGCTGCACCTGCGCACGCAGCAACTCATCATCACCGCCAGCCCGGAGGAAAGCCTCGGGACGAATGCCCAGGTCACGGTCGTCGGGCAAAAAGAGGCGGAGTTGTGCGCTCAGATCGAGGTACGACTTATTGTAGGGGGTAGCCGAGAGCAGAACAACCTTGCACTCCTTCTCGCCGAAGGCCTGGATATACTCAGCAATCGCCTTGTAGCGCCGCCCCTCGGGATTGCGCAGCGTATGCGACTCGTCAATGACGATCAACTTATAGCGTGCCGGCAGATTGGGGAACTCCTTATGGGCCATGCTGAACGGGATGATACGTGCCCCGAGATCCCAAGCGCGATCGTACTCCGCCCACATCGGCACAAGATTCTTCGGGCAAACGATCACCGGGCGCAGATTGAAATCATCGCGGAAGATCCGTACAAGGGCACTTGCCATCATCGTCTTGCCCAGGCCAACCACATCACCGAGCAGCACCCCGCCGCGCTCATTGAGGTGACGCGCCGCAATCTTCACCGCCGCCTCCTGGAAAGGAAAGAGCTTGCCCCGGAAATCGCGGGGCAACGAAAACTCATTCAGACCAGCGCGCGCCTCTTCCGCCAGATGATAGGCCATCTTGAGATAGATGTGATACGGACGCCGCTCTACCCCGGCCCAACTCTCTTCCAGCGCAGCCAACAGATCCTTCGAAATATCGACCGACCAGTCATCATCCCAGCGGTCGTTGAACCACGCTTCAAGTTTCTCATTATCGAGATCATCAGTGATTTTCGTATTCAACTCACCCTGAATACGCAGGCCCGACATGGTGAGATTGCTCGAACCGAGGTAGGCAGTGACGGGATTGTCAGGATCGTCGCGATAGGCAAGATAGAGCTTGGCGTGCAGATTGTAGCTCAGGTGGAGCTTGACCGTAACCTTGCCATCCTGGATCTGCCGACAGAGCTTCCGGAGCGCGGCCTCGTCCTGATTCGTCGGGGCCATCCCGACGAGTTGCTTGCGAAACTCAGTGGCCACCCGGCTCTTCAGTTGAGCCGCACGTGCCAGATCCAGTTCGGCAGCGCCCTTCCGCAATTGACGCTGGAGGCGACGCAACTCCTCATCGGGGCGCTCATTCATTCCAATGAGCACGCGGCAGCACGCCTGCTCGCCACCGGCGAAATGATCAAGCGCATCGGCTACCTGACCCCACCCGCTCAAGCGAAAGAACCCGATACAGAAATCGGCCCGCCGCGCATTCTGGAGGGTCTTTAGCAGGGCATCAACCAGCTTTTGGTCAATGTTATCGAAGATCTTGCTAACCATTGCCATCGTGGCTCCTTGGGCAAGGAAGTAGGAAAGATGAAAGATGAAAGATGAAAGATGAAAGATGAAATAGGTGAGTACGGTACATGATTCTTGCGCTATACGATACCACATAATCAGCACCGAATCTCTATCTTATCAGCCTCTGCGCCTTTGCGCCTTTGCGTCAAATAGAGGGCTTGTTTTGACGCAAAGGCGCAAAGGCGCAAAGATTTGTTTATATATGATCCTTTGCGGTCTCTGCGCCTCTGCGTCTCTGCGTTAAAAAGGCCCGACACCCCCGCCAGAGCGATTAGCGGTATAATGTGTGCTGGTGTGCCCGAACGTCGGGTCTGTTGCAGTGTGTCATCATGTATGGGTGTTGCGGATCTACAATCTGAGAGCCTGACCAAGCGTAAAGGTGCTGCGCCCCTGGTTGCGCCGACGGTAGGAACCTGGCGCAGTGTCCTGAGTGCGGTGGGCATGGTTCTGTTGTTGAGTTTGCTGGTCGGCGTGCTGGCTTATCAGGCTCCACCGCAAGGTCGTGTGCTCGTCGGGTGGGTTGGTGATCGGCTTTTTTTAGATACGACAGCGGGGCTTGGGGCTGATGCGGTGGCACGGGGCGATCTTTTTGCTGATGATCTGACGCCCGATGCGCCGACTGGTCGTAGCCGTTGGACGCGCCAGCATGCCTTGTTGCAGTTGCCCCATGTGGGGGCCGGGGCCGAGCTTGATTTGACGGTCACGGCGCAGGGTTGGCCTGACGATGTCGTTGGGGCATCTGTTGCCCAGCCTGTGGTGACCGTGCGCGCCGATGGGGTGCCTATCGGTGAGTTTACGCCATCCAGTGCGTGGGCTGAATATACGTTTCGTGTTCCGGCTGCGGTGCGTACCAGTGGCGATCTGCGGCTTGATTTTGCGAGCTCGCATACGTTTACTGATACGCAAAGCTTTGGGGCCGATCCACGGCCAAAGGGCTTTCGTCTAGCCGAGGTGCGGGTACGTGCCGTTGAAGAGTTGGCCCCGCCTTTTTATCCCCCCGCCTGGCGTGCCGTAGGCTTGCTGGCTGCTTCGGCACTGCTGCTCTATCTCTTGCTGAACCAGATCTTGCGCTCAACGCCGGTGGTCTATGTTGGGACGACGCTGGGGGTGGCGCTGGCGGCGACTGGATTGGCGGTCGCTCGTATCTGGATGGGAGCTGCGCTCAGTGTGGCCCTTGGGGTCCTGGGGACGTTACTGCTCATCGTCTGGTATCCGGCGCTGCTACGGTTCGTGCGGGCGCTTGTGCGCCGGTATGTCAGTGGCGCAGCGCTTGGGTACGGGTTGGTCGCGGCGGCCCTGGTGCTCTTTGTCTATGCACTCGCGCAGGGGTTGGGCTGGTTGAGTAGTTCGGGTGTGGCCCTCTTTTTGCCCCTCTTTCCCGATTCGCTGCTGATCGCCTTGCTTGGGACGGGTCTACTGGCCCTGGTGCTGGTACTCGGGCGCGAGGGGTTGCCG
The DNA here is from genome assembly GCF_004762035.2 of Candidatus Chloroploca mongolica. Lineage (GTDB taxonomy): Bacteria > Chloroflexota > Chloroflexia > Chloroflexales > Chloroflexaceae > Chloroploca > Chloroploca mongolica. The sequence continues at coordinate 153,858 of NZ_SIJK02000007.1, read as the reverse complement.
CAGCTTAGTGATCGCATTGTCGCGTGGCTTGGCTCGCGCCGTGGGTCACTGATCTTGCTGGTCGGCTTTGCGGTGATCTGGCTCGGTTATCAAGCCTGGGTGATTGCACGCATGCCCTATGTGGGCCATGCCGATTATGCCGATAATGCGGTGGTGGCGCGCAATATCGCCGCCGGACGTGGCTGGGTTGTTGATTATGTGACGCAGTTTTATCACCTGATCGAGGGCGTGACTCGCCCGCAAGAGACCTGGCCGTTGCTGCAGCCGGTCTGGATCGCGCCTTTTTTTCTGGTCTTTGGGCCTGAAGCGTGGGCCGCGAAGCTGCCGAATCTCTTCTTCAATGTGATCCTGTTGGTGCTCATCTATGTGATTGGGACGCACTTCTGGGATCGGCGGGTTGGGGTGACGGCGGCGATCTTGACGTTGACGAATTTTCTCTTCTTTCGTCTCACGATCTATGTGACGAATGATCTGGGGTTTGTGGTTTTTAGCCTGGGGGCGATCTTTTTGTTGTATGTGGCGGTGCCACGCCCTCACGAGAAAAAAAGTTATGTTATGCGGGGAGGGCTGCGCCCTCCCACGCCCCCTCCCACGCCCCCTCGCGCTGGGGCGGCGGGAACTCTGCGGGCGTACCTACGTGACGTGGGGGTGAACCGTGCGCTGGTGGCGGCGGGCGTGTTGACGGGGTTGATGATGCTGCAGAAGCCGTCGGGGGCGATGCTCGCGCTGGGCATGGGCCTCTGGTTTTTGTGGCAACAGGTGCCTGCTGATTGGCGGGCGTTGCTGCGCAGGCCGTCACTGACGCGCCTGGCGGCGTTGCTGGTGCCAGTTGCGGTCTGGACGGCCATTGCATTGGTGGTGCTCTCGCCATATCTGGTGCGCAATCTGAGCGAGTTTGGCAAGCCAGTCTATTCGACCGAGAGCCACGATGCCTGGGTGCTTGGCTATCGTGGCAGCAGTGGCGATGCCTGGGAAGAGATCTATCGCGTTTTTACGCCCGAGCTTGGCGGGCCTGGCTTGCCTGATCGGAGTTGGATTTTGCGCTGGGGTTTTGATAAGACCGGGGAGAAATTTGCGACCCAGGTACGCGAGTTGCGCGACTATCTGATGCCGGTCTGGCGTGGCTTGCCCGACGATCTTGCCTGGTTCTTTGGGGGCAACGAGCGCAAAAATATTCTGTCGGGCCTCGGTGCGTGGTTGGCGTTGATTGGGGTGCTTGGGGCGCTGCGTTTTCGCCGCCGCTTGCTCGGTTTGCTCGCTTTTACTTTTACGCCATATATGGTCTTTATGTTGACCTACTGGCGTACTGATGAGCATCGTTACTGGGTGATGTTGCTGCCCTGGATGGCCCTGTTTGCTTCGTGGATCATCTGGGCGGGGTATGATCGGCTTGCCGCAGTTGGTGATCGGCGCTGGGCCCCGCTTGGCCTGATCCTGGTTGTGGTCGCCTTGAATAGCATCATCGGCTTCTCGCGCCCCGATATTGCCAATAAGGTGCGCAATGAGCCGGCGATCTGGCAGCCTGACTTGGCCGCGTATGCCTGGGTTCAGGCGAATACGACCCCAGAGGCCGTGGTGATGACGCGCATCCCCTGGCAGTTCAACTGGCATGTCGAGCGACCAGCGGTGATGATTCCGAATACGGGCGATCGCGACCTCCTCCTGACCATTGCACGTCACTATGATGCCCAGTATCTTGTGCTCGAAAATCAGCAACGGGTCAAGGGCGATGCCGGAAGGCTGCTGGCCCCGCTGATGGATCATTCCAATCAGGTCGGTGATGTTATTGATGGCTTTGAGTTGATCTATGCCAGTCCGACCGACGATTTTCGCGCTTTTGTGTATCGGATGCCGCCTGTTGAACAAGGGCTTCCCTGAGGGACGCTTGCGTCCTTACCCTCCTCATGTTTGCTTTCGTTTGGACGACTTGGCTGCCACAACGAAACGATAAAGGATCGTTTGACAGCATAGCAGTGAGTTGTATGTGCGAATTTTAATGCTTGCGTCGTCGTTTCCTAAATGGCCCGGTGAGACGACGGCTCCCTTTATTGAAGAGATTGCGGCAGGGTTGGCAGCGCGTGGGCACGCGGTGACGCTGTTGATGCCTTTCCATCCTGATTTGCGCCGTTTACCCGAGGAGCGTGGGGTTCGCCTGCGGATCTTTCGGTATGCGCCGCATCCGGCGCTGAATGTGTGGGGCTATGCGCAGTCGCTGATTAGTGATACGCAGATCAAGCGGCGTACCCTGCTGGCGCTGCCTTTTGCGCTTGGGGCATCACTGGGGGCGGTGGCCCGCGAACTTGTCGCTGGTGCGGCGTCGGGGCAGCCGTATGATCTGGTGCAGGCGCACTGGGTGCTGCCCAATGGCCCGCCTGCGGCGTTGCCCGCCGCGCTGATGGGCCTGCCGCTCGTGGTGAGCCTGCACGGTAGCGATGTCTATCTGGCAGAACGTCACTGGACGCTGGCGCTCGCTGCGGCCAGTGCGCTGCGCAGTGCGGCTGCGTTGACCGCGTGTAGCAATGATCTGCGGGTGCGTGCGCTTGCCCTCGGTGCGCGCCCTGCGACGAGCAGCGTGGTGCCGTATGGCGTTGATCCGCAGCATTTCCGCCCTGATCCCGCGGCACGCGCTGCTGTACGCGCCGAACTCGGGCTGGCCGATGGGGTGCCCCTGGTGATGGGGATGGGCCGCCTGGTGGCGAAGAAGGGCTTTGGCGTGTTGCTTGAGGCCTGGCCTGCTGTGCTGCGTGCGCATCCCGAGGCGCGCCTGGTCATTATTGGCTATGGTGATCTGCGTGAGGCGCTTGAACGCCAGGTGTCGGCCCTTGGTTTGACCCACCGCGTGCATTTTGCTGGACAACTCGAACGCCAGCGTGCTTCGACCTATGTGGCCGCAGCCGATGTCTTTGCGCTGCCAATTGTGCGCGATGGAGTGGATGGCTTGCCCAATGTGCTGCTCGAAGCAATGGGCGCTGGGCGCGCCATTGTTGCGTCGCGGGTGGCGGGGGTGCCCGATGTCATTGACGATGGCGTCAACGGCTTGATGGTGCCCGAACGTGATGCGCCTGCGCTGGCCCAGGCGTTGCTGCGCTTGATGGATGATCCCGCGCTGGCGCACCGCCTTGGTGCGACGGCCCGTGCCCGGATCGAGCAAAGCTTGACCTGGGAGCGCACCGCCGAGCGCTTTGAAGCGGTGTTTCAGGCTGTAGTCGGGGCGTGATCATGCAGGCAGTCGCGAAGAATCAAGGTGCTTTCTGGAAACATGCGCTGCTTGTGGTGGCCCTCTTTGGGGCCGCGCTGCTCGTGCGCCTCTATCGCCTTGAGGCGCAGAGCCTTTGGCTGGATGAGGGCAGTAGTTGGGAGTTGAGTCGCCAGGCGTGGTCGGTGTTGCTCGCCGACCTTTTGCGCCCCAATGCGGCCTATCCGCTTTATCACGTGCTGCTCAAGGGCTGGATGGGCTTTGCCGGAGAGAGTGAGGCGGCGCTGCGGATGCCGTCGGTGCTTGCGGGGGCACTTGCGGTACCGCTGGTCTACCTGATGAGCCTGGAGGTGGCGCGTCTGGGGTTGGGGGAAAGCCGCCCGCGTGCCCCGGGGATCTGCTGGGCTGGTCTCGCGGCGGCCCTTATCCTTCTCGCGTCGCCTTTCGCCATCTGGTATAGCCAGGAAGCCAAGGTCTATAGCCTGTTGCTCTTCAATGCAACGCTGGCGCTCTGGGCGCTTGCCCGTGTGCTGCGCACCGGGGCGATGCGTGACTGGGCGCTGCTTGTTGTGGTCGGCGTGCTGGCGCTCTTTGTGCATCGCCTGAGCATTCTGCTCGTTGCGGCGGGTGTGTGGCTGATGGCCCTGCAAGTTGTTGGGCATCGACCTCGTTCATGGCTGACCTTGCTGGCCCCGGCGCTGGCGGCACTCTTTTCGGGCTTGCTGGTCATCGCGATGATCAGCGGGCTTGGTGGCGAACAGGCTGCCGGGCGTTCGGCGGCGGGTGCGGCGATTCCTGCTGACCCGTGGTTGGCCCTTGAATTGACGGTGGTGCGGTTTAGCCTCGACCGTTGGCCTGGCGATAGCCCGTCGTGGTGGCTGCTGCCCTGGTTGCTGCTGGCTGGCTCGGGGTTGGTGGCTGCCCTGGTTGATCTGCGCCGTTCCGCGACCCGCCTGCGCGCTGCCTTTGTGCTGGTGATGCTCTTTGTGCCGCTGGGCCTTTTCCTGCTCCAGCTTGTAGTGACGAGGCTTTACGAGGCACGCTATTTGATGATGATCTATCCGGCGTGGCTGCTCTTGTTGACCTATCCACTACTGAAACTGGGCGAGGCGCAGGTGAGTGGGCAACGTACGCGCAAGGTGCGCAGGAGTCTCTCCTATGGGCTTGTGTCGGTCTATGGATTGCTGCTGGCAGGCGCGCTTCTTACAGGAGGCCGCGCGCTGGTGCAACCGGTCTTTGGGCTCTTTTCGGGCGATCCGGTGAAAGAGCAGTACCGCGAAGCTTTTGCGGAACTGGCGACACGGGTGCATCCTGACGATGCTATTGTCTTGCACCCCAACTATCTGCGGCCATTGTATGACTACTACATGGCTCGTTTCAGTCGTGATCCTGCGCCCGAGCCACTGACGTTTGCGAATTTCTGGCAGGGCGAGACGAGTTTTGGGCAGCGCGAGTGGGATCTCGAGCGGCGTGCGGGGCTGGCCGGGTTTACCCGAAGCTTGCTGGTGATCGCGCCTGAACACGCTCGAACGGTTGATCCTCCGTTACCCGGCGATGAATATGGGTTGGTTGGCAACTACTGGCGCTTTAGTCGCGAGCAGCGCACCTGGCCGTGTGGCATCTGGCGCTTCAACGGGGCGCATCTGCTCTGTCAGCAAGCCCCCGAGCCATATTATACTGGCGCGGCTGCGCCGACGCCCGCTCGTCCGGTGGGCGCCGTCTTTGGCGATGACCTGGTCTTTCAGGGGTACACGCTCAAAGCGACCATGCCCGCTGGCCCTGGCGTCTATCGTGCTGGAGGCAATGTTCCGCTCAGCCTCTTCTGGGAAGTTACCGCGCCCCTCGAGGCGGATTATAGTCTCTTTCTGCACCTGTGCCAGGCGTGCGACCAGCCGCCGGCGGCTGGCGAAGATGGTCCCCCGTTGGAAGGCTATCTCCCGACGAGCACTTGGCTGCCCGGCAAACCGGCCCGCGACGACCGGACGATCCATTTGCCCGTCGATCTTGCGCCTGGAACCTATACCATGTTGCTTGGGCTCTACGATCCGAACGACCCTACCCCCGCAGGTCGCCTGCGCATTCGTGGAGGCGACACGCTTGGTGACGACCGCCTGGTGCTCGGCAGCATCGAGGTCGTTGCCAACGAGCCGTAACGAGGATGTCAGTGGCTACTGCGAAAACGAGCGCGCAACGCACTACGTATTTTAGGCGCGCTGGCATGATGTTCCGCACGCACTGGCTGCTGTGGCTTGCCCTGTTGATCGGGGTGGCGCTCCGGCTGGCCTTGTGGGATCGCTTGCCTCGCGTGGGGCTTATCTCGGATGAAGCCGAGTATCTGGCGTCAGCCGATTGGCTTGCCAATGGGCGAGGTTTTGCCTGGCATACGCAGTACCTCTGGACACGCGCACCGCTCTATCCGCTCTTTGTGGCGGCGCATGTTAGCCTCTTTGGACGCGACCTCGGGCCGATTTTTGTCACGCAGACGCTCTTGAGTCTCGTGAATGTTGTCTTGACCTACCTGCTGGTGTTGCTGGTTGTGCGTCCGGGGGAGGGTGGTGAGCGGCGTGATCGCGTTGCGGCCGGATTGGCGGCGCTCGGGATGGCGGTCTATCTGCCACTGGCGAGTTATGCGCAATTGTTGTTGAGTGAGACCTTGTTCACGACATTGTTGCTGGTGGCGATGCTGATGTTTGGCGTCTGGTCCAGGGCTTGGGTGAGGCATGAGGAAGATCCCGCCCGCCCCGGTCGCGCTGGGGAGAGTCGGGCGAGCGGGGGCGGTTTTCTTCCCCAGATCATCCTGCCCCTGCTGGCGGCAGGCATGCTGCTGGGCCTCGCAACCCTGACCCGAGGGTTGACGCTCGGCTTTGTGCCGCTGGTGCTGGCCTGGGTGGGGCTGACGACCTGGCGTGCGACGGCGAGGCTACGTCAGGCGATGGTGCAGGTAGGCCTGGTAGTTGGCGCTTTTGGGATGATCGTCGTGCCCTGGTCGCTCTATGCGAGTCGCGCCTATGGCGGGCTAATCACCGTCGATACGACGGGCGCGTTCAACCTGGCGCTGGGCGCACGGACGGCCTATGATGGCGGGCGGAGTGATGAGCCAACCCGGAATTTTGTGCTTGCGCTGCTGTTGCCCGAACTGAGTGTGGCGCAACGCGAGGAGTTGCTCAGCGAGCGGCGTTATCCTGATGGAAGCGTAGCGCGTCCGGCGGCGTGCCTCTATGCGCGCGAAGATCCGCGTCTGATGGCGGCGCTGGCGACGGTTGCGACGCTGCGCCAGGGTGATCGGCAGCAACTGTTGAGCGCCGAGGCGCTGTGTCTGTTGCAGGCCAAGCCGCTGGCTTTTGTGATCAAGAGTTTGACGGAACTGATCGATCTCTTCAAGATCAACTATACCGGCGACGAACGGTTGAGCCGTGGTTTTGCGCTCGGCAGGCTGCCCGTCTGGTATACGCTGGCGCTGGTCACGCTTGACGACCTGATCTATGTCTTGGTCTTGCCACTGAGTCTGCTGGGCTGGGCGACGTTGCGCACGCGGCAGCGGGCCGGGCCGGGCAGCACAGGCGCGCACGTCCTCGCTGGCCTGATCGGACTCTGGCTGCTCTACAATCTTGCGGCGGCGCCGTTGCTCTTTGCGATCAACCGCTTTCGCGTTCCGCTGATGCCGTTTGCCCTGATCTTCGCCGGAGTAGCCCTGGCGCACCTGCCGCAACTCGGCGCAACCTTGCGCACACGTTACGGGGCTGCGTGCGGCCTGTTGGCGAGCCTGCTGTTGCTAGTGGCGGCAGCGCCCTACGCCTATTTCGAGCCACGTGCGCCCGGGGCCGACGCAACCTGGTCATCGTTCCTCGGCCCATACCCGTCGAGCATCGCCAACACGCGGTTGGCGCTGGCAGCGCGACAAGGCTTTTTGCAAGAAGAAGTGTTGCGCGCAGCGCTTGGCGGTGGTGACAGTGTTGCAGCGCGGGCGGCCCTGGCGTCGCCGAGCTTGCCGCCCTATACGTCCGCCGTTGGCGCACCATTGCTCGATGGGTTGGAAGCAAGACCGGAGGCAGGGCTTGACCGGCTCGCGACACAACCGAATCGCCCGCTGGCCGGTTGGCAGACAGCCGTTGTTGCCGGCGAACTCTTGCGGCAGATGGGCGACCTGGAGGCGGCGCGACGCGAATTTGGGCCTTCGCTGGTCGACGACCAGAACCCGGTGACCTGGACGTGGCAATGGTTTTACCCGCCGCGTCTGCCGGACGATCGCCTTGAACTTGCCGACGACAACGACCTTGGCTACATCAAAGGGTTTTATTTAGGCCGCTACGATCCTGATCTCGGCACCACCACGCGTTGGGCGACCGGCACGGCCATGCTGCGCTTCCCCGGGGCGGGCAACGGCGCGCCACAGCAGATCTGCCTCCACCTGAGCGGACTTGGCTGGCCAGAGGATCTGGAGCTACCGGTAGTGACGGTAAGCGTTGGTGAGGAGCAGGTCGGACGCATCGCCCTCACGCGTAGCCTCGAAGAGGTCTGCCTCCCGCTACCGACCCAACCCGAAGGGAGTCACATCGTCATCACGACCGAGAGTGCCACCTTTGTGCCGAGTGCGTTGGATCTGATTGCCCAGCAAGGGCCGCAGGTAGGGCAATTGCGGTTATTGGCGTACCAGCTTGATCGTGCGGTAATCATGCCGTGACGCGCAGATTTGCGCATCACGGCAAACGTCTAACGGACGACGGTGCGTTTCACCGTATCAACCGCCGAGCGGGCGGCCGTGAGGTAGCCACGGTAGACTGACGAGCGGCCAAAGATGAGCGGGGTCGCAATGCCGACCAGGATCAGCGCCGGCACCCAGAGCAACACACCAAAGAACTGGGAGAGCCAGGCAAAGATCAAGCCGCCGCCAACGAGCACATTGAGCAGAGCGGTACTGCCACGATCGCCATAGGACTGGCCGATCAACTCGCGGAGATTGCCAACGAGCAACAAGATCCCGGCAAACGCCCCAAAGTGCATCGCCAGACTCGTGCCGAGAAAACGCATAATCAAAAAGATCGCCGCCACAACAAGAATCGCTGCGCCGATATAGAGATACATCGGTTTAATATACCAGCCACCCACGCGCACAGGGCCTTGACCACTGCTATTGCCGTTATACATTGCCTCATCCTTTCGAACGCACATCACCTCGCTAAGGCTATGACGGTGGGCTGGGCCTAGTTGTTGCAGCGGCAGTTAGTCTTCGAACACAGGCTTGACGCGGAACATGCCATCGCGCTGATCGGGCGCATTTGCCAGCACCTCATCGCGGCTCAGCGCACCTTTCACCACATCAGGGCGCATCACACTGACCAAACCCGTCACCTGCGCCGTCGGCTCAACCCCACTGACATCAACCTCTTGCAGCAATTCGATATATTCCAGGATATGCGACAACTGATCGCGCATCAGCGCAAGCTCTTCGTCCGAGAGACCAAGGCGGGCGAGGCGGGCGACGTGGGCTACTTCGGCATCACTCAATGGCATCGCAAGATATTCCTTTCTTCAGGCTACCCCTGATCCTTGCGAAAGATCACGGTGGTCATTTATCCCAACCAGCATCTGGCGCGTATAGTGTAGGCGTTGCGCTGCGGTGATATGTGAAGCTACGCCAATCGCAATGATCGCCCAGTGTAACAGATTGAATTCTGGAAAGAGCGGGTGCAAGAGCAGGCCCACAATCAACAAGCCAAGTTTTTCTTGGCGACCGGCAAAGCCCACGTTGCACGACACGAGTTTATGGGTCGCCTCGGCGCGTGCGCGAACATAGCTTGCCATCAACATGCCCACGAGAGCAAAGAGCACCCAGAGGGGCTTGACGACCCCCGAGAGCATAATCCCCCCGAGGATAAAAGCCTCGGCATAACGATCGGTCACATGATCAAGGACGGTTCCATACGCACTGGCGGTTCCGCCAGCGCGGGCAGTTGCGCCATCAAGCACATCAGCCACGCCCACCAGCAAGATCACCGCCACTCCCCAAGCAAACCAGCCCCGTGACAGCACATACCCGGCCCCGACACTGAGCACAAGGCTGAGATAGGTCAGTGCATCGGGGGTAATGCCTAGGCGCACGCAGATCCGCCCGAGGGGAAGCGAGATCGTTTCATAGATCGCACGAAAGCGTGCAAGAAATGGCATCATTATCGTTGCTCCTGCTTTCAGTGATAAGAAGACTGTTCTTCGTCTAGCACCCTGCGCCAGACCTCACCGGTCTTCATGGTTTTGAAGAATTACATCAGGTAGTGCCGACTTTAGTCGGCTGAGCCGGAAGCCGACTGAAGTCGGCACTACCATAGACCCGATGTACGATTGAATCTTCATCAAAACCGGTGAGGCCGGATGGTACAGACGACTATATTCAATCAAGTATAGCGTCAGGGTTGCAGGATAGCAAGAGGCTTGTGCGCCGTTCAACTTCAGCAAGCGAAATAGGCGCATCGGGGCCAGTATGTTCGATCCAGATCGAGGCGGTTGCGGCACCGACGCATCCAGCCCGATAGAGATTGGTCTGGTCTTGCAAGTACGCATGCAAAAAACCAGCGAGATACGTATCACCTGCTCCGGTGGGATCACGAGCCTCGGTGGTATAGGCAGGGATGCGCCACTGACGCTCGCCATTGTCGATCCACGAACCGGCCTCGGCGAGCGTGACAATCGCAACCTGGCAGCCTAGCTCGCGCAGGGCACGTACCGCTGCGGAGCCATTGGCTCGCGGGTCAATGCCTGTCAAGACATACGTCTCGACCTCATTGGCTTTAATCACGGTGCAATGGCGGGCCGCCCGCGCAAAATCAGCGGGTACACGATGCTCGATCCGGTCATCTTCCCCGATCTCGCGCAAGAGCCCCTGGGGATCAAGCAAAATGGGCGCCGTTGTGGCAGCGGCAAGCTGTTCAATCAGACTGACGGACGTCTCTTGCAAGATCGGACCGACGATCAGCGCCACTGCGTCGGTACAGCATGTTGGCACCTCGGTAATGGGCGGCGCAATGCCAAGCACATCAAGGGTACGATCGCCACGCTCATCGTAGATCAGGCGAAAGCCGCCGGTCTGTTCGCTCGGCGTGGCATAGGCCGTGATGCCATAGTGCTGCAGATCGGCGCAAAAACGCTCGTAATAGTCAGCCCCAACCCGGCCCACCAGCGCCGTCTGGTGGCCGAGACGGCTCAGCGCGAGGCAGGCATTCGTTGAGCACCCCGAAAGCACGCGGCCATCGGTACGGATGCAAGGGGTAATGATTTCATCATAGACAGGATTGCCAAAGGCGATAATGAGGCTCATGCTGTGTGCTTCTCCTGCTTGATGCTTATTCCGTGCCAGTGAGACGTTCGTAAATTTGTTGGAGTTGCCCATCGTCATAAACAGTGATCGTCAAGCGGATCTCGCGGCCTGTACGTACCAGTTGTACCGGGGTTTCGAGCAAGTTCTCGAAGAGGCGGCGGGCCTCTTCGTCATTGGGGTCAACCGGACTGCGCCTGTTGGGACGTGGCTCATCGTCGGTGGTAGGCGTAGGTGTGCGGGGTGCCAAGGAGGCCGATGGTGGTGCGCCGCGTACCTGTTCAACGGCTGACGCCAACGATGCTCCCTCGCTCAACAACGCGGCGAATTGATCGCTCGCCCGGGTACTCAAGCCAAGCGCAAGCACCTGTTCGAGGGCAGCGGTCTGCAGGGCAGGATCTTCCAGGCGCAGCAACGCCTGAGCGTGGGCGGCACTGATGGTACCGTGCAACAGCGCCTCGCGGGTCGCTGGATGCACCTGTTTATGGAGGGCGAGCTCGGCCATGCGTTCGGCCTCGCGCACACTCAGATCGCGGCGCACGATCAACTCGAGCACGGCGGACTGTTCGGTGGGCTCTTCGAGGCGGAGCAAAGCGCGCCCGTGACCGGCACTGATCGTGCCATCGAGCAGCGCCTGGCGGGCTACCGGGGCGAGCTTGATCAGCCGTCGGGTATTGACGACCGTGACCCGGCTTTTGCCGACACGCTGAGCGATCATCTCATCGGTCAAGCCAAACTCATCCTTGAGCGTCTGATAGGCCTGACCCTCTTCGAGCGCATTGAGGTCAGCCCGTTGCACATTCTCAACGAGGGCGAGTTCGAGCAACTCTTGGGGGGTGGTGCTCTTGACGAGGGCGGGCACTTCGTGTAACCCGGCGCGGCGGGCGGCACGCCAGCGGCGTTCGCCGGCGATCAACTCATAGCCACCTTCGTCATCTTCGGTCACAATGACCGGCTGGATCAACCCGTGCGCGCGGATCGACGCGGCCAGTTCATCGAGGGCCTGCTCATCAAAGTGCGAACGTGGCTGACTGCGATTAGAGCGGATCGCATCAAGGGGGATCTGGCGGATCGCACTGGACGAACTAGATGGCGCGCCACTGGACATCAGCGCATCGAGACCGCTACCGAGGCCACGTCGTCGACTCATGAGCTACGCTCCTCGCGTTGCAGCACCTCTTCGGCGAAGGCCGCATATGAGATCGCACCGCGACTCTGCGGGTCATACTCAGCGATCAATTTGCCATGGCTGGGTGCTTCCGAGAGCCGCACACTCCGCGGAATGAGGGTACGAAAGATCAGACGGGGAAAGTGGCGTTGCACCTCATTCACCACTTGCTGCGCGAGATTGGTGCGCCCATCGTACATGGTCATCAGTACGCCGAGGATGCGCAAACGAGGATTCAAGCCTTCGCGCACCCGGTCAATGGTCAACTTCAACTGCGCCAGACCTTCGAGCGCCAGGTATTCGCATTGGAGGGGGATCAGCACGCTATCGGCAGCACAGAGCGCATTGAGCGTCAGAAGCCCGAGGGAAGGAGGGCAATCGATCAACACATGATCATAGTGTGTGTCGAGTGAAGCCAGGGCTTGTTGCAAGCGGCGCTCGCGGCGTTCAGCGGCAACAAGTTCAACGGCAGCCCCCGCGAGATCCTCATCGGCGGGCACCAGGTCAAAATGATCACGTCCAGACGAGATAATCGCCTGTTTCGCCTCAGGATGCTGCATCAATAGATCATACGTTGTTGCGCTCAATTCACGCTTTGCAAAGCCAAGACTCGTGGTTGCATTGCCCTGGGGATCGGCATCAACGAGCAACACCCGTTGCCCTCGTTGGGCCAAATGACCCGCAAGATTCACTGCCGTGGTCGTTTTGCCAACCCCGCCCTTCTGGTTGGCAATCGCAATAATGCGAACCCGCCCGGACTCTAAAGGTTCTTCCACCTGTTTGCACCTGCCCGACTCAATCAAGTTGTCGTCGCTGCACCTATTGTAAAGAATCTCAGCTATTCTGGCAAAACAGGCTACTGAAGGTGGCCCGTTTTGCCAGAATAGCTGGAATGAAGAGTCTGTCAAGGAGCAAGGCGGCGTGCTATAATGACAAGGATCACCACAAGAAAGAATAAAGAAGAGCAGGAGCCCCAACTGTGTCAGCATTACCCTTTCTGCTGACGGATAAACTGATTCACACCTTGAGTGTGCTCTGTGCGCAACCATCGAGCATCGGGCAAGAGGATGATCTGCGCGCCAGCGCCGAGTTGCTTGCGACGATGATGCGCGGGCTTGGCATGCAGGTGCATGTTGCCACTGGGCATCCGCCTGTGGTGATCGGGCGGCGTGCGGGGCGCAATCCGGCCTCGTTGCTGCTCTACCATCGGTTTGATGCGGCTCCACCTGGCCCCTGGCGGGCCTGGTCACACAATCCATACCAGCTTGCCGAGCGTGATGGGGCGCTCTATGGGCGTGGGGTTGCCGAAGGCAAAGGCCCGCTGGCGGCCCACATGCAGGCTATCCAGGCCCTGCTCGCGACCTATGGTGAATTGCCCTGCGGCCTTGTCATTGTCGCCGATGGCGGAGGTTTGCTTGGTTCACCCACGCTTGCCGCTGCCCTCGATGCCTGCCCTGACCTCATTGGTGCCGATGCCTGCCTGGGCAGCATCGGTGATCGCAATGCCGCAGGGATTCCGCTCTGCTACAGCGGGAGCAAAGGGTTTCTGCAGATGAGCCTGAGTGCAAGGGGGCCGACGCATCCGCTGCCTCCGGGGGCAGCACCGTCTTTATCTAATCCACTCTGGCGGCTGACCTGGGCGCTGGCAAGTATCAAAGGTGCCGACGAAGATATTCGCATTCCGGGCTTTTATGATGATGTCGAAGGCCCTTCGCGGGAAGAGAATGCCGCGTTGCGCCAGTTGCGCCTTGATGAAGCGGGGCGTCTGGCCGCGTGGGGGGCCGATGAGTTTCTCTTTGGCATGCGTGGTGTGGCGTTGGTACGCGCCGAGATTACCCTGCCAACCTGTAACCTGAGTAGCATGCATTGCCAACCCGAGCACAACCTGGCTTTGTTGCCCTCGGTGGCAACCGCCGTGCTCGATTTTCAACTGGTACCGCGTCAACGCCCCGAGGTGGTGCCCCGGTTGTTACGCACGTGCCTTGATGAAGGTGGCTTTGCTGATGTTACCACCGAGCGCTTGCCGGGTGGCTATGCACCAGCCCATACGCCTCACGATAATCGCTTTATTCGCCAGGTCGCTGCGGCGGGCGCAACGGTCTTTGATGCACTGTTGCCCACTGTCCCTGCGGGCGCTTTTACGTTGCCCCTGGAGTTGTTTGTCGAACGCCTTCATTGCCCTGTGGCCTCGGTTGGCCTTGCCTACCCCGACAACCTGCCCTTTGGCCCTGATGAGCATATCGCTCTTGACGATCTCATTCGTCACGGCCATCTCTTGATTGAATTGGTTCTCGCCGTTGCAGGCGAAGAATAACATGCCTTTCATCCCCTGTTAAAACAACGATAACCTGAAGCTAATGCAACCCCACTACACTTGGCAGCGTGACGATGCGAGCTAGTGGTGAGGTGTCTATGCGGATTAGCTTAATGTGCGAGACCTTCCTGCCGGATGTCAATGGAGTGACGACCACGCTCTGTCGGTTGCTTGAATATCTGCAACACCGCGGTCACGAGGTGTTGCTGCTTGCGCCCCATGATGCCCCCTCAACCTATGCCGGTGCCCAGATTATCCCCCTCAATGGGATGCCCCTGCCAATGTACCCCGAAGTGAAACTGACACCCCCCCAACCAGGACTCTCCGCTCATTTACGGCGTTTCCGCCCCGATCTCCTCCATCTTGTTGGCCCGGCGGTTGCAGGCGTGATGGTGCCTTTTGTTGCCCAGAACCTCAATCTTCCCCTGGTTGGCTCGTATCATACTGATTTTGGGGCCTACAGTCGCCACTATGGCCTCGGTTTTTTTCAGGCTGGCGTCAATCGCTGGTTACGCTGGATCCATAATCGCTGCCGCGTGACGCTTTGCCCGTCGACGCATACGATCAAGACGTTGCGCCAGTCGGGTTTTCGCCGTTTACGCCTCTGGGGGCGTGGGGTTGACACTGAACAGTTCCATCCCCGCCTCCGCTCATCGGCCTGGCGTGAAGCGGTCGGCTGTCAACCTGGCGAGAGCCTGTTGCTCTATGTTGGGCGCGTGGCCGCCGAGAAACGGGTTGATCTCTTGCCCGAGGCGCTGCGCGGGCTTGACAAAGTGCGTCTGGTCGTGGTTGGTGATGGCCCGTTCCGCTCAGAACTCGAACGGCGTGCCGACGGGCTTCCCATCCATTTTACCGGCTACCTCAAAGGTCAGGAGTTGGCAACCGCGTATGCCTCGGCTGATGCGTTTGTCTTTCCCTCGGATACCGACACGTTTGGGCAGGTGATCCAGGAAGCGATGGCCTCGGGGTTGCCGGTGGTCGGTGCGCGAAGCGGCGGCACCCTTGATCTGGTGCGTGATCATCAAACAGGCTACCTTTTTGCGCCTGGCGTCGCCAGCGATCTGCGGGTACGGTTGCGCAGCCTCATCGCCAATCCCGAACAGCGCCTCGCGATGGGCCATGCCGGGCGTGCTGCTGCCGAACAGCGCTCGTGGCCGCATGTCCTTGATGAGTTGCTTGACCACTATGCAACCGTGAGCCGTCAGCGTTGGGCTGCCTAACTGCTCTGGGAATGCCGTTTTCTGATACTTTGCGAGCCTGGGTACGCGGGCGTCCCGCCCGCTGCCCGCAACTCCATTGAGCAACCCTTGCCCCACCGCCAGTCAGGGGCACCAAGGAGGACGATGCGATCGCGCCGCTGTGCGCATGGTTCACAAGGAGCGTGGAACCCATGCCGACTTCGGCAAGGTTTCAGGCTACGTTACAGGTTGGCTTTGCGTAGCGCGTTCTGATGCGCTCGGGCTATTTTCTATGTGCTAGTGTCTGAAACACCTTATCTTCGGTATCGCGGTTGCCGCAGGACTTCACGAGCGAGGGAGAGCAGTGCTCTTAGGGCTTGGTTCTGGGTCGAAGCCGCAACCTCACGTTCCAATGCGCCTTGGTCGCATTACCTATGGAGATCGCTCAATCCAATTGGTGTGAATAGTGTTTCCGGCGGATAGCAACGCGTACCTGATCGAGCAGCCGAGGCGGGCTCGGTGGCAACGCCATTGGGACGTATCTCCATAAAGGTGAATCAAGGTTCCAATAGCTCCTATGATTGATACTGTTCGATCAGGTTGGATGACACGGTCTCCTGGATCATGGAGAGGAACGATGCGTGGTGCCGTAGAGTGCGCACGGTGGAGAGACGGCACATGAAGCACCGTCGCACCATAGAGGGCCGATCTAGGCAGCACCCGTGCGGCGTAGCACCATAGAGGGCCGATCTAGGTGGCACCCGTGCGGCGTAGCACCATAGAGGGGCGATTTAGGTGGTATCATTGCGGCATAGCACGGGTAAGGCTGATCTAGGCCGCCGAATCGCCGTCTACTTCATGTTGGGCTGCTTTGGGAACGCTCACCACCCTCTGACGTCAATCACCGCTATGGTATACTACGTGTGTCGAACGTTGTGGGAGGTGCTATGCAGGAAACACCACGCCTTGATATGGCCCGATTACCCATTGATTATCCACAACTGGTGCAATTATGCCAGCGGAACGGGGTAATCTATCTGGGGGTCTTTGGATCAACCGCTCGAGGAGAAGCACGACCAGATAGCGATATCGACCTGCTGGTGCGGTTTCGCGTCCCCAAAAGCCTGATCGCCTTCTTAGCCTTTGAAGAGCAACTGGCTGCTCTTTTTCCCCGAACGGTCGATTTGTTAACCGATGGGTCTTTAAGCCCCTATTTGCGTGACCAGGTGTTCCGCGATCTCCGGGTGGTATATGAGTCCGCCTGATCAGTTCTATCTTCAGCACATTCGCGACGCCTGTGTGCAAATTCAAATATACCTTGGAATGATTGATGAGGCACAATTTCGTGCCTAATCATTATACCAAGACGCTATTATCCGGCAACTCGAGATTATTGGCGAAGCCGTCAAACAGCTTTCGGAGCCCCTGCGTCGCCAGTATCCGCACCTGCCGTGGCGGTATATTGCCGGGATGCGCGATAAACTCATCCATCACTACTTTCGAGTCGATTTGGATCAAGTGTGGCTGACGGCGACCGGCGATGTCCCAGTCCTCCAGCAAGCGATCGAGCAGATCATCGTGGTACTCGCCACACAAGCAGAATCGTAACGAGATGGGACCAGAATCAAAGAGCATCCGCGCAAGCGCATGAAAAACGTTGATCGCCGGTCGGACCGGCACCCGTCGCTCCGGGCCGCTCATGCGCAGCGCGATCATATGATTCCGCATCACGATGTGGAGGATGCCGATCGAAGACGAGCGAGATGCGCGCCCGTCGCTCCGGGAACGAACCGACTGTGGCATGGTCGGTGAATCTGCACCACGATGCGGAAAGAACCAATTGATGGCTGGATAAAAGCCCGTCGCTTGGGGAACGATCCGACGGCGGTACCGTGGGTGATTCCGCACCACGATGCGAACAGCAGCCGAGTCCCCCCGCACGCAGCCCAGCATCGCATGCACCTGACGCCGGATCTGGTTCCATCGATCATCTATGCGCCTATCGTCAAGGAGCATCTCCGTTCGATTGATCGCAAATACTACACGCTCATTCGGACAATCATCCAGGAACGATTATCCTATGAACCAACCGAAGGAAATCGCAATCGGAAATCGCTGAAACGGCCAGCGTTTGAAACAGCGACGTGGGAACTTCGGTTTGGGCCAGACAATATGTTTCGGGTGTTTTACGAGATACAGCTTGCGACGCATGAGGTGCATATTCTTGCGATCGTGGTCAAAGTGCGTGACACCGTCTTTATCGGAGGGGAGGCGATCGAGTTATGAGAATTGCATCAGTGGCCGATGTCAAGGCAAAACTTAGTGCCTATCTCAAAGCAAGCGAGGATGAACTTGTCGTCATTACCCGCAATGGCAAAGCCATCGCTGTCCTGCTTCCGATTGAGGATGAGGAGGAGTTAGAGCGCTTGGTGGTCGCCTATTCGCGCCACTTTCAAGCGATACTCCAAACGGCACGACAGGAGATTACCTCAGGAGCGGGGATCACCCACGATGACTTTTGGGAAGACATGGGAGGTGAATTATCTGAATGAAACGATCCTGAAAACAGGGTAACATGTATAACTTGGAAGAAACCAGAAACATATCCTCCAACAAGAAAAAAAGTCGGAGGATATGCTTTTGGGGGTGAGTAATTCCTTACATCGAGATTAAAATATCACTATCCTAAAGCCAAATATTCTGCATATTTGTCAACCAGCCGCCCAACATGGCTCGTAGCGGACGCCGCTGGCGCGGCCCTGAAACTGGCGGTTTCTACACGGTGATCGTGTGCTGCCAGCTGCGCCGATCTTCACGCCCGCCAGCGGCGCAGGTGAGGCCCAGCGTTCGGCGGCCTTGATAGCGCGCCTGTGCGCAGTAGCATCACCAATGAAGATAGGGTATAGTACTGATGACAGCACAAACGATACGGAGGCTGGAATGAGCGATATGATGGTTGCGGTGGAATTTCAAACGCGGGTGAAAGATGGAACGATCGAGGTTCCCGAACAGTATCGTGATCAGGTATACGGTGTGGTACGAGTGATTATTTTGCGTACTGATGAGCCCAAGAAGAGCAAAATTATTGAGCGTCTTGTTCAGCATCCTATTCAAGACCCGACCTTCCAACCGTTGACTCGTGCGGCCATTTATACGCGCTCACCATCGGAAGAAGGGCATGAAGATGGAACATCGGTATGACCACTACGCGTGCCGGAGCATTTCTCGATACCAATGTCTGGTTGTATGCCTTTATCACAGGGCAAGATCCCAAAAAACAACAGCAAGCAGGTGCCCTGATCACCAGTTAACCCTTTCAGGATGCCGCCGGGCTTTAGCCCGTGCGGAGGAATGAAAGGCGCGGCGCAAGGAGGACTCACACCACACCTCGAGGCGCCGCGAACATGGGCCATCTTCTTGCGCACACCGCTCATATGTGCTATAATTTAATGTATGAAGCTGATTGCACAACTGAAGTTGCAGCCGACGCCCGAACAAGCCGATCTCCTCAGGCGCACGCTTGAGGCGGCCAACGCCGCGTGCAACTTCATCAGCGATGTTGCGTGGGAAACGCGCACGTTTGGCAAGTTTGCGCTCCAGAAGGCGTGCTACGCGCAGATACGCGAGCGGTTCGGGTTGTCGGCACAGATGACCGTGCGGGCGCTTGCCAAAGTTGGAGACGCCTACAAACTGGACAAGAAAACAAAGCGCACGTTTCGCCCGCTTGCCAGTATTGCCTACGATGACCGCATTCTCTCGTTCGCCCTTCCTCCATCGGAGGTATCGATCTGGACTCTGAGCGGGAGAGCGGCCATTCCGTTTGTCTGTGGCGAGCGGCAGCGTCAGATGCTCGCCACACGCCAGGGTGAAAGCGACCTGCTGTTCCACCGGGGCGCGTGGTATCTGCTGGTCACGTGCGAGGTGGAGGAAGCCGATCCCCAGGACGTAGACGATGTGCTTGGCATTGACCTGGGCGTCACCAACATCGCGACGGACTCGGACGGCACGATCCACAGCGGCAGCACGATCAAGAACGTGCGGTACCGGCATCGTCGCCTGCGCAACCGGCTCCAACAGAAAGGCACGCTGTCGGCCAAGCGACGGCTCCGGCGCTTGGCGGGCCAGGAAGCCCGCTTCGCCAAAGACACCAACCATACGATCAGCAAACACCTCGTTGAGACTGCCGAACGCACAAAACGGGCGATCAGCCTTGAAGACCTCAAAGGCATGCGCACGCGGGTGAGGGCTAGGCGGCAGCAGCGCGCTCAACTGCATAGCTGGTCGTTTGCGCAACTTCGTTCCTTTATCGGCTACAAGGCTCAACGGATCGGCATCCCCGTGGTGCTGGTCGATCCGCGCAACACCTCGCGTCGCTGCCCTGCGTGTGGGCATATTGACAAGGCCAATCGTCCCGCTCAAGCGGTCTTCCGCTGCACATCGTGTGGCTGCGCTGGTCATGCTGATGTGATCGCTGCCGAGAACATCCGTGTGCTCGGCAGGGCTGCCGTCATGCAGCCGCACGTCTCGGAGGCGGCACCGCCGTCGTGCCAGAGACAAGCCGCGGGGCTTTAGCCCCTGCGGTTCATGACTTCAGGACAGCCGCTCGTGGTGAGTACACAAGTCATTAATGAAGTGTGCACGAACATGATTCGGAAACACCAGAGTAGCGAGCAGGAGATTCGCGATTTTATTGGCGATTTTTACACCTTATATCAGGTCATTGAACTGAATCAGGCCCAACTGCTGCACGCCTCGAAGCTCCGTGAACAGTATTCGCTCTCGTTTTGGGATGGGCTCATTATTGCGAGTGCGCTCCAAAGTACGGTGCCAATCCTGTATTCAGAAGACATGCAGGATGGCTTAGTCATCGAACAACGGCTCCAAATTGTCAACCCTTTTGCCTAAACGTGCGGTAACCGTAGTACATGTCGTGTACCGGCATCCATAGGAACCTGCCGCCGAACATCGCCTTGCACACGGACGCCGCTGGCGCGACCCAAATCTGGGCTCGATCTACACGGCTGTCTCGTGCCGCCGGCTCTGCTGTTCCACACGCCCGCCAGCGGCGCAGGTGAAGGCGAGCGTTCGGCGGCGCACACGTCGGTATCCACTGAACAGATATGCTATACTACAGGTATCACAACGTCCCAAACGGTTCGAGGAGGAACGTATGGGCTAGCTGGGCGCGAGTCCCGACCCACACACCTGCCAGCGGTGCCCGTAAAGGCGGGCGTTGGGCGCACGGCCAGTCTGTAATTGGGAGAGGCGGTATGGAAATCGAGCGCTTCGTCCAGCAAATGATCGCCGACGCTGAGAGAATCCGGGTTCTCGTGCAAGGTATCTCCAGCGACCAAGCCCGCTGGAAGCCGGACGAGACTTCCTGGTCAATCCTGGAGGTAATCGGTCATCTCTACGATGAGGAGCGACTTGATTTCCGCGTCCGCTTGGACTTCACCCTTCATCGTCCAGGTGAGCCCTGGCCGGCAATCAATCCCCAAGGCTGGGTGCAAGAGCACCGCTACAACGAGGCAAACCTCCAGGAGTCACTCGGCGGCTTTCTGGCGGCGCGGGAGGATTCGGCGCGATGGCTGAGAGGGTTGACCTCGCCGAACTGGGAAGCGGTGTATGAAGCGCCGTTTGGGCGGATCAAGGCAGGCGATCTACTGGCCGCTTGGGTGGCGCACGATCTGCTGCACATGCGGCAATTGGTCGAACTGCACTGGGGCTACTTGGTGGGAAGCGTGGAGTCATACCAGGTGGTATATGCGGGAGAGTGGTAGGAGGCTTGGTTCACCGCATCCTCAGTTAGCCAGGAAATATCGTCGGATTAAAAGCGATATTCAGCCAGCGCCAAGGGCAAAAGTGGAGGCTACCGCGATGGAGTACACGAACAAACGTACCGGGAAAGAAGGAGAAAGAAATGACCGCTCAACCAAAACGAACTTGGACTGTAGAAGAATATCTTGACTTTGAGCGTCGTAGCGAGACAAAGCACGAATATTTTGGCGGCGAGATTTTTGCCATGGCTGGTGCAAGTGCTGCTCACAACATTATTACTGCTAATATTGTCGCCATCCTTCACCGCCAGGTCTTTCAACGGAATTGTACGGTATTTCCCAGCGATATGAGGCTCAAAGTCGAGCGCCACCATTTATACACGTATCCTGACATTACGGTTGTTTGTGGAGAGGTTCACTACGAAGACACTGCACAAGATAATTTGCTCAATCCAACCATCATTATCGAGGTTCTGTCCCCTTCCACAGAGAATTATGATCGCGGAAAGAAATCACACTACTACCGTACTATCCCTTCACTTCAAGAGTATCTCCTTGTATCGCAAGACGGGCAGCATATCGAGCATTTTATTCGTCACTCTGAACACCAATGGCTTTTTTCAGAAATAATTAATACTGATAACGTTATCCATCTCTCTTCAATTGACTGCACACTGAACATGGCGGACGTGTACCATAAAGTACCACCAAGGGCATCCTGACGCAGTGGAAATTGTCCAGCGCACGGCCCGCCTTGCTCTCAGCCGTGGCGAGTTACTTGCTGGATTTGCGATTGGTTCACGCGAAGCGAAAAGTAGGAGTCTTAATCATACGTGCCGAAGCATTGCCGCCGAACACGCCGCTGGATCTGCCTCCGCTATGCGACGCGGCCCCGAGATCGCGCCGATTTTGAGAACTGATTTCCAGTCGATTGTTTTCTCGATCTATCGGTACGGCGCAGATCAGCGGTGGAGCGTTGGGCAGGAATAAATATCACCTCAAAAGTCGAGGGATTATGGTATAATCTCGGTAAAGTGCTCGGCTATATCAACTTTTTGTAACAGGGATGGTGAATATGGAACGCTCATATCGCACTATTATCTCTATCAATCCACATATTCGCAGTGGTAAACCTATCATCCGTGGTTTGCGCATAACCGTGTATGATGTTCTGTCATATCTTGCCGCAGGTATGAGTATTACAGAAATTATCGAAGACTTTCCTGAGTTGACAGAGGAAGATATTCGGGCATGTTTAGCATATGCGGCAGACCGTGAGCAATCGCTCGCTGTTGTGACAGCATGAAACTTCTGTTTGATAAACATATTACGAAGGAATGTACTCGTTATTGAACAGTTTATAAACGACCCCCAAAGTAGTGTACTTAAAATTATATAAAATTGCACTATTTTTTCTGCGCTATGAATGACGCAAAATGTTATGTAGATTTACAGGGTTCTGACCTTTACCAAAATGACAATACTTGGGAAGTAGACTACCATATTGGCGATCTACTACCAGAAGAGGTTCGGGGTAATTTGATCGCAAACTGCGGCGCTCTCGGGTCATCTTCACGCTTGGTGATTCGGTCGCGATACCAATTGACACGCTGTTTCTTTCCAAGTAGTATCTCGGTATGAGCCAGACATTCCAGGCAATTCTTCGGCTAATCGAACGCGGGGAAGTCAGAGTATCTGCCCACGGATACGACGAGTTGGCAGAAGACGGTCTTTTCGTCCGAGACGTTCTTGCAAACATCGTGGACGCGGTAATCGTGGAGGACTATCCCGACTATCCCAAAGGTCCGTGTGTTCTGGTGCTTCAAAGCGATTTGGAAGGCAAACCCGTCCATGTCGTGTGGGGCATTCCGAAAAACGCATCTTCGCCAGCGGTTCTGATCACGGCGTATCGCCCCGATCCGCGGCAATGGTCAAACGGCTTCACGAGGAGAAAGCAATGACCAAAAGGCACATGTCCAAACTAATTCATGAAGGCGTATATGTAGCCGAGGTTGACGTTGAGTTGCTCTACGCTGATGAAGGCTGGTCACCGTATTTGTCTCTGGCTGACGCGCACAAACTGGATGAAGTTAGAGAAGCGCTGCGCCGGGAAGATGTCGAAACGGCATCGCGACTAGCCCGAGTTTTCAAGCTCACGCCCGTAGCCGTTTAGCCGAGATCCCGCACCTGAAGTGATGTCCAGGTCAGCGTGCAGGTGAAGTCACCGGGGCGGATCGGCGGGTGAAATGTCACCCCGGCGGGCGGCGTGGCGCACGGGCGGCCCCTCAGCTACAACCTCGATCTTCGTCATCAGCAGATGACCCTCGAAGAACTCCTGAAAGCGGCACGATCACAGACCGTGTTTATTGTGACGCCGGAAGGTGAAGAATATGTATTAGAGGCTGCCGACGATTTTGAGAAAGAGGTTGCTCAGCTTGGGAACAGTGAGAAGTTCATGCAGTTTCTTGAGGAGCGACGAAAAGAACCCGGCAGAATACCATTGGAAGAGATAGAAAAACGGCTCAAGATGGAAGAAAACGAAGACCTATAGCGCGTACGCCTTTGTACACCACTGGTCAATATTCCCCAAGAGTACGCGATCATGTCGCTCCTGATCCAAGAAGTTTCTGGAATAGATGCTCCAATGGAGCTACTGCTCCTTGCCGATCCCTCAGAAGACAAGATCCGCTCCTATCTTTCAGGATCAACATGCTTCGTTGCTTCAAGTGGTGCGGTTGTGGTTGGTGCATGCGTTGTACAGTCACGTGGCACGGATACATATGAGCTAATGAGCATCGCGGTTCATCCAGATCACCAGAAGTCCGGATACGGCACAGCGCTATTGCAGTGGGTTATTGATTTCTTTCGCAATGTAGGCGCACGGCAACTAGAGGTGGGCACCGGCACGTTCGGCTATCAACTCGCTTTCTACCAGAGACATGGCTTTCGGGTTACCAGCATTGACTATGATTTCTTCGTCAATAATTATCCTGAGCCGATCTTCGAGGACGGAATACAACTCTTTGACATGCTGCGCCTTACGCTGCGGTACTCGAGCAATGGTGCCTAACAATTTGCCGGCGTTTCTCGACTACCGAGGTAAGATTGAAAAAATGGCAACACTAGAACGAGCAATTGAGCTAGCCGCATCTGCACACGCGGGTCAGGTCGATAAGGCGGGGCAGCCTTATATCCTCCATCCACTACGGGTCATGTTGCGCATGTCCACGGCCCATGAACGCATGGCTGCGGTGCTGCACGATGTCGTTGAGGATACCCAGGTCACCTTGGAGCAGCTTCGGTCTGAAGGGTTCCCCGCTGAAGTTGTCTCCGCAGTCGCGGCACTCACCAAGAGGGTCGGTGAATCCCGCCTGGAAGCGGCGGCGCGCGCTGCCGCCGATCCCGTCGCACGGGCGGTGAAGTTGGCCGACAATGCCGAGAATATGGATCTTAGTCGTATCGCCGAGCCGACAGAGAAGGACTACGCTCGCCTTGAGGAGTACAAAAAAGTCCGTGCGATCCTCCTCGGCGAAACGAACGCTGTCACATTCGTGTAATCTACGCTGCTTGTTCGTGCGTGAATTTTAGGAGTATTGTATCACCTGACGATCAGATTTTTCTCAGGTTTCTGCCAGACGGGGTAGGAACATTCTCATTGTCAGGAGGAATAGCTATGCTCACCGCACACGTTCGGCGTATGTTCATGATCGGCATGACGCTGACCATTGGTCTGATCCTGGTGATCTCGAGCTACCGAGCATTTGCTTCAGCAGCTCAGATTGCCGTGTTCACACCACAGGGTTCAGCCTTCTGTGCTCGCACTGGTGGTTCGGCCCCGGCAGTCTTCCAGGGCCAGACGTTTCTCACTCGTTTCGACTATTTCCGCGTGCTTGCTCCTCCCTTTGGGCCTGAGCCGGTTACAGTCGACATAACGTTTCCTGATGGGCGGGTCTTTACGATTCCCGCGAGCCAGCAACTCGATGGTGTGATCGATCTACCCAACAATTTCCCACCCGCCAGCCGTTTTGTCTCGAACGGGGCGGGCCAGTTCTCACTGA
Source organism: Candidatus Chloroploca mongolica (assembly GCF_004762035.2). Lineage (GTDB taxonomy): Bacteria > Chloroflexota > Chloroflexia > Chloroflexales > Chloroflexaceae > Chloroploca > Chloroploca mongolica. The sequence continues at coordinate 128,861 of NZ_SIJK02000007.1, read as the reverse complement.
CGATTCCCGTACCTGGCACCTGGCCGTATGGCTGTTACACCGTCAGCGGACGCGGTTTGAGTAGCGGTGGGATCAACAACGCGACGGCCTTCTTTGTGGTTGCGCCTGGTGGGCAGCCAGGGCCAGCGGGCAATGCTAACCTGCGTGTGACCCGCAACGGGCAGGATGTCGCTGCGGCCTTCCAGGGGGAGATCGTTGAAGTTGATGGCCGCGGTTTTCTTGGCGGCGAGCTTGTCTCGCTCTGGATCACCGCCCCCGATGGCACCGTCATTGACTTCCCTCCAGGACAGCAGGTTGTCCAGGCAACGCCTAGTGGTGCGCTTTCGACCTCCTTCCAGTTTGAAGGTAAGAATCCTGTCGGACGCTATACCTTCACCGCCCTTGGTCAGCAGAGTCAGTTCCGCGTCTTTGCAAGCTTCGAGTTGCGTGCGCCACCTGTTGTGCAACGCGGCCCGGCCCAACTCTATGTGGTGGTGCCTGCCGATATGAGTGCCCCCCAGCGCAGTGTCTTCTATGCGAATGGCGACCTCTTCTTCCCCGGTGAGCGGGTTGATCTCTGGCTCACCTTCCCAGATGGGGCCGTGCGCGGCTTCCCTTCGACCTTTGCTGATCCGATTGCCGGGCAGTTCCTGGTCGAGCTGGCGCTTGACGAACGTCTGCCCGTCGGTTTCTATCAACTGACCGCCCAGGGCGCCGAGAGCCGCCAGTTGGTCATTGCCGGCTTTAACCTTGAGCAGAATTTCGGTACGGTCTTCAATCCATACGTCAGCCCGGAAATCGGCCTTGACAATGATCCACGTACGCGGGTTGACCTCGACTTCATTGATCCCAATCCCTACGACTGGAATGAATACGGTAATCCCGATGAGTAAGTGATCATATCTGTGCCACACAGCGGCTTTGCCGCTGTGTGGCACAGTATGCGGGCATTTTGCACAGGAGGAAACCCCTGGTTGACCTAGTCAGCCAGGGGTTTCCTCCTGTAGTGCTGCAGCGCCAGGTATTCTGTGGTACGCTAATAACAGCCCACGTTCTGAAACCTGGAAAGGATCTTTTACGTATGCGCTTTCGCATCGTTGCGCTTTTTGCTCTTCTGTTGCTCCTGACTGGTTGTGGTGTGCGTGAAGTGGTTACAACTTCCCTCCCAACCGCACCTGTTGCGCCGGTTTTCACCCCCACCCCTGTCACGAGTTCGGCCCCGCCGACAGTGCCTAGTGCGCCTGTTGTTGAGCCTGCGGCAACCTCAACAACGATCAATCTCCCCACGGTCATTGCCTCGCCTCCCGATCTTAGCACGCTGCAACTCACGGTCGAGCCAGTCTTGAACGGGTTTCGTAATCCGACCCACATTACCAATGCCGGTGATGGCACTGGTCGCCTCTTTGTGGTGGAGCAAGCGGGGGCGATCTGGATCGTGCAAGATGGTGTGCGCCTCGAAGAACCATTGCTCGATCTGACCGAGCTTGTTGGCTCGCAAGGCAGTGAGCAGGGTCTCTTGAGTGTTGCCTTTCACCCGCAGTTCCGCGAGAATGGATTCCTTTTTGTCAACTATACCGACCGCAACGGCACAACGGTTGTCGCTCGCTATACGCTCAGTGCTGATCCCAATCGCGCCGATCCTGCGAGTGCGACGATCCTCATGACGATCGACCAACCCGCCGCGAACCACAATGGCGGTCTGCTCAAATTTGGGCCAGATGGTTACCTCTACATTGGCACCGGTGATGGCGGTGCATCGGGCGACCCTTGGAATAATGCGCAGACCCTGAGCACCCTGCTCGGCAAGTTGCTACGGATTGATGTTGATAGCAACGAACCATACGCTGTTCCGGCGAACAACCCGTTTATTGATGCTGATCCGGCCCGCTCGGAGATCTGGGCCTACGGCTTGCGCAATCCCTGGCGCTTCTCTTTTGACCGCGCAACGGGCGACCTCTATCTTGCCGATGTCGGCCAGAATGCACTTGAAGAAGTCCATGTTCAGCCTGCCAGTAGCCTGGGTGGGGAAAATTATGGCTGGAAGATCATGGAGGGCGATCGCTGCTTCAATGCTAGTTCGTGTGATCAGACAGGCCTGGAATTACCGGTCTTTGTCTATCCCCACGGCAGTGCCGAAGGCGGATGCTCGATCACAGGTGGTTACGTCTATCGCGGTCGTGCGTTTCCACAACTCAACGGGGTTTATGTCTTCACCGACTTTTGCACGGGCAACCTCTGGGGAACCTATGGTGACGGCGTAGGCTGGGAAACGGCCCTTCTTGGGCGGGTTGATCTGCGCATCACCTCGTTTGGCGAAGACGAAGCAGGCGAACTCTATCTGGTTGACCGTGCAGGTGGGGGAGTCTATCGGTTGGTGGTGGAGTAGGCGGATCGGGCGCGGGCGATCACCCGCGCTCGTTTGCACTCTCATGCATTTCGTTTGGGCGGCTCTGCTGCCCCGACGCTTCGCCAGCGTCAGGACGATTGCATCTTCCGTGTATGCACCCCGCCAGGGGCACCCGCAAGGGGTGCCCGTACACCGGCCCCCGGCCCCGTAGGGGCACCCCTTGCGGGTGCCCTGATAGCGCGTCTTTTTGTATCCGGTTTCGTATGATGCATCAGCCCTGTTCGCCAGAGCAGGGCGATTGCATCTTCCGTGTATGCACCCCGCCAGGGGCACCCGCAAGGGGTGCCCGTACACCGGCCCCCGGCCCCGTAGGGGCACCCCTTGCGGGTGCCCTGATAGCGCGTCTTTTTGTATCCGGTTTCGCATGATGCATCAGCCCTGTTCGCTAGAGGCTTGCATCTTGCGATCTACGCACGTAAGTGTTATGATCGCACTGTACGCAATTGGATCGATCAATTCAGGCAACCATACATTGTGATAAGAGTTTCTCCAACTGGAAATAATGGTCAGACGCTTGCTCATCAACAGGCGGGTCAGCCCCGTCTTGTGCTGGGCTCAGCTTCACCGCGTCGCTACGAGTTACTGGCTGCGCTTGGTGCGTCCTTTACTGTGATGACCACTGATGCTGAGGAGGCCGAGACCGATGTGCCACCCGAGGTGCTGGGGGCGTTGCCAACTGCCGAAATGCCGCTGCGCTACCATCCGACATTGCTTGCCTGGCGTAAAACCCACGCTGTGGCTGAACACGCCCTGGATGCCGTCGTGTTGGGCGCGGATACGGTGGTGGTGATTGATGGTGAGGTGTTGAATAAGCCTCGGGATGAAGCTGAAGCTCATCTGATGCTGCGTCGTCTGTCAGGACGTACCCATCGTGTTTATACCGGGTTGTGTGTCGCGGGGGCCTTTGCGTCAGCGACCACGCCTGAATCCGCTCAGACCACACTTTATGAGGCTCTGCCAGAGCCAATCTGGTTGCCGTTGCACCACGAAGCTCCTCATGCCGTTCTAGCGACAGCGGCTCGGCGTCCTTTCTGGCTGGATATCGAAATGTCCGAGGTCGTCTTTGCGCCTTTGACCGAAGCCCAGATCACGGCGTATGTTGCCACTGGTGAGCCGCGTGATAAGGCGGGTGCCTATGGTTTGCAGGGCATGGGTGGTCAGTTGATCAAAGCGGTCTATGGAAGTTACACTGCGGTAGTGGGCTTTCCGCTCGCTGCGGTGGTGCGTTTGCTACGTGGTGCAGGTGTCACCGGGCTATCTGACGCGACGGCAAGTTATTATGCATGGCTGGCACGCCAACAGAAGGAACCTTTGCCATGGCCTCCCACATTACCATAAAATTGCTCGTTGTTGATGATCATCCGCTCTTTCGCCAGGGGGTTCGCTGGGCCTTGAGTGGTGAGGATGATATCGTGATCGTCGGTGATGTTGCGAGTGGTGAAGCCGCTCTCGAGTGGCTTGCCCAGGCTAGCTCACACGATGAACCGAATGTGATGCTGGTTGATATGAATTTGCCAGGTATGAATGGCCTTGCGTTGACGCGGCACGTGCGTCGTCAGTACCCGGGGCTCGGGGTGGTGATGTTGAGCATGCACGAGAGCGACGAGCAAGCGTTTCACGCGTTGCAATCAGGTGCCGCCGCGTATCGCTCGAAGGATGTCAAGCCACAGGCGTTGATCGAGATCTTGCGTCGTGTCGCGCGTGGCGAGTATGTGATTAATGATGTTCTTCTGGAAGAACCGCGGGTCGCCAGTCGGGTCTTGACGCAGTTTCGTAGTTTGCCCGAAGCGTTGCCCACTGACCCCGAAGCGGTTGATGTGCCGATCTTTACGCCCCTCAGCGACCGTGAAATCGAGGTGCTTGAACGTATCGCGGCTGGCGGGAGTAACAAAGAGATTGCTGACTCGTTGCATATTAGTACGCAGACGGTCAAAAACCATATCTCGTCTATTTTGCGCAAACTGTCGCTGAATGACCGCACCCAGGCGGTACTCTTTGCTTTGCGCCGTGGCTGGATCGAGACTCCTCAAGAGATTCGGCAGGGGCCTCTCGAACCCCCTGCCGATACATCAGAAGCCCAGACATAAGCGTGGCCTTTATTCACCCTCGTTGCGCATGACGGCTAGAAACCGTTTGCCATACTGAACGAACGAGAGCAGAAATGGCACCATTGCCACGTAGAGCGCCGGCTTGCCACTGCGTGGCCCGTCGGCAACGTAGAGCAGTGCAGCCGCAGTCAAGAGCGCCGTGGTGAGTTTGCCGGTGCTGGCGGCAACGGTGATCTGGCTGCGACGTTTGATGACCACCAGGGCAGCAGCGATAATGCCAAGGTCGCGAAAAAGCAACAACCCCGTAATCCACCACGGAAAGTCGCGGGTCTTTGAGAGGATGATCGCGGTTCCGTTGATCAAGATCTTGTCAGCCACCGGATCGAGTAGTTCCCCGAGCGGCGAAACTTCGCCACGCGCACGCGCCAATGGGCCATCAATGGCATCGGTGAGCATTGCGAGCCCCAGGCAGGCAAGGGCTTCGCGCCGCCGCTCGGGCTGCCGCAGGTAGCGAAAGGTTGGTGGAATGAGCAGCAGCCGAGCGATTGTCAGCATGTTCGATGGATAGAGCAATTCGCGTGGCTCGAAGAGTCGCGTTGAAGCCATACTGATCCTTCTACACCATCGGTGAGGCAGGTGGGGCAAAATTAGAGTTGTAGCCGTTCTGCGTCCGCAAGGCGATGAGTTTCTGCCCCATCAGATGCCCAAAGACAGCTTGGCTGTAGGGCAGGGTGAAAAGAATGCCGATGACGATGATCCCGCCTGCACCAGCGACAAGCCCACACAAAATCTGGAGCAGCCAGAGCACAACCCAGCCACCCAGGTCGCCCCGTACCATCGTGATGACCGCACTGAAGTTGATCGCTTCACTGAAACTGTTCGTCTGCAAGTAGCGTACCGTACCGGCGATCAGGAGAGGCTGAGTCGCCAGGGCGACGATCATAATGAGTGGAATCAGGCACAGAGCGAGCAAAGCTGCAATCCCGGCAACAGCATCGCCACCAGTGGAAGCAAAGATGGGCACACACGCAAACAGAAGCGCGATCACAATCACCGGTACCGCGTAGACGATCGCAATGCCTAGGCCGACGAGCCCGAGATTGAATTTCTCGCCAAAGTTATCCCATTGGGGCAGTGGGCGTGGATTGCCTGCCGCCAGACGGCGCGCGGTCTCAAGCATGTAGCCGATGATCAGGATCTGCCCAACCAGCGGAATCAAGGCCAGCAATCCAGCGATCAGGATGCTTGTAAGCCACTGTTCATCATCGAAGACAAACGAAAAGGCTTTGCCGATGTCCATGAGAATTCTCCTTGTTATGCGTCTAGACTTCGCATTGTAACGTATCTTGCGGCACTCGGTGCTATTGAATCTGACGTTCGGCGCTGACATAGAGTTGCACGACGACGAGGTGGGCATAGATGGTGGCGCTGAGGATTAGCCAGAGACCGAGGCCAAGCACGACCATGTGCCCTGGAAAGGTGATCCGTGCGAACCCGAGGGTGAGTGCGCTCAAGAGCACCGCGGGGAGATAGGCCACCAGTGAGAGCAGACGAGCCTGGAAAAAGGTGCGGCGGTTCGCACGCCCCAGCGTCCAGCGGAGCGTTGCGCTCCTCAGGGCATCTTCGATGTGGCCCTCACGCGCAAAGCGAAGCCGTCCAGCCGGGGCGACACTACTCAAAAAAAGCAGCACGACAACCATCCCTGTGCCAAACACGACCGAGCTCGTGATCCTCTGAATGATCAGTTCGTCGGTGACGCCAGCGAGCAACATGACAATGCCGGTGACAAACAACAGCATCGTTCCGATCAAGATTGGTAGAATCAGAAACGCAAAGTCAATGAGCAGGGCAAAGAGACCGGTCAATGATCGAACCGTGACATTGCCGGGCGGCGGCAAGGGGCTAGCGAAGCCGCGCCGACTATTATCGAGGCTCTCCATCACAAAACCAGCGGCCAGGGGTAGGCCAAGCCCCACAAGGGTGGCAAGCCCGTAGCCACCACAGTGCAACCACCAGAATTGATCGCGGTGTACGGTTGCCAGCGCGTGACGGAGGGAGAGCGGCCCGGGCTCGGTGCGGCCAAAAAAGGTCACGCTGCTTCTCCAACCAGGTAGCGCCGGATCAAATCAAGCCCTAGGGTCGCAACAAATTCCCATCCTTCGGTCTGACGCAAGTCATAGTTACGGGTGACCTGGCGATTTCCCTTGGGTGTGACCAGGGTTACACTCACTGCGGTGAGGCCGCTCTGGTCGCTGGTATCAGCCACCTGAAACGCGAGGCCGAGATCGGCGCGCCAGCGATCAACAATGCCAAACGCCCCCGTCTGCGACAGAATGGCGGCAGCATCCTCGTTGGCTGCCCGATCAAGTGGATGGATCAAGACCCCGCTGATGCATTCGGTGCCTCCGTTGACCGCTGAGAGTGCCCGGAAGATCGGGGCGAACGTGCTCGTTTCGTAGAGCGCAAGGGTCAGTTGCTGTTCCTTGAGCAAGCGAGCAACCGTTGCTGGTAACGGTTCATCGCCAATAATGTGCTGTTTGAGGCGTTCGCGAATGGTCGCCTCGGTCGTGGCAAGCATGGCCTCGGCTTCGGCCTGCGAGGCTCCATGCGCCGTGATCCGAATTTCGTAACGGGCCTGCTTGGCTGAGATGCCGACACTCGGATTGGCCTGTTCCATCAGATCGGCGATCATCTCGCCAATCACACTTTCACCAAGCCCAGTCGCATGGACCGTCTTGACCAGGATAGCGTCGGTGATCCCTCGTTCATCACGCAGGTAGGGCATGACGGCATTTTCGAAGAGATAGCGCATTTCATAGGGCACGCCAGGCAACACAATCACTGTGCCTCGATCATCCTCGACGATAAACGAAGGCGCCGTGCCCCGCGGATTTTCGACAATGCGCGCCCCAGTGGGGACAAAGGCCTGGCGTCGGTTACTTGGGCTCATCGTGCGACCCATCGCGGTAAAACGGGCCTCGATCTGGTCAAGCAGGGTCTGATGAAATTCAAGTGGGCGTTCCATTGCCAGGGCGACCCCTTCGCGGGTAACGTCGTCGAGCGTTGGCCCGAGGCCCCCGGTACAGATCACGAGATCTGCCCGTACCAGCGCCTCGCTAACCATCGCGGCAATGCGTTCGGTATCATCCCCAACCGAACTCTTGCGCACCAGTTCCACCCCGGCGCGGGCGAGTTGGCGGGCAAGGTACGCGCTATTGGTGTCAACCGTCGTCCCGAGCAGCAACTCTGAGCCGATGGCAATGATTTCTGCTTGCATAGTTAAAAGAGCGGATCTTCTTGTCGTGGTTTCGGTTTGGCCTGTTCGATCATACGACGACGATAATCGTCCCACATAGCCTGTTCTTGATTGGCGGCGGCACGCTTGCCGGCTTCAATCGCCTGTTTCACTCGTTCCTGCAGCGAGACACCGGTGCTCTCGGCGCGTGCCGTAAGCCCAAGCCGCATCTCTTCGCTGGCGCGTTGATGCAGCACATAGATTGCTGCGCTGCCCATCGCTGTGCCGAGTAAGAGCCCAAAGGCAAATCGGCCTGTTGATTGCCGTGTCCGGCGTTTTGTCTCGTTGCGGAGCGCCTGGATGATCTGGAGGGCCGCTTGCCGTTCGTTGGCAAGTGCATCAAGGGTGCTGGCGCGTTCAGCGCGGATGGCTTCGCTAAAGCGCAGAGCCGCATCGGTGAGCATATCGGTCTCTACGGTCATAGTCTCCTCATTCCGCTAACTTCGGTTGCGATCCTGGGACATAAGCCAGCTAAGCTGGCTTATGTCCCAGGATGTAACATTTTTACGTACGATTGGCGATCTCTTCTTGCATGCGTGCGAGACACGCATCAATGGGTATCGCCCCAAGGTCTTCGCCCGACCGCAGGCGTACGGCAACAGCGCTGGCTTCTTCTTCCTTCTTTCCGATTATAAGCATATATGGAATCTTCTGCAACTGGGCACGCCGAATCTTGCCTTGCATTCGGTCGCGACTTGTATCAATCTCGACCCGTAGATCAGCCTCGACGAGGCGCTTCTGGACGCTTTCCGCGTAGGCGATTTGGGCGTCGGTGATCGGAATCAGCACGGCCTGTACCGGGGCCAGCCAGAGCGGGAAGGCGCCGGCGTAGTGTTCGATCAGGACGCCGAAGAAGCGCTCCATACTGCCCATCAGGGCGCGGTGTACCATGTAGGGCCGGTGGGGTTGGTTATCCTCGCCGATGTACTCGAGCCCAAAGCGTTCGGGCAGGTTAAAGTCGAACTGGATGGTGCTCAACTGCCACTCGCGCCCCAGCGCATCGTAGACTTTGAGGTCGATCTTGGGTCCGTAGAAGGCGCCGCCGCCCTCATCAACCTGGTAGGGTAGTTGATGGGTCTCGACGGCGCGCTCGAGCGCGGCCGTGGCCCGTTCCCAGTCTTCAGGTGCGCCAACGTACTTCTCGGGGCGGGTCGAGAGGTAGGCCGTGAATTCGCTCAAGCCGAAGGCGCGCAGCACATAGAGCGAGAACTCGAGCGCACGCCCGATCTCCTCCTCGACCTGGTCGGGCCGACAGAAGATATGCGCATCGTCCTGGGTGAAGCCGCGCACGCGCGTGAGGCCGTGCAGCGCTCCGCTCAGTTCGTAGCGGTAGACCGTGCCATACTCGGCGTAGCGCCGCGGTAGGTCGCGGTAGGAGCGCATGTGCGTCTGGTAGATCTGGATATGGAAAGGACAGTTCATCGGCTTGGCATAGTAGTCCTCGCCATCAATATCCATTGGGGCGTACATGCTATCTTTGTAGAACTCGAGGTGGCCCGAGGTCTCCCAGAGGTGCGCACGCCCGATGTGGGGCGAGAAGACCCACTCGTAGCCAGCTTTGAGGTGGGCCTGGCGGGCGAAATCCTCGGCGATCACGCGAACCATGGCCCCCTTGGGGTGCCAGAGGATCAGACCTGCGCCGACCTCATCGGAGATGCTATAGAGATCAAGCTCTTTACCGAGGCGGCGATGGTCACGTTTTTTGGCCTCCTCGAGACGCCAGAGATGTTGTTCCAGTTCAGCCTGATCATTCCAGGCGGTGCCATAGATGCGTTGCAACTGGGGGCGCTTCTCATCGCCGCGCCAGTAGGCCCCGGCGATACTCATCAACTTGAAGCCCGTCGGATCAATCTGGCCGGTTCGCTCGAGATGCGGCCCACGACAGAGGTCTTCAAACGTATCCTGGCGATAGGTCGAGATGACCGTGTCACCTTTGGCCGTTTCACCATATTCATCGAGGCCCTGGGCAAGCCCGTCGATCAATTCGAGCTTGTAGGGCTGGTCATGAAAAAATTGGCGGGCCTCATCAGCACTCACTTCCCGAAAGAGAAAGGGCACATCACGGGCGACGATCTGGCGCATCCCGGCTTCGATGGTGCTCAGATCATCGGGGGTGAGGGCGCGAGGCAGGTCGAAGTCATAGTAAAAACCATTCTCGATGGGCGGACCGATGGCAACCTTGCCTTCAGGAAAGATTTCCAGCACGGCCTGGGCCATCACATGGGCCAGTGAATGGCGAAGACGGTAATACGGATCACTATTTGGATCGACTGGCATCACATACCTCACATCTGCAAAGACGACAAAAAACCTTCGTTCCACTATGGGACGAAGGTTGCTTCGTGGTTCCACCCAACTTTGATGCACAACTGCACGCGCAGACAGGCATCCTTGCGGCGCGTTAACGGGCGCAAACCGTGCCTCCATACTTGCGTAGCGCGTTGAGGAGGCCGCTCAGAGGTGGTTTTCGCTCGTGCTGATTGAGGTGCGCTTGCAGTCTTTGACGCACCCTCCCTGGCAACCAGGCTACGAGGTACTCGTCCTCGTCATTGCTTTCGATTATCTTGCCGTATTGTACCGCTCTGTTTTTGTTGCGTCAAGCTTTTTCTAGCGGCATAGTTCTCGGCAAAACCGGTGTACCACGGTAGGGCAGGGCGCTAGCCCTGCCCTACCGTGGTACTATAGAACCCATGAAAACCCAACCCCCTTTATCGGTCGGGCGACTTGCCCTGGTGCTTGGTATTTTGTCGGCGTTTGGACCGCTTTCGATTGATATGTATTTGCCGGGTTTGCCCGCGATCGGGGCCGAGTTTGGCACTGATACGGCGGCGGCTCAGTTGACCCTGACGGTCTTTTTTCTGGGGTTGGCCTTTGGGCAGATTGTCTATGGGCCGCTTTCTGACCGTTTTGGTCGTCGCAAGCCGTTGCTCGTTGGGGCGATCATTTATACGGTTGCGTCGGTGGGGTGTGCGCTGGCGCCGACGCTCGGCAGTCTGGTCTGGTTGCGTCTGCTCCAAGCGCTTGGTGGGTGTGCCGGCGTTGTGATTGCACGCTCGATTGTGCGCGATCGTTTTGATGCCCAGGGTTCAGCGCGGATGTATTCGCTCTTGATGCTCGTGATGGGCCTTGCGCCCATTACGGCGCCGGTGCTTGGTGGGCAACTCATCGTTCATTTTGGCTGGCGCTCGGTCTTCTGGGTGCTGACCGTCTTTGGCATGATCTGTGTGGCGCTGGTGCTCTTTGCACTCCAGGAGTCACTGCCCCGCGAGCGCCGGAGTCACGATGGCTTTGTGGCTGTGCTGCGCGTGTATGGTCTATTGCTACGGGATCGGCATTTTGTCAGTTACGCCCTGACAGGTGGTTTTATTTCGGCGGGCATGTTTGCCTATATTTCCGGGTCGCCCTTTGTCTTCATTGAACTCTTTGGCGTGTCGCCCGAGTTGTACGGTTGGATCTTTGGGGCGAATGCCGCTGGTTTGATTGCGGCTTCACAGTTCAATCGTCGGCTCTTGCGCTCGTTCACCAGCACCACGATCCTCAGTGTCGCCCTGGCCGTCATTGCCACCTCGGGCGTGATGCTCGTTGCGGTTGCCGCGACTGGCTTCGGGGGCCTTTTGGGCTTGTTGCCCTTCCTCTTTATCTGCATTGCGGGCTATGGCCTCGTGGCCCCCAATGCCGCCGCTGAAGCAATGGCCCCTCACGGGCGGGTAGCGGGCAGTGCGGCGGCGTTGCTTGGTATGTTGCAGTTTAGCATCGGGGCGCTCGCCGGTGTGATCGTCGGGGTGCTGCACAATGGCACGGCTCTGCCGATGGCGGCAGTTATGGCGACATGCTGTCTCGTGGGGCTTGGAGTGTTTCATCTGCGCCCGATGGATGTGCCGGTGCCTCGTCCTCAGCCCGAGGCGTAATGCCTATGCTGGATGTGGGTTTCGTTGACGCCATGGCGCAGCGAGGCGCGGCATGGCCTGCGTGCCTCATTTTAATGCCTGACAGTTCTGTACTTTGGTAATGGTAGCACAGCAGTACTGCCAGAACAAACGAAACATACCTAGCCAAACGATGACGCTTCGGCAATCCAAGTACGCCCTTTGCAACCGTCAGGGCAGCTTTCCACTCATCTATGGTTTATAGTACCGCCTTCAAAAGTCGCGCCCACTCTTCGGGTCGCGCTCTACGGCGGCAACAATATCATCAATGGTAAGATCGGTGAAAAGCTGTTCTCGCTCTTGGGTATAGTCCCCAAAGCCGTGCGTATATTGATGAATGAAACGCGCCGTGTTTACCACACCCATCTCTTGAATAAGCACGCGTAGTGCCCGCGTATTCAACTCAGCCAGCGGTAACGGTTGTATGCTGCTCACGGGAGCACCTCCTGAATCAACTCCAACGGCGTTACGATCGCTATGGTTATTGATGCAATCACCTTCAAGCGCTTCATGAGTCGGTCATCATCGTCAAGTGGCCGCTGGAGGCTACAATTGTGACACTCCGCAGCGGCTCAAGCCGCGCGGCTTCTTGGCCCAACCCGCCTTCTGGCGAGCTTAACGACCAACGGAGCTGTCCGCCCCGGTTGAGAATGTTGATGGCCGCGTTGTGATCTCTATCGAGCGAGAGGCCGCAACGGGGACAATCAACCCATCGGTCGGCTAACGAAAGCGTCTCGAAGACATGCCCGCAACCAGAAGAGCACCGTTTGGAGGTCTGCCGTGGGTCTACCAGAACGACCACACGACCGGCGCTTGCAGCCTTGTGCGTGAGTCGCTGAACCAAGTAGCCCCATCCAGCGTCCAGAATACTCTTTGCGAGGTTCCCATGAACCATGCGCGTGATCGTGAGGTCTTCGAGCGCGATCCGGTCGTGGCGCGCTATCAGATCGTGCGCCAGCTTGTTCAGGTAGTCTTTGCGCTGATTGCTCATCCGCTCATGCTGCCGTTGCAGCATCACCACGGCCTTACGGCGGTTCTTCCCACCTTTCTTCCGTCGTGCGATCCGGCGCTGGCAGACGCGCAGCTTCCGTTGGGCCTTGCGATAGAACCGGGGATGCGCAACCTGTTCACCCGCGCTGGTGGTAATCAGGCTCGCCAGCCCCACATCAATCCCCACATCCTGCCCGGTCGCAGGAAGCGGCGTCGGCTCGTCTACCACGCAGGAGAAACTGGCGAACCACTTCCCCGCCTGCTTGCTGATACGGAGCGTCTTGATCTGACCCTCAATCGGACGATGCCAGCGAACGGCGATCCGCCCGATACCTGATAGTTTCAAGCGTCGCCCGTCGAGGCGAAAGCCATTCCCGTACTCCTTGAAGCCGAACGAACGCCAGCGGTGGCGCCCCTTAAAGCGCGGGTAGCCCGGTTCTTCGCCCGCCTTCAGCCGCCGAAAAAAGGCTTGGAAGGCTTTATCCAGATCGTCTACCACGATCTGCAAGACATGGCTATGCACGTCCTTCGCCCACGGGTTTGTGGCCTTCCGCTCCTTCACCTGGCGCAGTTGCGCCACCTTCCCCACCGTGCGCTGCTCGTCCTCCCACGCCTGCTTGCGCTCTGCGAGGCAATCGTTATAGAAGCGACGACACGTTTCAAGCGTGGCATCAAGCAGCCGCTCCTGGGCGCGGGAGGGATAGAGCCGGTAGCGAAAGGCTTTGCGCTCCATTGGCTAGAGTCCCTTTTGGGCGGCGATGTACCGCTGCACGGTTTCATTCGCGACGTTCCCGACCGTCGCGGCAAAGGAGGAGCGCGTCCACAATGACGGAAGTTTCCGCAAGACGGCATAACGTTCGCGTAGCTCGTGAGAGGTGAGACCCTTCACCGCCTTCACCACGTCGGCAGCCGAAACGCTCGGCCAAACGCGCACGAACAGATGGATATGATCGGGTTGGATCGCCAGCTCCACGATCTCCCATCCCTGCTCGGCGCACTTCTGCTCAATCAGCCGCCGACAGTCTACGGCAATCGCATCTTTGAGGACAGCCTTGCGGCGCTTCGGCGTCCAGACGAGGTGATAGAGGATGAGATGAACCCGGTGTTCGTCGCGCTGGTACTCCATCGCCCTGCCTTGCAGTTGTTGATTTCTATGTTGACAGGATAGCATAGAATGACAACAACCGCAAGGATGTTCGATGTTCTGGCTAAAGCCAGCGAGAAACCCGCCTAACCGCACGCCCTAAAGGGCGGCGGCTTGCGGCGGGTTCCCGAAGGTCAAGATAGACCCGCATGACGTCAGTCGCTCCTTCGATGCGCAGCATTCACAGACATCGTTATTGTATCACAGGGCATAGCGGGTACGATGGGAGGGATGCGCGCTTACGGCGACCTAACGAACATGAATTAGACGGCGTTTTTGCTACTTCCGCCCGCCATACCCGTGCCACACCGCGCTTTTGCCACCTCCACCCGCCATACCCGTGCCACACCGCCCATGCGCCGTCTATGCGAGTTTTCGGTCATATTTCGCGCAGAAGCGCATCGGTAACGAGCAACGGATATTCGGTACGTTGATCAGCAAGCGCCACGGTGCAGCCGGATGAGCGGCTGGCAGCTATAGATGCGGTTCGCTTATGACTCAGCGCCTTTCGTCGTGGGATGATCCGCATCGTTTCCGCAGCGGGCTTGGTATAGCTCCACAATCCGCTCTACGCTGGCGAGGTGTTCGTGGCGGTGGGTGATTGTGAGTGTGGTGCGCCCCTGGCGTAGTTCTTCGAGTGCGGCGACGACGTCGCTGGCGGTGGTCTGGTCGAGATGAGCCGTTGGTTCGTCGAGGATGAGAATCGGGGCGTCTTTCAGCAGGGCGCGGGCAATGGCGAGCCGTTGACGTTCGCCGCCACTGAGTTTCATGCCTTGTTCGCCGATCCAGGTGTCGTAGCCGTTGGGTAGCCGGTTGATCAGGTCGCTCAGGTGGGCGCGCCGACACGCTTCGTCCAGTTCGGCCTGGCTTGCCATTGGGCGGGCGATGCGTAGGTTGTCGGCGATCGTGCCGTTGAAGAGGTGTGTGTGCTGCGCGACGACGCCAATCATCTGCCGTACGTCTTCGGCGCGATACGCCCGGAGCGGAACACCACCAAGCAGAATCTCGCCGCTCCATCCTTCCCAGAAGCGCAAAATCAACTGCACCAGGGTGCTTTTGCCTACCCCGCTTGGGCCGATCAGGGCGAGTTGCTGCCCCGCTTCGATGCGCAAACTCAGGTTTTCCAGGACGTTCTGGGACTGGCCGGGATAGCTGAAGCTGACGTTGCGCAGTTCGAGACTGTAATCTTGTGGCTCTGGTGAGGTGGCTGGTTCGTTGCTGATCTGCGCTGGGGTGTCGGTGATGGCGAAGATCCGGCGTGCCGCCGCCAGGCTTGTTTCGAGGCTCTGTAAGGCGACCGCGAGTGGGGTCACGGCTTCAAATGAGGCAAGGGCGGTCAGCGCAAGCAGGGCCAGGTAGACCCCGTCGAGCTCGCCGTTGCGCACTAGGGGGATGGCAAGCAGCAGCATTGCTAGTGCCGCGAGGTGGCTCAGCAACAGTACGAGGCCGTTGCCGAGGCCGCGTACCGTCGCCAGGTGTTCCTGGGCCTGCGCCAGGCGGCGACTATCTTCGCGCACCCGTGCCAGCAGCAGATCCTCTCGCCCAAGCGCTAGCAGGTCGTCAAGCGCTTGCACGCCTTCGACCAGGTTTGTCGAGAGGGCGGCACGGTGGGCGATGCTTGCCCCGGCAGAACGGCGACTCAGGACGTGGACAAGCAGGGGGACGACAAGGCCAGCAAGCCCGAGGAGCAGCAAGAGCATAAGGGCCAGGCGCAGATCAAAGGCGAGCATCAGTCCGCAGGCGAGCAGGCCGGCGAGCAGCGCGACGAGAGGCGGCGCGAGCACACGCAGGTAGAATTGCTCAAGCGTTTCAACATCGCCGACGGCTCGTGCGAGCAGGTCGCCCCCGCGCTGATCAATGAGACCGGCGGGGGCCAGCGGTTCGACTGTCTCATAAAACCAGCCCCGCATCCCTGCGAGCAGCCGGAAGGTAGCCGTATGCGCCGTATAACGCTCGGCATACCGAAAGAGCGCCCGCGCAATGCCAAAGAAGCGGACACCGACAATCGGTATACTCAAGACGGCAATCGAGGGCATCAGGGCGGCACTGGCGATCAGGTAGGATGACGTTGCGATCAGGCCGATGCTGCTGCCCACCGTCGCAAAACCGAGCAAGACCGCGATGGCAAACCAGCCACGATAAGGCGCGATCAGCACGAGCAGGCGTAAGAACAGGCGTGGCGTGCTCATCGCGGGGCCTCCCGCAGCATGGCTGATGGCGAACCCTGCGCTACCATCGTCTCCTTGTCGCCAAGCGGTTCGAGTTGCACCACGTGATCGACCTCAGCTAGCAGTGATGCGCTATGCGTGATGATCAGCGCTGTCCGACCGCGCAGCAACTCACGCAACGCTGTGCGGATCTCCAATTCGCTGGCCGGGTCAAGGTGCGAGGTTGGCTCATCGAGGATCACAAAAGGCGCATCTTTGAGCAAGGCGCGGGCGAGCGCGAGACGCTGGCGTTGCCCTCCCGAGAGCCGTGTTCCGCCTTCGCCGATGGGGGTGGCATACCCTTGCGGCAGCGCCGTGATGAAAGCGTGCGCACCGGCGGCACGTGCGGCCACTTCCAGCGCCTCATCGGAAGCGTCGGGGCGCGCCAGGCGCAGATTCTCGGCGACACTGCCATAAAAGAGTGCCGGATGCTGGCTGACCCAGGCCACCTGCTGCCGCCACGCGCCCAGATCGACCTCGGTCAGGGGGACGCCGCCAACAGAAATGCTGCCTTCGTCGGGTTGAACAAAGCCCATCAACAGCGCCGCCACACTGCTCTTGCCGACGCCACTTGGCCCAACCAGCGCAACCGTCTGCCCCGCCGGAATGCGCAGGTCGAACTGGTGCAAGACCGGACGGGCACCGTGGTCATAGGCAAATGAAACCCCCTTGAGTTCGAGGTCTCCGTGCGTAGGTGGTGCCTGTCGCATTGGCGAGGGTGGCACAGCCACTGGGGTTGCCAGGATCGCCTCGATCCGCCCGAGCGCCTCTTTGCCCGCCATGCCGGCGTGGTGGCGCTGGCCGAGCAGACGCAGCGGCAGGTAGAACTCTGGCGCGAGGATCAGGATCGTCAGGGCTGGCTCGAAGGCCATGCGCCCATAGAGCAACCGTAGCCCGATCTCGACCGCAATGATCGCCGTACTGAGGCTCGCAATCAATTCGAGGGCAAAGGCCGAAAGAAACGCAATGCGCAGCACCTGCATCGTCACATCGCCAAACTGCGCACTGATCGTCGCAACCTCTTGCAGGCGTTCGCGGCTGCGCCCAAAAAGCTTGAGCGTCGTCAAGCCCTGGAGTGTATCGAGAAAATGGGCACTCATCCGGCTCATATCGGCCCATTGGCGTGCCGTCAGTTCTTTGGCGAGCGAGCCAATCAACCAGAGAAAGAGCGGGATAAGCGGAGCCGTCAGCATCAAGACCAGCCCGGAGAGGGGGTCGAAGGGGAGGACAAAGACCAGCACGATCAAGGGCATCAGCGCTGCTAGCGTCACCTGGGGCAGATACTGACTCAGGTACTCATCAAGTGCCTCGACGCCCCCGAGCGTCGTATTCGCCAGTTCGCCACTGCGCTCGCCCCGGACAAACGTCGGTCCGAGGGCCACCAGATGTGTCAGTACACGTTCACGGAGCGCCTGCTTGACGAGACTGGCGAGCCGTTGCCCCGTCATCTCGCCTGCCCAACTCAGCGCTGCGCGCAGCAGCGCCAGGGCGACCAGGCCAAGCAGCAGCGCCTGCACATCGGCCAGATCGGCCCCACCCAGAAAGACCTGCGCAATCACCCTGCTCAAGAGCAACGCCTGACCAACGGCCACCACCGCCGTCAACGCCCCCAGCGCAATCGTCACCCATAACCAGGGGCGCTGCGTTGTCATCAGGTTTGATCGTCTTGACCGGGTCATATTCCCAAACCGGGCCATATTCCCAAGCATCGCAGGGGCGGGACGACAGTCCCGCCCCTGCGATGCTAATACGTCAACTCACTCTCAATGCTTATACGATGCCGAAAGACCCAGTAGGTCCAGGTCTGATACGCCAGCACGATCGGAATAAAGATCAGGGCGACGATGCTCATAATCGTCAGGGTCTTCGGGCTTGACGACGCATTGTAGATCGTCAGGCTCCAGGCGGGATCGAGGCTTGAGACCATCACCCTGGGGAAGAGCGCCATAAAGATGGTAATGACCGAGAGGCCAATATTGACGCTGGTCATCAAGAAGGCCCAGCCGAGGCGCCCGATATGCACAAAATAGGCGGCGGCAAAGAGAGCGCCCAGGGAAGCGATGGGAATCGGGCCGGGATTGACGCCGAGGCGGCTGAATGAATCGGTCATCAGATACGTTGACACAATGAAGATCGCAACCATCACCGTTGTCACCGGGCCAATGCGCCGGGTCAGGTGCAGCGCCCGTTCGCTCAGTTCACCGCTTGTCTTCAGGTTCAAGAAGATCGCCCCGTGCAGGAGAAACATCGAGAGCGACGTCAACCCGCCGATGATTGCATACGGGTTCAGCAGGTCAAAGAAGGTACCGACGTAGTGCATATCGGCATCAATGGGCACCCCACGCAGCATATTGCCGAGTGCGACCCCCCAGAGGATCGCGGGGATCAGACTACCAAAGACAATGCCCCGATCCCACCAGGCGCGCCATTTGGGATCTTCGGCCTTGCTGCGGTACTCAAAGGCAACGGCTCGGATGATCAAAGCGACCAGCATCAAAAAGAGCGCAAGATAGAAGCCGCTAAAGAGGGTCGCATACCAGTGCGGAAAGGCCGCAAAGATCGCGCCGCCAGCGGTCAGCACCCAGACCTCATTGCCATCCCAGACCGGGCCGACCGTATTGATCACCACCCGCCGTTCGGTATCGGTCTTGCCCATAATTGGCAAGAGAATGCCCACCCCATAATCAAAGCCTTCGAGGATGAAGAAGCCGATAAAGAGCACGGCGACGAGTATAAACCAGAGGATATTGAGATCCATTGCAGGGTGTCCTTTCAGTCGCCAGCGGGAGCAGGGCGCAGCGAAGGTTGTTTGCTCGGCTGAGGTTCTTCGCCGGGTACCTGACGGGCATATTTCAGCATCAAAAAGACTGTGGCGGCGATCAAGCCTAGATAGACCAGGGTGAAGCCAATCAAACTCATCAAGACATACCCGACGCCAACAGTCGCCGAGACGCCTTCACTCGTCAACATCACGCCATAGACGATCCAGGGCTGGCGACCCATCTCGGTGAAGATCCAGCCGGTCGCATTCGCCAGGTAGGGCAGGCCGATCGCAGGGATCAGCAACCAGAGAAAAGCCGTACTACTCGTAATGCGATTGCGCAAGACAGAGTAGAGGGCCACTACAGCCAGGCCAAGCATGGCAAAGCCTGCGCCAACCATTGCCCGGAAGGTCCAGTAGGCGAGAAAAACATTGGGCGTATAATTGCCAGGCCCATACGTTGCTTCGGCTTCGGCTTGCAGATCTTTGATCCCCGGAACTGCACCCTCAAACCGATTGTAGGCCAGGAAACTCAACAGACCCGGAACCTTGATCACAAAGAGATCGCGTTGTTCTGGCGTGCTTGCTATGGTAAAGAGCGACATCGGTGCGGGATCCTCGGTCTCCCAGATTGCCTCGGCTGCCGCCATTTTCATCGGCTGCACTTGGATCATATATTGCGCCTGGGCATGGCCTGCCAGAATGACGCCGACCACCCCGATAACGGCGGCAATGGCCCCAATCTGGAACGAGCGGCGGAACATGTCGTGCCCAGCCTCGCTGAGTGGGCGGCGCAGATGGTAGGCACTGATACCCAGCACAAAGAAGGCCGCTGTGCAGATCGCCGCCATCATCGTATGCGGCCACTGCACCCAGACATGCCCGTTGGCAATCAGCGCCCCAAAGCTCTCCATCTCGGCGCGGCCATTGCGGATCACATAGCCAACCGGCTGATGCATAAACGAATTCGCCACCAGGATCCAGAACGACGAAATCGTTGACCCGATGGCGACCATCCAGATGCAGGCGAGATGAACGCCTTTAGAGAGCTTGTTCCAGCCAAAGAGCCAGAGACCAAGGAAGGTCGATTCGAGGAAAAAGGCCATCAATGCCTCGATTGCCAGCGGAGCCCCAAAGATGTCCCCGACAAACCGTGAATATTCAGCCCAGTTCATGCCAAACTGAAATTCTTGCACAATTCCAGTAGCTACCCCGATCGCAAAATTGATCAAGAGTAACTTGCCCCAGAATTTTGTCATGCGTTTGTAGGTTTCATTGCCACTACGGAAGTAGACCGTCTGCATAATGGCGACAAGGAGCGAGAGGCCAATCGAGAGGGGAACAAAAAAGAAGTGGTAGACCGTCGTAATTGCGAACTGCCAACGTGCGAGAATGGTGACGTCCATCATTGCCTCCGAGCCAGGCCAAAGCCTTGGCATCAAGAGATTGTGCCAATATACACAATCGTATCAGGTTCCACCCCTGGTGCGGTTATGATCGTATAACTGGCAATGAAGGCTTGATACTTGTGGTTCGGGTTGTCGGCTGATAACCGGGTTTTCAGGCAATGCAATTTTGTTGTCTACTCTGGTTGGGTACAATAAGGGTGTTGCTTTGCTGGCACAACCGTCAGTTTTGCTGGCGGTTGTGCCAGCGAAGCAACGATTGATGGGGTGCCGCTCCTAGATATGGCTTGCTGCTCTGCTGGTGGTCTGGGTTGGCATTCCCGCGAGGGTTCGAACGAAGGAGTACGTTGATGATACGTAGAAATGTTTCACGCTGGTCGCTCCTTGGGGTGGCGACGCTCTTGCTGATGTTCGTTTTTGCTGGGCGCGTTGCTGCGGCTGATCCAGCTGCACGCGCCGTCTTTTTCTATTCGCCGAGTTGCCCCCATTGCCATACGGTCATGGACGAGGTCTTTCCGCCGCTTCAGGCGCGCTATGGTTCACAACTCCAGATTGTCCGGATTGACGTCAGTCAGCCTGCTGGTCAGACCCTTTATCAGGCGGCGATTACGGCCTTCAATATTCCCGACAATCGCCTCGGCGTGCCCACCATGGTCTTTGGCGAGACAGTGATGGTTGGCAGTGGCGAGATTCCGGCGATGTTGCCTGGTTTGATTGAACAGGCGCTTGCGGCTGGCGGCAATGCCTGGCCCACTATTCCGGGGATCGAACCGGTCATTGCGGCGCAGGTGGTCACGACTGAAGCGGGCGAGGTTGCCGTGGTGCCACAACCTGAACCTGCGGTGAGCCCGTTTCAGCGCGATCCGCTGGGCAATAGCATTGCGGTCTTGATGCTCTTGCTGATGACAGTTTCCGTCTTTGTGCTGGGCATTACCACACGCCCGCCCTTTGATCGCCCGCTGCTTGGGTGGCGCAATCTGGCGGTGCCAATCCTTGCCGTCGCTGGCATCATCGTCTCGGCTTATCTTGCGTTTGTGGAAGTGAGTGGTGCCGAGGCGGTCTGTGGCCCTGTTGGTGATTGCAATGCGGTGCAACAGAGTGTCTATGCGACGTTCCTTGGTATCCCGGTTGGGGTGCTGGGGGTTGCTGGTTATGCCCTCTTCCTGATCGCGTGGCTTGTGTATCGTTTTGGCGCAGGTCAGGCCGCCCACTATGCCAGGCTCGCGATGCCCCTCATGGCCTTCGGCGGGACGATCTTTTCAATCTACCTGACGTTTCTCGAACCCTTTGTCATTGGCGCAACCTGCATGTGGTGCATTGCCTCGGCTGCAATTATGACGGGTCTGCTCTGGGTGACGACTCCCCGTGGGGCACCGCCTGTGCAACGGGGGCGGGGCAAAGTCAATCGTCGCCCCGTGGCAGCTAATCGCTAGCGATGCTACACCACTTCGACCCCTACCAATGAAGGGTACCTATATCCTGGTACTCCAACTTGACCAGACGCTCACTCAACTTCAGATTGGGCGTCTGGGTTCTTTTGCCTTTGCACCGGGTTTTTACCTCTATGTCGGCAGTGCCTTTGGTTCGGGTGGGTTGGCGGCGCGCCTCAAGCATCACGCAAACCCCCACAAACCTCGTCTGCACTGGCATATTGATTATCTCCGGGCACAAGCCCATCTCCGCGCCGCCTGGACCTTGACTGGCACCGGGCGGATGGAGCATGCCTGGTGTCGTGCGCTTGCATCTGTTTCTGGTGTTACAATGCCTGTGCCGGGGTTTGGTGCCAGTGATAGCCCCTGCTCTACTCATCTCTTTGCGCTTGCTACGGCACCTCACCCTACGTTGCTGGCCGAGGTCATCTTCGGTTCGCTTGATCCAACCCAGAGTGCGCATGTCCAACTCGATATCCATCTCTTTGATTGAATCGTTACCATGCATCCGCTACGCTTCTCTGAAGCTCGCTTGTGCTGGTGAAAACGGCCAGCTTCGCTGGCCGTTTTCACCAGCACAAGCACGGGTTTTGAGGGCGGCAGCCCTACCGTTCATGCGAATGGGGCGCATCCCCCAGGAAGCGTACGTGTGTCAGCACACGTACGCGTTGTAGCCACCAGGAGCCTGTTATGCCTGAGAGTCTCTTTACCATCGCCGTCCACGCTGGCCGTCCCGATGAAGGCAATCCTTCGATTCCGTCTGTTCCCGGTATTGACTTGGCGGTGAGTTACCGGGCCGCTGATGCTGCCACCCTCCACGCGATGCTCGGGGGCGATGCGCCAGGCTTTTCGTATTCGCGCTATGGTAGCCCGACCAATGCTGCGCTCGAAGCGGCTCTTTGTCAGATGGAAGGGGCAGCGGTGGCGCGTGCGTGTGCTTCGGGTATGGCTGCCGTCCATCTCGCCCTGTTGCTCACCGGGTTACAGGCCGGCGATACGCTGCTGGTGGCCCAGGACTCGTATGGTGCGACGTTTGCCCTGGTTGATACGATCATGCGCCGCATGGGGGTCTGTCCGGTTTTTGTCGACGCAACGAACCGCGCCACCCTCGCGGCGGCGCTGGCCGAGCATCGTCCCCGGGCGCTGATCCTCGAGCCGATCTCCAATCCGTTGCTCCGCCTCTGTGATGTTTCGGCAGCGGCTCGGCTCTGTCACGAACACGATGTGCAATTGGTGGTTGATGCGACCTTTGCGACGCCGTATCTGTTGCGGCCACTCGAACTGGGGGCCGATATTGTGTTGCATAGTTTGACCAAGTATCTTGCTGGTCACGATGATGTGCTTGGTGGCATTGTGCTGGCTGGCGAGTCGTATGTCGCCGAGTTGCGCACTCTGACAATCCTGACTGGCGGCCTGCTCGATCCGCATGCCGCCTATCTTGCGTTGCGTGGCCTGCGCACGCTGCCCCTGCGCATGCGTGAGCATTGTCGCAATGCCGCCGAGGTTGCCAGTTGGCTCGTCGAGCAACCCGGCGTGGCCCAGGTCTACTATCCCGGCTTGCCGTCACATCCCCAGCATCACCTGACGCGCCAACTGTTGCCGAATGGTGCAGGCGGGATGGTTGCGTTTGATCTGGTGCAGGCCAACGAAGCCGCTGTGCTGCGCTTTCTCGATGCCCTGCAGATGATCTTGCCTGTCACGACGCTCGGCGGTGTCGCCAGTCAGATCCTCTATCCGGCCTGCTCTTCCCACCGCTCACTCTCGGTTGAGCGCCGCCATGCCCTTGGTATTGGCGATGGTTTGCTGCGCCTCTCGGTTGGTATTGAGGATGCGGTTGATATTCAGGCCGATCTCGCCCGTGGGTTTGCCGCTGCTGCAAAGGAGTAAACGATGATCCAGCAAACGGTGCCGCTGATTGGGGCGGCCTTACAGATCAAAGACCTTGAAGTCTATCGCGACTGGTTGCTCGATGGTCCACGTGATCTTGAAATCCAGGATCCGATTGCGCCCGAAGTCCTTGATGGTGATTGGCGCACCGCCGCTCGCCATGCTCGCGAGATGCTTCGCGGCTATACCGGGCGTCTGGGCATCCACGGGCCGTTTCTTGGCCTCGATCTGGCCCCCTACGATCCAAAGGTGCGCCAGGTGGTCATCGAACGGCTGCGCCAGGGCCTCGCGTTTGCCGAGGCGGTTGGCGCGACCCATATGGTGCTGCATAGTCCCTTTCTCTGCTTTGGCACCCCGGCCCACGTCTTTACCCCGTTTGCGCGTCGTGAGTGGACAATCAAAGAGGCCCATGCGGTCATCGAGCCACTGTTGCCCCAGGCCGAGGCGCTTGATTGCATGCTGGTGATCGAGACGATTGCCGATGGCAGTGTGGCCCCCCTGCTTGATCTGGTGCGTTCGTTCGATACGCCTCTCGTACGGCTCAGCATTGATGTAGGCCATGTGTGCATGATGCAGCAAATCGGTGGCCCTACCCCTGATCAGTGGGTGCGCGAAGCCGGCGATCTGCTTGCGCATGTGCATCTTCAGGATACCGATGGGCACCTTGACCGTCATTGGGCGCCCGGTGATGGCGCGATCAACTGGTATGCCTTTTTTACCGCCCTGCAAACCTTGTCCCATCAGCCACGTCTGTTGCTTGAACTCGAAGATCATGCGCACATCCCCCGTGGGATGGCCTATCTGACGAGGTGCGGTTTTGCGTGTTGAACCTGTCCGGGCTTCTTTTACGTAATCTTTTCACGAAGTTAACGCCGGCTTAATCTCAATGCAGTAGGCTATGCTGATGCAAGCACACGAGCTATTGGATATCTTGACCCGCTCCCCTGCGGATGCGGTCAAGCGCTTTGCGGAGGATCTGCTGCCGCGCCTTGAGCCGGTAGAGGTGTTGCGCAACCGAACAGGATTGGCGATGTTGCCATTTCGTGAAACGGCCCAGGAGAGCAGTTTTTACCTGGGCGAGATTTTGTTGGCCGAGGCTCATGTCCGTGTCGCTGGGGTTGAAGGGTATGCAGCCTGTCTTGGGCGCGATCTTGAACAGGCGCTTGCCCTTGCGCTTATCGATGCCGCCCATCGTGCCGGGATCGCTGGCCCTGCTATCGCCGATTTTGCCCGTGTCCAGGCTGCTGATCTGGTGGAGACCGATGAAGCTTTGATGCGTGCGGTTGGGCAAACCAGGGTTGATCTGGAGACGTTTTGATGTCTATGCCGCACATGACTCCCGCCGAACTCCGTCAGCACGCGACCTTTACGGCGTTGATGTGGGCGTTCAGTTACCCTGGACGCCCTCAGCGCCTCCCCGCCGCTGGCCTGGCCGCCTTTGTTGCCATCGGTGAGACGTTGCTTGATCTCGAGACCGGTTTTTTTACGCCGCATGACGATCTTGTTCCTGCCCTCGCCGCAACCGGCGGACGTCCACTTCCGCCGATCCACGCACCCTACCAATTTTATCCTCAACTCACGCTCGCCGAGCTTGATCTGCTCGTGACGGCACCGCTTGGTACCTACGCCGAGCCGGATCGTGGGGCAACCCTGGTGCTCGGCTGTGGTTTTGCGCATGGAACGCCGTTGCACCTCAGTGGCCCCGGTCTTGCCCAGCCATTGACGATCACGGTTGCTCGGTTGCCTGACGAACTTTGGCGTGCCCGTGCGACGGTGGCTGTCTATCCGCTTGGCTGGGATCTCTATCTCGTGGATGGCGATCAGGTCATTGGCTTGCCACGGACGACCAGGGTGGAGGTGGGTTGATGGCGTATGTGGCAGCACGCGGCGGCGAGGCGGCGATCCTTCAATCCGAGCAGTTGCATCAGTTGCTCAATGCTCCGTTGAGCCTCGCGACGGTGCGGATGATCGAAGCGAGCCTGCCGTATCTTGTTGATCGCGTGATGGGCGAAGGTTCACTCTATGCGCCTGAATTGGCTGCACTTGCGCTCGCCCAAACGGGCGGCGATCTCTACGAGGCGGTCTTGCTCTTGCGGGCCTATCGTTCGACGCAACCCCGCCTTGCGTATGCCGAGCCGGTGACGCAGACTGAGTTGCTGACCGTGCGCCGCATTTCGGCCTCATTCAAGGATATCCCGGGGGGGCAGATCCTCGGGCCAAGTCTTGATTATAGCCATCGCTTGCTGCGGCTTGATCTGCTCGATCAGGACAATCAGGAGCACAGTGCATCCGCGCCTCCTGCGGCTACCGTGTCATCTGATGCACCAGCGGGCGAGGCTCCTCCCTCGTACGATCCATCGCCGCTGGCGGTCGCTGATTGGCAACGTAGCGAAGGTTTGCTTGCGGCAGTGCCTGAAGTCCCGCCCACCGATCCGGCCTCTTTACCTGATCTGACCCGCGAGCCGGCCGATTTTCCGGCCCCTCGTGCGCATCGCCTGCAAGCCCTGGCACGCGCCGATACGGGGGGCGTGCTGGCACTTGGTTATGCCAGTATGCGTGGCTATGGCCTCGCTCACCCGACCGTCAACGAGTTGCGGCTGGCCTATGCCGATGTGCGGCTGCGCCATCCCGTCACCGGCGAAGCTTTTAGCATCGGGCGGGTGCGGGTCAGCCAGTGCGAGGTCGTCAATACGCAGGCCACCGAATTGCGCCTCGGCTACACGGCAACCCTGGGCTGGAATGAGGTCAAATGCATCGCCGGGGCGATGCTCGATCTCGAGATGGATGCCCCGCAGCCGCATCCGGCCCACAGCGAAGAGTTTGTGCTCTACCATACTGAACCCGTCGAAGCGTCCGGCTTCTGCATCCACTACAAACTCCCTCACTATGTCACATTCCAGAGTGGCCTCGATGCCCTTCGCGAGGCACGCGCAACCGCTGCCGACGCCCCCACAGAGCCAGGAGACGCGCAATGAGCCTTGCCTCGCTTGCCCATCCTCGTCAGGATTTCAGCTACGGTTTTCTGGATGCGTTCGCGAAGCGTGAATTGCGTCGGCGCATGCTCAAGGCCATTGCCATTCCCGGCTTCCAGGTGCCCTATGCCAGCCGCGAGTTGCCGATTGCCCGCGGTTGGGGCACCGGCGGCCTCCAGGTGACGCTGAGCATCGTGAGTCCAACTGATACGCTCAAGGTGATCGACCAGGGTGCCGACGATTCGGTCAACGCGGCTAACCTGCGCCGCTTCATTGCCCGCATGACGAGTGTCGCTACGACAACCGATACCCTGGCCGCCACGGTGATCCAGAGCCGCCATCGCGTGCCCGAGGAACGTCTGCGCGAGGGGCAGGTGCTCGTTTTGCAGGTGCCCGATCCAGAACCTCTGCGCCAGGTGCAACCTGATAGTTCACGTGCCCGCGAGATGCACGCCGATGCTGACTATGCCCAGATGTGGCTGACGCTCTATGAACAACTGGTGCGCTTCGGACGGTTCATGCAGGGGGCCAGCTACCCTGTTCTTGTCCACGGGCGCTATCTGATGAGTCCTAGCCCCATTCCACGCTGGGATACGCCTGCGCTGCACCAGGCTGCTCATCTCACGCTGCTCTCGGCGGGACGTGAAAAGCGACTCTATGCGGTGCCGCCGTATACCGACGTGCGCCCGATTGAATTTGAAGATGTCTTTTTCCAGGTCGAGAACATGGCCGGACGAATCTGTATGCTTACCGGGGCGCGCAACAAATTTATGGATGAACTACCAGTTGCCGAAGGTGGTTCACAGTTCCGCCTTTCCGACACTGGGTATGCCGCCAAATTGCTACGTCGCGCACGCGGCGACGCAGCCACCCTTGGCGCGACCTATTTTGATGATGAGGGCCATTTTTATCAGCCAGGGGTCATCCGTGCAGAGTGAGCCAGGTATGAACATCGAGCCTGTGACGCCTCAACCGCAGCCACACCAGCGGCGCCTGCTACCGCCGCGCCTGGTTCGACAGGCACCCCTGCTGGAACTACGCGGCCTGAGCAAGCGCTATGGGCGCATTGTTGCGGTGCAGGGCGTGAACCTCGAACTCTACCCTGGCGAAACAGTGGGCATTGTCGGTGAGTCGGGCTCGGGCAAATCGACCGTCTTGCGGATGCTCAACCTGGAAGAGGCAACCGACACAGGCACGTACCACCTGGCTGTGCCAGGGTTCACGGGGCAGAACCTCTTTGCGCTCGATCGCTTTCATCAGCGGCAACTGCGCATCCAGCAGATTGGCATTGTCTACCAGCAGCCGCATATGGGCTTGCGGATGCAGGCGACCAGTGGCGGCAATGTGGCCGAACGGCTCATCATGGCGGGCGAGCGTCGTTTTGCGACGCTGCGGCGGGCTGCAAGCGACGCGTTGGCAAGTTCCGAATTTCCGGCTGATCGCATTGATGATCCGCCAGCGGTGCTGTCGGGCGGGATGCAACAGCGGGTGCAACTCGCCAAAGCCATTGCGCTGCGACCGGCCTTGCTGCTGCTTGACGAGCCAACAACCGGCCTCGATGTCTCGATTCAAGCCCTCGTCCTTGACACCCTGCTCCGTCTGAGGCGTGAGCGCCAGATCACCACGCTCATCGTCTCGCACGACCTGGGCGTCATTCGTACCCTGGCCGACCGGGTACTCGTCATGCGCCATGGTGCAGTTGTCGAATGCGGCCTGACCGATCAGATTCTTGATGATCCCCAACATCCCTACACCCAGCAACTCGTCTCGGCCCGTCTCTGATGGAGGGCTGTCGCCCTAAAAGCCCATACTGCTTCTGGCAAAAATTGCCAGCAAGGTTGGTAGTTTTTGCCAGAAGCAGCCTTTTCCAGGAGGCCGTAAGCCTCACACTCGCAGCCGGAGGCTGAACGTATGCCGCTTCTTCACGTCGAAGATCTGAGCAAGAACTTTGTCATTCACGCCCTGGGTCGCACCATTCCAGCCTTTCAAGGCGTTAGCTTTACGCTTGAAGCGGGCAGTCTGTTGCTGATCCGTGGGCCGAACGGGGCCGGCAAATCGTCGCTTTTGCGTTGCCTCTACCGCACTTACCTGCCTGAGCGGGGTCAGGCGCTCTTTGCGGCGGCTGACGGAACAATTGATCTTGCCTCGGCCGCTGATGTAGACATAGCCCTCTTGCGCCGGACCGAAATCGGCCATGTCACCCAGTTCCTGCGCCCACGTCCACGAGTGACGGCGCTTGACCTTGTCGCTGAGCCATTGCTCGTGGCGGGGCATAGCCTCGCCGAAGCGCGTGAGGCAGCAGCGGATTGGCTTGGGTCGCTGGGGCTCAAGGCAGCGATCTGGCAGGCCTATCCGAGCACCTTCTCGGGGGGCGAGCAACAGAAGATCAACCTGGCGCGTGCGATGATCGCCCCGCGGCGCCTGCTGCTACTCGACGAGCCAACGTCCGCCCTTGACCCCGACGCCCGCGCTGCGCTGTGCTCGCGGATCAAGACCCTCAAGGCTGCTGGCGTTGCGATGATCGGTGTCTTTCATCACCCCGAAGATATCGCAGGATTGATTGATGTAGAATTTCATGTAGCATGATTAGTGTGTAACCTACGTTTCTTGATCCCAGCGGGAGCTTCGACAGGCTCAGCCTCCGTCCGTTCGCACCGCCCATCGTCCGCCGTTGGCTGAGCTTGTCGAAGCCAATACCGAGAGCAGAAAACTTTTGTTACAGACCAATGATGTGTGCAAACGGCAAAAGCTGTAATTGTCCTAGAGGAGCAAGCGGTCTATGTTGATCACGAATGTTCGTATCGTCCTCCCTACGATGGTCATTGAGCGTGGCTGGCTTCGCATTGAGGGCGAGCAGATCGCGGCGTTTGATGAAGGTGACGCCGTTGTTGGCGATATGCCAATTGTTGAGGGGCGTGGGCTAACGCTCATCCCTGGCATGATCGACATCCACGGCGATATGCTCGAACGCGAGATCGAACCGCGCCTCGGGGCCGATTTTCCGATTGATATGGCGATCTTTGAACTTGACAAGCGCCTTGCTGCGGCAGGCATTACCACCGCCTACGCGGCCCTTTCATTCTGGGATCATGATAGCCACGATAATACCCGCCGCCTCGATACCGTGCGCCTGATGACGGAACATATTCACCAGTTGCGACCACAATTGTTGATCGATCTACGTGTGCATGCACGTTTTGAAGTCTCAACGCCGATTGTTTCGCCGATGCTTGGCGATCTGCTTGAGACCGGACAGATCGAGTTACTCTCGCTGATGGATCACACGCCGGGGCAGGGGCAGTACCGTAACATCGAGCGCTATGTCACATCAATGTCGCAATGGCGACGCATTCCGCGTGATCATGTCGAAGAGGAATTAGGGCAACGTCTTGCGCAGGCAGGAAGCCTGGAAGAACGATGGGCGCTGGCGCGTGACATTGCGGCGCTGGCCGCAGAAATGGGCCTGCCCATTGCTTCGCACGACGACGATACGTCGGCGAAAGTTGATCTCGTCGCCACCCTCGGTGCGACCATCGCCGAGTTTCCCGTGACGCTTGAGGCGGCCCAGGAGGCCCGCCTACAGGGCATGGCGATCGTGATGGGTGGCCCCAATGCGCTGCGCGGCGTCTCCCATTCGGGAAATCTGAGTGCTCGTGAAGCCGTTGCCGCGGGTCTTGTCGATTGTCTGGCGACCGACTACCACCCCGGCACACTCCTCCATGCGGCCTTTGGTCTTGCCCGCGAGGGCATCACCGATCTTCCCACCAGCATTGGCCTGGTGACTGCCGGGCCTGCTGCTGCCCTCAACATGGCCGAACACGGGCGTATTGCCCCCGGCCTGCGTGCTGATCTTTGCCTGGTCGAAGATGGTCGCTTGCCTCGCATGCGGGGGACGATCCGCAATGGCACGCCGATTTACTGGGATAAGGTGATGTGGGAGCGAGCAAGCCGGGGGTGAGGGCGTTAGCCCTAAACTTCAGCGTGCCTCTGCTGTTCCAACAGCCTTGTTGGTTGTTGGAACAGCAGAGGCACGCACACAGCTCACTTCTTGTGCAAGAGCGTGTGGAATGCGCTATTAAACGCCTTGGGCTTTTCGAGGTAGGGGCTATGCCCGCAATCGGCCAATTCGATCTCGTGGAAATAGCCACCAGCTTCGATATAACGTTGCAAGACACGTCGTGTCTGCCCCTTCATTGGCTGGGGCGGAAAGGCCTCTTCGCCGGGCCAGTCAGGGACAGCCTGGATCTTGCCGAGCGTCCCGAGATCAAAGAAGCTCATATCGCTGACGATCTGATCATCGGCCCCGTGGATCCAGAGGATCGGCGGTTTATGCTCGGCGGAGAGGATGCGTTCGACCAAATCGCCCACATACTTGGGTGACAACGCATTATTCGGGCCAATCACACCCGGCCCGACCCCGGGCCAGTTGGCTGATTTGACCATATCGCCGGGATAGTGATCTGCCTTCACGCGAATCGTGAACATGCTCGACAGCAGCACCTCTTCGCGGTCAGTGCGGAACGGCACTTTCCAATAGAAACTATTCATCACCAAGCGGGGCGAGGCGCGGGGATTGTCAATGCCACGGTCTTGCGCAGCCAGGAGGCCAGCAAATTCAGGGCTCACCAGACCACCCCCCGAGCCGGCAAAATCAGGCCAGCATGGTGTGCCTTCGAGATCCTTGGTGCCCCCAAACCCATACGGTGAGCCAGGTGCGGCGAGGGTGATCGTCTGCAGGCGTTCAGGTGCCGTCGCCAACAACTGGAAGACGACCGAGCCGCCCATCGAATGACCAACAACATGGAAACGGTCACACCCCAGCGCATCAGCAAGGGCCAGGATATCATCAGCAAAATCGCCGAGGCCACGGGTCGCGTCGACGGGCTTGAATTCGCTCTCGCCGTACCCTCGCAAATCGGGGGCGATCCCGCGAAAACCTTCGGGCAATGCCAACATTGTCTCTTCCCAGAATGTGCCGGATGACACATTGCCATGAATGAAGATCACGGGCTCGCCGGACTCAGGGCCGCTCAGGCGGACGTGTTGGAGCAGCCGACTGGTGGCGACCTGCTGAGTTGTTATGCCCGGCATAGTGGGGAGATTGATCATCGGACAACCTTTCCAGATATGGTTTCTCTTCAATCCGGTATCTGCGTGCGTAGCGAACACATTAGCAGGGGAGTGCATCCAGGTGACGCAACCATTGCTTGCTGACACACACACACAAACCGGGTATCACCTTTCATGATGCGCATCATTGTCCAGATACGTGCGGAGCAGCGCATGCTTATCAACTTTGCCTGCCGCCGTTTTAGGCAACGGTTCAGCTTGGATAATCACCTGACGGGGCAATTTATAGCGGGCGAGGCGTGTTCCGGCAAAGTCTAGCAAGTCATGGCTCTGCAAATTATATCCTTTCCGGGGCACGGCCACTGCCCAGCCGACTTCGCCCCAGTGCGGGTCAGGCACAGCCACCAGGGCAGTCTCGGCGACCGCCGGATGGCCTGCAAGTACGCTCTCGACCTCAGCAGGATAAATATTCTCGCCCCCTGAAATGATCACCTCTTTCAGCCGCCCGACGATGGTATAGTACCCTTCGGCATCGCGGCGGGCGAGATCGCCTGTCCGTAGCCATCCATCGGGCGTAATGGCCCGGGCGGTCTCTTCAGGTCGGCCCCAGTACCCACGACACACATGAGGACCGCGTACCCAGAGTTCACCGACCTCATCGGATTCACATTCGCTCCCTTGTTCGTTGGTAATGCGTATATCAATGAAAAGGAGCGGAAAACCGACGGAACCCGGCTTGCGCCGCACATCTTCGGGGGGGAGCCAGAACGTATTGGGGCCAGCCTCGGTGAGACCATAGCCCGTCTTGAAATCAACCCCACGACGCCAAAACTCTTCAAACACGGGCTGTGGGCAAGGTGCGCCGCCACTGATTACCAGTTTCAAGGGGCTAAAATCAACCTGGCTCCAGCGCTCGTGTTGTTGCAGAGCGAGAAAGATCGTCGGCACGCCAAAAAAGATGCTGACGAGTCGACTGGCGATCAAATCAAAGATCTGATTGACATCAACACTCTTGCAGACAATCGAAGCCCCGCCTACCATGACCAGGGGTGCCGTAAAGACATTGAGGCCGCCTGTATGAAAGAGGGGCATATTCAGGATCGTCGTATCATCGGCATTGAGTCCCCAGCTCATCACGGTATTGATCGCATTGAAGGTCAGATTGCCGTGGGTCAAAATGGCACCTTTGGGCAGCCCGGTGGTACCGCCGGTATAGCAGATCACCCACGGATCATCAAACCCAAGCTCGATTGGCGGAACGGGTTCGTGGTGCTCATCGCGGGCCATCAAAGGCACATCAGCAGCATGCGCCACGGTCGCTGTCTCGATGGCGATCCAATGGCGTACCGACGTGGCCGTGGTACGTAGCGTGAGCGTTGTGGCCGCAAATTCTGGCCCATACGCCAGTACGCAAGGGTTCGCGTCATCAATCAGACCAGCCAATTCAGCCGGGGTCAAGCGCCAGTTCAACGGTTGCATGATCGCCCCAAGTTTGCCACAGGCAAACCAGAGATCGAGAAACGCGAGACTATTGTGGGCAAGTACAGCCACGCGATCGCCCCGTTCAATCCCGAGCGAGCGGAGCAAAGCTGCCGTACGCGTCGCGGTCGCATTCCACTCATCGTAACTGATCTGGCGCATATCACCCTGAGCGTCGTAGAGTGCCGTACGTTCGGGCGAAAGTTGCGCTCGCCGTCCAAGCCAGTCACCAAGGTACATCTGGAACTGTCTGCTCATAACCTGCTCACTGAGGGGGGGGCAACGAAAATGGTTATCAACGGGACGGCTCATAAAACAAGCCGATCCATTCCTATTATACAGGCCCCAGTTTCGTTGATATGCGTGTTATAAGCCGTGGGCCAGTCCGTGCATCTTCCACACCTCACTCTGCTCATACAACCGCAACTCCCATTGCACTGGTGCTGTTGGATCGACCATGGCCTGGGCCATGCCCCCAAGTGCTGGGCCTTCGGTGGCGTTGAACCCATAGGCCAGACTCAGATGCAGCTGGCTTTTGAGCCGGATGGTCTCGCGTCTGCTTGGCGACACCGCCCGCGCCGCAAAGTTGGCGGCCAGGTTCTCGAGCCACGGCGAAACGATCAAGAGGCCGTGAAAGGCCTCAGTGCAGGCCAGTTCCGTGATGATGACCGGCTGATCTGGTCGTTGCGCCATGGCTGTTGTCCAGGCCGCCGTGAGGGCGCTGGTATAGATAGGAAGAGCCGTGGCCTCGTCGTGAAAGAAACCCGTTAGCGTGATATGGGGTGGATACGTGTGCGCCTTGTTTGGCCCAAACTGGGCACGACTGGCATCGTAAAACGCCGCGATCTGCTCGGCCATTGGCCCCAACGGGCACGCATAGACAATCAAGCGGGCAAGCGATGAAACCATACACCTTCCTCACCCATGCTTGTGCTGGCGAAAACGGTCAGCGCAGCTGACCGTTTTCGCCAGCACAAGCGAGATTCTTGGGGGCCGCAGGCCCCAACCCCCACCGCCGGAGGCAAACTCTCTGGCTTTGTTGTGAGCAAAGCCAGTATGGTATACTATACACGCTTTTTGATTGCTGGCCCTGTTGCCGTGGAGCAAGCTATGTCGCGCCTGGCGGTTGTCATTCTGAACTATAATCGGGCTGACTTGCTGGCTGATTGCTTGGCTTCGCTCTATGCTGCCCCCACCCGTTGTGATCTGACGGTCTGGGTGGTTGACAATGACTCCAGTGATGCGAGTGTCGCGATCGTTCGCGACCGCTTTCCTCAGGCCCGCCTGATCGTCAGCCCGATCAATGGCGGCTTTTCCTATGGCAATAACCTGGCCTTACGGGCGATCAGTGCCGAGCAGTCGGCTGATTATGTGTTGCTGCTCAACAATGATACGGTTGTACCGGCAGGTGCCCTCGATGGGTTGGTCGATTATCTTGTCGCCAATCCCGCAGTGGCGGTTGTCGGGCCGCGCTTGCTCTTGCCCGATGGCAGCCTTGATCTGGCCTGTCGGCGCAGCTTTCCTA
The DNA here is from genome assembly GCF_004762035.2 of Candidatus Chloroploca mongolica. Taxonomy (GTDB): domain Bacteria; phylum Chloroflexota; class Chloroflexia; order Chloroflexales; family Chloroflexaceae; genus Chloroploca; species Chloroploca mongolica. Next base: position 94,335 of record NZ_SIJK02000007.1, on the reverse strand, counting down.
GCCCCGAGATCTCCTTTTATCGCATGTCAGGGCTGGCGACGCTCTTTCCCCGTAGTCGCCGTTTCGGGCGCTATAACCTTACCTATCTTGATCCGGCCTGTGAAACCGAGGTTGATGCGGTTGTTGGGGCGTGCATGCTCTTGCGGGCGTCGGTGATTGATGAGGTCGGGTTGCTTGACGAACAGTTTTTTATGTATGGTGAGGATCTTGACTGGTGTTATCGCATCAAAGCGTATGGTTGGCGCATTGTCTATTATCCACAGGTGATCGTTCATCACTACAAGCGGGCTTCGAGTACCCGCCGCGCCATCCCGTCGATCCGTGCTTTTTATGATGCGATGCGCATTTTTCATCGAAAACATTACGCGGCTACAACCGCTGCCCCACTCAATCTCTTGATTGAAGTTGGTATTAGTTTGAAGGAGTTCATGGCACTTGGCCGCAATCTCCTCCTCCCCCCAGCCGCACGCCGCGTCGGCTAAGGTGCGTCCACACTTGCGATCACGCACCTGGCGGGCGTTGCTGCTTTTGATGTTGATCGCTGGCGATCTGCTCGCCCTGAATGGTGCGTTGATTGGCACCTATCGTTTCTTTGCGCCCGCAATCGAGACTTCGGGGGCCATTATGCCCTCTGATCCAGTTGTGGTCGCCCGCTTCTTGCTGTTTTTTAATCTGATGGCGCTCGCGGTCTTTACCTTCAACGGTCTCTACGAGATGCGCCGTGGGGCGTCACGGGTCGATGAGGCGTTCAAGGTTTTTACCGCTATCTCGCTGGTCGCGATCGGTGCGATTGTGATCAATACGCTCTTGCCCCAGATTGGGGCTGATGAGTTGCCCTTTACCCGCGACGTGCTGGCCTGGAGTTGGACGATGGCGATTGCGGCATGTGTGATGCTGCGGGCGCTCCATCGATCAGTCGTGATCTGGCTGCGTCGCCATGGGATTGACACCCGGCGTGTCTTGATTGTGGGAGCACGCGATCCCGGCCAACTCGTTTGGAATATTATTCGCCACCGCCCCGAACTGGGCTACCGGGTGCAGGGCTTTGTCTCGGATAGTGCCCCGATTGGGAGCATGGTGCTCGATCTGCCGGTACTTGGCCGTACCCCTCAGCTCGGGCGGGTCGTGCGGGCAACCCGTGCCGACGAGGTCATTATTGCGCTTTCAGCCCGCTCGACCCAGGATCTGCTGGAAATTATTGCGCTGGCAGAGGATGAGGCGGTCACGATCAAGGTCTATCCCGACACGTTTCAGTTGATCACCAATAACGAGCTCTCGATTGGCGATCTCAGTGCCCTCCCCCTCGTCAGCGTCAAAAATGCAGCCCTCGATAATCCGTGGAACCGGATCTTGAAACGCACCCTTGATCTGGTGGTGGCATCGCTTATCCTCCTCTTTGGCGCACCGATCTTCATGCTTATTGCGCTCGCGATCCGTCTCGAGTCGCCGGGGCCGGTCTTTTTTCTCCAGGAACGGGTTGGGATGGATAAACAGCCCTTCTGGATGATCAAGTTCCGCACGATGCGCCCCGATGCCGAGTTGCTAGGCACATGGACAACCGAAAATGATCCCCGCGTCACCCGTGTGGGCCGTTTTTTGCGCCGCACGAGCCTTGATGAGTTGCCCCAGTTGATCAATGTGCTGATCGGCGAAATGAGCATCGTTGGCCCCCGCCCCGAACAGCCGCGCTGGGTTGAACAGTTTAGCCAGGAGATCCCGCGCTATATGCGACGTCATAAAGAGAAGGCTGGCCTCACCGGATGGGCCCAAGTCAATGGTCTCCGCGGCGATACCAGCATCAAAGAACGTACCCGCTATGACCTTTACTATATCGAGAACTGGTCGCTCCTCTTTGATCTCAAGATCATTCTGCGCACAATCGCGAATTTCCTCACTGGCAAGCAGGAAAACGCGTATTGACACAGGGTACTGATGGGTGTATAATGTAACACGCTGGGCCAACCAGCCAGTTTATTCGCGCCCCTCGTTACGTTTTGGTGACGGGTTTCGCGTTCCGGGAAGGCACCCGGCACTGCGCAACACGCAACATCGAACACGAAACGGATGTCGCTCTGAGAAGCGTAACCATTGTGGGTTGCCGCTTCTGTCCCCAGGGTGCCGAGCGGGCTATGGTGAGGGTCTATGGACGGTAGTGACAATATACGCACCTGTGTGCGGCACAAAAAAGTTGATCGTACCGATCTGCAGATCGCTGGGGGCTGGTCTATCCGCCTACCCTGGTAATGTCATGACGCGCTTCTGAGGCGTCCTGACGGACGCCTCTTCCCCCAACGACTCCTGCCATCGGCGCAGGGGTTTTTTTGTGCTTCCCCATTGTGTCGCTTGCCATGCTTGTTCGCAAGCCGTGAGGGTCTGAATGCCCCACGGTCTGACTCGTTGCGTCTTGATCTTTATCCCGAGGGAGGGTTCTGGTACAATTGAAGCAGCAGACATATACCACCTATCTTCAGAATCAGTTCGATCTTGATGGTGATGGTGCGTTGACCAGTTTTATGACGCGTCAACGTGGCGAGCTTATGTTGGGTGGACGGGTCAATTTGAATGTGCTGGCGCAGCAGTATGGCGCTCCTTTAGAGGTCGTCTATACGCCCCAGATTACTACTCAGGTTTCCCGGATGCAGGCATGGGCGGCCCAGGCACGGGCAAGCAGTGCCTATCCCGGTCGGTTTCTGTACGCCTATGCGACCAAGGCAAATTTTGCTGCCGAGGCCGTCGAGACAGCGTTGCGGGCCGGGGTTCACTATGAGACATCGGCGGCTGCCGATGTGACCATTGCGCGCAGTCTCTACCGTCAGGGGTTGCTGCCGACTGATCGCTTGATCTGCTGCAATGGCTCGAAAGAACCAAACTATCTTGAGGCTATCCGTGGTCTGCGTCTTGATGGCTGCACCAATGTGATCCCGGTACTCGATGATCTTGCCGAACTAGAGGCGCTGCTTGAGACGTCGGCCCCGCTGCGCTTTGGCGTGCGTGAGCGTGCAGCCGGCAATCGGGATGGACGGCATCCTGGCAATGACCGCTTTGGCTTGACGAGTGCGGAGATCGAGGTCGCCGCTGAGCGGATCGCCAACAGCCAGCACGATCTCGTGCTCTACCATGCGATGGTTGGGAGCCAGATCGAGGACGAGGCGCATTTCCTGGCGACGCTGCGCGAGTCGGTGGCCGGCTATTGTCGGCTGCGCCGTCGGGTGCCGAGTCTGCGTTATTTCAATTTCGGTGGCGGGATTCCAACCGCCGGCTATCGTCTCGATTTTGCGTTTGATTATGCCGGTTTTCTCACGCGTTTGATGCATGAAATCAAGGCTACCTGTGCCGCCTACGATGTTCCACCGCCCGATCTGATTGGTGAGTTTGGCCGCTATACGGTGGCAACGCACAGTGTCTACCTGCTCGAAGTTGGGGCCGTCAAAGCTGGTCAGCCGGGTGAGCCTGATTGGTACCTGATCAACGGAAGCATGATGGTGACCTTGCCCGATGCGTTGTTGGTCGAAGGTCAGGAGTTTGTCATCTTTCCCTTGACCGACTGGGATCGCCCGGTGCGCCCGGTGCGCCTGGCTGGGCGGCGTACTTGCGATAGCGACGATGTCTACCCGCGACCCGACGCTCCCCCGTTGATGTTGCCCGACACCGGGGCTGGCCTGGTCATTGCCATTTGTGGTGTCGGTGCCTATCAGCAGATGATCTCGGGGCGTGGCGGGGCGCATCACTGCCTCAGCCCCGAGCCGGGGCGGGTCATTATCAGCGAACTTGATGGGCGCTTGCAGACCCGGTATGTTCCGCAGCAGGATCAGGCGTCAATCATGGAGTTGCTCGGCTATCAACCCCAACGCTTCCCGGTTCCGCTGGAGATCGAGCGTCGCACGCCGGTTCCCGTCATGGCGCGGCGGCGCATGGTGCAACGCCCGCCACGACTGGCGCGTGCGAGTGCCCACCTGGAATAAGCATCCTTTTGCGTCTACATCCGAACAACCAAAAAGGCCGCCCCAATGGGGGCGGCCTTTTTGGTTGAGCTACGACTCAATTCCGTACCGTCTGGCGTTGGGGTTGCTGGTCAAAAGCGAGCCAGAGCATAATTGCCAGGAGGAGCCAGTGGATCTGGTCGCGGATCACCAGCAGGATGGCTACCACCTGACGCGAGGCAGGTAACGCATCGTAGATCCGTTGCAACCCGATCAGCGGCGCGTAGCGCAACTGCTCAACCATCGCGATCAGCCCGAGCTCAGCCCCAACCGTACCATAAAACTGCCAGGCTATCCCCAGCGAAAGGCCAACCGCCGCTGCCGTCAGCACCAGCACGAGCATGCTGTACCACGACTGCGGACGCGGTGGTGCTGGCACAGCCGGAGCGGGTACCTGGTTGCCAGGCACCAGAGCCAGCAGGCGTGCTGATACCTCTGGAGGCGTTTCCCAGTGCAACTCTTGACGTAACACCGCATCGAGGCGGTCGTCAGGATCACGGGAAGGAGTTTTCATCAGATCGTTCATCTGTTCACCTCTATGCACCGCCAAACATCAAACGCACTGGCACCGCACCCGTCCGGGGGCCATCGGCATCATGGCGCGGCTGGCGGGGCACAGCCTGGGCAGGAGGAGGTTGCTCTTCTGCTTCCAGGATGGCGGCCAGACGATCCTTGCCCCGGCGAATATGGCTTTTGACGGTGTTGAGCGGAATATCGAGGATCTCGGAAATATCGGCATACTTCAGATCATCGAAATAGTAGAGCGTTAAGACTAGGCGATAGTGTTCTTCAAGTTGATCAAGCGCACGCCGTACCTGACTCCGCACCTCTTGCGAATCAAGGGCATGCTCGGGACTCGTCCAGCGGTCATCATCAGCCACACTTGCCAACTGGTCGGCCTCGTCTTCTTCGAGTGCCGGCGGGGTCAGAGGAACCTGACGCCCGCGCCGTCGCAACTCATCGCGCCCCAGATTAACGACGAGCCGGTAGAGCCAGGTAGTAAACCTGCTCTCACCATTATATTGTGGCAGCGCCCGAAACAGCCGGATAAAGGACTCTTGCGTGAGATCTGCCGCATCCTCGGGATGTTTCAGGACACTCATCGCAATGCTATAGACATAATGTTGCTGACTCAACACCAGTTGTGTCAAGGCTTGCGGGTCGCCCTGCTGGGCCTGTTCAATCAACTCACGAGATGGTTCAGCCACCGTACACCTTTCCCTGGCGCGTATGCGCCGTCGCTGATTGTGCTAGAGAGAGTATCGCACAACTACGGCCAACGGGCATCGCTCATGCGACAGAGTGCGGGCCTCAACTTTGGTTGGAGGTTTCCCGTCACAAAGTAGGACGTACGACCTGGGTCAAAAGTTGCAGTCTATTCTATGGGACAGGATCGTGCCCACCTGGCCCCCAGGGGTGGCAGCGTGAAATGCGTTTGATCGCCATCCAGCCCCCACGTACGGCTCCATACTTGCTGATCGCCTCAAGGCCATACTGCGAACAGGTTGGCTGATAGATGCAGCTTGGAGGGAGCCATGGCGAAATGGCGAGCTGATAAAAGCGAATCAATTTCAGCAATAACCAGCGGATCATACTATTCAAGCGGCTCCTTGCTAATGGTAAAACGACAGGATGGAGCGCCCTGAGCGATGCAACTACACTGTTCCACGGCAAAATGACGCCCACCCGAGACCCAGAACGTCGCCTCTTCAATGATGCCACGGGCAATATAGAAGACCGGCCCCGGTTCGGGGCGATCAAGACAATTCGAGCAGCGGGTGATATGGTAGCTAAACTGGCCGCGCTCTTCTTCGACATGGCTTGACTGGTCACTGAAGCGGTCAAACGTCTGGGCCGTGGCATTGAGCACAATCTTCAACTTCATGGTGACTGGCATCAACTTGAGCGCCAGATCAGCCATCCCGAGCAACGGCCCAAACTCTTTAAGGCCCAACGAAAACGCGACGCGCCCGGCCCGTAACTCTAGGCCACGTGCGCCGCGCGGCCCATACATGGTGCCAAGCGCCACCGAATAGGCCGCAATCGCCTCGAAGGGGAACTCGCGTTTCAGGTCATTGGGCGGATACGCATCAATATATTGATGGAGATCGGCGAGGCGCAGCAACGCCTTGACCCCGTTTTCGCCCATCACCTCTTCCAATGATAGAAAGCAGAGACGACCGATGCGATTAGGATAATGCAGATTACGAAAAGCATCTACAGAGGTCATTGGCGTGCATGCTCCTTCGCATCACTGGCGTACTGTCTCCCAGATCAGATGGGCTGTCTGTGGAATGATCAGCTTATCAAGCGCGAGCTTGACGGCTGCAGTTGAGCCAGGGAGACAGAAGATCAGCGCCCCACCATAGACACCAGCGATTGCCCGTGAGAGCATTGCCGCCGGGCCGATATCGTCGTACGAAAGCATGCGAAACAACTCGCCAAACCCGGGCAGACGTTTCTCGAGCAGCGTGTCAATGGCATCAACCGTACTATCGCGACGGGCAATGCCTGTGCCACCGTTGGTGATGATCAGCTTGCAACCGTCAGCGGTATAGCTGCGTACCAGTGCGACGATCTGGTCAGGTTCATCGGGAACTACGCTATATCTTACCACATCATGCCCTGCCTGAGTGAGTGCCGTGCGAATGGTGCTTCCACTGGTGTCATTGTCAGGTGTGCGCGTATCGCTAATCGTCAGCACCCCACACCGAATCGTCAGCGGACCTTCACGTTGTGCCTGTGCTTCATGTTCCTGATGTCCCATAGTCTCCTCGTTTCTGCTTTGCACCGGTGTATCAAGGATGGTACCACAAACACAGGAGGGATGAAGTAGCTGTCCGTTGGGGGTTTGGTACGTGTTCACACTTCGCCTGAGAGCGAGGGCGGGACGACCTCGCTCTCAGGCTGTGTGAACAGATACGGAGCCTGCGGCCTTCCCCAAGAACCACACGGGTGCCCCGTAACTTTTGGCAGGTTGGTACGGTTCACTCACTATAAACGTTGTCTTGGTGGATGCTCTGTGAAATCATAGCCTTGACAGATGCATCGTGCGCCGACGTTCACAGGGCCAGGGGGTTGTTATGACTGTCGCTACCCATCATCAGATGTCCAACGCTTCGCCATCCGTCGTTCTCGAACAGACCATTTATGCCCATCTGTGTGTCTGGCGTCATCAACGTGCTGCACGCCGGGGTTGCCCCGAGCAAATGCTGGTTGATGATGCTACCCTGCGTGAGATTGCCCGCCACCATATGTCACCCGAACTCGCTGCAACCTTTTCAGGCGCACGCAAACATCCGCGCCCTGATAAAGCTTCACTCTGCCTGATCGCCTGAGTCGTCAAAAAGATTATCTTCTCTGCGGGGGACACCAACTCAGTTGGTGTCCCCCGCAGAGAAGATTCCATAACGTATGGTGAAGATCTTCTCCTCTAGATCAACAATGAGCCAATGAAGTATACTGTGTATGAGGGCTGTTAGATCCTGGTTGGGGAGTAGCCACCTGCTCGCAGGTTCGATTGTCGTCAAGACAGCGGTGCCCCCGCTCGGCAATCGATTCGTGTTTCGACACGATTGGCAAGACCACCACGATAACAAGGTATCGTGGTGGTTTTTGTGCATGATTGTGCGCACCATCACCTGTAGTGATGAGGTTCCCCGATGAATATTTCGCTCCCCCCTTCCCACGATCAGGGCAAAGGTTCCCCTGACACAATGCCTACCAAGCCGCAGGATCAGATGTGGCACTGCTTAGCGCCCGAGGCGGCCCTTGAGATGTTATCGAGCGCCTCAACCGGCCTTGATCAGGGTGAAACCCAGGCTCGTCTGGCCCAGTATGGCCCCAATGAACTCATCGAGCGTGGTGGCAAACATCCCGCAAAGATCCTGTGGGAGCAGTTTACCAATGTGATGGTACTGATCCTGATTGCTGCGGCAGTGCTTTCGCTCTTCCTTGGCAAATTCCTTGAGGCGGGGGCGATTCTGGCGATTGTGGTGCTCTTTGCGGTGCTCGGCTTTTTTCAAGAGTACCGCGCCGAGAAGGCGATCGCGGCGCTCAAGAAACTTGCTGTGCCCAGTGTTCGTGCCTATCGCAATGGCAAACTGCTTGAGTTGCCCGCACGTGAACTGGTGCCCGGCGATGTGATTGCGCTCGAAGCGGGCAATCTGGTGCCCGCTGATGTGCGCATTATCGAGAGCATTAACCTGCGCATTCAAGAGTCGGCCCTCACCGGTGAGTCGGAACCGGTTGAGAAGGTTGCCGAAGCGCTGACCCGCGCTGAGGTGCCCCTTGCTGATCGTCGCAATATGGCCTACCTTGGGACAACGGTGACCTATGGCCGGGGGAGTGCGCTGGTGGTGGCAACGGGTATGCAGACCGAGCTTGGCACGATTGCCGATCTGCTGCAGGCCGTGCCCAACGAGGCGACGCCACTGCAGATGCGCCTCGATATGGTTGGCAAGCAACTGGCCTTTGCGGGCGTGATTGTGGCGGTGCTCATCTTTGGCATTGGCCTCTGGATGGGTGAGCAGGTGACGATCATGCTGCTTACCGCCGTCTCGCTGGCTGTCGCGGTGATCCCCGAGGGTCTGCCGGCTGTGGTGACGTTTACGCTGGCGCTTGGTGCCCAACGTATGCTCAAACGCAATGCGCTGATTCGCAAGTTGCCTGCCGTCGAGACGCTCGGTTCGGTGACGACGATCTGCTCGGATAAGACCGGGACGCTCACCGAGAACCGGATGACCGTAACGATGGTGGTGCTGCCGGGGATGCTGGTTGAGCTAAAGAATGGCCACCACGGCCCGGTTGCGCTCTTGAATCCTGATGCGGCTATGCAGGAATTGCGCACCCAGAAACCCATCGGCTCGGCGCTCTTGCTTGCCGGGGCAGCGCTCTGCAATGATGCAACGCTGAGCCTTGATCCCGCTACAGGTCAGTATGAATTGGTGGGTGATCCAACCGAGAGCTCGTTGCTGGTGGCGGCTGCCAATGGGCAGTTGCTCAAGCATGATCTTGAGCACGCGATGCCTCGGGTCGCCGAGTTGCCCTTTGATAGCGACCGCAAGCGTATGACCACTGTGCATCACCGTCCCCAGAAGATCATTGATGCCCATCTCGGTGCGATCTGGGGGGTTGAGGGGTATGCGCCTGAGATGGCCTATGTTGCGGTGACCAAAGGGGCTGCCGATGGCTTGCTGGAAATCACAAGTCAGGTCTGGACTGAAGGTGGGCCTGAACCGCTGACCGAGACGTGGCGTCAGGCGATTTTGACCGATAATGAACGGCTGGCCCGCAATGGGATTCGGGTGCTGGGGGTGGCTTTTCGGCCTCTCGTTTCGACCGAACGGATCCACGAGGTCGAGCGCGATGTGATCTTCCTCGGTCTTCTCGGCATGATCGACCCACCGCGTGCCGAGGTGCGTGCGGCCGTCGCAACCTGTCGCGAGGCTGGTATTCGGCCCGTCATGATTACCGGCGACCATCCCTTGACCGCGAGCTATATTGCGCGGACGCTTGGCATTGCTACTGACGAGACCGTCGTCACCGGCAGCGAACTGAGCGCAATGAATGATGCGCAACTTGTGCAAGCGACTGCTTCGACCGCCGTCTTTGCGCGGGTCAGCCCCGAACATAAACTCAGAATCGTCGCCTCACTGCAACGCCAGGGGCACGTTGTTGCGATGACGGGCGACGGAGTCAACGACGCGCCAGCCTTGAAAAAAGCCGACATCGGCGTGGCAATGGGCATCACTGGCACCGATGTCTCCAAAGAAGCATCGGCGATGGTGCTGCGCGACGACAACTTTGCCACGATCGTTGCTGCTGTCGAAGAGGGCCGGGTGATCTATGATAACCTGCGCCGCTTTGTCAAGTTCGCGGTCGCGGGCAATATCGGCAAAGTGCTGGTCATGTTACTCTGGCCGTTGCTCTTTTTTGTGGTTGGTATGCCGACACAGTCTGCCGTCGCGCTCTTGCCCCTGCAGTTGCTCTGGCTCAACCTGATGACCGACGGACTGCTCGGGTTGAGCATGGGCATGGAGCCTGCCGAGCGGCATGTGATGCACCGTCCGCCCCACTCTTCGACCGAGGGCATCTTTGCGGGCGGTATGGGATGGCAGGTGACGTGGGTTGGGGTGGTGATTGGCGTGCTCGCCCTGGGGGTAGGTTTCTGGTATTACCAGGACGGTCTGGCGCAATGGCAGACGATGATGGTAGTGAGCCTAACCCTCTTGCAAGTTTTTCAAGCCCTGGCGACCCGCTCGAATACCGAGTCGATTCTCACCATCGGGGTCTTCTCGAATCGCGTTATGTGGGGTATCATTGTTCTTGTAGTCGGGTTACAGGTGCTTGCCCTCTTTAGCCCACTGGGTCTCTTTCTTGGCCTGTTGCCCTTGACACTCAACGACATGCTGATCTGTGTGGGCATGGGCATGCTCCTCTTTGTTTTGATCGAAGTTGAAAAACTGATCCAACGGAGGCGATCATGAAAAAAATGGCCTGGAGCGAACTCTCCCCCAAACAACGGGGTCTCCTTCTTGTGCTGACGAGTGTCCAGTTGAGTTTGCTGGCGACAGCACTGGTGGACCTCTTCTTCCGCCCGCCCGAGCAGGTCAACGGCCCGCGTTGGGCGTGGGCACTGGCCTCATTCGTGAGCTTTGTCGGGCCACTGGCGTATTTGCGCTTTGGGCGGAAGCAAGCGGAATAGGGTTTTCGGTTCTCTGCCCAAGCTGGGGCGCACAATGACAGCAACGCTGGCATCGTGCGCCCCAGCCTTGTCATGCACAACTGGGCCTTACGGTCATCTTCCCACCTCACGCAAACCTGGGAAGAAAGTGCCCTCGTTTGGGACACGCATCAGACGCTGGCTCGTTATACTCAGTGCATACCTGAATGCATTGGGGAGATCTATGGCACTGATGGAGATGACCGGACGACCGCGTGTCTGGCTACACCGCTACCTCCCAGCTGAAGCTGCTGGCCTCGTTGCCACGGTTGTCTGCACCCTACTCGCCCTCGAATGGAGTGGCAATATTCTGCTTGCGGCGCTCGTTGGTACCTGGACCGAGAGTCTGGGTTTTTATAGTGTCATCTTCTGGCGCGATCTCCAGCGACGCGGAGGGGCCTCTTGGTCGTCCTTGCGTGCGACGTTCACGGCGATGCTGGTGGAATTTGGTCCTGCGGAACTCTTCGATAGCTTACTCGTAGGGCCTGCGGTACTTGCCCTTGCCCTCGTGATCTTCCCCTCGCCCCTGTTCGGCACTATTGTTGGTAAACTGGCTGCCGACGCCATCTTCTACCTATTGACGATTACGAGCTACGAATTGATCAAGCGTCGGTGAGATGCGAAGGGTACGCGTACCCTAAAGATTGTCCCTTCGCCGGGGGCGCTGTCGACACTGACCTTGCCGCCATGCGCTTCGATGATCGAGCGCACGATGGCGAGGCCAAGGCCCGAGCCGCCGGTGGTTTGCTGGCGTGAGGCGTCGGCGCGGTAGAAGCGCTCGAAGATGTTGGGCAGGTGCTCGGGTGCGATGCCAGTTCCAGTGTCTGAGACCTCGAAGACGAGATGCGCTGTTTCGCGATGGGCGGCGAGCATCACTTCGCCACCTGATGGGGTGTGGTGCAGGGCGTTGCCGACGAGGTTGTTGAGGGCGCGGATCGTCTGCTCGATGTCTACCTCGATGGCTGGCAAGCCGTCGGGTACATTGAGGATCAGCGCGACGCCCTGCTGATCGGCGGTGTGCCGATAGCTCGTGGCGACACGCTCAAGCAAGGCCTTTGGTTCGGTGGGTTGGCGCTTGAGCTTCAATTCGCCCGCGTCGGCGAGCGAGAGGGTGTGCAGGTCTTCGACGAGCCGCAAGAGTACCTGGGTCTCGTCGTGCATCGCGGCAAAGCGGGCCGGGGTAGGGCGCAGGCTCTCGTCACGCATGGCTTCGAGATAGCCTGAAAGCACCGTGAGCGGCGTGCGTAGATCGTGGGCTATGTCGGCGGTCATGCGCCGACGCAATTCGGTGGCGTGGGCAAGATCAGCGCTCATCGTGTTGAACTGGGTGGTGAGTAGGCCCAGTTCATCGCGTGAGCGAACAGGGACTTGTTGCCCAAGTTCACCCGCGCCAAGTGCCCGGGTCGCGCTGGTGAGATCCTGGATCGGGCGGGTGATCAGGCGGGCCAAGATAAACCCCAGGCTCAGGGCGACAAGCACCGCGCCGAGCGCGGCGGCACCAAGCGCAAGATCGGTACGCACCAGGTACGCTTCTTCGGCAGGGTTGCGCTCGAGCGGTGGCTCGAGCAGGACAAAGGTGCCAACCTGCTCGTTGTTGACCAGAATCGGCGTGCCCCGAGCGAGATCTTCAGCCCGCGCTGGTTCTCCCCGCCAGAGCGGATTCGGTGACAGGACGATGCGCCCTTCGGCATCGGCAATAAAAAACGCGATGCGCTCAAAGTGATTTCCATCAGGCTGCCATCCGCCCGGCCTTGACAGGTCGTCGCTGCGGTTCTCGAAAAAGGTCGCAGGTGTCATACCTTCCCAGCTTCCGTGGGTCGCGTAGTAGTTGGCGACCCGGGTGACAAACGCATCGCGGCGCTGTTCAAGCACATACGCATCAAACTGCGTCGTGACAAATTGACGCACAAAGATCGCCGCAAGGCCAATCGAGGCCAGGCTGGTGATGGCAAAGGCAAGCACAAGGCGTGTGGTAAGGGATTTCATGTTTATGCCCTGCGGGCGGCTGAGATAGTGTAGGGCTGCCGCCCTGCAACTCGTTTTTTTAGCTAGGAGCTGTAGGCCCCACCTACCCGCTAGGCGGGGCGGTGACGACAGCGGTACCCTGCACCAAAGACGGTTTCGATGTAGCATGGATGGGTCGGATCGGCTTCGATTTTGCGTCGCAAGTTGCGAATGTGAACGTCAATCGTGCGCTCGACGCCTTCGTACGTATTGCCCTGCAGCAGTTCCAGCAGGTGCTCACGGCTGAAGACTCGCCCCGGGGCCGCCATCATCGCCTCGAGCAAACTAAATTCCGATGGCGTGAGACTCACTGGCTGGTTGCCGACAAGCACTTCCCGCGTCCCCCGGTTAAGGCTCAGGTCACCGACACGCAGCAGTTCGGCCACAAGCGTCTGTTGAACCAGGCTGGCCCGGCGCAAATGGGCCCGTACCCGTGCGAGCAATTCTTTCATGCTAAAGGGTTTGGTCAGGTAATCGTCGGCCCCGAGTTCTAACCCCACAACTTTGTCGGTCTCTTCCACTCGTGCGGTCAGCATAATCACCGGGGCTGTATAATCGCGACGAAAGGCTTGCAGAAAACCTAACCCATCTAGCTTTGGCATCATGATATCAAGCAAGACGAGATCTGGTTTGCCCTGACGGGCAACGACGAGCCCTTCCTCACCATCAGCCGCCGTCAGGATGTGATAATCTTGTTCGGCGAGATACTCAGCCACCAGTGTTCGCACACTCTGATGGTCATCAATAATCAAGATTGTTGCGCGCATAGGCTACTTCGTTTTCCAGGGATTCGTAAGGTTGCTGACGTGTATGTGTGCAGTATACTCCAGGATCAGTTGCATAACCTACTCATAGCGTAGCGCGACAATCGGGTCGAGTCGGGCTGCGCTGCGGGCTGGCGCGATGCCAAAGAAGAGCCCGACCGCCAGAGCAAAGCCAAACGCAAGCAGCGCAACGTCCCAACTCAGGCTGACGGTGACGAGGCCCGTCAGGTTGACCGAAAGCGCGATCGCGCTGCCAAGGATCAGTCCCGCCAGCCCGCCTACGCCACTGAGGGCCAGCGACTCGAAGAGAAATTGCAAGAGAATGTCGCCCTCTTTGGCCCCCAACGCTTTCCGTAGCCCGATCTCGCGGGTGCGTTCGCGTACCGAGACGAGCATGATGTTCATGATGCCAATGCCACCAACGAGTAGCGAGATTGCTGCGATAGCGCCAAGAAAGAGCGTGAGCAGTTGCGTCGTCTGCGTTACGGTCTCCAGGATTGTTTGCTGGTTAATCGCGCTAAAGGTGTCGCCGCTGCCGTCGGCGGGCAGGCTGTGATCTTCACGGAGAATCGTTGCGACTTCTTCGGCGGCTGCATCCACTGTTTCCGCACTGGTTGCCTGCACCACAATCGTCGAGACGCTCCAGCTGCCGCCAATTGCCCGTGCGCCAAAGAGTTTACGCTGCGCAGTCGTTAGTGGTACGATGACGCCGTCGTCGACCGAGCCAAAGCCAGTGCCGCCACTGCTTTTGAGCACACCAATCACGGTAAAGTTCTGCCCGTTCAGCCGCACCTGTTCGCCGACCGCTCCGCCATCAGGGAAGAGCGTGGTTGCGATGGTTGCGCCAAGGATGACGACGTTCTCGGCGCTGCGGTTCTGGGCTTCACTGAGGAACCCACCCTCTTCGACGGTGGTATTGTGTACCTCGGCGTAGACTGGGGTGGCCCCGGTGACGCGGGCGTTGGCGTTGTTGCTACCCGTAACAAGCTGCGCTGAGCCAGCATATTCCGGTGAGACTAGGGCGATGTTTGGTGCGCGCAAAGGATCGGCCAGCGCTTCGGCATCGTTCATGGTCAGGCTGTCGCTTTCGCCGACGGCACCGCGTACGCCGCCACTCGTTGAGGCACCTGGCCGAAGCGTGATCAGGTTGGCCCCGTTGGCGGTGATGCTGCTGGTGATCGATTCTTGCGAACCACGTCCAATGGCGAGCAGGGCAATCACTGCCGCAACGCCAATCAAGACACCAAGGGCGGTTAGGAGTGTTCGCACTGGATTGGTGCGCAGCGTCTCAAACGCAAAGTGCGCTGTTTCACGCCAACTGATGCCCCCGGCGAGCAGGTCGTCAATGGCGGCATCAAGGGCCGCTGCCTCGTGCGTCCGTACCGCGCTTGGCTCACCTGCGCTATCGTGTGCTGTCATGGCGCTATCCTCCATTGTTGGCGCACCGGTAGCCGCCGTCGGCGTTGGGTTGGCGTCGGCTGGCTCGCCCAGGCTTCGCTTGTTGGCACGTCACGCATCAGCCGACCATCGCGGATTTCGAGCAGCCGCCGGGTGGCGCGGGCGACATCTGGTTCGTGGGTTACCAGCACGACGGTCATGCCACTACGGTTCAGGTCGCTAAAGAGGCCCAGGATTTCGGCGCTGGTGGCGGTATCGAGTGCGCCTGTTGGTTCGTCGGCGAGCAAGAGCGCCGGGTCGTTCACCAGGGCTCGGGCGATGGCAACGCGTTGCTGCTGACCACCAGAAAGCTGGTGCGGACGATGATCAAGCCGATTGCCCAACCCGACCCGTTCGAGTGCCGCCGCAGCGCGTTCCATCCGTTCGTTTGACGAAATGCCGCCCCGGTAGGCCAGCGGCAGCGCCACATTCGCCAGCGCAGTTCCTCGTGCCAGTAGGTGAAATTGTTGAAAGACAAAGCCAATCTTGCGGTTGCGCATGGCGGCTAGCAGTTCCGTATCAAGCAGTTCGACCGGCAACCCATCGAGTTCGTAGCTCCCCTCGGAGGGTGCATCGAGACAGCCAATCAGGTTCATCAGGGTACTCTTGCCTGAACCCGAAGGGCCGATGATGGCGACAAATTCACCACGGTGGATGTCAAAGCTGACCCCGCGTAACGCGTGAATCTCGATGTCGCCCATCTGGTAGGTGCGCGCCAGATCCCGTACTTTGATCATCGTTTGCATCATTATCTCCCCATGCCTGGCGGCGGCCCGCCCATACCGCCGCCATCGAGCATCCCAGGACGGAGCGTGTCGGCATTGGTCGTTGTGCTGCTACTCGTGGCAGTGGTCATCAGGAGCGTATCGCCCTCTTGCAGACACATCTCACCAGTCTCAAGACAGCGCACGATTTCGGTCTGCCCGCCACTTGTCGCTCCGGTCTCAACGCGTACCACCACTGGTTCCTGCCCTTCAGCCTGTTGCACCTGCACGAATGAGGCGCGACCGCCGGTTTGCACGGCCCGACTCGGTACGAGGATCACATCGTCGCGTGCCTCGATGATGATCGTGCCACTGGCACTCATCCCGATCTTGACCGGTGCTTCACCTGCGGCAAACGCGACGCGTACCGGATACGTTGCGACATTCGAGGTCACGGTTGCCACTGGGGCAATCCGCTCGACTGTGCCCTCGATCGCAATCTCGCTCAGCGCATCAAAGGTAAGCTCCACAGTCTGGCCGACGGTCACGTCGGCAATATCGCTCTCACTCAAACTCAGATCGACATACAGGGTTGATTGGTTAATGATGGTGACGGTGGCATTGGCGCTGACACTATCGCCAGCATTCATCGTGACGTCGGCAATCACACCTGCGAATGGAGCGGTGAGCGTCGCCCGCTCCCGATTGAGTTGCGCGGTCTCAAGCGCAACTTCAGCCTGGGCAAGGCTGGCTGCGGCGTTGGCAACACTGCTCGCCGAACCGGGGCTACTCAGTTGCTCAAGACTCAGCTGCGCTTGCTCAACACTTGCCTGGGCAATCGTCAGTTGCTCGGCGGTTGCGGGTTGTCGCAGTGAGGCCAGATTCGCCTGGGCCGAGGCGACACTTGCGCGGGCCGAGGCGATTTCGGCTGTGGTCGCCCCGTCTTCAACGGCTGCAAGTTGGATCTCGGCATTGCGCAGCGTTGCTTCAGCCTGCTGTAGCCCGATGACCTCATCTTGCTTGGCCTGTTCAAACGCGATTTGGGCCTGATGCAGGCTCTCTTCGGCATTGCTGACGGCGCGTAACGCCGCTGCTTCGTTGTCAATGTTTGCCTGTGACAAACCGCTGGGCCGTTGCTCAAGCTCACGATTTTGCCAGTAAATTGTGCTGTACGCTTCTTGTGTATCACGCAGCGAATTGGCGGCAGTGGTGACATTGCTCTCGGCGCGGGTCTTGGCGGTCGCGAGGCTTGCCTGTTGCGCTGCGAGACTCAGACGGGCCTGGTCTACACTCGCCTGCGCCGCAGCACGGTTCTCGGTGGTTGGCCCGGCCAGCAGGGTCGCCAGATTCGCTTGCGCACTGGTGAGTTGTGCCTCGGCACTGGCAAGCTGCGCTGCGGTGACGCCGCCATTGCTTGTCTGCGCATACTGCGCTTGCGCCGAGCGCAGCTGCGTTGCGGCAGCGGCTAGCTCCTCAGGCGTTGCGCCCTCGCCATTGGCGGCGGCAAACCCGGCCCGCGCCGAGGCAAGGTTGGCTTCGGCTTGCCGCACCGCCAGTTCCAGTTCAGTGGTGTCGAGATGCGCGAGAGTCTGCCCTGCGCTCACTGCATCGCCACTATCTACCAGTACTTCGGCAATCGTGCCTGAAACCGCAAAAGCGACCGCACGACTCTCCGCAGGCTCAACCGTGCCACTTCCCGCAACGGTGATACGTAGCGTGCCCTGCTGAACAGTGCCTGTAGACATAACAGTGCTGGTGGCCGCACGCCCAGACAAACGCCAGAGGCCAAAGCTGCCTGCTGCGACCACCACGATCAGGGCACCGATCCACCAGATTCGTTTGCGTTGCCGCGCCTTTCGGCCTAGCTTCTGCCCTGCCAGACGCTGAGTTGGTGATATTGTACTCATGCTGATCCTCCTGCCGCAGGCTGTTTGCGTTGACGCATCTTCCAAAGCCGCGTGACAAGGGCAAAGATGGCGATGATGGCACCGATCTTGAGCAGAGTCACACCAACATTGGTAAAGCCAGCCAGGCTCGGTTCCCAATTGCCGTGGCCCCCACCTTCGCCGCTCTCCCCTTCAGGACGACCACGCATGCCTCGCCCCGGACGGCTGGCGAAGTTACCTTCGCCCTCTTCATGCGAACCTTCGACGGTTTGTTCAGGGAGCGCACCACGTTCACCATGGTCTTCGTGGGCCTTTGCTTCGATCAACTGGCTCATCGTGGGCGATTGGCTCAAGCCAAAGAGGGTTGCGGCAACAAGCAGACCAGCCGCCAGAATAAGCAGTATCCGTGTGATCAGCTTCATAGTGTGCTCTCCTGTGACGTGGCTGGTTGCGTAGCACCAGACCTTCCCGCTTTGCGCGTACTGCGTGCAAACAGCCGACGTGTCGTATTGACAAGCCAACTCCAATGCAAAGCAATATGCAACCCGAGGATCACGATCGTTGCATCACTTGCCATGCGGTGCAGGCCGAGCCAGAAATCATCGCGCGCAATGCTGATCCCGATGAACGGCAAAGCCACCTCGGAAATCATGATGCCAGTGACAATGATTGTTGCGAAAGCGATGAAGAGCAGACTGTTCAGTAGATAGTTGAGCCGTGCTGTCCAGGATGCTTTGCCAAAAAAGCGACGGGCTACCTGCACAATCCAGTTCCAGTGCAAAAGCAAGTGGGTGATCAGGGCAGCCCCGAGGGCCAGACTGAGCCATTCGTGAATGGCAAGCCCAGAGAGATGCGGGGCTGTGGCGACCAGAAACGCGAGAAACATGGCCCCGTCAATCAACAGATTGATGGTTGTCCGACGCACTGGGGTTCGTTTTGTTTCCATACAGGCCTCACTGATATCAAGCTATGCTTCAATACTGCCAGCATAGCTTGCTCATGTTTAGAACTGATGAAGATCATGTTGAGAGGACGCATAGTTTGCGGGCCTATGACCCGCAAACTATGCGTCCTCTCAACATGGGCGTCAAGCACCACAAGTTATAACCTCTAGCGTCTGTTACATACCTGACGTATAATAGATAGCTATAGACGCTGGGTGGGGAGGCTCGGATGCGCACGACATCTTCGGTGACAACAGAGGGCCAGGACTTTATTCAGGCTGCTCTGGACGGTCTTTCCGCCCATATTGCTGTCCTGGATCTGAACGGCAGTATTGTTGCCGTCAATAAGGCCTGGTGTACTTTCGCCGATGAAAATCCGCCGGTTCCAGTCAACTATGGCCTGGGCGCAAACTACTTTGCGATCTGCGAATCTCGGCCTGATCCGCATATCTACGCCCTCACCGATGCATGTGATGAGACAATCCCCCAAGGCATTCGCGAGGTCATTGCAGGCGAACTTGATGAGTTTATCCACGTCTATCCATGCCATTCACCCACCAAGTTGCGCTGGTTTCGGTTACGTGTGACCCGGTTTGCCGATGACAGTCACCTGATCACCGCCCACGAAAATATTACCCAGCAGATCCTGGCTGAACAGGCGCGCGAGACGGCCCAGCAAGCGTACCTTAACTCTGTCGAGGCGGGTAGTCGGCAGCTTGAGTTGCGTGAAAAGTACTTTCGTGCGTTGATCGAGCACGCGGTTGATGGCATTGTGCTGGTCAAAGAAGATGGCACACTGATCTTTGCCAGCCCTTCGGCTCGGCGTACTTTTGGCTATGCTGAAGATGAAGCGCTTGAGTTCAAACCCATCCAGGCGACGCATCCTGATGATCTCCCGCGTGTCGTTGAGGCGCGCACCCAGGCAATCAATCATCCTGAGCTTCACCCGACCATTGAGTATCGCGCTCAGCACCGTGATGGATCGTGGCGCTGGATCGAGACAACTTTTACCAATCTTCTTGCCGAACCGAGTGTTGCCGGGCTCTTGATCAATTTTCGTGATATCACTGAACGCAAACAGGCTGAGGAGGATCTTTATCATCGGAACCTCCTCCTGCACATCGCAGGACGTATGGCACGTCTCGGTGGTTGGTCAGTCGATCTGAGCCGCAATCGGGTGATCTGGTCCGACGAGGTTGCTCATATCCACGATGAACCCGCTGGCATTTCACCTTCGCTCGATCAGGGCCTCAACTATTATGCCCCCGAATATCACGAGCGCATTGCCAAAGTCTTCGGGGCCTGCGCCCGCGATGGTACGCCCTACGACGAAGAATTGCAGATCATCACCGCCAAAGGTCACCGGGTCTGGGTGCGTACCATTGGTGAGGCGGTATGCGATGCTGATGGTACGATTATCCTGGTGCATGGGGCGTTCCAGGATATCAGCGAGCGCCGTAAGGCCGAGGAAAAACAGCGCACCCAGTTGGCCGAGTTGCAACGCTGGCATCTGTTGACCCTCGATAATGAAGAGCGCATCATCGCTCTCAAGCGTGAAATCAACCATCTGCTGCAAGACGCTGGCAAACCCCCACGTTATGCAAGTGTCGATCTGCACCCTGTGGTTGCGCAGGAGCACGAGCGGTATATCCTCTGTCTCTATATTACCGGGATGACGACCCATTCTTTCCGTGCGGTGACCAATATTACAGCGATCTGTGAAGAATACCTCAAGGGACGCTATGAATTAGAGATTATTGATCTCTATCAGCAGCCCCAGCTTGCCGAAAAAGAGCGTATCATTGCGGTGCCGACGCTGGTGCGTCAGCAACCACTGCCTGCCTGTCGCATTGTTGGTGATCTCTCTGATACGGCACGTGTGCTCATTGCCCTCGATCTCTAATCCACAGAATCTGAGTCTATCATGGAAGATAAGCCCCTCACGAGCGTTGATGTCGATTCCATTGCTCAATTACAACGCGAGAATGCTGATCTGCGTGCCCGTCTGCTTGAACTCGAAGAGGTCATTGGCGCAGTCCGTGATCGCAAGGTTGATGCCCTGGTCATGAGTGGTGCCTGGGGCAAGCAGATCTTTACCGCCAGAACAGCCGATCAGACCTATCGCACGCTCATTGAGGCGATGAGTGAGGGTGCCCTCTTGGTGAGTGCGCAAGGCATTGTGATCTATTGCAATCGGCGTTTCGCCGAGATGCTGATGACTATTGCCGAACGGGTGACGGCTTCACGTCTGCAAGATTGGGTGACGCCCACGGGTCGCAAGTTCTTTCAGTCGCTTCTCTATGGCGGTGGGCGTGGTGAGTTTCTCCTCGAAGGCTATGGCGGGGTGAAGGTGCCGGTGTTGCTCTCGTCGAGTGAGGTGCAACTGGCTGATGGCGAACACCTGTTGTGTGTTATTGCCACGGATCTGACGGAACAACGACGCCATCAACTCTCCCTCGAAGTGGAACATCAGGCGCGCGTGGAACTGGAACAGTCCGAACGTGCCCGGCGTACCCTGCTCAGTCTGCTCGAAGACCAGAAGCGCATCCGCTCACGCTACCAGTCGATCTTCCAGTTTGTCCCGGTTTCGATCTGGGAAGAAGATTGGACGGCAGTCATCGCGATGATCAGAGCATTGCGCCAGGCCGGGGTTACTGATTTCCAGGACTACTTTGCTCAGCATTCCGACCGTGTCAACGAGGCGCTGCATCAGATTCGTGTCCTTGATGTCAATGATGCAACCCTCAAGATCTTCAAGGCGCAGTCGAAATCGCAGATGCTCAAGTCGATTGCGACCAAGTTTGCCATCCCCGAAACCATGCCAGGCTTTGTGCAGCAGTTACTCGCCCTGGCCAATGGCGAGACTGTCTTTGCAACGGAAATGATGCTTTCGACAGCCTCCCTCGAACGCCTCTATGTCTTGCAGACGATGGTCTTTCCCTCGCTCGACAGTGACACAGGTACGGTGCTGGTAAGTTTGATGGATATTACCAGACGCAAAGAAGATGAGCAGCGCATTGCAGAAAATGCCCGGCGTCATCAGATTTTGGCCCGCCTCAGTGTGCAAATTTCTGCGCCGATGGCGCTCGAAGCAAAGTTGCAGATCCTGACGGATGGTCTCCGTGAGGCCATTGGTGCCCAGATAGCGCTTACGTTTCTCGCCGCCCAGCGCAGTCTGACGCGTCCTCTGCTCATGCCGTCCTTCGGTGCTGACGATGCACAGTGTCAACAGATGGATCATGCCGCGCTTGGTTCAGCGGTGCTGGCCTATTTGAAGTCGCATCACCATTTGGTGCGTCTGACGCAGGCCGAGCTTGAAAAGTTATCCATGTTGCGTCAACTCGTTAGCCACACCGAGCCGTGCCTGCTCTGGGATGGTCTGCTTGCTTCCTTGCTGCCTGGCAACAATGGCGAACCTCTGGGTTGTGTCATGCTCTCGCGTGCTTCTTCGGGTGCGTTTAGCGTTGACGATGAAGCCGTATTGATCCAGATCAACCAGATGGTTGCAGGAGTGGTTGAGCAAGACTGGTTGCTCAAAGTGACCCGCCAGCGGCTCAATGAACTCGAAGCGGTCTATGCGGTTGTCCGTTCACTTCGCGTGGTGCCGACCTACCGCGAGTTACTTGATCTCTTTCTGGAAAAATCACGCACGATCCTGGGTTTTACGGCCAGTTTCTTCCTGTGGCGCGATCTCAACGCGTATCAACTCGTCCCGATGGCAATGTCAGGTGACTTTGCTGATTTGTCTTTGCTCCCCCTCGAACAGGGTGAGGCGGTCGTTCAAACCTTGATCAATGCGGGCGAAATCCTCTTGGTGGACGATTTTCAGACCGATCCGCGCATTGATGGTTCATTGCGTCACCAGATGCCGCCGGGGTGGCAGGGCATCTGTGCCGTGGTCGAGTCAAGCAATCTGATCGAGGGGATTCTCATCCTTGCTACACCGGTTGGATCTGGTGAGCGCTCTTATAGCCCCCATCTCTTTGCCACTTTGCTCGATATTTTTGGCAATTCGTTGCATCGGGTGCGCCTCCAGCAGGATGCGCAGATGCGCGCCGAACACCTTGCGCTGATCAATCAACTTGGTCGCGATCTCTCGAGTACGTTTGATCTGCCGACGATCTATGCGACCGTCAGTGCGACCGTGCAGAAACTCTTTCCTGATGTCGAAGCTATTCTGTTGAGTCGCTATGATGCCGAGCGCCACATCATCATCCCGGCGCATATCTACCATGATGGGCAAACCGAAGACCTCACGCACGTTCCTCCTGTTGCCCTTGAGCCACCTGGTTGGGGCACCCATAGCGAGGCGATCCATACCAGGCGACCGGTGATTCTTCCTCATTATCAAGAGGCTATCAGTCGCGTCAAATCAACCCTTAGCAATACAGGTGCTGAGTTGATCCAGTCGGCGATCTTTGTGCCCATGCTCGCCAAGGATGCTGTTGTTGGTGTGCTGGCGCTGCAGGATCGTCAGGTCAATCGTTTTGGCGAGACCGATGCTGAATTGCTGACCTGGGTTGCCAATACTACGGCAATTGCGCTGCATAATGCTGAACTCTTCTGCGAAACGCTCAAGAAGATCGAGCAGCAGCAAGCCCTGCGCATGATTGATATGGCGATTACGTCGAGTATGGATCTCAGCATTACGCTTGATCTTATCCTCAACCGGGTCACGACGCTGCAAGATGTGGCCGCGGCAACTATTTTGCTGCTCCAGCCCTATTCCCATGAACTGCGCTTTGCCGCAGGATATGGTTTTCAAACCGATGCGGTCAAACACTCGCTGGTCAAGATCGGCGGAGGGCTCTCTGGCACGGCTGCGCTCGAACAATGCTCTGTCCGTGCCTATAGTACTGAGGAGATCAGCGCGCACTGGATCGGTGACCGTTTCTATGAGCGTGAAGGCTTTACGCATTACCTGGCTTTGCCGCTGATCGCCAAAGGTCAGGTGCAAGGCGTGCTCGAGATTTTTGACCGCAAGCCGATCCCCGAAGATCAGAACTGGATGAACTTCCTCGAGGTGATTGCCGGTCAGTCGGCGATTGCCATTGATAATGCGACGATGTTTGAAAATCTGCAACGGGCCAATACGGAACTTGCCCTTGCCTACGATAAGACGATCGAGGGTTGGTCATATGCTCTTGATTTACGTGATAAAGAGACGGAAGGCCATTCGCTGCGGGTCACTGAATTAACGCTGCATCTGGCCCGTGCCGTCGGGATGAGCGATGAGGAACTTGTCCATATTCGACGGGGTGCGTTGCTCCACGATATTGGCAAAATGGGCATCCCCGACGCGATCTTGCTCAAATCTGGGCCGCTGACGCCCGAAGAGTGGGAGATTATGAAGCGTCACCCGACCTATGCCTACGAGTTGCTCTATCCCATTACCTACTTGCGCCCGGCCCTCGCTATTCCCTACTGCCACCACGAAAAATGGGACGGCACGGGCTACCCTCGGGGCCTCAAGGGCGAAGCGATCCCGCTGGCGGCGCGCCTCTTTGCGATTGTTGATGTCTGGGATGCCCTGCGCTCGGATCGCCCCTACCGCAAGGCATGGCCTGAAGGACGCGTGCGTGAGCATCTCGCAGGCCTCTCAGACACTCACTTTGATCCGCAGGTCGTCGAGCTCTTCTTCCGCATCCTCAACGAAGAAGCCTGACCTCGGCGGCCCTGCTTTTTAACGCAGAGACGCAGAGGCGCAGAGTTGGTCTACCTCTCTGCGCCTCTGCGCCTCTGCGCCTTTGCGTCAAAACCTACAACCTACGCCTCTTTATCATCCTCCGCAGCCTCGACTTCGGCAGGCTCTTGCTCAGGCACACGCTTGGGCTGAGGCCCAAGTACCAGCAGAGGCATCCCGGCGAGGTGCATTCGTTTGGGAAGCAGCCCGGCCTCACGCGGCGGTTCTTGCAGCCGACCATAGATATAGCTGAAGGTATCACGGGCCACAGCCCCAACCGGTGCCGACAAGATTGCGCCGATAATGCCAAAGACTTGCGCCCCCACAACCAGCAGGATCATCAGGATCGCCGGATGGAGCCCGACGCTCTCACCAACAATGCGCGGCACCAGGAAATTGTTCTCGAGTTGCTGGATAACCACATAGAGGATCAAGACCGCGATGCCTGTCGTTGGCGAATCGAGAAAACCGAGCAAAATCGCCGGAATCGAGCCAAGAATCGGCCCGATGATCGGGACAAGTTCGGTGACACCGGCAATCACGGCGAGCAGCAGCACATACGGAATCTCAAAACCTACGAGATTCAGTGCCAGCAACCCGATCCCGGCCGCACTGCCCACGGCTGCCCCGAGCAACAACTGACCCCGTAGGTAGCCACTGAAATCATAATCAATAATCGTCAGCACCGTCCAAAAATCGGTACGGATCCAGGTGGGCAGCCAACGATCAAGCTTATCGCGCCCTTCTTGCTGATCCATCAACACATAAAAGAGCCAGAAGGGAATCAAGAAGAACCCAAGCAAAAATGAGACCGTATTGACGACTGAGAAGACACTGTCAATAAGGAAGTTGCCTACCCCCTGGACATAACCGATAAAGTTGGTGCGAAGCGTCGTGGCTGCCTGCGCAATAATCTCCGTCACCGAACTCCGCACTTCATTGCGCATTTCTTCCGGCAGACTCGCGAGCAACTGTTCATACTCATCAATCAGGGTCGTGACCCAGCGTTGAATAACCTGAATATCGGGAATCGCACGAATAAGTTGCCCGACCTGATCAACAAGAGGTGGCACCAGGAAGCCAAAGAAGGTTGCTACGAAGCCAAGCACAATCAGATAGACCAGCAAAATGGCGACCCAACGCGGCATATGCGGGTTGAACCGATTGACCAGCGGGAGGAAGAGATAGGCGAGGATCGCCCCAAAGATAAAGGGGAGCAGGGCTGACATGGCCTGCACGATCATCCATCCAATGATGTAGAGTGCAGCTAGCACCAGCGCCCATCGCGAAACATCGCGTGCTGTAAAGCGAGCTAAAAAAGTTCTCATACCATCCCTGGAGCAGGCTATCTGCCCATGATAGGCCGGGGTTTGCGTTACCGATCCTCGCGTCCACCGAGGACACTGATCGTCAAAACGTGTGCTGTGTTTGTCCCCGTATTGACCCAGCTATTGGGCACATCTTCGCGATAAAAGAGCGTATCACCTGTATTGAGCGCGTACTCTTCATCACCGAGGGTAAAGTTCAAGACCCCCTCAAGCACCAGCACCATCTGGCTGCCACGGCTCGAGAAACTCTGTTGCCCACTGCCTGGTCTGGCCTCGATCAAGCGGGCCTCAAGATCACCATTAGGTGGGAGCAGCGCAAAAACCTGGACGGGTGCCTCATCGAGGCTCAGCCTGATGCGCTCGCTGGTGCGCATCATCTGCCCAACCTGTTGATTATCTTCACCTTCAAAAAAATGGGTCATCTGCACACTGAAAAACTGGGCTAGTTTACGCAGATTAGCTACCGAAATATTGACTTTGTCCCGTTCCAGGCGGCTGAGAAAGGAAGGCGTCAGCCCGGAACCCTCTGAAACTTCCTGTAGGGTCAGCCCACGCTCCTGGCGGAGCCGACCGATTTTTTGTCCGAGCGACATTGTGTACCGCCTTCCGAGGCTAGTGGATGGTTTTGAAGGGCTTTGGCTGGTACTATACGTAGGTACCTTTCTAGAGCCTTCATGTATTATACGTAAAGCAAATTGGCCTGTCAAGGATGTGCACACCCCTGCCTAGTTATGTATTTGGCATCATAATGGGTTTTTTTTGCCCTCTGCTTGTATTTTTGCAAAGGGCCTATGCGCATCATCTTGAACTATAGACAATAACGCCTGGTTTTCAAGTCAATACCCAGGAGATACTATGGCGGGTATGCTATAATCAGCATAGCTTTAGGCTGCATCCTTTTTACCCTGCCCAACGTCCTACTCAGTGCGATGTGCAAGCTCAAAGGGGCGTAACCAGTGACCGCTGTGGGTTCCCGATCCTGTTCTGTCTGTGGTACAAGCCTTAGCCCGGGGGCACGCTACTGCACCCGCTGCGGTGCCGTTGTGGGCGATGAACCCGAAGAGATCGCTCTCTCGGGGGGACGACGCCTCCACCTGGCCGCTGATACTCTTAGTTTGCGTGAACTACTGGCTGTCGTTGAGTCGGGGGTGACGTTCTGGCGGCAACGCCTCGAGTCGACGGATGGGGTGGCGCGTACGACAGCCGCAGCAGCCATTAAGGATCTCTCGCAGATCCTTGATAGTCTGGCGACCCAGATCGCGCTCGGGCGTGAGACGGTGCAGGTGACCGGGCGTTTGCCCGCCCAGCGCCTCTTCCCGCTCCCATGCGCTGTCTGTGGCCGAGGTAATCGCGCCAGCGCCAAGTATTGCATTGCCTGCGGAACCCCGCTGCGGCCTGATCTCCAGGCGGTGCCCCGCGTGCCACCCTTGCCACGGTTGCAGATCGCGTCACGTACTGATATTGGGATGGTGCGACCAGTTAATGAAGATACGCTTTATACTGGTGAATTTACTACTGCTAATGATACAATTGGCACGTTGCTGATTGTCGCTGATGGGATGGGTGGGCATCAGGCGGGCGACGTGGCGTCAACTCTGGCAACGACAACGCTGAAAACCTATCTTACCAGTGCCTTGAGCCACGGGGTGCCCACCGCTGATGCCGGCTGGCATGCATTGTTGCAACGGGCAGTCTTGCAGGCGAATCAGGTCGTCTATCAGCACGCCCAGGACCATTCCTATCAGCAGGGCATGGGCACAACCATGACTGTTGCACTGGTTGTCGGTCGGCGCGTGCATCTTGGGCACGTCGGCGATAGTCGTGCCTATCTGATCAATCCGGCCGGAGTGGTCAACGAGCGGTTGCCCTGGTTGCAACTGACGACTGACCATAGCCTCGTGGCCCGCCTGGTTGATATTGGGCAGATCACGCCCGCCCAGGCGCGTACGCATCCGCAACGCAATGTGGTCTATCGTTCGCTTGGTGGTGATGCGACCCTGGAGGTCGATACGCGTAGCCATGCGCTCGCTCCCGGTGATACACTTTTGCTCTGCTCGGATGGCCTGGTCAACCATGTTGAGGATGAAGAACTTGCTCGTATGGTACTCGATGCTTCCTCGGTTGCTCAGGCGTGTGCGCAGTTAGTCGCTCGCGCCAACGAGGGCGGGGGCAAGGATAATATTACGGTTGTGATGGCCCGTGTGGTCTGATCTTGTGGTGAAGTTCCGCGAGGCCCCCAGGAGAAGATGATGAACCAGTCAGCCCCTAATCTGTTTGCCGGCCGCTATGTGCTTCCCGAGGGCGATCACTCTGGTACGATCAGTGTGGTGGATACGATGCCCTGGCAACGCTGCTGGGCCTGTGGCTCGCTCTCTAATGAGTCTGGTGATGCGTTTTGCAATGATTGTGGCGCAGCCCTTGATGAGCGGAGCTATCGGGCCATCTTGACTACTCCCGATGCCCTGATCGGCCCGGCCCTGGTGCCGACGATTGATGCTGAAGAGGTGCGCCTCCTCTTGCCCGAGGTTGTCGCCCAGGTTACCGAGGATGATCTCGTCCTGACGCTCTTGCACGATCACGGGCCAACGACGCTCGCGGCCCCGCTTGATGAACTTGCGGCGCTTGATCTTGGAATAACGCTCGCCAGGTTGCTGGTCTATTTGCACGATCACGCGATGGCGCTCGGTTCGCTGGCAATGACCGATCTCGAGGTGATGCCCAGTGGTCGCGTGCGCCTCCGTGATGCCGCCGGGTTGCGTCGGGTCGAGGCTGACCAGGCCTCGACGGTGGTGCGCGCTGATCTGATGACCCTCGCTGAGTTGCTCGAGCAGTTGACGGTCACGCCGCGCACAACCCGACGCTTGAGTGAAGAGGCTGCTGTCGCTGCCGAGGCCGAACAGCCGGGCTTGCCTCTGCTGTTGCGTCAGGTACGTACCGGCGAGTGTACCAATGCCCTGACGTTGCTCACGCGTCTCGAAGCGATGCGGGCTGAACGTGCTTTGCCGGTTTGTTTGCGCCAGATTGTTGGGGCCGCAACGCACGTTGGGATGGTGCGTGACCATAATGAAGATAGTTACCTGGCTTTGCAACTCGCCGCAAATAATAATAGCTCCTTCCAGGCTATCGGCCTCTATCTTGTCTCGGATGGCATGGGCGGCCACGCGGCAGGTGAGCTTGCCAGTGGCCTCGCGATGCGGGCTGCGGCGCAACTTGTGGTGCAGGCGTACCTGACCCAGGCGCTTGATCCTGAGCACGCCTATAACCAGGTGGAAGTTGGGGATCTTGTCCGCCGTGCGGTGCTGGCCGCGAATGAGGCGGTGGTCAACGAGGCCCGTACCCAGGGCAATGATATGGGCGCGACCCTTACGATGGCGCTGGTTGTTGGTGATCGGGTGACCGTCGGCAATATTGGTGATAGTCGTACCTATCGCTATCACGAGGGACGCCTTATCAGGATCAGCAAAGACCATTCGCTGGTGCAACGCCTGGTTGATCTTGGTCAGATTGCCGATCAGGATATTTATACCCATCCCCAACGCAATGCCGTGTTGCGTTCGCTCGGCGATCGCCGTGAGGTCGAAGTTGATATCTTTCACGAGCGCGTCCGCGCCGGTGATGCCTTGCTCCTCTGCTCTGATGGGCAGTGGGAGATGACCCACGATCCCGAGATGGAACTGTTGCTGGCCGCTGATGATGATCCCCACGTGATCTGTGAACGCCTGATCGCCGCAGCCAATCGTGCCGGCGGCGAAGATAATATTGCGTCGATTCTGGTTCGTTTTGCTGATACTCCCGGAGGCATATGATGGCTGATGCCGTCACGTTGACATGTACATGGGGGCGTGCGCCGTTACCTGTGACCGGTACGCCCCAGGTAGCCTATTTGCTTGTCGAGGCTACCCCCGCGACCAAACCCTCGGTGCCCGTGCCCCTCAATTTCTGTTTTGTGCTTGACCGCTCGGGTTCGATGCAGGGTGCCAAGCTTGAGAGTATGAAGGCCGCCACAAGCCGCGTCATCGAGACGTTGACCCCGGCGGATGTGGTTTCAATTGTCATCTTTGATGATACGGTGCAGACCCTTGTTCCGGCGACGCCCGCAACTGATCCTGCGGCCCTCCTTGCGGCGGTCAATACGATTACCGAGTCGGGTGGCACCGCGATGTCCCTTGGTCTGCAAGCCGGCCAGGCCGAGTTGCAAAAATATCTTGGCCCCGACCGCCTTAGCTATCTCGTGCTCCTCACTGATGGGCAGACCTGGGGTGATGAGGATCTCTGTCGTACTCTTGCCAATGACCTTGGGCAGGCCGGGGTTCGCATGACGGCCCTGGGGCTCGGGGCCGAGTGGAATGAGAAGTTGCTTGATGATCTCGCTGACGCGACCGGCGGGGTCTCTGACTATATCGCTGAACCGGCACAGATTGCAACCTTCTTTCAGCGTGCGCTACGTAGTGCGCAGGGTACGGCCGCTACGGATGCCCGTCTCTTGCTCCGGCTCGTCAAAGAAGTTGTTCCCCGCGCCGTGCATCGTGCAACCCCAACCATTGCTAATCTTGGTTATCAGCCCATTGGCGAGAGCGAAGTTGCCGTTAAACTTGGCGATCTCGTGCATGGACAGGTCAATAGTGTTGTGCTCGATCTGATGGTTCCCGTACGTGCCGCTGGTACCTTCCGTATTGCCCAGGCCGAATTGCACGCTACCCTTCCCGGTGCAACTGCGCCTGAGGTGGTAAAACAGGATCTGTTGTTGTCCTTCACTGCCGAGGTTGAGACCTCGGCCTATGACCCACGTGTGATGAATCTTGTCGAGAAAGTCACCGCCTTCAAGCTTCAGACCCGGGCGCTCGCCGAGGCTGAGCTTGGCAATCTCTCTGGGGCAACGCAGAAACTTCGTGCTGCCGCAACGCGCCTGCTCGACCTCGGCGAATTAGATCTTGCGGCGAAGACGACCGCTCAGGCCGATCAACTTGAACAGGGGAGCGGGTTGAGTGCTGAAGGCCAGAAAGAGTTGCGGTATGCGACCCGACGGTTGACCCAGAAATTGGATGAAGCAGATGTGTGAAGGAGTCATGATGATTACCTGTCCCTCGTGCGGTGCGCTGAATGATCCAGCCAATCGCTTTTGTGACCAGTGTGGCGCTCGTTTGACCAATGATCAGCCAGCATCGCCTCCGCCTCCCGTGGCTGTGACTGCTGCTCCTGCCCCAGTCCTGCCGACGGCACCGGTGTGCCCGAGTTGCGGTGCTTCGGTCTTGCCCGGTGAGGCGTTTTGTGATAATTGTGGTGCCGATTTGCAGATGCTCTGGCAGCAACTTGCTGCTGCTTCGTCTCAGCCAGCGTCGCCTCCTTCGCTCCCTCAGGTGCCCCTTGAGGTTCCAGCCGCCCCCGAGTCATCAGCAACGACGCCAGAGCCGGTCGCTCCTGCGCCCGTCGAGACCGAGCCGGTGGCCCCTGCGCCGGTCATGGAGGCGGTGCCGATTGTAAGTGAACCCGAGGCCCAACCCGTCGAGGCCGAGCCGGTGGCCCCTGCGCCTGTCGAGGCCGAGCCGGTGGCCCCTGCCCCGATCGAGGCCGCGCCGGTCGCCCCCGTGATGGAAGCGGTGCCGGTTGTCCATGAACCTGAACCCGAACCAGTGTCCCCTATGCCCATCGTGGCTGAGCCAGTCGCTCCTGCACCAGCGCTAGAGGCCGAGCCAAGCGTAAGCGCGTCCGCGCCGGTCGCACCTTCGCCAGTGGATGTCGCGACCTACGAAGCACAGCGCAACGAACTCGAGGCCGAGCTTGCCCGCCAGGCCCAGATCATCATTCAGTTTGAGCAAATGCAAGCCACCTTTGGGGCCGCCACGCCCGCCGCAGTTGTCGCTGGTCTGGCCGAGGCACGTGAGGCCTATACTCGGATCGAGGCTTCGTTGGCAGCGCTTGTTCCCCCTGCCCCAACAGTTGACCCTGCGGTGGTCAGTACCTTGCAGGCAACGGTGGCCCGCCAGCAACAGATCATCAGTCAGTTTGAGCAAATGCAGGCCACTTTTGGGGCAGCAACACCGGCGTCCGTCGCGGCTGGTCTCGCTGAAGCACGTGAAGTGCTGATCCGTGCCCAGGATGAATTGAATAAACTCGGCCTTGCTCCAGATGCAGCATCGGCTGCGGTGGCCCCCGTTGCGCCACCGGCCCCGGCTGCGGTGGCCCCGGTCGCCCCGCCGTCCCCGGTCGCCCCGCCGCCGCTCGGACCGCATTTTGTCATCGCTGACGGCGGGCAAATGCTGACCTTGCCCACTGATCGGGCCGAAATTATCGTCGGCCGCGAAGATCCGGTGAGTAGTATCTTTCCCGAGATTGACCTGACCTCATTTGGCGGTGAAACAGGTGGCGTCAGCCGCAAGCATGCACGGATCACGCACAAAGACGGTCAGTGGATGCTGACCGATCTCGATAGCACCAACCACACACGGATCAACGGCGAGCGCTTGCTCCCCAACGTCCCAACCCCACTCCCCGACCAGGCGAAAGTCCAGTTTGGGAAAGTCGTCGTAACGTTTCACGCCTAAACGTTGACGCCTGATCATGGAAAAAAGCCAGCGTAGCTGGCTTTTTTCCATGTACAACCATAACATCAGGTCTTTAGCGCTGCAACGTAGCCATCCCACGCTCGGTGACGAGCAACCGCCCACGCGTACCCTCGGCAAGATCCCAGAGCCAGAGTTCAACCGGGTTGCGCGGAGTGAGCGCAACTGGACCACGCGGCCCTGCCGGTGAGCTCGTCAGCACATAGGCAAGTTGATTGCCTTGCATCACTGTCTGACCAAGGCCACCTGTACGCTGGCCTGCCAGGATCAATTCGGTACGTTGCGCACCGTTCCATCGGTAGATCTGGTAATCCTGTACTGCCTGACTTGCGCAGAGCGTTGTGAGATAGACCAAATGACCGCTATCATCCCAACCAAGTGCTCTTGTCCAGAAAGGCCCCTCGCGCACTGGTTCGAGCAGCGGTGTGGCCGTTGGTAGCGGTGTCGCGATAGGCGTCACCGTTTGTTCTGGCTCGGTGGTAGCCGTTGGCGTGAGCGTTGGTTCGGCGGTGGTCGTGGTGGTGACGGGCTCGGTGGGGACACTAGTCGGTGTCACCGTTGGTACCGCGGTACTGGTGGGCCTGATGGTTGGGGTAAGCCTGGGCCCCGGCGCGATGTCGATCAAGGTTTCTGTGCCGAGGATATCAAGGATCGTACCGTCGGCATCGAGAACCACCAGGTCGGCACCACGCTCATCGTTGCGCCAAGCCTCAACCGCAAAACGTTTGCCATCAGGGGCCACGAGTGGCTGCCCGAGTGCGCTATAGGGAGTCTCGCCATCATCGCGTACGAGAATGGCTGCCCCGACATCAACGACCGTGCCATTGGCGCGCCGCAAAAAGATCGTACTCCGTCCATCTTGTGAGGTAGCCGCGATCACCATATCACCGTTATCCAGCCACTGGGGGCTGGTGCGACCCCACTCATCCACGCCTTCGTGCATGCGGCGTGGGAGCGTACTCGCGGTGGTGGGGATACTATAAATGGCGCGCTGGATCGGCATCGCCCCGGTCTCATCTACGGCAAAGGCAACACTCTTATCATCAAGGCTAAACGCTGGATCGGCACAACTGACGCCAATCTGGGCGATGGGGCGCTGATTCGTGCCATCTGCTTCCATCAACCAGAGCGTACTTGGTACAGGGAGGTCAGTTTCGGCGGGATCAAGCCCGGGCAAGGCGCGACAGAACGCCACGAGCGAGCCATCGTGACTGACCGCAAGATGTGTCTCGGTCTCGGGCGAGTCGGTCAGATTGACGGCCCCAGCATTTTCGGCACTGATCGCATCGGTAGCGGCATCACTTCCGTGCTCGATGCGCCAGATATCGCCATCGAGCAGCATAAAGAGGGGGGCTGCGAGTTCAGCACGGGCAGCATCGACACCGAGCGCCAGCGGATCATTTGCGCTGCTCAGGGGCGACGTACGGGCAACCGCGATTGTGAGCGTTGCCGGATCACCACTGAGGTTCAGCCGAAACGGCAGCGGCTCATTCAGGGTGAGTTTCACCACCGCCCCGGCCTCACCATCATCGGCAGGCACAAGCTGCAGCCCGGCAATTGTCCGTGTGCTGGTGACAGCTTCAGTGAGCGCAGCGACCGACTCCTCGAAACGGGCATCCCTGATCCAGCCGGGGAGGTAGACCTCAAGGTGATGGAGCGTCTGATCATTGCCGTAGGCAGTCACACACGACGCGCGCGCACCGATTTGGTTGGCCCCAGGGGCGGGTTCAAAATTCAGGACAACCTGCTCGGAGGCCGGATTGCCCCTGATGTCGACTGATACGAGGCGGGCTGAAAAGAGACCGCGCAGATCACCAACGAATTGATCGCAGAAGCCAAACCCGACGAGCGCCGGATTCGGCGTAGGGGTTGGGGGCAACGGCGTACTCGTTGGCAACGGAGTGAGTGTGGGTGGTTGCGTTGGGCTAGGAGTAGGCGCGATCGTCGGCGTACTGGTTGGCGCGGGTGTACTGCTGGCGGTCGGGGTTGGCGAAGGCGTCAGGGCCAGGATCGTCTCGATCCCAGCGATCTCTTCGCGTTCCCCAGCCGTGGTCAAATCACAACTGGCGAGCAGCATCATCAGCATCAGTGGAAGCGCGAGCAGAGCGCGCGAGAAGCGGTTTAGAGTCATTGATCAATCACCAGGAAGCACCACCTTGATCCAGCCGCGGCGCATCGCATAGACGACCGCCTGCGTTCGGTCATTAACGGCAAGCTTGCGCAGGATCGAAGAGACATGGTTTTTAACCGTCTGATTGCTAATATCCAGCCTGGACGCAATTTCTCTATTTGTACGACCGGCGGCCACCAGTTCGATCACTTCAAGCTCACGAGGCGAAAGTGGCGAATAGATACTCTGCGTATCTTCATCAACAACCATCTGGCGAAACGCAGCAATCACCTGAGCGGCGACCTCGGGCAGCGAGAGCACCAGATCGTTGATCGGATAGCCTCCATTGCGCACCTCGTTCATCAACTCAAGCAAATCGGGCCAGGCAATATTCCGTGGCACATAGGCTGCGACGCCGGCCCGGATTGCCTTCACCACCGAACTACCTTCCATTGAGGTGTTAAAGAGAATAATACCCGTTTGCGGATGGGTGCGTTTCAGCGCCCGTGACACCTCAAGCCCATTGACCCCGGGTAGATCGACATCCATCAACACCAGATCAGGGTTGCTATGATCAACAATCTGGATCGCCTGCTGACCATGCCCTGCTTCCCCGACGATGATGGTATCAGGCAAGGCCATGATGTGATGGCGGAGACCTTCGCGAAAAATCGCATGGGCATGTACAAGTACAATCGAATTGATACTCAAGAACGGCTCCCTTGCACTGATCCAGAGTGCGCACGAGCACGTAAATCGCGACGAGCTATGCCTGGCGTTACGATGCTACATTTTCCAGAACTGACTCAGTAGTATAGCTGATGGATCGTCCTTCGACAACCTAGCGAATGCTCATGGGCATAATAATATGAATATAGCCATCTTGACCAACGGGCTTAAAGACCCCGGGACTCTGGGGCGATTGGGTCTCTAAGGTGATCTGGGCACTCTTAATTGCCCCGAGCAATTCCGTCAAATATTTGACATTGAGGGCAATCTGCCCGCCCTCGCCCTGAATCATACCATCAATTTCGCCGGTATTATCACCAACTTCGGCGGCATTCGCACTGATGATCACCCGTCCTGGGCCAAGTTCGCCGCCGGGTTCCATCGTCAATTTCACGACGTTCTGACTCGCCGTAGCGAAATACGAGGCAAGTTTGACTGCCTTCGCGAGCTCACTCGTTTCGAGCACCGAGCGGGTTATGTGTTGCTGGGGAATGATCCGCTCGACATCGGGGAAGCGTCCATCAATAAGCCGCGAGACAAGCTCGGTCGTCTCGGTATGGAAGAGCACCTGGCTGCCCCCGGTGGCTACGGTGATACTCACCTGGCCCTGGGTTTCGCTGGCGATCCGGGCCAACTCGGCGAGCGTCCGGGCAGGCACAATGAATTCGCTCTGGCGCGCGACTGGTTCAGGCAGGGGCACATTCCGTGTTGCCAGACGAAAGCCATCGGCAGCGGCGAAAAAGAGACGCGTATCGTTCAACCGCACCAGCACACCGGCAAGCACAGGGCGCGACTCATCGGTTGCGGCCGCGAAGACTACCTGGTCAATTGCTTCCCGCAGCACATCAGGAGGCAGCGAGGTGAGTGGCTCTTGCCCGGTGATCGACGGAATCGTTGGAAACTCGTCTGCCTCGATACCCTTGATATTGCTTGTGAAACGTCCACATTCGACCTTGAGTGTCTGCGTACGGGCATCAAGGGTCAACGTCACCCGGTCATTGGGCAGGCTCCCAATGACATCTGCCAGTAATTTTGCTGGCACCGTCACGGCACCTTCTTCCTGGATTTGTGCCCCGATCCAGTGCGTAATGCCAACTTCGAGATTCGTTGCCGCGAGTTTCAGCCGACCTTCGTCGGTGGCAAGCAACACATTAGAGAGGACAGGCAGGGTGCTTTTGCCGGCGACTGCATGGCTGACTGTGGCGAGGCCACGTTTGAGGTTATCTTGCAGACAGGTCAACTTCATAAGACGTGCTTGCCTTTAATATAAAAAAGCTGCTTTCCTCGGGTACAAAACGAACCCGTGGCAAGGAAGGCGCGGGTGCTGCTGGCTTCTTCCTCGATACCTGACCACAGGCGTTGCAATGTATCTTTGTTGTGTGCGACAATTATAGCATAGAACTGCGTAAGCGCTTCTTGGGGGCTTGCGCCCAATGTTAGGGTGGCAGCCCTAACAACTATTCTTGTGCTGGCGAAAACGACCAGCTTCGCGGCCGTTTTCGCCAGCACAAGGGAGATTCTTGGTGGTCGTAGGCCCCCAAACCCTACCGCACCGCGTGATCCACCACACGCCCATCGGGGCCGATCAGGCTGATCGCAAAAGCCGCCTGGCCTACCGCGTGGGTCGAGCAGCTCAGGCACGGATCATATGCTCTGATGCCGGCCTCGACCCGATTGAGCAAACCTTCTTCGAGGCGATCCCCGCGCAGGTAATGGCGGGCGATCTGCGCGACGGTCTGGTTCATTGCCAGGTTATTCTGCCCTGTCGCGATGATCAGGTTTAGATAGGTGATCAGGCCGTTCTTGTCGACCTGATAATGATGGAAGAGGCTCCCCCGTGGGGCTTCGCTACATCCGACGGCTTCGAGATGATTGACCCCGGCATCGGCGCGCAACACGCTCGAACCCAGCTCGGGGTCGTCGAGCAACTGAGTAACCAGTTCAAGCGCCGCGAGGATCTCGATCAGCCGTGCATAGTGGTAGTAGAAACTTGCCGTGACCATCCGGTGCCCAGCACGCTGGCGCATCTCGGTCAGTTCTGCGTCGGCGAGCGGTGTCCCTACCTGGTCGCACACGTTGAGGCGCGCCAATGGCCCCACCCGATAGATACCGTCGGGATAGCCGAGGGGTTGATAATACGGGAATTTCAGGTAGCTCCAGGCTTCCGATGCTTCACCAAAGAGTTGCTGATAGTCGTCAGCTTTGACCTGGTCGGCCAGGATTTGGCCTTCGGCATCACGCACGCGCAGTTTGCCGCCGTGATGTTCCCAGTTGCCTTCGGGTGTCACCATGCCCGCAAAAAGGCTAGGGAAGAAGCCATAGCTGGTAACTTCTTCGTCACTGGCATCAAGCACGGTCTTGAAGCGTGCCAGCGCATTGCGGGTGACATCCATTGCTTCGGGCAAACGCTGGCGAAAGGCCGCCCGCACCTCTGCACTCATCCCCGAACGGACGCCGCCGGGCACCGCCCAGGCGGGGTGGATCTTGCGCCCACCGAGCGCCTCGATGATCTCTTGCCCAAACTGGCGGAGCCGAATGCCCCCGCGGGCAAAGTCTGGTTCAGCCGCAATTAGTCCAAAGATATTGCGTTTCGCCGGGTCACTCTCATAGCCAAGAAACAGGTCGGGGCCGCTGAGATGAAAAAAACTGAGCGCGTGGGACTGAATAATCTGGCCGAGGTTCATCAGCCGTCGCAACTTATCGGCAGCCGGCGGAATCTCGACAGCAAGCAAAGCATCGCCTGCCTTGGCCGATGCTAGGATGTGGCTAATTGGGCAGATACCGCAGATGCGGGCCGTAATCGCCGGCATTTCCCAGAAGGGCCGCCCGATGCAAAAGCGCTCAAAGCCACGAAACTCGGTGACGTGAAACTGGGCATCGCGCACCGACCCGTCATTGTCGAGATAGATGCTGATCTTTGCGTGTCCCTCAATACGGGTGACAGGATCGATCACGATTGTCTGTGTCATAGGTCGTTCCTCTATAGGCCTCTGGCGAGGGCCATATGCGTCCAAGTGCGTTGCTTGGGTGTCGCGCTTACCCGAACCCTCCGACTAGTTCAGGAGGTGTACCTGCCAGCAAGGCTTCGAGCACGGCGCGGATGCGTGGGCCAGAAGGAGGACAACCTGCCAAGAAGAGGTCAACGGGGATAATCATATGGATCGGGACGACCTGATCAACCAGGATCGGGACAATCCCTGGCGTACTCGGCAGAATCCCACGGGGGTCGCCGTGTTCAATATAGACCTGCTGCAGGATGCTGCGCGCCTCGCCAAGTGGATTGCGCAGCGCGGTCACATTGCCGGTGACGGCGCAATCGCCGAGCGCAACGACCATGCGGCTACGTTCACGGACATCCTGGATCAATTCGAGATGCTCATCATTGGCAATCGCGCCCTCGACCAGGGTCAGATCGACATCTTCGGGAAAGGTCTTCTGATCTGCAATCGGGCTATAGACCAGATCGACGTGGGCGGCAAGATCGATCAACCATTCATCAAGATCGAGGAGCGACATATGGCAGCCCGAGCACCCTCCCAACCAGACAGTCGCAAGTTTCAGACGGTTCATATCGTCTCTCCATCGTTATGCTTCGGCGAGGTTCGATGGGCGATCAGGCTTGATCCCTACCCCGCCGAGGGGTCACCAGCGTTCATTGCGGGCTGCCACAATCGTGGCAATGCGACTGGCATCGCGTTCAAGCTCAGCCACGGTGCTGCCACGACTAAAGATTGCCCCGGTCGGACATGCCAGGAGGCACTTGCCACAGGAGGTGCAACTCGTGGCCTCGCCCCATGGCACATTGAGATCGGTAATGACCCGTGCATTCGTTCCACGTCCCGCAATATCCCAGGTATGCACGCCTTCGACCTCGTCGCAAGCGCGCACACAGCGAGTACAGAGCACACAGCGATTATGGTCAATGCCAAAGCGGGCGTGGCTAATATCAACGCTGCAATCTGGCGACAGATACTCGTAGCGCACGTGGCTCATCCCAACTTCGACGGCCAGTTGTTGCAATTCACAGTGACCCGAGGCGACACAGACGGCACAGATATGGTTGCGTTCAGCAAAGAGCAGTTCAACGATCGCCCGACGGTGGGCCTTGAGGCGGGGCGTATCAGTCTGTACCTCCATCCCCTCGGTGACGGTGGTATGACAGGCGGGTTGCAGTTTGGCCGAGCCAGCGATCTCAACCAGACAGAGCCGACAGGCACCTACTTCAGAGAGGCCATCCAGGTGGCAAAGCGTCGGGATGCTGATCCCGGCCTCACGTGCTGCTTCCAGCACCGTCTCATTCGAGCGGGCACTGATCAGCGTTCCATTAATCGTCAATGTTCTCGCGGCCATGCCATCATCCTTATAACGCTAGGGGTTGGGGGTGGTGTCAACACCCTTTGCGCCTTTGCGTCAAATCATCAAAAAACTTACTTCACACACTCCTCAGCGACTGGTGAGATTGATCCTCACCCGTTTGCGGAGCAGCCGTTCATACTCCTCACGAAAATAGCGCAGCGTACTCTGCACGGGATTGGGCGCAGACTGGCCCAGGCCACAGAGACTCGTCTCGCGCAGCAGGTGGCAGAGTTGTTCCAGGGTCGCCAGATCGGCTGCCGTTGCTTGCCCAGCACTGATTTTGCTCAGCAGGCGATACATTTGCACGGTTCCCGTGCGACAGGGAATGCACTTGCCGCATGACTCGTCCATGCAAAATTCCATGTAAAAACGGGCGATTTCCACCATGTTGGTGGTGGCATCCATCACCACCATGCCCCCCGAGCCCATAATCGAGCCAACCTCGGCGAGCGACTCGTAATCAACGGGGGTATCAAAGAGGGCTTCGGGAATACAGCCGCCTGAGGGGCCACCGGTCTGCACCCCTTTGACCGGGGTTCCATCGGGGGTACCGCCGCCGAGTTCTTCGACAATTTCGCGGATGGTCATCCCCATCGGTACCTCGATCAAGCCGGTATTGCGCACCTTGCCGGTAAGCGCAAAGACCTTGGTGCCTTTGCTGCGTTCCGTGCCAATGCCGGCGTACCAGTCGGCGCCATTGGTGATAATCGGCGCAATATTGCCAAAAGTCTCGACATTATTGATCAGCGTGGGATAGCCCCAGAGGCCGTGTTCAGCGGGATAAGGAGGCCGGGGTCGGGGTTGGCCGCGGCGACCTTCGATACTCGCGATCAGGGCCGTCTCTTCGCCACAGACAAACGCGCCGGCCCCGACCCGAATATCAACCCGGAAGTTGAAACTCGTATCAAAGATCTGGCTCCCGAGCAGATCATGTTTTCTGGCCTGGGCAATGGCCTTCTGCAGGCGCGCAATCGCGAGCGGATACTCACCGCGCACATAGAGGTAGCCCTGATCGGCCCCGACCGCATAGGCCGCAATGCTCATCCCTTCAAGGATAAGATGCGGATCGCTTTCGAGAATACTGCGATCCATAAAAGCCCCGGGATCGCCCTCATCGCCATTGCAGATGACAAATTTGCGTTCACCGGGACTCTTGGCGACCGTTGCCCATTTCAGGCCCGTCGGATAGCCGGCCCCGCCTCGCCCGCGCAGACCACTGCGGGTGATCGCATCAATCACCTCAGCCGGGCTCATCTCGTGGAGCACATGATAGAGCGCCTGATAGCCACCGACCGCAATATACTCCTCGATCCGTTCGGGATCGATCACGCCGCCATTACGCCGCACAATATGCAATTGACGGCTAAAAAACGGATGGGCGTGGTCGCCCTGTTTGACGTTGCATGGGCCGCCATCAAGTGAAGCAATAATTTCGGGGGCCTGTTCAGGGCGCACATGTTCAAAGAGCACCCCATCAGCTTCAACACTCACCATCGGTCCCTGGCCGCAAAAGCCCATACACCCGACGCCA
Organism: Candidatus Chloroploca mongolica; assembly: GCF_004762035.2. Classification (GTDB taxonomy): domain Bacteria; phylum Chloroflexota; class Chloroflexia; order Chloroflexales; family Chloroflexaceae; genus Chloroploca; species Chloroploca mongolica. The sequence goes on along the minus strand of NZ_SIJK02000007.1, from coordinate 53,595 downwards.
ACGATGTCAACCCGCTCGTTCTGTCCTGCCGCCTCAACCGCCGCTTGCAACTGATGAAAGAGTTCAAGCGCACCCGAAGCCTGGCATCCCGAGGAGGTACAGCAGTGGATCCGAATCGCCTTGCGGCGGCTTCGCTCCTGCTCGGCCATGATCTGAAGATCCTGAAATTCCATCACACCCCTCAATCCTCATCGAGCAACGCACGCACCCGTGCTCGCATCACTTCGGGATCGGCATGACCGGCCACATTGCCATCCACGATCACCGCAGGCGCAATGCCGCACGCCCCGAGGCAGCGAGCAGTCAACAGTGAAAGCTTGCCATCGGCAGAGGTTGACCCGGCCCGCAGGCCACTCTCGGTTTCGAGCGTCGCGAGCAGTTCCATCGCCCCTTTGACATAACAGGCTGTCCCAAGGCAGACCGTACAACTGTGCTCGCCCTGAGGGGTCAGGCTAAAGAAATGATAAAACGTCGCCACCCCATAAACACGACTGGGCGGAAGGTGTAGGCTATGGGCAATCTCGAGTAACCGATCTTCGGTCAGATGCCCATACAACTCTTGCGCTTTATGCAAGACCTCGATTAACGCATCGGCGCGGTACTGGTGGCGTTTCATCGTCGCCTCAAGGATCTTGAGGCGTTTGTCATTCGCCTGGTCAGCGGGTGACCTTGGGGGAGAGGCAGTAGACATACGCAGTCCCTATCTCGTCAACTATGACGCTCATATTGTCTCATGGTAGCATCCCGGCTCATCCTAATCAGAGAAGAAAACCTTACGTAGTGTTGAGCGATCATTACCCTTCGACCCGAGCCCGCGTGGTAGACTTTTCGCGGGCTGTCATGATATGAAATGTCATGGGATTGTTTTCATGGTGAAAGGTTCTGTTATGCATACAACACACGCGCCGGCAGGTGTTGTGCGCATTGGCCCTAACTCGATTATCCAGACGGTGGGGGCGCTCAACGAGTTGTATGGTGCCGAGGCTGCCCGGGCGATCCTGGAGCGGATTGGGCACAGCGCGTTGAACGAGCAATTGCCGACCGACATGGTTGATGAGCAAGTGTTTATGGCGCTGATCAACGCCTTGCGCACCGATCTCGGTTTTGAGGCGACCGGCAAGGTGCTGGCCCGTTCAGGCGAACGCACTGCCGACTATTTGCTCGCCAACCGTATTCCTGCACCGATCCGGATCCTTTTACCATGGTTGCCCGCTTCACTCGGTTTGCGCATCTTTTTGAAGGCGATCGCTGGTCATGCCTGGACCTTTGCTGGCAGCGGCCGTTTCAGCTACGACGTGGGGCGGCGAGGGGCCACCATTTGTCTGGCCGACAGCCCCGAGTGTCGTGGGATGGCAACTGATGCGCCGTTGTGCCACTACTACACCCACTGTTTTCAAACTCTCTTGCGTCCCTTGATCAACCCGCAACTCATGGTTCGTGAAACGGCATGTGGCGCGATGGGCGCTGATGCGTGTACGTTCGAGGTGACCATCCCCTGACAAGGGGCGTTCGCCGGAGGCACTGGCCTCCGTTCTCGTAGGTTTTTGTAGTACAGAGTCTGTTGTCAGTCGCAGGGCCATCACGGCCCCATCAACAAGGGAGACCGCTATGCGGATCATGATGATCCAGCCCAATTACCACGCGGGCGGAGCTGAAATCGCGGGCAGTTGGCCGCCGAGTTGGGTCGCCTACATCGGAGGCGCGCTTAAGACGGCCGGATTCGACAATGTTCGTTTCATTGACGCCATGACGCTCGACATCCCCAATGATCAATTGCGGGTCATCATCGAGCGCAACCGGCCTGACGTGATTCTGGCAACAGCGATCACCCCAATGATCATCAAGGCCCAAGAAACCCTGAAGATGGCGCGTGAGTTGTTGCCCAACACCAAGCTCATCCTCGGTGGCGTCCATCCAACCTTTATGTATGCCCAGGTTTTGTCTGAGGCACCGTGGATTGACTACATCGTGCGTGGTGAGGGTGAAGAGATCATTGTTGAGTTGCTCAAGAGCATTGAGGCCGGGAGTGATCTCAAAGATCGGGCGACGATCCAGGGCATTGCCTATCTCGAGAACGAGAAGGTTGTGGCGACGCCCGCACGTGATCCGATTGCGGATCTTGATACCCTGACGCCTGACTGGAGCCTGCTCGAGTGGGACAAGTACATTTATGTTCCGATGAATGTACGGGTCGCCGTGCCCAACTTTGCCCGTGGCTGTCCCTTTACTTGTCGTTTCTGCTCGCAGTGGAAGTTCTGGCGCAAATATCGTTCGCGCAGCCCGCTCAAGTTTGTCGATGAGGTCGAGACGCTGGTACGTGATTACAACGTGGGCTTCTTTATCCTTGCCGATGAAGAGCCGACCCTCAACCGCAAGAAATTTACGGCGCTCTGTGAAGAATTGGCGCGTCGCAAGTTGCCCGTGCTCTGGGGGATCAATACCCGTGTAACCGACATTATGCGTGACGAAGCCCTGTTGCCCCTCTGGCGCAAGGCTGGGTTGATGCATATCTCGCTTGGCACCGAGGCTGCCGCCCAGATGAACCTTGACCGCTTCCGCAAGCAGACGACGATCGAGCAGAATAAGCGGGCCATCAAGATGATCCAGTCTCATGGGATGGTTGCCGAAGCGCAGTTCATCATGGGCATGGAGAACGAAACGCCCGAAACCATCGAAGAGACCTATCGCCTCTCGCAGGACTGGAAGCCGGACATGGCCAACTGGAATATGTATACGCCGTGGCCGTTTGCCGAACTCTTCGAGGAACTGGGTGATAAGGTCGAAGTGCGTGACTATAGCAAGTACAACTTTGTCACCCCGATCATGAAGCCCGAGGCAATGGATCGCGAAGATGTGCTCAAGGGTGTGTTGCGCAACTATGCCCGGTTCTATATGCGCAAGGCCTTCTTTGAGTATCCCTTCATCAAAGATCCCGTCAAGCGTAAATATATGCTCGGTTGTCTGCGAGCCTTTATGAAGACGACCGTCACCAAGCGCTTCTATGACCTCGGACGTGTCCATATGAATGGGACGCAGATGGAGGTCGACCTGGCCTTTGATGAGTCGCGTGTCTTTACAATGGAGCAGCTGAGTACGCTGAAGGAAGATCGCCCCGAATTGGTGGCCGATATCACCTTCGGTGGGGCTATTCCCCGTGGCTTTGACCCCGAAGAACTCCGTCACCAGGCAGAGAATACCCTCAATACCCCTCTGCGTGACGAGAATAAGCAGGTTGGATGTTAGGTTCTTGGTGGCCCCCACGACCAGTTGCGCTGGTCGTGGGGGCTGTGTGGCGTTGATTGCCTGTTCCTCATTCACGTCCCTTGGCATCCCTGTAATGCTCTCTTAACTGTTAGGATGCATCTTACCACCCTACAGCCGCGCCTGTGGGGTTATACTGCATGGGACAGGGGATGTGTCGTTATTGTTCACAGCGGGAAGAGGTTCGTTAGACAGGGTCTTGCAGGATCTGTTGACAGGACTACGTTTACGAGGGAGGTAACCATGGCTTACAGAAAGTTGCCCAATCCCTTTGCCAATGTTCGCTACCTTGTCGAGGTTGATGGTGTTCCACGGGGTGTCTTTGGCTCTTGCAGTGGTCTTGAAGTTGAGCATCGCCATGTCGAGTTCTACTTTGGCCCTGATGCCATTGATCTCTTCGATGTCTACTCTCCCAATCACGAGGAGCGAGTGGTACTGGCTGAGGGAATCGCGCTCGATGACATGCTGCCAGAATGGGAACATGCGAATGCTGAAGGTCATATCGAGCGTCACGATGGTTCGATTGTTGCGATTGATGAGTTTGGCCGCCCCTGCGCACGCTGGCGCTTCCACGGGGCGTGGCCCGAGCATCTCGAGAGTGGGGGTGCTGTGGGTGATCGGCGTCGCCGGATTGAAAGTGTCGAGTTGATTTGCGACGATATTCTGATGAATTAGGACGAGCTGCCCCTGACAACTGAGGAGACCTGTCATCACGGTGGATTTGGATGGCAGGTCTTTTGCATGCCTTCGCCCTGCTTCGGCACAGAAAAGACGGCAACCAATAGGTTGCCGTCTTTTTTCGTTGTGGTGCGGTCAGGCAAGCACGACTCAAGCTGACTCAGGGCTCAGTTCGCTGAGCATATCTTCGGGGTGCTGGCGAATCTCCAGGCTGCGTGCTTCGATCTCTTTGCGGAGATCGCGACGGAGCTTGGCCGCCGCCCAGCGGCGACGCTGCTCGGCATTTTCAATTGGCACCGATGGAATGGGGCGTGGGTTACCCTCTTCATCAACGGACACCATGTTGAAATAGCAGGTCAGAACGTGGCGAATGGAACGCTCGGTGATATTTTCTGAAACAACCCGAATCCCGATCTCCATCGACGTTTTGCCGGTGTAATTGACTGAAGCAATGAAGGTGACAAGTTCCCCAACATGAACTCGCTCGTGAAACACCACCTGGTCAACTGACACCGTGACAACGTACGATCCTGCGTAGCGCGAGGCACAGGCAAAAGCAACTTGATCGAGTAGCTTGAGCAGATGCCCACCGTGGACGTTGCCTGAGAAGTTTGCCGTATCCGGTGTCATAAGCACCGTCATCTCGAGGGTGCGAAATTGCCCGGCGACACTGTTCGGGCTCTGCATACGAGCGCTCCTTGGCTTGGATCTGGAAGATGCGACCATACAGAAGGGTTTGAGGTTGCCCTTTCCCTTTAGTATAGATCGACGGGTTACAGGCTGCCTCCCGAGTTGCGGCGTTCCAGGGCAAAGAACAAAATGGCGACATCAGAAGGGTTGATGCCTGCGAGCCGACTCGCCTGCCCAAGCGTTGCTGGACGGAACCGGAGCAAGACCTGGCGCGCTTCGTTGCGGAGCCCGTTGAGCCCTTGGTAATCAAAGGTGTCAGGAATGCGCCGACTTTCCATTTTACGCATCCGTTCGACTTCACGTTGTTGCCGTTCGATGTAGCCCCCATATTTGCATGTGACTTCGACCAGTTGCTCGATCTCCCGTGCTGCTTCAGGCAGATCCAGCGCAGTGCGCAATTGCGGATAGCCGACATGGGGCCGGGCAAGCACGTCGGCGGCACTGGCCGGATTGTTCAGTGCCCCAATCCCTGCGGCGGTGAGTCGGGCATTGGTGTCAGCAGATGGGAAAATCCGGCGCTCGATGAGCGTTGTGTAGAGGGCTTCGGCGTCGTCGCGTCGTCGTTCAACAGCGGCAGCGCGGGCAGCGTCGATCAGCCCCAGTTCGTGGGCCAGCGGGCTCAGCCGGAGATCGGCGTTGTCCTGGCGCAACAACAGACGATGTTCGGCACGACTCGTGAACATGCGATAGGGTTCGTGGATCTCTTTGGTGACGAGGTCATCAATGAGCACCCCGATGTAGGCCTGGTCACGGCGCAGGATAAGCGCCGGAGCCTGCTGGACGAAACGAGCCGCATTGACACCCGCCATCAGCCCCTGCGCAGCCGCTTCTTCGTAGCCGGTGGTACCATTGATCTGCCCGGCCAGAAAGAGCCCGGCAAGGCGCCGCGCTTGCAGATCGGCCCCGACCTCGCCGGTACGCACGGCATCATACTCAATTGCATAGCCAATGCGCATCAACTCTACCTTGCGCAGGGCCGGAATAGTGCGCAACATAGCCCACTGCACATCTTCGGGTAACGAGGTATTGCACCCCTGCACATAGACTTCGTGGGTCTTCCAGCCTTCAGGCTCAAGAAAGAACCCGTGACGTTCTTTGTCGGCAAAACGGACGATCTTGTCTTCAATGCTGGGGCAATAGCGCGGGCCAACGCCTTCGATCACCCCGCTAAAGAGCGGCGCACGGTCGAGATTTGCACGGATCAGGCGATGAAAGTCCGCCCCGGTATAGACCTGATAACACGGGAGTTGGGGGCGCCACCCTTCACGCAGCGCAGCAGGATAGATGGCGGCTGGTTCGCCGTGGTAAGCTGGGGCGGGAGGGGCTTCGAGATCGGCATAATAGTGCCCAAAATAGTAGGGTACGCGGCTGCCGTGCTGGATCTCGGTCTGGCTAAAATCAATGCTGCGGGCATCGATCCGTGGAGGGGTGCCGGTTTTGAGGCGTACCAGCGGAAAGCCGAGTGAGGCGAGATCATTGCCGAGCGCCATGGCCGGTGCTTCGCCTGCACGCCCGGCCCCCCATGTCGCCTGGCCCGTGACAGCACGGCCACGCAGAAAGGTTCCGGTGGTCAGCACGAGCGCCCGTGCCTGGTACTGCCAGCCAGTGTGGGTGACAACGGTAAAACGTGCTGCTCTGGGATCGGTCGGGTCAGTGGGCATCAGGGGGATAATCTGCTCGACCATAGCTTGGCGCAAATCAAGCCCGGGCATGCGCTCAAGCGTCTCTTTCATCACCTGGGCATAGAGCCGCTTGTCGCACTGCGCACGCAGTGACTGCACAGCTGGCCCTTTGCTCTCGTTGAGCAGGCGGATCTGGATGGCCGTCTGGTCGGTCACACGGGCAATGAGCCCACCCATCGCATCAAGTTCGCGCACCAGGTGGCCTTTGGCTGGCCCACCGATGCTTGGATTGCAGGACATATGGGCCAGTTTATCGAGATCAATCGTGAGGAGCAGGGTACGGCAGCCGAGGCGTGCCGCTGCATTGGCAGCTTCACACCCGGCGTGACCGGCACCGATGACAATGACATCATATAAATGTTGCATAGTTACTATGGTATAATCGCCTCGACCGGATAAGTGTATCACCGTCTGCTGAAACCGGCGAGGAGCGATGGCTTGCCTTCTATTCTGATTATAGACGATGATGTGACTTTGTTGACGCGCCTGAGCATCCAGCTTGAACTTGCTGATTTTGAAGTTATCAACAGCAGTGATCTGGTCTATGGCGAGCAACTCTTTCATAAACACAAGCCCGATCTGGTGATGATCGAGGTTCGTTCGGGGAACGAGGCTGGCTGGGATGTCCTTGAACGGCTGGCCGGCCGCACCCAGGTGGTTGTGCTCAGTGCTGCTTCGCGTGAAGAGGATGTGGTTCGCGCCTTTACGTTGGGTGCGGTTGATTATGTGAGCAAACCCTATCGTTCCGCCGAACTGGTGGCACGGTTGCGTGCGCGTGTCGCTGCCGTACCGAAGAAGACTCGCTCGGTTGGTATGGCTACCCCAGGTACGGTTGAGCCTGCCCAGGCTCTAGCGCCAGGCGCGACTGGCAATATGAGCAGTGGCGCAAGTGCGGCTGCTCGTTCTGTTGTGACACCCCCGCCGCCGGTCGTTGAGCCGGTGTCTGTTGCTCTGCCAAAGCCCGAGCCATCGATGACCTCCCCAGCGGCTTCGGTAGCGCCAACGCCTGCCCAACCTGCTGGCGCGACTGGCTCGGTTCGTCCAACCGCAGTTGCCACGCCACCGGTTGCCCCTGGCCCACAACGCACCCCTCCTGATGAAGATCGGGTCTTTATGACGGAAGCCGAAGAGATGGCGATGCTCCGCATGCCGCCTGCTGCTTCGGGTGGATCCAAAACGATCCTTGCCCCTGATCTTGATGAGCACGCGGGCATCGGAGCACGACTTCGCCACGAGCGTCAGCGGCGGCATTTGACCCTGGTGCAGATCGAGAACGAACTCAAAATCCGGATGTCCTATCTACAGGCGATTGAAGACGAGAAGTTCACGCTCTTGCCGCGTGGCCCTGCTGCATTGCAGATGTTCCGCTCGTACCTGAGCTACCTGGGGCTTGAGACACCAGAGATCATGGACGAGTTTCGGCGCTTGCACTATGTTGAAATCAGTGAACCGCCGCCAGCCCTTGGTGGGATCGCGATGCCGCGGATGATATCGCGTCGCTCCATTGTCATCCTGGCCATCCTTCTGGCCCTTGTCGTAGGGTTGACGCTGATCTTTGTTTTTGATCCCGGCTTCTTCACCCGCCTCCCCGAGTTTTTTGTCTATCTCTGGCAAGAACTGGTCGCCCTCTGGCCGGGCGGTACGTAGGGTGATTGCAGCTTTGCGCCTTTGCGCCTTTGCGTCAAAACAACCGCCTTCTTTGCAAGGTATTGTGCCGAGACCTGGGTTTCCGCGTGCGCGGGAACGACATGGTTTTCTAGTGGCGGGCGAGGATCAACAGGGCAATATCATCGGATTGTGCGGCGTTGCCGGCGAAGGTCGTCACCGCATCAAGAATGTGCTCTTGCAGTTGATGGGCGTCGGTGGTGGTGCGGGCAACGGTGAGCAACCGTCTGGTTTCAAACATCTCTTCGTGCTCGTTCTGCGCTTCGGTGATGCCATCGGTATAAATGACGAGTACATCACCCTGCGCAAGGGTGATGTCGCGGGTTGCCCAGGTGCGTTCGTGATCAATGCCGAGGGGCACGCCGGTATTGGTCAGGGTCGCCAGTGAGCCATCGTGACGCAGCAAAAAGGGCGGATTGTGGCCGGCATTCGCGTAGCGCAAGGTTCCGGTGGCGGGGTCGAGGATGCCATAAAAGACCGTCACAAACATGGTGCTGTCCGTATCCATCAGGATACGTTCGTTGGCGGCACGCAAGACCGACGCGGGATCATCGCGATACTCAAACGCATACGTACGCAGCAGCGTCCGTGAGAGTGCCATAAAGAGGGCGGCCCCGGTTCCTTTGTCGGCGACATCAGCGATAATAAGCCCCAGGCAGCCACCGGGAAGCATGACGAGATCGTAGAAGTCGCCGGAGGTCTCGCGGGCAGGGCGGAGGGTTGCGGCGAGTTGCCAGCCGGGGATGGTGGGGATGCTTGTGGGCAAGAAGCTTGCCTGGATCTGCCCGGCCATCGCCAGTTCTTGATCAAAGCGATGGAGCCGCAGCGTGCGGCGGTGTTCGTCGACCCGATGGATCGCCGAAACAATCGTTGCGCCCAGGGTTTGCAGGGCAGGCAACATACTTTCGGGATCGCCTTCGAGCGTGCCCAGTTCAAGAAAGATCATGCCAATGGCGGGTTCGTTCTCGACGGCACGGATCGGCATGGTGACGCGCACAAAGCGGCCTTCGGCCCCGGGCCAGGGTGGGGTTTCATGCGGTTGCCAGATCCGCTCGACTGGATGCGCCGCGAGCCAGGCGAGCAGCGGCGTATCAACTGGCTCATCGGCAGGTCGTCGCAGCAAGATCTGATCATCAAAGAGCCCAATGCAGATCCGCCGCTCGCGGAACATGCCGGAAACGTGCTGTGCAAGTAGTGTGGGGAGAGCAGCAAGCTCGGGAGGGCTGGTCAAAATACTGCGCCCGAGCGCTTCGAGACGGGCGAGTTCTTCGCGTCGCTGATCGCTTGCGGCGACCGATTTGCTGAGCCAGTGGGCGATCAGGTTGATCATCACCACGCTTATGCACCAGAAGAGATAACCGGTCAGGGCATAGGCGCTGTAGACAACCGCCCCAAGCAGGGCAAACGGCAGCGGGGGCATGATCGTCAAGCCAACAAAACGGGTGAGGTACTGCATGCCCATGCGCCGTCCGGCTGTCTGCTTGAGCACGATCTGCAGGAGAAAGAGCACGGCAAAACAACCGAGCAACACCGCGCTAAAGACAAGCAAGGCCCCGAGCATCGCGCCAAGCGTTGTCAGCCCAAGATCGTTCGGGGGCAGGCTACCGCCGAGCATCGTGAACGCATAGTAGCAACTCAGGTAGCTCAGCCCGAGGGTACTTTGCGAGACGAGCGAATTGCGGATCACATTCCAACGCTGGACAAAGAGACGATACTGCCAGAGGCGGTGGGCTAGCTCGAAGAGGTGGGCGAGCAACAACATCCAGATCAGGCCGGGGCCGACAATCAGCAGCGTTGCCAGGCCGATCAAGACACTCAGATTGCCACTGATCATCTCGGTCTCGCCATCAGGCTGGCGGAGAATCCAGAAGAAACTCAACTGATTGATAATAACAATAAAGATGATCCCGCTGAGCATCAGCAGCCAGTTGGCCTGCAAGTCAGCGAGATCAGTGGCGACGGTGAGCCAGCCAAGCATACACACGAAGAGCACCACCCCATAGAGGGTGCCAACCACCTCGCGTTGCAAGATGGTGAAATCGCGGAGTGGCAGGTTGCCGGCCTGTGGCCAGAGACGAACAATGATCCTGGACAGGCGGTTGGGTGAGTCTGCCTGTGTCATCGTGCGGTGGGCTCACTCAAAACGCTGACTATCCCATTCGAGTTCGATATCGCCAATATAGACCATATCGCCCTCGTTGAGGCCAGCCTCAAGGAGGGCCTGACTGATCCCGGTCGCCTCAAAGACGCGTTGTACGCGGTCAACGGCCTCGATCTGGTCAAAATTAGTCATCTTGAGCAGCCGTTCGATCTTGATGCCGCGCACGCGCCAGCCATTGCCTTCGGGTTCAACCGAGAAGACATTCTCTTCGACCTCAGGTACCGGCCAGGTGAGGGGTGGTTCATCGGGTTCAACCGGTTCCAGATGGGGGACTGGCATTGCTCGCAGGTGGGTAGTTACGCGGCGTAACAGTTGCTCAATACCCTGGCGCGTTGCCGCCGAGATCGCAAAACAATCTTCGGGGTCAAGGCCAAGCTCGTGCTGCAGACGGGCGAGATTAGCGCGGGCCTCGGGCAGATCAATTTTATTGAAGGCAACGACCTGGGGGCGTTGGGCCAGTTCAGGCTCATAGAGCCGCAATTCTTCGTTGATCTGATGGAAATCGGTGACTGGATCGCGCCCGTCGACCCCGGCGGCATCAATAATATGAATGAGCACGCGGGTACGCTCGACGTGGCGCAAAAAAGCGTGTCCCAAGCCGACACCTGCGTGGGCACCCTCGATCAACCCGGGGATATCGGCAACCACAAAACGATCATATTCACCCACATCAACCATGCCGAGGTTGGGTTGGAGCGTGGTAAAAGGGTAATTCGCAATCTTGGGGCGGGCGGCACTGATGACCGAGAGCAGCGTTGACTTGCCAGCATTGGGAAAGCCAACGAGACCAACATCGGCAATGAGCTTCAACTCGAGATCGAGAGTCAGCTTTTGCCCTGGCTCACCGAGTTCAGCGATGCGCGGTGCCTGCCGCACAGATGAGGTAAAGTGAACATTGCCAAGGCCCCCGCGTCCGCCACGCGCCACCCGCAAGCGCTGTCCGGGGCGTGCGAGGTCAACCTCGTAGGTTTGACCATCGATCACGGCACGGACAACCGTCCCTGGCGGCACATTGATCACCAGATCATCGCCCTGACGCCCATACATCTTATTTTTCTGTCCATTGCCACCCGACTCGGCACGAAACGAGCGCTCATAACGGAAACTGAGCAACGTATTAAGATTGGGGTCGGCCTGCAGATAGATGTGCCCTCCACGGCCACCATCGCCGCCATTGGGGCCACCGCGGGGGATAAATTTTTCACGGCGAAAGGTTGCTGCGCCAGATCCGCCTGTGCCGGCCTGTACCTGGATGGTTGCCTGGTCAAAATAATCAACTGCCATATTCTCGTTCCATAAAGAGGTAGTAGTCCGTCAACGAACTTTTCTTGTTTTCCTGGGGGCGCGGGCGGCCCGCCCGCTTCGGGAGCAAAGGCGGGCCGGCCGCGCTCTCGGCCCGCGAACTTTCCCGGCGTTTTGTCATCCTGAGCGGAGCCGCAGGCGGAGCGAAGGATCGCGGCGTCCAGACGCCCAGAGGTGCTTCACTCCGCTCGGCATGATAAGGCCGCGAGCAGAGCGGAAAACGTACTTGACAGACGATTTAGCGATTCGCTTCGTCAGACGTCCGATCGAAGCCTGTGTCCACACGTACAATGAAAAAGGCGACAGAGAAGTGATCAGATCACACCTCTCTGACGCCCCAGGCTGGGCAACACATCTTTCAAGCTAGCAGCCCGTAGGTAGGGCGAAGGGCGATTGCATCATCTGCCGTCGCCGTAAATGGCTCGGCTCCTTGTCAGCGAAGGCCACCTGTGTGGCCTGATCAAGCCGACGAAGGTCGGCTTCGCCCCTGCTCGCCAAGGCGTTGACGCCGATGGTGTGGGTGCATGGGGGGCATCCGTAGATTTGACCTATGATGCGCACGGACATAGCGTCACGTACCAGCAGAAGATGTAATCGCCCTTAGGTGTGGGCGTTACACCTTGCTTTCACGCTCGGCTTTGGTCTCAGTTGTAGTAGTTGGTGCTGCATCATCGTCTTTCACGGCGTTCTTGAACTCACGGATGCTGCCCCCAAGGGCGCTCCCGAGGCCAGCAAGGCGTCCGGCACCAAATATGGCAATCACAATCACCAGAATAACAATTAATTCGCCCCATCCCAGTCCTAACATGATTCACTCCTTTTGCTATCTTTGCCTGAACAACCCTCTGATGAGGAAGCACGGCATAGCAAGGTACCTTGTACGGATGCTTGATGTAGGTTCATTATACCCTAGCCAGGGGGCGTGTCAACTGAAACCGACTCGGCGACTCGGCGCATGCGGGCTAATAATTCGCTCAACAAGAGCGCTGTGGCCCCCCAGACTTTATAGCCTTCGAGGGCAAAAAAGGGCACCCGCATGCGTACTGACCCACGCTCCCAGATCTCCTCCTGGACAATCGCCGGGTCAAAGAGGCACCTAAGCGGCACGCTGAAGGCAGCCTCAACCTCATCGGGGTTGGGGTGGAGGTCAGGTTCAACGAGGCTGAGGCCGACCACCGGGGTGAGACGGCTATTGCTTGGTGGGATATAAAAAGGCGTCAGTGTACCGAGTGGCTCGACATAACTCGTCCTAATGCCCAATTCCTCCCAGGCTTCGCGCAGGGCGGTTCCGATAGGGCCATCGTCTTGTGGGTCAGTCCGTCCTCCTGGCAGCGAGACCTCGCCACGATGGGTAGTGAGGCGTGTCGAGCGTACGGTCAGGGGGAGCCAGAGTTCACCCTCACTCGGATAGAGCAGGAGCAGGGCCGCTGAGTCGCGGGGCGTGACACCGGGCGGTGGTAGCATCGGGCGCATTGGTTGCCCATCGAGGTCGCGTAGAACCAGCAACTCGTCCATAGTCAACGCAAACGACCGGCTCATGGCCTGGCGCACTACATCACGTTGCATCGTTAGTAGAGGTGTTGCAGGGGCAACACCCTGGGGTAATTCTGGGCTCATATCTTCCTCAGCCATATCTTCTTATGGTATTGTAACATGCTTGCAGCGGGCTTTTCTGCTAGAGGGGCGTAGCCCTAGGGCGATTGCATTTTCTTCCGTCGTCGTGAACGGCTCGGCTTTTGGTTTGCAAAGGCCATCTGAGTAGCCTGAGCAAGCCGGCGAAGGCCGACTTTGCAGACCGTCGCCGAGGCGTTCTGGGTTTTACCCATTCCATCGGGCGTACCGGAGTGCCGACTTCAGTCGGCTGAGCCGGAAGCCGACTGAAGTCGGCTGAGCCGGAAGCCGACTGAAGTCGGCACTCCCTCCTGGTTTCTTCCGCGAAGGAACGACTCTTGTGCTGGCGCACGCTGCCAGCGTAGCTGACAGCAGGTGAATGATATGCAGATCCAGTTTCTTGGTGGTGCGAGTGGCGTGGGTGCGACCTGTCAACTGGTTGCGCTTGGGGGGCGGCATGTGCTGGTTGATGCCGGGGTGCGTATGGATGGCGGCGATCGTTTGCCTGATCTGGCCGCCCTCGCTGGGGTTCACCTTGATGCGATCCTGGTGACGCACGCCCATGCTGACCATATTGGTGCTTTGCCCCTAGTGGCTGATCGCTTTCCGGGGGTGCCGATCTATGCGACGGCGGCGACACTGCGCTTGATGGAGGTGATGCTCGGTGATGCGGTGCGGGTGATGGCCCGTCGTGCCGCCGATGAACTTGAGTTGCCGCTCTATGACGATGCGCTGGTCGCCGCGACGCTGCGCCGCCTCCGTCCGCTTGCGGTTGGCGAGCAGCGCTTGCCCGAGTTGCCTGATGTGCTCGTCTCTGCGCAGCGAGCCGGCCATATCGCCGGGGCTGTGAGCCTCGGGTTTGAGGCCCAGGATGGGCGTCTGGTGATCAGCGGCGATGTCAGCATCACGCCGCAACGGACGATCCTGGGGGCGGCGACGCCTGCGCCGCTACGCCCGGATCTGCTTGTGCTCGAGAGTACCTATGGGGCGCGGTTGCATCCTAATCGGGCGATCGAAGAGCGGCGTCTGGCCGAGGCGGTGGCCGAGGTGATCGAACGCGGCGGCCACTGTTTGATTCCGGCCTTTGCGCTCGGGCGGGCGCAAGAGGTGATTCTGATTCTGCGCGCCGCTCAGCGTGATGGCGTGATTCCGCCGTTTCCAATTGCCGTTGATGGACTCGTTCGTTCGGTCTGCGCGGCCTACGCCGCGTTTCCTGATGCGCTTGGCCCCGCGCTCCGTCGTTATGTGTTGGGCGGCGGGCGGCCCTTTTTCAGCAGTCGTATTCAGCCCGTCGAGAACCAGATGCAACGTGAACGTGTGCTGACCGGGCCTCCTGGTGCGATCATTGCCTCGTCGGGGATGCTCACCGGTGGCCCGTCGGTCTGGTATGCCGAGCGCCTCGCCGAGCAGCCGCAGGCGGCGATCTTCTTTAGTGGCTACCTCGACGAGGAGGCGCCGGGGCGCCGCTTGCTTGATCTGGCTGATGCGCAGCCCGAGCGTCGCCAGATGACGTTTGGCGCACGTACGGTGCGGGTGGCCTGCCAGATCGGGCGTTACGGGCTCAGTGCGCATGCCGATGGCGACGAACTGGCCGCGCTGGTGCGCACGCTCAAGCCGCGTACCGTTGCGTTGGTGCATGGCGATCCCGAGGCGCGTGCGGCGCTGGCGGCACGGCTCGTTGGCCTGGCCGAGTTGATCTCCCCTCAGGATGGTCAGACGTTGACGGTTGCGCCGGCGGCGCGTGGGGGACGGCGGGTGGTTCTCCCTCCTTCGCCCGAACCTGCCGCGCCCGCCTATGCCTTGGGCAACGGTGATCCGCTTGAGACCGCCGGACTCGAACGGCTCTGGACGGCGCTGCGCGATGGCTCGGGCATGCAGACGATGAGTGTACGTGAGCTTGCGCGGGTCTGGTATGGCCCGGAGGTTACCATTGAGCAGGAAGCGCAGGCCGGAGCTAGCCTGGAAGCTGGCAGCGCCTATTTTATGTCGTTGCCCCTTGTTCCGGGTTTGTGGCGTTTGCCTGCACCTGCCGAGGTGCGCCGGGTGCTGGCGGCGGGTGGTGGTCGTCGCACCGGGCCACGGATCAACAGTGCGGGCATCCAGACGATCATTGATCAGCACCTCGGGGCGGCCCCCGATCTCTACCAGCGCAGTATTGATGCGGAGACCGGAGCGGTGATGCTCCGTTATTTTTTTCCGGTGATTGCTGCGGAACGTGATGCCGAGGCGATCACGCAGATCGCTGCCGAAGCGGGCGTGCCCGTGACCGTCTGGCCGTATCCGCACCAGGCGCAACTGGCTGCGCTGGCCCTTGAACTGCTCCCTGATGGCTTGCAGGCCGAGCGGAGCCCGGCGATCTACCACGAGGAAGGGCGGGTTGAAGTACGTTGCCAGGGCAGCGTCGATCCGGCAACCATTGCCGCTGTTGAAGCGGCCTTTCAGCAGCGGACGGGGCTACGTCTGGTGCTCAGAGTGCCCGGGGTGCCGCAGGAGGCGGAAGGGTCAGTGGCGGTGGATGAGGCGAGTTTTGCGCCGCCTGAAGGAGCTATGCCAAGCGAACTCAACTTTGCCTTGAGCACCGCGCGTTCCTGGTTTGGCCCTGCGAGCGGCTGCTACAAAGCGAGTGCTGACCAGCAAACGCGGGTTGTCACGCTGCGGTTCCATTTTCCCCTGGTTGCTCGTTCATCCTATGCAGCACAACTGGCTGAGCTGGCGGCGTTCATCGGCTGGACCGTACGGCTCTGGCCGCAGCCTCACCAGGATGCGCTGATGCGAGCGGCGCGTGAAGCCTTGCCACCAGGCCTGACGGCGCAAAGTTCGCCGGCCCTGCAGAGCGCCACCCGTGAGGTGGTTGTGCGAGTGCAGGGCTCGTGCAGCAGGGCTGAATTGACCGAGGCCGTCACTCGTCTACGTGAACAGACGGGATGGACCCTGACCGTACGTGGTGCGCATCATACCGATGCATCGGTATGAGTACTGGTAGACAACTTGCGTACATCTATTTATACTTAACCTTAATTATATGACTTCTCATGGCATATACGTAGTCTGTCAACTAAATTTTCTGCCTTTCCTGGGAGCGAGGGCGTCTCGCCCTCGGGGTGCGTTCGAGGGCGGAACGCCCTTGCTCTCAGGAATTTCTGACATGCTCGCGACCGTGTCATGCTGAGTGAAGCGAAGCATCTATGAATATTGATGCACTCACCCTCTCGATCACCTTGATCATCGCCAACCTGCTGCAAGTAGTGGCGCTTATTGGCCTTGCCTGGGTCAATCAGAGCCGCCCTGGCGTGGGATGGTGGGCACCGGGTATGGCGGCGATCACCCTGGGTTTTGTGACCTACGCCTTGCTTCAGCAGCGCATTCTTGGTACGGTTGCCATTTTTGCCAACAACATCTTTTTTCTGGCAGGTATGACGGCGATCTACATTGGGGTCGTGCGGTTTTTTGGTGAGCGCGAGCAACGTAGTTTTCTGCTGTCCTTCTGGGCGAGCTTTCTGCTGGCTCTTGTCGCCCTGATCTATGGTCTTGAGAGCCTGGCTGCGCGTCGCATGCTCCTCTCGTTCAGCGTAGTGCTCTTCTCGGGTTTGATCGCGTGGACATTGTGGCGCCACAAAGGTTCTGTGGTCCCGAGCGCGTCCTCTTTTCTGGCGCTGATCTTTCTGGTCAATGGCGTCTTCTTTGGCTTGCGTGGCTTCGCGCCGCTGGTGTATAGCCTGAATGCGACCGTGCTTGTGCTTTCGCCGACGGAAACAGTGACCTATCTGCTTTCGCTTGGCACAACGACCCTCTGGACCTTTGGCTTTATTCTGCTGGTCAACCAGCAGTTGCATAGTGAAAACCGTGAAGCACGCGAAAACCTCGAGGCCATTTTTAATGCACGCTTTGAGGCCGTGATCATTACGCAGCTAGAGGGGGGGTATGTTGTCAAGGTCAATGAAGGTTTTACGCTGCTGACTGGTTTTACTCCCGAGGATGTCATTGGGAAGAACGCGGCTGTGATCAAGATCTGGAAAACCCCGGAAGATCGCTACCCGATCCTCGATCTGATCCAGACCCAGGGTTTTTGTCAGAATGTTGAGTTACAGCTTTTGCGTAAAGATGGCACTGAATTCACGGCGATGCTTTCGGCCAAGGTCATCTCGTTGCAAGGTATTCTGCACATGATCACGGTGGTGTATGATATCAGTGAGCGCAAGCAGATCGAGCATGCGCTACGGCAGAGTGAGGCCCGCTATCGGTTGATCTCAGAAAATACCCAGGATGTGATCTGGCTGATGGATCCATTGAGTGGCCGTTTTACCTACGTAAGCCCGTCGGTGCAGAAGTTGCGTGGCTACACCCCCGAAGAGATCATGGCCGAGCCGGTGACGGCAGCCTTGACCGAGGAGTCGCGGCGTGTGGTGGAGGAGGAACTGCGCCAGCATCTGAGTGCATTTCTTGCTTTGACTGAAGGAACGATCTCGCGCATCAACGAGATTGATCAACCGCACAAAGACGGTCATATCATCCATACGGAAGTAATTACGACCTATGTATGGAACGAACAGCGTGAGGTCGAAATTCTGGGCGTGACGCGGGATGTCACTGAGCGTAAACAGACTGAAATGACGTTGCGTGAGACCAATGCCTACCTCGAGAACCTGATCAACTATGCCAATGCGCCGATCATCGTCTGGGATCCACAGTTTCGTATGACGCGCTTCAATCGCGCCTTTGAACACCTGACTGGTTGGTCTGAGGCCGAGGTCAAAGAGCAATTCCTGACGATCCTCTTTCCACCAGACCTTGCCGAGCAGTCAATGACGCTGATTCACAAAACGCTGACTGGTGAGCGTTGGGAAACCGTAGAGATCAAGATCCAGCATCGTGATGGTTCGGTGCGTACGGTGCTCTGGAACTCGGCGACACTCTTTGAGGCCGACGGGGTGACGCCGCTGGCGACGATTGCTCAGGGCCAGGATATTACCGAACGCAAGCGCGTTGAAGAGGCGTTGCTGGTTGCCAAGCAGCAGGCCGAAGCCGCCAATCATGCCAAGAGCGTCTTTCTTGCCAATATGAGTCACGAGCTGCGCACGCCGCTCAATGCGATTCTCGGGTTTTCGCAATTAATGACGCGTGATCCCAACCTGACCCCGGCGCAACACGAGAATCTTGATACGATTAACCATAGTGGTGAGCATCTGTTGCATATTATCAACGACGTGCTCGATATGGCGAAGATCGAGGCTGGCCGACACACGTTCCTGGCTGGCCCGGTTGTCGTCAAGCGGCTGCTTGACGACCTGCGGATCCTCTTTCGGCTGCGTGCCGAGGGCAAAGGGTTGGCCCTGAACATCGAGGCGGCACCGACTGTCCCACCGCTGGTGATCACCGACGAGGCCAAACTGCGGCAAATCTTGATCAACCTGCTGGGCAATTCGATCAAATTTACCACCGTTGGCCAGGTGACCCTGCGGGTACGCACCCAGATCTTACCTGCCCCGCAACTCATCTTCGAGGTGCAGGATACAGGGAGTGGCATTGACCCTAATGATCTGGATTCGATCTTCAACCCGTTCATTCAATCATCGATGTCCGATCGACTGCGTGAAGGAACCGGCCTCGGCTTGACGATCAGTTATGAGTTTGCGCAGTTGCTCGACGGGGATCTGGTTGCGGCGAGTAGTGGCATTCCGGGAGAAGGCTCGGTCTTCACTCTGACGCTGCCGTTGCAGGTGGAACGCTCAGAACTTGAACCAGTTGCGCCTCTGCCGGGCTATGCGCGGGCAATTGGGCTTGAGCCAGGCCAACCCCACTACCGTATGCTGATCGCCGACGATCGCCCTGAAAATGCACGCTTGCTGGTGACACTGCTGCTGCAGCTTGGCTTTGAAGCGGAAAGTGTGCCCAATGGCGCTGAAGCAGTCGAACGGTGGCGCACCTGGCAGCCTCACGTCGTCTGGATGGATCTACGGATGCCGGTGATGGATGGCATTGATGCCAGTCAGCATATCCTCCGGGCATGTGAGTATGATCCGGCGCTCTTGCGTCCGGTGATTATCGCCCTCTCGGCGAGTGTGTTTGGTGAGGCTCAGTCACATATTTTAGCTTCTGGTTGCGATGCTTTCATTGCCAAACCATTTCGTGAGCACGAAATTGTGTTGATGCTCGAACAGTATCTGGGGGTTCACTTTTGTTATGAAGCCCAGCCAGCGAACGGCACGCATCCGTCTGCGGGCGATCGGGCAATGTATAGCCTTGATCCGATCTGGCGTGACCAATTGCGTCAGGCCGCCGTTGAAGTCAATGTGGCCCAGATGCATGCGCTGATCGATCAGATAAAGGTGAACTATCCTGATTTAGCTACCCAGATGGGAGCCTGGATAGATGACTTTGCGTATGAAACCTTGCTTGCCTGGCTGGAGATACCAGGGTCAGAATCACTATGACAACACCAAAGCTACCAACGATCTTGATCGTTGATGATACCCCCGCCAACTTGCGCTTGCTTGCGCAACTCCTTGCTGACCATCAGTATGAAGTTCGCCCAGTGACCAAAGGAACTGCCGCTCTGGCGGCAGTGCGGGCGGCCGCACCTGATCTTATTTTGCTTGACATTCGCATGCCGGATCTTGATGGTTACAGCGTGTGTGCGCAACTTAAAGCCGATGAGCTGACGCGCAGCATTCCGATTATTTTCCTCAGTGCGCTTGGTGATACGGATGATAAGCTCAAAGCGTTTCAGGTTGGTGGGGTTGACTATATTACCAAGCCGTTTCACCCCGAAGAGGTGCTGGCGCGGGTACGCACCCACCTGGCGCTGGAACAGGCGCGCTCAGCCCTCGAAGTTGCCAATCGCGAATTGAAAGAGGCCCTGGTGCGGCAGGAGTATCTTGCGCGCACGGACTGGCTGACGGGGGTGCTCAACCGGAGTCATTTTTTTGCGCTGGCGGTACACAATTTTAACAACGCAGTCCGCTATCGCCGTCCGCTCGCGTTGATGATGTTTGATCTTGATCACTTCAAACAGGTGAACGACCGTTTTGGGCATCCTGCGGGTGATCTGGTCTTACAAGAAGTGGCGCGGGTTACGATTGAACAGATGCGGTCGGCTGATGTCATCGGACGTTATGGCGGTGAAGAGTTCATTGTGCTGTTGCCCAATACGGGGCTTGACGCAGCAATGACAACCGCCGAGCGGCTACGTGAGCAGATCCGCCAGCTTGAGGTGGTGACTGAACGTGGGGGAATCAAGGTGACGGTGAGCATCGGGGTTGCTGAGCATCTGCCGAGTGACGAGTCGATTGAGCACCTGATTGATCGTGTCGATCAGGCCTTGTATGCGGCCAAGGCGCAGGGGCGGAATTGCGTCGTGAGTGGGTAGGTGGATGCGGGGTCGAGACGTTGCATTGCAACGTCTCGACCCCGCATCCGAGGTGATCTGATCCAGCGGCTCAGATGGCGTGTGGGAGGATGGGACGGCGGTTGTAGATGCCGTAGGCCACGACCCCTGCAAGGGCGGCGAGGACACCGCCGAGCAACAGCGGGGCACCTGGAGCAACGGCTCCGAGCATCCACGTAGCGGGGATAGGTGCCAGCATGCGGGCCAGGCTGTCGAGTGAGGTGTAGACCCCGAGGATCTGCCCACGTTCGTCGGCCTCGCTGGTGCGGATCAAGAGGCTCTGCAGGCTTGGCCCAATCAATCCCGAGCCAAGGGCGACAAGCATCAATGAGATAAGCAGAAGGGGCCAGATCCAGGCGATTGCTGTGATCATTAATGATGCATAGAGCAGGATTGTTCCGGTGATGATGAGGCGTTCTTCGCCAAAGCGTTTGACGAGTCGTCCGGTAAAGCCTGCCTGCAAAATGACGGTAACCACGCCGACATAGGCGAGCAAGAGGCCGGTCTCACGTGGGCCAAAGCTGTAGCGCCGCTCACCGTAGAGGGCAAAACAGCTCTGGAAAAAGATGAGGGCCAGCGCACTCAGGAACCCGGTCAGATAGAGAGGCTTTAACACGGGGCGCTGGCTGAGCCTGAAGATCGCCTTGAAGGTTGCGATGGGACCACCCTGACCACTGCGGCGGCGCTGGGGTGGTTCTGGCAAAACGATAAGCGTGACAAGCAGGGACACGAAAGCAACGGCAGCGGCAGCAAAAGCGGGCAGTGCAAAGCTGAAGGTGGCAAGGATCCCGCCAAAGACTGGCCCGAGGATGAAGCCCAGGCCAAACGCCGCCCCGATGAGTGCCAGGCCACGGGCGCGATTGCTGTCGTCGGTGACGTCGCTGATGTAGGCCTGGGCGACTGTGATATTGCTGGCCATGATGCCGCCGACAAAACGGGCTAGAAAGAGCATCGGCAGCGAGGTTGCCAGGCCAAGCAGCACAAAGCCCAGGACGGTGCCAAGCTGGCTCAGGACAAGGATGCGGCGGCGTCCAAACCGATCCGACAGGCTCCCAATAATAGGTGCGCCAACAAACTGAGCAGCAGCGTAGGTGACCAGCAGCAAACCAACTTGCACCTCACTTGCCCCGAGGTGTTCGGCATAAAACGGCAGAAGGGGCAGAATAATACCAAAGCCGAGCAGGTCAATAAAGACGACCAGAAAGATCGCCAGCAGGGGTGATTTTTGCATATCAGTGTGTTGTTGCTAACTGTTCGAGCTCGGCAAGCAGGTACTCGACTTCTTCGACGGTGTGATAGTGGGCCAGGCCGATCCGCACCATGCCCCCGTGGGGTTCCACGCCGAGACGCTCGCTCAGGCTCAGGGCATAGTAGTTGCCGTCCCAGGCAAAGATCCC
This sequence comes from Candidatus Chloroploca mongolica, assembly GCF_004762035.2. Classification (GTDB taxonomy): domain Bacteria; phylum Chloroflexota; class Chloroflexia; order Chloroflexales; family Chloroflexaceae; genus Chloroploca; species Chloroploca mongolica. The sequence goes on along the minus strand of NZ_SIJK02000007.1, from coordinate 31,764 downwards.
GCGGGCGGCCAACGCCTCGGTGATGGCCCGTGGGGTAGAGCCTTCTAGGCGGAAAGAGACGGTGGGGGTACGTGCGGTGAAGCGCTCGGGTTCGCGCAGGCCATAGAAGGTGAGCCCGGGAATCTGGAGTAACCCGCTAACCAGGCGCTCGCTCAGGGTGCGTTCGTAGGCCTGGATGGTTTGCAGCGCCGTTTGCAAGGCTGCGCGACGATTGGGGGCACCTGGTTGGGCCAGACTGGCGAGGTAATCAACGGCAGCCACGGTGCCTGCTAGTCCTTCGTGGTTCTGGGTGCCGGTCATCCAGCGTTCGGGCGAGGTATTTGCAGCGGGGCGGACTTTGTAGGGCTGCAGGTGTTCGAGGTGCTCGGCTTTGCCATAGAGGACACCGACGTGGGGGCCAAAGAATTTATAGACACTACAGGCGAGGAAATCGCAGTCAAGGGCCTGCACATCAATGGGGCCGTGGGGGGCATAATGCACGGCATCAACAAAGGTGAGTGCCCCGGCCTGACGAGCCTGGCGTACAATCGTAGCGACATCATTGATTGTTCCGACGGCATTCGAGGCATAGCCCACGGCGACCAACCTGGTGCGCGGCGAGAGCAAGGCCGCGAAGTTTGCCATATCGAGGGTACAATCTTCGACATCAACATCGACCTCGCGGATCGTCACACCGCGCTCTTCGAGGGCACGCCAGGGCGCCACATTGGCATCATGGTCGAGGCGGGTGACAATGATCTCATCACCCGGCCCCCAGGTGCGCCCAAGGGCGCGACTCAGAGCAAACGTCAGACTCGTCATATTGGCCCCAAAGACCGTCTCGTGGGGGGCACAGCCAAGCAGATCGGCCATGGCTGTGTGGGCAGCGGCAAGGGTCTCATCGGTACGCTGGCTGGTCAGAAACGCCCCGTGGGTATTGGCATTGCGCCGGGTCAAATAATCACTGATGGCATCAATCACCATCTGGGGCACCTGTGTACCACCGGGGGCATCAAAGAAGACGGCCTGGCGACCGGCAACGAGCTCGGACAGGGCAGGAAACAAAGGGCGTACGTGATGGGGATCAAAAGGGTACATAAGACTTTTGTTACCTCGCGAGCACATTCCTGCAAACACCTTGTTATCAAGCAATGGTATACTTGATTCTATACTACTGTAACTGTTTCAGCTACAATCGGGTAGAACTATCAACAAGACTTTGTTAAGGAGATCCGTTCATGTCATCATCTCTCGAACTACGACATTATAAGGCCCCTCGTTGGATCAGCACACCGGCTGGCCAGTGGGCGTATGAAGTTAACGCAGAATGGCGCAAGCAGGCGGATGGCACGTTTGCTGTTTCTGAGCGCCGCCTCTTGCTCGAAGAGGCTGAAAAACTGCAGAAGGTGGCCACTGAGGCGCATCAAGACTAAACGCATATCCCATTGATACGACGAAGAAACCGCCAGTTTTACTGGCGGTTTCTTTGTCGTATCAATGGTTAGCCACCGGGGGCTTTGACCCCGAGGATCACCTGGCTGCCACGAGGAAGCATGTCGCCATTGCGCACCGGTGGCCCATCGGCAATCTGCGCACTCACGACTTCGTTGTCACGGAAGCGATCATAATCAATGAGCCGATCGCGCCCCTGTTCATCGACATAGATCAGCGTGATACCGGGTGTATCACCGAGGATCTGCTCGGCCTGGTCGCGTTGCAACCCGATCACATTGGGGAACCGTACGACATCGCCCTGGCTCACCGTTAGCACAACGACCTGGCCCTGGGGCACACGGAGACCCGGCCCAGGGGTCTGGCGAATCACAAAGCCCACGTCAATCGTGGTGCTTGGCGTTTCGACGACTTCTACGCCGAGGCCGGCCCCGGTGAGACGTGAACGAGCGTTGGAAGCGGGGGTGCGGATCACATCGGGCACTTCAACGAGTTGCGGGCCAAGACTAACGGTAAACGTCACCCGCTCGCCTGGCAATACTAGGGTGCCTGGGGCGAGTTCCTGGCTCACAACCTGCCCGGCAGCGACGGTGGCATCAAAGGTTTCACGGCGAACTGGTTCAAGTTGCAATTGACGCAGCGATGTTTCGGCAGCTTCGGCACTGAGCCCGATCAGATTTGGAAGCCCCACTTCGAGCGATACCGTTGGCGTTGGCTCATCCGGCGTGCTCGTTGGCGTGAGTGCCGATGGTACTGTCGGCGTTGGGCGATTGCCTCCTGTGCCCCAAAGACTACCGATGACACCCTGAAACATCCCACTGCTGAAGAGATAGATCATCCCGACGAGCACCCCAAGCACGAGCATGCCAACAAGAAAGACCCCACAGCCAGGGCCTTCCTGTCGTGGGGCTCGGGCTGGCGCCGAGCGCGGTGCTGGTGGCACTGGGAAACGCCCAGAACTACCGGTGCTTGATGAAGGACGCACTGGCGGAGTGGCGATCGTGGTTTGCGCCAGCGACGGATTAACCGTTGTCTCTTGCTGGGCCAACTGGCTGTAGTTGCTCAGCAGATTGATGAATTCCTGGGCATCGCGGGGGCGTTGGGCGGGATCCTTCGCCAGCGCGCGCAAGATCAGGGCCTCAAGACCAGGCGGGATCGCCGAATTCAAACGACGTGGCGGGACCGGTGGCTCAGAGACATGTTTCATCGCGACGGCCACCGCGTTATCCCCGGTAAAAGGCAGCCGACCAGTCACCATCTCGTAGAGCACAATGCCAAGCGCATAGATATCAGACTGGACGGTCGCCGGGCGCCCCTGGGCCTGCTCAGGTGACAGGTAATCGACTGTCCCAAACGAGACTCCGGTCTCGGTGAGGGCGGTCGAGAGATGGCTTTTGGCGACGCCAAAATCAGTGACGTGGGCCTGACCATCGTGGGTGACGATCACATTCTGGGGTTTGATATCGCGATGGATCATGCCGGCGCGATGCGCGGCCTGGAGCCCACGGGCAATCTGGGTTGCGAGATCAATGGCTCTGGCGACTGGCAGCGGTCCTTCGCGGAGAATAATCGTCTTGAGATCCGTGCCATCCACATATTCCATCACAATATAGTGAACATCGCCATCCTGGCCGACATCATAGATGTCCACAATATTGGGGTGCGCGAGCATAGCTGCTGCTTGCGCCTCGTGGCGAAAGCGTTCAAGAAAATCTTTTTCACTGAGAAAATGGCGATGCGGGATCTTGATCGCCACGCGCCGATTGAGACGCCGATCAAGGCCCAGATAGATGCGGGCCATTCCTCCTTCACCGATCTTCTGCTCAAGCTCGTAACGTCCATCAAGGACTTGTGTATGCATAGCGGTCGTCATTACAACGTGCGAACCCTGACGCGGGACGCGAAAGTATTGCGTAAGGCAGGGTCATTATGACACTTTGCGCCAGAGGCGTCAATGCAGATCGCTGGAGGCGATATGTCCTATAATGCGTGGTACAGCCGAAAGTCAAGGTAAAGGAAGCGCTATGGATATGGTCTCTTCACGACCGCGCCGGGTGGTTCTTGATACTGATCCCGGGATTGATGATGCGCTGGCGATTTTGCTGGCGCTTGCTTCGCCAGAAATAGATCTTGTCGGGTTAAGTATCGTGCATGGGAATTGCCCGTTGTCAGATGCGGTGGCAAATGCGCTGGCCGTCTTGCAGCTTGCCGGGCACCCGCATCTTCCGGTGGCGGCTGGGTGCGAGCGTCCGCTGCTGCGTGAGCCGGTGACGGCACGGAAGACGCATGGCGGGCGTGGCCTTGGTTATGCCAGTTTGCCAGCGAGCCCGGCGGTGCCAGTGGCCGAACATGGAGTGGATATGATCATCCGCGAGATCTTGGCTGATCCGGGTGAGGTAACGCTGGTGGCGGTCGGTCCGCTCACGAATGTCGCATTAGCGTTACGCAAAGCGCCGCAGATCGCCAAAGCGGTACACGAATGCATCATCATGGGTGGGGCGTTGCATGATCAAGGCAATACGACCCCGCTTGCCGAGTTCAATATTTATGCGGATCCCCACGCAGCGCAGATTGTCTTGAGTAGCGGGATGCCGATCACCATCATGCCGTGGGACATCACCAAGCAGGTGCGGGTCACTGAGGAGCAGGTGCAAGCATTGCGTGCGCATGGTGGGCCTGTGCCCCAGTTTATTGCCGACGCAACCCGGTTTTATATGGACTTCCACCGTGAACATTTTGGGTGGGCGGGATGTGCCATTAACGACCCTGCGGCCCTTGCCCTGGTCTGGTGGCCCGAACTGGCCGAATTGGCCGAACTCTATGTCACGGTAGAGACAGCGAGTGAGTTGACCATGGGCAAGACCGTGGGTGATTTTCGGGGGTTAACCGGGCAACCTGCGAATGTTCGCTATGTGGCCCGGTTTGACAGTGCGACCTTCGTTGAACGTTTTCTGGCTCGTATGGCGGCCTTGAGCCAGCTGATCAGGTGAGTTGATCAAGCGGAAGGAAGACGGCTTCGGGCGTCACCTCAGCTTCCAGGGCGGGGCCAGTATCGGTCCAATTCTGGCTCGCTTTCGTCATCGGAACCTCGGTGATGGTCATATCGTGGTCACAGGTAATCTGGCAAGCGAGGCGGTACTGGCCCAGCAGTTCCCGTTCAACCAGTTTGGCGTATTCAGCGTGGGTCATCGTCGTCGGCTCACCGTCGGCAAAGGCTACACGACAGGTGGTACAGCGAGCGTGCCCGCCACAACGATGCCCAATTTCAACCCCGGCCTGTTCAATTGCCACCGCGAGACGTGTCCCTTGCGCAACTTCGACAGTTGCCTCGCCAACCTTCAACATCGGCATACCAAAACCTCCAGGAAAGCAGTAATTATACAGTCTTAGGAATATGAGCAATATGGTTACGATATATTTACCGTACCACAGGACATCTTCAGCGTCAACCTCATAGGGAAAGACTGGTCTTGTCGGCCTTGTGACAACACGGGTGACAGGGCGTAGAAGTGATTGCAATCAGCTAAAAAGAGGTTTGAGGGCAGAACGAAATGCGTCTGGTGGGGAGATGGAAAATATGACAACCTCTTTATATATGAGGCTTCAAATATTCAGAGACGTGAACTAGAATTATCGCTAACTTTTTGCTATAATGCGCGTGAATATAACCAAAAGAGCGTGACTCGAGAACGAGAGGGCCCAAGGGCTCTTAGGTGATAGCCAACTGATGCCCATAGCAGCAGATGGCTAGGTGACGCCAGCAAGAAGTAGGGTGCGCAGCAGCAAGACGCGGACCCAGAGCGTCACACAGGAGGGCGGACATGTCCACGAACGCCAATCTCTCACTCCATTGCCCGCGTACGATCGCAAGTGAAATGGAGACATTTCTCAGCGATGTTGTACACGAGCATGGTCTGAGCACAAACACGATCACATCATACCGGTGCGATCTCCGCACGGCCGCAGCAATGATCGAGGCTCCACTCGAGGCGATTACGGCTGACGACATCAAGCAGTTTTTCGCCAGTCGTAACGAACAGCCGGGAACAACCAACCGGCGGATTGCGAGTCTGGGTCGGTTTTTTCGCTGGGCGGTCAAGCAAGGTCTAGCCTTGCACAACCCGGTCGAGCAGGTGAATTCACGCTATCATACCGAACATCGTCCACAGCCTATTGCCAGCGAAGCCGAGCGGCGGGCGTTAGACAGTGCGATTGCCAATTCATCGCAGCCGTACCGTTTGATCTTTATTCTTTTGCGCGAGATTGGGATTCGTACCGACGAGGTGCTGAACCTCAATGTTGGCGATGTGATTCTTGAACCCGGACGCGAAGTGTTGCTGGTTCAGGATAGCAAGAGTGGCACCAAACGAATGGTGGTGTTGACGCCTGATGTGATGCCGCGCAGCCTCCGTGGGTTGCGGAGTTGGATGCGTGAAATGGCCGAGGCGCTTCCCCCCGAGACACCGCTCTTTCGTTCATCGCGGGGCAACCGTGCGTCGTATGACACATTGCATCGCCGCTGGGTACAGGTCTGCAAGCAGGCCCACCTTGTCGACATTGAGGATGGACGCGAAGTACCGCGTTACACGTTGCATCACTTGCGTCACACGGCTGCCGCCGAACTGATCGCCTTCTATCCCGAGCAGGTCGTACGGCGGATCCTTGGTCACCGTGATCCGCGTAGCACACGTCGGTACGCCGAAATCGTGCATGCACACCAGCTTGGTGGCTCAACACAAGAGGAAGCCCAGCGCGAACAACAGGCTTCCTAACGCCTGTTTGTGCATTGGTGTAGCCCACGAGAAAACCGCCAGCACTGCTGGCGGTTTTCTCGTGGGCTGAAGTATTTTAGCTAGGGCGGACACTCTTGGCGGCCTGGTTACGCTGTTTCTGTTTATGGTGAAATTTTCTTCACCAGAAAGGTAGATGTATTCTACCTGCAATTGCGTTTTCAGGGATTACAATAGAGGGACAGTCACACAGACTTGGTATAGAATCTTTACAGTGTTTTGCGAAAGCGCAACCCTTGCAATACCACGCATTGCGTGGTATTGTTCTGCAACACTGTGTACAATTTCCTTGTCCAGGAACCGAATTCCTCAGAGAGGAGGCGTTTGTATGGGCTACGCGGAACTTCACCGCCGCTCGATCGAAGACCCGGAGGGCTTTTGGGGGGAGCTTGCTGCTGAGCTTCATTGGTACAAGCCGTGGGATAAGGTGCTTGATGACAGCAAGGCACCTTTTTATCGCTGGTTTGTTGGTGGTGAGACCAACATGTGCTACAACGCCGTCGACAGGCACGCGCTCGGGCCGCGTCGCGGTCAGGCGGCTTTGATCTGGGAGAGTCCAGAGGTTGGGCAGTCGCGTACGCTTACCTATTTTGAACTCTACCGCGAAGTCAATCGGCTTGCTGGGGTTTTTCATAGCCTGGGGGTACGCAAAGGTGATCGGGTGATCATCTATATGCCAATGGTGCCCGAGGCGATTTTTTCGATGCTGGCCTGTGCGCGCCTTGGCGCGATCCATTCGGTTGTGTTTGGTGGCTTTTCGATTACGTCGCTGGCGTCGCGCATTGATGATGCCGAGCCAGTCTTGATTGTTACCGCCGATGCTGGGATGCGCAAAGGCATGCCCGTTCCGCTCAAGGAGATTGTTGATCGTTCGATCGAGGCTGCAGATTCAGATAGTGTGCGTGATGTGCTTGTTCTGGATCGCGGGCTTGTGCCAATCGAGATGAAGAAGGGCCGTGATCTTGACTGGGCCGAGCAACTCGAGAAGCGTGGGATGCGCTACATCGAGCCAACTCCCGTGCAGTCGACTGATCCACTCTATATTCTCTATACCTCGGGCACAACCGGCAAGCCCAAGGGTGTCGTGCGTGACACCGGTGGGTATATGGTGGCCCTGCACGCCTCGATGAGCCACATCTATGATTGTGGTGATGGCGATGTCTACTGGTCGACGTCGGATATTGGCTGGGTCGTTGGGCATAGTTATATTGTCTATGCGCCGCTGCTCAAGGGTGTGCCGACGGTGGTCTATGAGGGTCGGCCTGACCATCCTGATCCAGGCGTCTGGTGGCGAGTGATCGAGAAGTATGGCGTGACCCACGTCTTTACGGCCCCGACGGCGCTGCGGGCGTTGCGCAAGTTCCCCGATCAGTGGATGAAGAATGCCGACATCAGTTCGATGCGGATGCTGTATGCCGCTGGTGAGCCGCTTGATGCGCCGACCTACGAGTGGGCCAAAGATACCCTTGGGGTGCCGGTGATTGACCACTACTGGCAGACCGAGAGCGGCTGGAGCATGCTCACGAACCCGGTCGGGGTCGAGCAGATGCCCGTCAAGCCTGGTTCGCCCTCGGTGGCGGCCTTTGGGCATAATCTGGAGATTGTTGACACCGATGGCAACTCGATCCCGCGTGGGGAAAAGGGCTTTTTGATTGAGCATGGCCCGTTGCCCCCCGGCATGTTGATGACGCTCTGGAATGATGATGATCGGTACCTGAAGAGCTACTGGGAGCATTTCAAGGGCAAGACGGTCTATATGTCGGGCGACTATGCGATCCAGGATGCAGACGGTTACTACTGGATGCTTGGTCGCGCCGATGAGGTCTTGAATGTGTCTGGGCACCGCCTGGGCACGCGTGAGATCGAAGAGGTTATTTCGAGCCATCCCGCCGTTGCCGAGGCAGCGGTGATTGGCGTCCGTCACGAACTCAAAGGCGAAGGTGTCTTGGTGCTCGCGGTGCTCAAGCAGCACATTGCGGCTGCTGATCGCGACAGCATTTCGCGCGGTCTAACCCAACTGGTGCGCGAGAGCATCGGGCCGATCGCCACACCTGATGCCATTCACTTTGTCAGTATGTTGCCCAAGACGCGCTCGGGCAAGATCATGCGCCGTGTGATGCGAGCCGTCTATCAGGGCGATAATATTGGTGATCTGAGCACGATCGAAGACGATGCCACCGTTGATATGGTGCGCGAGGCGGTTGATCTGCTCAAGGGCGATCTGTAGTTGTGTGTTGTGGAACAAGGAGGTTACCCCATGACCGAGCCCCGCGATGTGGCAACGTACCATCACGATGAGGTTTTTACGCCGGACTCGTCAATCGTCGAACAGTCCAATGTGATGGCCTACGCCCGTTCCAAGGGTCTTTCGAGCTACGATGAACTGTATCAGTGGACACTCGATAACAATGAGCAGTTCTGGGCCGATATGGCCAGTGAGTTGGAGTGGTTTGAGCCCTGGGAGAAGGTGCTTGATGATAGTGACAAGCCCTTCTTTAAATGGTTCACTGGTGCCAAGACGAACATTGTGCATAATGCGCTTGATCGCCATGCCCGTTCGTGGCGCAAGAACAAGCTGGCGATCGTGTGGGAGGGTGAAGACGGTACGCAGCGCACCTTTTCGTACCATGCGCTGAACCGCGAAGTCAACAAAATGGCGAATGTGCTCAAGAGCGTGGGTGTGAAGAAGGGTGATATTGTCACCATCTATCTGCCACGTATTCCTGAGTTGCCGATGTTTATGCTTGCCTGTGCGAAGATCGGGGCCGCCCATAGCGTGGTGTATGGCGGTTTCTCTGAGGCGGCCCTGGCCGACCGCCTGGCTGATGCGCACAGCAAGGTTCTGGTGACCGCCGACGGCGGCTTTATGCGCGCCAAGGTGATCGAACTCAAGCAGATTGCCGATGAGGCGATGTCGCGTACGCCAACTGTGCAGACGTGTCTGGTCGTGAAGCGCACCGGCCACGAGGTCAATATGGAACTTGGCCGCGATCTGTGGCTGCACGAGTTGATGAGCTTGCCGATTGCTGCGGCTGAGTGCCATACCGAGGCGCTCGATGCCGAGACGCCACTCTTTATTTTGTATACCTCGGGGACAACCGGTAAGCCCAAGGGTGTGGTGCATACCCACGGCGGCTATATGGTCGGTACCTATGCGACGCTCAAGATGGTCTTTGACCTGAAGGAAGAGGATCGCTACTGGTGTGCCGCTGATCCGGGCTGGATCACCGGCCATAGCTATATTGTCTATAGCCCGCTGTTGAATGGCGCAACATCGTTTATGTACGAAGGGGCCCCCAACTATCCCTTCCCCGACCGCTGGTGGTCGCTCGTCAATCGTCACTCGATTAGCATTCTCTATACGGCGCCAACCGCTATTCGTGGGCTGATGCGCTTTGGAGAGGCCTGGCCTTCCCGCCACGACTTGAGCAGCCTGCGTTTGCTTGGTTCGGTCGGTGAGCCGATCAACCCCGAGGCGTGGAAGTGGTTCTACAATGTGATCGGTGGCAGCCGCTGTCCGATTATGGATACGTGGTGGCAGACCGAGACGGGCCACTTTATGATCACGCCCACGCCGGTGGTGCCGCTCAAGCCGGGCAGCGCAACGCGGCCGTTCCTGGGTGTCGAGGTTGATGTTATCCACGAGGATGGCTCTTCGTGTGGGCCAGATGAGGATGGGTTGTTGGTGATCAAGCGACCCTGGCCTGGCATGATGCGGACGATCTTGAATGATCCGCAGCGCTATGTTGATACCTATTGGACCAAGGTTCCCGGCATGTATGCTGCTGGCGATAGTGCTCGCAAGGACGCCGATGGCTACATCTGGGTCATTGGACGTCTCGATGATGTGATCAAGGTCTCGGGGTACCGCCTTGGCACGGCAGAAGTTGAGAGTGCGCTGGTCAGCCACCCAGCGGTGGCCGAGGCTGCGGCGATTGGTTTGCCGCACGAGGTCAAGGGCAATGCGATCCATGCCTTTGTCATTCTGCGGGCGACCTTCGACGGTAGTCCCAAGCTCGAAGATGAACTGCGGAGCCACGTTGGTCACGAGCTCGGGCCGATTGCGCGCCCAGATCAGATTACGTTCGTCACTGTGCTGCCCAAGACGCGTTCGGGTAAGATTATGCGGCGTGTGCTCAAGGCGCGTGCCCAGGGTCTGCCTGAGGGTGATGTGAGTACGTTAGAGGAATAGGGTTGCTTCTCGCCCATGCAAAAAAGCCAGCGTCGCTGGCTTTTTTGCATGGACGATAGTTCTGTAAGCCAGCGTTGCGGTTTACAAGTTGAGCATTAAATCCACGAGGATCTGACGATACGCGGGGCTATTGAGCTGAGCCCAGCGCTCGGGGAGTTCAGCGATGAGTTGGTGGCCGTGCTCTTCGCGCAGGGTCATATAGGCGGCGACGGCGGCCCCGGTGGTGGCGTCGCGGCGATGCGGTACGAGCAGGGCGCGGGCGACATCGAGGTCGTTGAGTTCACCGAGGTGATCCTGGAAACCGACGAGCGCGTTCACCGCTGTTTCAGCGCACTCACCGAGGGTATCACTGAAGAGCTCGAGCACATAACGCATGCGTTTGCCCTCGATGCGCATCATGTGGAGTTGAGCAATTTCGGCTGGCAAGCCACCCCGGTCGTAGGCGCGGAGGGCTTCGTAGTGCCGCCAGATCGTACTCCCACCGAGATCGCAGACGCGGGGTTGGTCGTCCCACTGGGCATGATCATTCATCATACGGGCGCAACGTTGGACAAACGCCGCGTGATCGTCACGGTTCAGGTGCTTGATCAGGGCGGCATAGGCTGCCTTGCGTTCGCTGCCGAGACGTTCGATCAGCGTAGCAAGGCCGGGTTGCAACTCGCTGGGGAGTGACGCGGCCCGTCGGGTGAGATCATCGAGCAAGACATCGCGGTCGCGTACGGCGCTTGCTTCGCGGGCAATGCGCCCGATGCCTTTGCTATACTTGCGCAGATCGGTGCCACTATAGACCGGGTCAAGCAGGCGCAGAATCGCACGCAGGCGTCGCGTGGCCACACGGAGGGCATGGACGGCCTCGATGTCGGTATCGGCGCGAACATCGCGCTCAGCGAGCAACATCCGGCGAAGTTGACGCCGCAGCAAGACGCGGCCCAGTTCGGCCAGGGGCGTGGTCGCCTGCGCATACCATGGCTCGAGCAGGCCAGTTTCACTTGCCTCGGGATCGTCGGGTTGCGCGATCGGCGCATCCAGGGCCTGGGCCGGCTCGGGTTGAGCCGCTTCTTCGGCCCATTGGAACCCGTGCGGCGCTTCATCCCCAGCATTTTCAACCACCATATCGAGCGACTCACCAAAGACCCTGGTCCAGAGATCGGCCTTCGCGATGGCCCGTTCGCCATCCTCCTGGGCATAGGGGCCGGCGAGGTGCAGACAAAAGCCACTGGTTGTGCGGCTTACGGCGTGCAGCACGGTGGTTTGCGACTGGCTATTATCGAGGCCATCGGCCACCCGTAAGAGGGCGGCATAGTGCAGCGCCTCGGCGCGAGCTTTGTTGCCCAAGGCAAGATAGGCGGGCTCGACCTGGGGGCGTACCTTCTTGCGATGAAAGGCCACCTGTGCGGCCACGATCGCACGTTCTCGCTGGGCAAAACCATCGGTCAATTGACCAAGGACAAGATCGCGGCCCACGAGGTGATGATCGGCAGGATTGGTGGTCAAACCAACATTATGGAGCAGTGCGCCAACTTCGAGCAGATACCGTCGATCAGGATTGAGCGAGTATTGTTCGGCGGTGGCATCAAAAAGCGCGAGGGAGAGATCGGCAACCCGCCGAGCGTGGGCTTGATCGACGTAATAGGTTGTCAACAGTTCATCAATGCTCATAATGATATCCCCTTACGCGTGGGCTCGTAACTCGAGCGCACGCTGAAGCTTGGTGCGTGGTTCAGGTGTAAGCGTAATGTGCAAGCTCAGGGCTGACGCAAGGGCGACGAGGTCTTCGTGGACACCCTCGCTGAGCAATTCAATTTCGAGTTCACTAAAGGGTTGCTCATACGCGCCAACACCGAGCATCCCGTGATCGAGGCAAATTTCGGCAACTGGCACCCCTTCGCGCTGGGCATAGAGCACCTGGCGTTGGGTCGTAATGGTTACCGTTGGCACCAGCGTGGCTCCTCCAGTCAGAGCGAGGGCCAGTTCACGCGCTACCCCGGCGGGCCAGGTTGTGGGCTGGGGATTGGTGCCAGGGAACTCGAACTCAGAGCGGCGATGCACGCCATCGGCGGCTACTTCGGCGGGGCCTTTGAGTGTAATCAGCGAACGCGAGCCAACCCGGCGCACACGCAGGCCATAGCGTGCTGCGGTGAGGCGCGCATCAACGGTATCATAGTACACATTCTCTTGTTGTTCGGGGGCGGGGGCCGGTTCGAGATGATAAATACCCAGGCTTTGCAACGTGGCGACGATGCCAAGATCAGCGGTCTCTACACGATATTTTGCTTCAATTTCCATAGTTGTTCCATTGCGCTGGTGGTGCGACGGGCGTACTCCCGGCCGCATCAACCAGGTCGCTCGTAACGCAGCAGCGAGAAACAGACCACACTGGCTGTTGCTGTGCTGTCTCTGCTTAGGATACCATACCTTGAGGGCTGTCGCCTATGCGCGATTCGGCGGAGGCTTCGCCTCCCCCGAAAAACTGCTTACATTCAGTTTTGGTGGCTTCGCCGCCAAAACTGAATGTAAGCACCGATGTTAGGGCCTGCCCCACTTCACAGTGTAAGCGCCTTGCCCATCCAGGCGGCATAGAGTTCAGGGAAACGTCCGGCGGCAATGGCGGCGCGTACTTCGGCCATGAGGTCGAGCAGAAAGGCGACGTTGTGCAGGCTGACCAGGCGCAGGCCAAGGATCTCTTTGGCGCGGTAGAGGTAATGAATATAGGCGCGTGAGAAGTGTTGGCAGGCGTAACAACGGCATCCTTCTTGCAAGGGCGCATCGTCTTCACGGAGGGGCGCATTGAGCACATTGAGCTTCCAGCGGCGGCTGGGATCGCGGATCAGCGCAGTGCCGTGGCGCCCGAGGCGGGTGGGACTCACGCAGTCGAACATATCAATGCCACGGGCGACCCCTTCAAAGAGGTCATCGACATCGCCAATGCCGAGCAAATGGCGGGCAAGACCGTCGGGCATATGGGGCACGGTCATGGCGACGACTTCGTAGATCTGGCTTTTATCGGCCCCGAGGGAACCACCGATGCAGAGGCCATCGAAGCCCATCGCGCCAATATGTTCGGCGCTGGCCTGGCGAAGATCGGGGAAGACGCCCCCGTGGACAATGCCAAAGAGGCGCTGATCGGGATTGGGCAAGGCCCCCGGATCCCGCTCGCGATGCGTCGTGAGGCAGCGCTCGGCCCAACGATGGGTGCGGGCCAGGCTCTCGCGGGTATAGTCATAGCCAGCGCGGAAGGGCGGCAACTCATCAAAGGCGAGGATGATATCGCCGCCAATGCCGTGCTGCACCTGAATGGATCGTTCGGGCGTAAAGACATGGCGCGAGCCATCGAGATAACTTTTGAAGATGACCGCATCTTCGGTCACCTTCACCATATCGGGCAGGCGCTGGGCGTGCTGAGGGCGGCGGCCCTTGACTTCATCGGCAATGCCGCCATAGATGAGCGAGAAGACCTGGAAGCCCCCGCTATCGGTAAGAATCGGGCCATCCCAGCCCATAAAACGGTGCAACCCCCCGCGACGGGCAAGCAACTCGTGACCGGGTTGGAGATAGAGATGGTAGGTATTACCCAGAATAATGCTGGCACCATGGTCGTGCAACTCGTGGGGCGTCAACGCCTTGACGGTGCCACGGGTACCGACCGGCATAAAGACAGGCGTTGCCACCTGTCCATGCGCGGTGGTAAGCACGCCACAGCGCGCCTGCGATGCCGGGTCACGATGAGTAATGGTAAAGATGACGTGCCTCCATTTGCTATTTCCGACGCTCGATAAAGATAGGGGTAAACCCGATGGTTACGTGAAACTCGTCACCCACCCGTTGCATAAGTGACTCGTCTAATTCCACCCCATCGAGCGAGGTTGCCATAAAAAACTGTCCGACTGGGATGCTCACCGTTTGGTTTTCGGCCGAGCGCGACCAGAGCACATCAATCTGGCGAGGGCCATTGGTGAAGCGATAGCCTTCGATCGCTTCGGGTTGGCCGTAATCAATGATCTCTACCTGTTGATAGCCGCGGGTCAGCCGGATCATATGTTGCATTGCAATAAAGACGGGGCGCGGGCGATTTTGCCCATCAAGCAGACCTGAATTGCGCCAGCCGGGGCCATTGAGGGTATACCAGGCGACCATATCGATCTGGTTGCCAGCAGCACGTGCCATCACGCGCACAACGTGGTCGGCCTGGGCAATCGAAAAGGTCGGGAACAAGAGATCGGAGCAGTTGGTACAGAGCAGACTCGTTTCGTTGAGCCAGAGCGGTTTGTCGACGCCATAGCGGCTCATCACCTCGCGTAAAAAGCGTGCTTTGCCCAGGGTCACCCCACCCAGCGGTGTCCAGACCGAATTAGCCTGCAGGTCGTGGTCGAGGGGATAACGCCCTGTGAAGGATGGATAGCCATGAAAGGCCACGATATCAAACGAATCGGCGGCACCGGCCCGCAGCACGCCTTCAAAGAAGCGTTCAGGCTTGCCACGGGTGGGATCTGTCGTATCGGGGCGATCGAGCAAGAGCCCGCCGAGGATGATTTGGGCCTGTGGGTTGGCCCGACGTACGGCCGGTGCGACGGCCTTGAGCATGCGCCCATAGCGATCACCGCCATAGTAGGGATCGCGAATATCGCCCCAGCAGCCAAAAATCTGGTCGGGTTGCAGCAGCACCGGATCGATATCGGGCTCGTTGCCAAATTCCCAATATTGCACCTGATCGCGGTAACGACTGACGAGGGCTTCGACAAAGGCCGCGTAGGCCGGGAAGGCCTCATCTTTAATGGCGGCGCAGTTGGAAGGAACGATGGTGGCCCAGCGTGGTGAGCCACGGATGATGACGGTTGGGGTCACCCCGGCCTGACGGGCCGCAGCGAGATCGCGTTCAAAGTTTTGCAACGCTGCCCAGTTGTAGGGCCCGTTCTCTTCGGGTTGAACGAGATCCCACCGGACGCTGTTGAGGCGTACCCAGGTCGCCCCGAGATTGGCGGCCTGGGTGCGCAGGGCGTCAGAATTAGCCAGTGCATTGGGCCAGGTTTCAATCCCAAAGATCGGGGTTGCCCCGCTGCGCCCCATCACCGGGAAATAGAGCGTATAGGGTGATTGGGCCGGGGTAGGCGGTTGGGCCAATGTTGCTGCGGCCCCACCAACGACGATCAACAAAACCAGGCTAACAAGAAGAAGGCGCTGATACCAGGCCATACTCAATCCTTTCAGGGGAGCCGTTCGAGATAGATCGGATCAAATCCGATCGGTAGTTCAATCGTGCCATCGCTTGTGGCAACGCGCGATGGTAACAGTTCCGTTCCGTCCAGTGCGGTAACGCTGATCACCTGATCGGCGGGCAGGGTGACCGTCTGGTTCATCGTTGACCGTGACCAGAGCAGATCGACCACGGTCTCGTCTTTGTGAAAACGATAGCCCTCGATAGTGTCAGGCTGACCATAATCAACCGGTTCGATGCGGCGATAGCCTTGCAGCGTGGCAATCATATGGCGATAGGCAACAAAGGCCGGGCGTGGTTCCTGGCTACGGTCAAGCAGACCGGCCCCGCGCCAGCCAGGGCCATTGAGGGTGTACCATGTTACCATGCGTACGTCATGCGCGGCGGCGCGGGCCACTAGGCGCACAATATGATCGGCTTGTGCCTGAAAATGTTCTGGCAACTCAGGATCACACTTGTCATCGCGCGAATGGCAGACAAGCCCGGCCTCGTTGAGCCAGAGGGGCTTTTCGACGCCGTACCGATCCATCACCTCACGCAAGAATTTGACTTTGCCGAGCGAAAAGCCGCCCAGTGGCCCCCAACGATCATCGAACACAATAATTTCGGGATCAAAGAGACCCAGATCGTGATCGTAGCCCAGGCGGGCAAAGAAGGGGTAGCTATGGAAGGCCACAATATCAAATGAGTCGGCGGCGCCCGAGCGAAGAATGCCTTCAAAGAAACGCTCGGGTTTGCCTTTGGTGGGGTCAGTTGTCTCGGGTCGATCGAGCATCAGGCCGCCGATGACAATCTGTGCCTCGGGGTTGGCCCGCCGTACCGCCGGGGCGACGGCTTGCAACATGCGACCGTAGTGCTCGCCGCCATAGTAAGGGTCGTCAATGTTGCCCCAGCAGCCATAGACCTGGTCAATCGCAACGAGGCGCGGATCGGCATCCGGTTCGTTGCCAAATTCCCAGTACTGTACCTGGTCACGATAGCGCGTCACGAGGGCCTCGATAAAGGCGGCAAAGGCGGGAAAACTCTCTTCTTTGACCGCCGCGCAATTTGAGGGAAACACCGTGGCCCAGTGGGGTGACCCACGAATAATGACCGTCGGCTCCATGCCAAGTTCACGGGCCATCGCTAGATCGGCTTCAAAGCCACTCAAGACACTCCAATCGTAGTCACTCTCGGGCGTGGGCTGGACTTCGTCCCACCTGACGCTATTGAGGCGCAACCAGGTGACGCCCAGTTCAGCGGCTCTGGTCTGGACGATCTCTGATCTTCCCAGCACATTGCGGCTTGTTTCGACACCAAAGACAGGAGGAGTCCTGATTGGTTCATCTGGTTCTGCGGCAGGTTGGGAGGCACAGGCAGTGACCAGGAGGGCCATGATAAGAAGGAGGAGCAGACGCTGAGACCATTGCATAGCTACGTTCTCCTATGGTACGGCACGATCGCAGTGCCGATGGGTGTGCAACTGATAGCTTCCCCCGTCAAGCGCGATTTCCAGCGCTGTGTCCACAAGGGTCACGCTGGTGCTGGTCGCTGCTGTGTCGCGCGCCCAGATGACGTGATCATCAAGGGAGAGGCTCACGATGTGAGCGGCGTCAGGCAACCTGACGACGCCGGTTGTGCCAACGGGGGCGGTGAGCGTTACGGTCATTTCTTGGCAAGGATTGACGACCCGGTGGACGCTGAGAAGGCCCTCGGCGAGCGGGATGGTGCCGTGCATTTCGGTGAGGCGCGAGTGGTGCAGATCAACGCGCCAGCGCCCCTGGTCGAGTTGTTGCGCACCGAGGGCGTAGGTTGAGAGAAACCAGGTTGGCGAGCCTCCCCAGGCGTGCGAGAGACTGGCCCGGTAGGTCTGGTCGGCCCCGAGATTTTCCCACCAGGTTGTGGCCCCGCGGTCAAGCATAAACCCAAAGAAGCGTTCGATGACATCCAGGCCATCATCAATTCGTCCGGCCTGCCCGAGGCCCTCGAGCACATAGTAGAGGCCGAGCACTTGCACACGGGGTTGTTGGGGCGTGCCTAGCATTTCGAGCATTGCATCGGTCACGCGATCAGTGGTGCCGTCGGGCGGCAACCCGAAGGTGAGCGCTGCCGACTGGGCCTGGGGGGTGGCTGGGGTAAGGGTACCGTTCAGCAACCCGGCCATATAGCGACCTTCGGCAGGCCGATAGAGCAACTGGTTGATGCGGGTACGCAAGGCAATGGCGCGTGCTTGCCAGCGTTCAGCTTCGTCGTCGCGGCCCAGGGCCTGGTTGATGGCGGCCATATTGTGCAAGGCCCGATAATAGAAGGCATTGATCGCAGTACTTTGGCCCATACGATCCCAGTAACTGATCGAATCAAAATAGGCAATCCGGATCGGGCTATCGATCCGACTGAGATCGAGCAGGTTTGTTTGAGGATCTTCATTGGCCGCCAGGAAGTGCATAAACGTCACCATCCTGGGATAGAGGGACGCAACAAAAGCCCAGTCGCCGGTGAGCGTTCCATACTCGTAGGCACTCTGGATCCAGAGCATCCCATAGTCGAGCAGAAATTCGGTTCCGTTGGGGGCAAACGCCGTTGGTGGACCGTCGGTAACGGAATCCGCGATCTGTTGGAGCCCGCGGCGCAACAGAGCTGTTTCGCCAAAGGTGACCTGATTGACGCGGTCGGCAATATGGGCATCACCCCACCACTGGCCGCGCTCGCGCCAGGGGTCAGCATAGGCATCCTGCATCGAAGGATAGAGCGTCGTTGGTCCAAGCATCCAGATCTGATCGAGACGCGCATTGGAACTGGTAAAACTTCCCTGCAACGTGACCGGGTAGCGTTCTTCGTAGACCTGAACATGGCGCAACGTGACCGGCTCTTCGCCCCAGACCGCAATCAACACATAGCGGCCTGCGCGTGCATCAAGCGTGGTCAGCGTATGGATGCCTTCGGCCAGCACCCAGGTATCGACCTGATTCCATTCAGGATGGAGCGAACCGGGATGCGGCAACGGGCGAACATTGTTCCAGAGCCGCTCGTCCCACCCGAGATCAACGACGGTTCCTGCTGGTCCTTCCACCTCGGCAACGAGCCGCCCGTGGATCGTCCGCCCGAGATCAAGCACCACATAGGCTGGCCCCTGTTGAAATAACAGGTCGAGTTGTGCGCCTGGGCGAATGGCAACGACTCCTTCAGCGGGAACGAGATCGGCGAGCAAAAGGCGTCGTCCGGCGTGGCCCGTCTGGGTTGGTGGCGGCGTCAGTTGGGTTGCGGCCTGACTAATAGCAAAAGCCCAGGGCTCATCGCCGGGGTTGAGTCCGTTCACCTGTAGCAGATGTTGCCCCGGACCGAGTTGGGTCTGAGACTGACGCAGATCCGGTGGAGCATTGGGCACAGGTGACCAGACAAGGGGCACGGCATTCAGGTTGACCGACGAAGGCGGCTGGGTATAGCCAGGGTTAGTGAGCATCATCAGCGTGATCGGCGTTGTCTGAGTGAGGGTAAACCGATACTGGGCCGACCCATCGTTCTGGGGAGGCAAGGCCCCGACACGCAAACCGGGGGCCAGATACCCGGCGGTGTGAACACGAGCGGTTATAGGAACATCAACAAGTTGCGCAATCGAGCGCGGCTGGTAGATTGTTGTTGCGCCAGGGCCGGGACGGAGGACTGCCGGTGACCAGGTACGATCATCAAAAACTGGCGCTTGCCAAGCTACAGGCAACAACCGGAGATCGAGTTGTTCGGAAGGCCCAAGGATGCCCCAAGCGTGAACATGGGCCGGATGAGGGTTCCAGGCCGTGCTTCGCCAGGCACGGCACTGTTCAGGCGTGAGTACCTGCGTAAAACCAGGTGTTACCAGCCGCATCTGGACATGCGGATCGACCGACTCAGAGCGACGCAGATTGGGTGCCCACTGGGCCTGGACAGCCAGCACGAGTGAGCCTGCCGGGAGATTGCTCAACGGCAAGCGATCATACTCACGGCGCATATGGGAAAACCGCGCCGGCCCGCGACCTGCGACGACTCCATTCACCCAGGCTTGATAGCGTGTATCAGCAAACACCTGAAGCTCGGCCTGGTTCAACGGAGTTGGCAGATGCAACGTACAGCGCAACAATGTCACCTCGTGTCGTGCCGGAGGCTCAGTATGTGACCAGAGTTTTGGGATATAAGTAAAAGCATCAGCCTGAGTAACGTGGGGTAAGTAGACCACAAAGGGATGGGATCGCCCATCCTGCGCCAGGATCGCCCGGGGTGCGAGAATGAGCGCCAGAGCGAGCCCGCCTAACAGAAGCAGCCAGAAGGTCAACCGGAGAATCTGATAGTGCATGGGGTAAATATACCACAAGGTGCAGTTTCTTTTTGTGTACAGGGCTGTCGCCCTGAAGTCCAGGTTCTTTCGCGGAACAAGCGCAAGAACGAATTCCTCGGAGCTATAGGCACCCAGGAGGCTCAAGGTGCTGTACAATCACAGAGGAAGATGAACCTTGTTGAATGAGACCAACCCTGGTTTGAGTGAGAAATAGACAGAGCTATGGATGAAGCTCAACGCGCACTTGCTCTGCGCAAGATGCAACGCATTGCCACCGGCTTGCTCATTGCGATGAGCATCCTTTTCGTAATCACGTCGATCTACCGCGAGATGGCCCCGTGGATTGGCTTTGTGCGCGCTTTTGCCGAAGCGGCGATGATTGGGGCGATTGCTGACTGGTTTGCGGTGACGGCCCTCTTTCGTCACCCGCTTGGCATTCCCATTCCGCATACCGCCATCGTTCCACGACGCAAAGAGCGCATTGCCGAGAGTTTCGGTCGGTTTATCGAGCGCAACTTTCTTGATCCTGACAAAATCGCTTTACGGCTGCGGCGACAGAATGTTGCCAGTCGGCTGGCGCGCTGGTTGCGTCAGCCCGAGCGGAGTAACCAGCTTGCTGATCTGGCCGCCGAGAGTCTGACCGGATTGCTGCGGGTGGCAAATGATGACGAAGTCGGTGCCGCCATCCAACGCACCCTCAGTGATCGTGTTGCCGGGGTTCCGGTGACGCCAATGATTGCGCAACTGCTTGGGGTGGTTGTGGTCGAACAGCGCCAGCGCGATGTCTTGCTGCAACTTGCCCGGGTCTTGACCCAGTGGGTGGAAGCGAATCAGGAGGCAATCCGCAAACGCATTGCCGGCGAATTGCCAGCGTGGATGCCGCGCATTGTTGACCAGAAGATCTACGAGCGCCTGCTCGATAGCGTTCGTCGGACACTGGCTGAATTGAGCGAAGATCCTGACCATCCTCTCTATACGCAGTTTACCCAGACGCTCGACCGCTGGATTGTCGATCTCCAGTATGACCCTGAGGTGCGTGCGCGCGGGGAAGCGTTAAAACAAGAGTTGCTGCAACATCCGATGTTTCGTGATGTGGCAAGCAAGCTCTGGCAAGATATGAAGGCGAGCCTGTTGACCCAGAGCACTATGGCTGGATCGCCCCTGCGCGAGTCGATTGCGCGCGGCCTCGCGAACCTTGGTGATGTGCTGGAAAACGATCCTGAATGGAGTGCTCGGATTGATGGATGGACTGAAGATTTGTCGCGCTATATTGTTCAGCGGTACGGTCGTACTGCCGGTGAATTTGTCACCCAGACGGTCAATGCCTGGGAGACCGAGGAAGTGACGCGGAAAATCGAGCTTCAATTCGGACGAGATCTTCAGTTTATTCGCATTAACGGGACGATTGTGGGGGGGCTGGTTGGGATCGTGATTTATACACTCTCACTCTGGTTGTTGTAGCGCTGTTGGCTGAGCGCCAGCCTTTGCTAATTCACATCTAGGGCTACGCTGAAAATGGGGGAACCAAGTTCCCCCATTTTCAGC
The DNA here is from genome assembly GCF_004762035.2 of Candidatus Chloroploca mongolica. GTDB lineage: Bacteria > Chloroflexota > Chloroflexia > Chloroflexales > Chloroflexaceae > Chloroploca > Chloroploca mongolica. The sequence goes on along the minus strand of NZ_SIJK02000007.1, from coordinate 10,309 downwards.
GTAGCCCTACTTCACCTCTCCCTGACTTGAAAAGCAGCGCAGGTACGCGTACTATGAGATCGAACACAGGGCGTTGAGGCCCTGTGCTAGCCGCAAGGAGGCAGCAGGATGGCTGAACGTAAACCGGAGGGGTATCTTGAGGGACGCCCGTTGCACCCCGAGAGTCTGATGATGAGTTATGGCTACAAGCCAGCGCTCTCACAGGGTGCCGTGAAGTGTCCAATTTTTCAGACGTCGACCTTTGTGTTTAAGACGGCTGAGGAGGGCAAATCGTTTTTTGAACTGGCGTATGGCTTGCGTCGTCAGCGACCCGATGAAGAGATGGGCTTAATCTATAGTCGCTTGAATAATCCTGATCTTGAGATCCTTGAAGATCGCCTGACGCTCTGGGATGATGCTGAGGATGCGGCGACGTTTGCCAGTGGCATGGCGGCCATCAGTACGACGTTGCTCTCTTTTCTTCGCCCGGGCGATGTGCTTCTCCATAGTGAGCCGGTCTATGGGGGCACCGATTTTCTGCTGAAGCATGTGTTGCCGCAGTTTGAGATTCGGGTGGTTGGTTTTGCCGCCGGGGCACCTCCCGAGGAAGCCGAGATGCGGTTGCGCCAGCTTGGTCTGGCCGACCGTCTCAAGATGATCCTGATCGAGACGCCCGCGAACCCGACCAATGCGCTGGTGGATATCGCGGCGTATGCGGCCTTTGCGCAGCGGCTCGGGGGCAATCAGCGTGTGATTACGGCGGTCGACAATACCTTTCTCGGCCCGCTCTGGCAACAGCCGCTCACGCACGGGGCCGATCTCGTGCTCTATTCGGCGACCAAGTATATTGGCGGCCATAGCGATGTGATTGCCGGTGTCTGTCTTGGTTCCAAGGAATTGATGACCCAGGTCAAGCTGATGCGGACCATTATGGGCACGATGGCTGGGCCGCAGACGGGCTGGCTCTTGATGCGTAGCCTGGAGACCCTGAAATTGCGGATGACGGCGCAGATGAAGACGGCGCGCCATGTGGCGGCTTTTCTTAGTGAACATCCCGCTGTCGAGCGGGTGCATTATCTGGGCTGTCTGAAGCCTGGCGATCCGCAATACGAGGTATTCCAGCGTCAGTGCAGTGGGCCTGGCGGCATGATCTCGTTTGAGGTCAAGGGCGGCGAACGTGAAGCATTTCGCGTGCTTGATGAGCTCAAACTCTTCCATTTGGCAGTCAGCCTCGGTGGTACCGAGTCGCTCGCCGAGCATCCCGCCACGATGACGCACGCCGATGTTGATCCTGAAGAGCGCATCGAAATGGGCATCACCCCGGCGATGATCCGACTCTCGATTGGCGTCGAAAATCCCGAGGATTTGATCGATGATCTGAAGCTGGCCCTTGATCTGATCTGAGGCCAGGTGTGAGGGCTTCGCCCTCATGCATCACGCCCGCACAAGGACATGCGCCCGATCAGCGAAGCTGATCGGGCGCATGTCCTTGTGCGGGCTTTTTCATCCATCCTCCACGCTTACGTGATCCGTGGCGCAGAGGATGTATTTTTTGCTGTTCGGGTTCCTCTGTTGGGGCATACCACCTGATCAAAGCCCATGTCCAGTGCCATTGCTCACACCTTCTTCGCCACTGGGTAACAATGTGAGGAGGCCCATGTGATTGATAGGCATGCTCATCTGCTCAATGCGAGCAATCCGCTGATCCTTCAGCCGTACCTTGAGCCGGGCTATGTTCCAACAGAGTGGCTCACCAGTGCAACGCGTCCTCGCCGGATTGTGCTCTACTCGCACGATACCCAGGGGCTCGGCCACATGCGCCGTAATCTGTTGCTTGCACGAGCACTGCTGCGTCTGACGCCGCGCCCCAATATTTTGTTGATTGGTGGGGCGCGTGAAATGGGGGCGTTTGCGATCCCTGAGGGCATTGATTGCCTGACGTTGCCGGCTCTGCACAAAGAGTCGGATGGGTTGTATCGGCCCCGTTCGCTTTCTATTTCGTTGCGACGGATGCTTGACATGCGGGCCAGTTCGATCAAAGCGGCGGTCGCTTCGTATGATCCCGATCTGTTGCTGACCGATAAAGTGCCGCTGGGGGCGTTTGGCGAATTGCGACCGACGCTCGATTGGCTGCGCGAGCGCAAGAAGGCGCGTTGCGTGCTTGGCTTGCGTGAGATTCTCGATGAGCCGACCGTTGCCCGCCGCGAGTGGGCGGTTGAGGGTAATAATGCCGCCGTCGAAACTTATTATGACCAGGTCTGGATCTATGGCGATCGACGCATCGCTGATCCTGTCCGTGAATATGGCTTCAGTGCTGAGGTCGCAGCCAGGCTGATCTATACCGGCTATCTCAATCGGGCCGCCTTTCTTGATGATGATCCGCAGGCGGAAGCGGCGCTATGCGCGAAGATCGACTTGCCCGAAGATGCACGTATGGCGCTCTGTTGTGTTGGCGGCGGTCAGGATGGTTTTGCGCTGGCCCGCTCTTTCGCCAGGGCGGCTTTGCCCGAGGGCATGGTTGGGGTCATCCTGACCGGGCCGTTGATGGCCGCTAGCGAGCAAGCTGCCTTACAGCAGATGGTCGCCGAGCGCCCCTGGTTGCGTCTGGTGACGTTTCTAGAGGAACCAACGCCGTTGATGCGACGTGCTGATGCGGTGATCGCAATGGCTGGCTATAACACGGTCTGCGAAATCCTGACGCTTGCTCGCCGTGCGTTGCTGGTGCCACGGGTGGCCCCCCGCCGTGAGCAGTTGATCCGGGCGCAACGCCTGCGCGATCTGGGGTTGGTTGATATGCTGCATCCTCGCCGTCTCTCGGCAACTGCGCTCGCAACTTGGCTTGCCCGTACGCCCGATCCTGAACAAAAACCGCGCCTCCAACTCGACATGGGCGCGCTGGATCGGGTCGCCGAATTAGTGCAAACGCTGGCCTTTCGCCAGTTTGACATAAAGGAGAGCCCCTGTGCTGATTGAATCTGCGCCACGCATTGGGTATGTGTTGAAAGTGTATCCGCGTTTTTCCGAGACCTTTATTGTGAGCGAGATCCTGGCGCACGAGGCTGCCGGTACCGAGCTTGAGATTTTTGCGTTGCGCCCTCCCACCGAGGGGCGCTTTCACGAACAGTTGGCGCGTGTGCGTGCACCAGTGACTTATCTGCCGTCGCAGGGGTTGCGGGCCAGTGATTTTTGGGCGCAGGTGCGCCGTGCCGCAGCAGGCGATCCGCTCTTTTGGGAGCGTTTTGCCCCCGCGCAAAACGAAGATCTTGTCGATGTGGCGCAGGCGCTTGCTCTGGCTGACCTGGTGCGCGAGCGCGGGTTGACCCATCTGCACGCCCATTTTGCCAGTTCTGCCACGACGGTCGCCCGCCTGGCGGCTCGTCTCGCTGGGATTAGCTATAGCTTTACGGCGCATGCCAAAGATCTCTACCACGAGTCGGTTGATGCGACGCAGATGCGGCATAAGTTGGCCGATGCGTCGGCGGTCGTCACGGTGAGTGACTACAATGTCGCCTACTTGCAGACCCAATTTGGTGAGGCGGCGGCGGGGGTGCGCCGGATTTACAATGGCCTCGAACTTGCGTGCTTCCCGTTCCAGGCTCCGATGGGCCGGCCACAGCAGATCATTGCGGTCGGACGTCTGGTCGAGAAAAAGGGCTTTGATGTGCTGATTGATGCGTGTGCGCTGTTGCGCGATCAGGGCCGCACGTTTACCTGCCTGATTGTTGGCACGGGCGATCAGCAGGTGGCCCTGGCGCAGCAGATTACCCGTCTCAACCTGGATGCTCAGGTGCGCCTGGTGGGGCCGCGCCCTCAGAGCGAGGTGGTTGATCTGGTGCAGCGTGGGTCGGTCTTTGCGGCCCCGTGTGTGGTCGGGAACGACGGCAATCGCGATGGTCTGCCAACGGTGCTGCTTGAGGCGATGGCGCTTGGTACGCCGTGTGTTGCTACTGATGTGACCGGTATTCCTGAACTGATCGAACACGGCGTGACTGGTCTGCTTGTACCCCAACGCGATCCAGGGTCGCTCGCGGCTAGCCTTGCCGCACTGCTTGACGACGAAGCGCTACGCGTTGACCTTGCGCTCGCGGCGCGCCAGCGCATTGAGCAGATGTTTGATAGTGCCCGGAATAGTGAGGCCCTGCGGATGTTGTTTGCCGAGGCGTCGGAGTGTGCGCCATTGCGTATGAAGGAGGTATCGCGATGCGCGTAGCCTATGTCTGTGCTGATCCCGGGGTGCCCGTCTTTGGCACGAAAGGTTCGTCGGTGCATGTCCAGGCAGTCATACGTGCCTTGCTCCGCCGTGGTCTCAAGGTTACGCTCTTTGCCAGTCGTTTTGATGGACCATTACCAGCCGATCTGGCGGCAGTGACGTGCGTTCCGTTGCCTCTTCCGCCAAAGGGCGCTACGCGCATCCGTGAAGCCGCGCTGCTCGCCGCGAATGAAGATCTGGCCGCTGCGTTGGAGCGCTCAGGGCCGTTTGATCTGGTCTATGAGCGCTATAGCCTCTGGAGCTATGCTGCTATGGGGTATGCGCAGCGCACGGGTGTGCCAGGTTTGCTTGAGGTCAATGCTCCCCTCATTGACGAGCAGATCCGGCACCGCGAGTTGATCAATCGTGCCGGAGCGATGCAGGTTGCCCAACGGCTGTTTCGTACGGCAACGGCGCTGCTTGCCGTTTCTCAAGAGGTGGCCGCGTATCTGCGTACATTTGCCAACGAGACGTCGATTGTTGTCGTGCCCAACGGGGTTGATCCCGACCGTTTTCCGGTTAGGCCCCGCTCTGCGTCGCATCCGACCTATACCGTCGGCTTTGTTGGCACGTTGAAACCGTGGCATGGCCTGGAGGTATTGCTGGCTGCTTTTATCCAACTGCACCAGCGCCTGCCCTCTGCGCGCCTGCTGCTTGTTGGCGATGGCCCGGAACGGGACAAACTGGAAGCTCAGGTCAACGCCTCCGGCCTTGCCCCGGTTGTCGAGTTCACCGGGGCTGTCTCGCCCGAGGCGATTCCTGGTTTGCTGGCGCGTATGGATGTGGCGACTGCGCCGTACCCTTCGCGTGAGCGCTGCTACTTTTCGCCCCTCAAACTCTTTGAGTATATGGCCGCTGGTCTGCCCGTTGTTGCCAGCCAGGTTGGGCAGGTGGCCGACATCCTTACCCATGGCGAGACTGGTCTGCTCTGTCCGCCGGGTGATCCTGAGGCACTGATGCATGCGCTGGTCGCGTTGCACGACAGCCCTGCGCTACGGGTCAAGCTTGGTGCAGCCGGACGGCACTTGGTGCTCGGTCAGTACACCTGGGATGCCGTCGCCGGGCGTATTCTCGCGATTGCCCAGGGGCAACTGGTAGCGCAGGAGTGGGCCAGTTATGCGTAATGTCGCTCAGCATCCCCGTGTACAGGCCGTCATCGAACGATGCTCAACGCTGCGGCAGCATATAGAATCGCGTGTCGCCGCGCTACTCGCGCAGCTTCTGGTGATCTGGGCGCGTTTTGTGGCGACCGGCCAGCAACGGGTGCAACGCCTCGGGCTCGATTCCCGTGTTGCGATGATGCAAGCCCATACCGCCAATGGCGTGCGGCTTGTCCGTCGCTTCCAGCCCTATCTGCGCCCTCAGGCACCCTTGATTGCCGGCGGTAGTCTTGCCCTGCTTGGTGAGATTGCGATGCGCTTGCTGGAACCCTGGCCGCTCAAGTTGCTGGTGGACTATGTGTTGGTTCCGCAGGTGACCGGTCTGGCCGCGCGTCCGTTGCAACTCGATCCGCCGCTGCTCATCGCGGTGGCTGCATTGATGGTGCTTGTTGTCGCGGGTAGCCGTGCGCTGCTGGCCTATCTCAGCACGGTTGCGCTTGCCCTGGCCGGAAACCGCGTGATGATCGAATTGCGGGCCGATCTCTACCGTCACATCCAGCGGCTCTCGTTGAGTTATCACAGCAAAGCGCGCACGGGCGATCTGATCAATCGGCTCACCGGGGATATTGGCCGCCTCCAGGAGGTCACGGTGACGGCGATGCTGCCTTTGACGGCGAATCTGCTCACGCTGGTTGGCATGCTCGCCGTGATGCTCTGGATGAATGTGCAATTGGCGTTGCTTGCTCTCATGGTAATTCCGATCTTTTTGCTTACAATGAATCGTATGGGCAAGCAGATCCGCACGGTTGCCCGCGAAGAGCGCAAGCGCGAAGGGGCGCTGGCGGCCTCGGCTGCCGAGACGCTGGGGGCGATCAAAGTTGTGCAGGCGCTGGGGCTTGAACCGCTGCTTGAACGGGCCTTTGCGCGGCATAACCAGAAGAGCCTGAGCGAAGGAGTGCGTGGACGCCGTCTCGCCGCTGGCTTAGAGCGTCGGGTGGATGGTCTGGTTGCGCTGGGTACGGCGCTGGTGCTCTGGTACGGCGCTACCCTTGTATTGCGTGGCGATATGCTGCTGGGCGACTTGCTGGTCTTTACGGCCTATCTGAAGAGTGCCTTCAAGCCAATGCGCGATCTGTCGAAGTATGCCGGACGCATTGCCAAAGCGAGCGCCTCGGGCGAACGTGTTCTTGAAGTGCTCGACACTACCCCCGAAATACGCGATCTGCCTGGTGCAGCGCCCGCGCCACGGCTGCGCGGGGAGGTCACGTTTGACCAGGTAAGCTTTGCCTATACCCCGGGCACGCCGGTGCTCCACGATCTTTGCCTCACCATTGCGCCGGGAACACGCGTGGCGCTGGTCGGCCCTTCAGGTGGTGGCAAAAGTACGCTGGCGAGTCTGCTCTTACGGTTTTATACCCCCACCGCAGGGCGTCTGCTGATTGATGGGCGCGATGTGCGCGCCTATACCCTGGCCTCGCTCCGCCGCCAGATGGCCGTCGTCTTGCAAGAGAGCGTCCTTTTTGCGACCAGTGTCCGTGAGAACATCGCTTATGGCGCACCGGGTGCTTCTTTTGACGAGGTGATCGCAGCGGCGAAACTCGCCAATGCTCACGAGTTTATTCTGCAATTGCCGCAGGGCTACGCGACGATCCTTGGCGAGCGTGGCGCGACGCTTTCGGGGGGCCAGCGCCAACGCATTGCGATTGCCCGTGCGGCTATTCGTCGTGCGCCGATCATTCTCCTCGATGAGCCAACCACTGGTCTCGATCAGGCCAACGAACGCGCCGTGAGTGAGGCACTCGAACAGCTGACGATGGGGCGTACCACGTTTATGATTGCGCACGACCTGCGGACCGTCGAGCACGTCGATCTGATTCTCTATATGGAAGGTGGCGAGGTGCGCGAACGCGGAACCCATGCCGATCTGCTCGCTGCTGACGGCAACTATGCGGCGTTGTACCGTATGCAACGCGAAGAACGGCTTCATTCTACAAGCGAGGAGCAGAGGTATGTTATCGTCCGCTGATGCGGCGCTGGCACGGCGCGATCCGGCGCTTCCTGGTCTGGTTCACTTGCTTGACCCCGAGGCTTTTGGGGCCTTGCTTCGTGGGGCGCTTCCGACGCTCGCCATTGGTGCGATCGAACCGCGCTACATCCGCTACAAGCCAGGTACCAACTGCCTGGTTGGCTATCGCATCGGTCTTCCTGAAGGCCCAACCATGGTCTATGCCTGTACCTATGCCCCTTCAGGCCGTGCCAAACTTGCCCGTGCATCCCAACTGGCCGCTCAACCGGGGGCGCTCGGCGTTGGCGGGCTTGTTTTTGACGAAGAGCAGATTGCGCTCTATAGCTGGCCGCACGATCAGGCCTTGCCCTTCCTGGCGCACCTGACCAACCCGTCCAACCGGGCGTCTCTGTTGAAGCAGTTCTGCCCAGCGCGTGAAGATCTTCACCAGGCCGCTCTGGTGCATTTACGCTACCGCCCCGAACGCCGTTATGTTGGGCGGCTCGTTGGAGCTGCCGGGGGTGACGCGCTGCTCAAGCTCTATGCGGCCAATGATTATCATCTGGCGCACAAGGCCGCCGGGGCTTTCCAGAGCGAAGGGCCCCTTGCGATTGTGCCGCCATGCGGGGCGAGCGATCACGTGCGTGGCCTCATCTTCCCGTGGCGTCCCGATGAGCCACTCGATACGCTCGTGCGTGATGAACGCGACGATCTTCGTGCAGTTCGTCTTGCGGGGGCAGCGCTGGCAACCCTGCATCGCCAGCCAGCCCCCAGGCTGCCGCAGACAGTCCTGGCAACGCCCTTCGTGGCGCTTGACGCGAATGCGCGCACGTTGCTCGCCCTCTGTCCTGAGCTTCAGCCGCAGATCGGGCGCCTCTGCCAGGTCTTTGCCGCGCAACTGCCGCAGAGTCTTCGCCATCCGCAGCCACTGCATGGCGACTTTTATGCCGATCAGATCCTGATTGATCCCGAGCGACGCACGGCGACGCTGCTTGACCTCGACAATGCCCACTGGGGCGATCCGGCTGCCGATCTCGGCAATTTTGCGGCGCACCTGCAGCGTCAGGTCGCTCTTGGCCGCATGCCAGGCGACCGGGCGGCCATGCTCACCGAGGTTCTTTGCGCAGGCTACGCCGAAGTTGCGCTTCCGCCGAGTCACCAGCGCATCAGCCTCTACACAGCCCTGGGCCTGCTGCGGCTTGCCCCTGAACCCTTTCGTTATCGCGAACCAGACTGGCCGGTGCGCATTCACGCCATCGTTGCCACGGCTGAAGCGATCCTTGCGCGTGTGTTTGTTGCCCAAACGACGCCATACCAGATCAAAGAGGATGCCTATGTCGGCTAACCCTATCGCGAACCTTGCTACCCTGACCGTGCCATACGACCTTGCGGCACATGCTGGCCTTGCCGAGCGCACGCTGCATCTACGGCGCGCCTGGCCGCGTTCGTCTGAGCATCTTTTGTTGGAGTATGAAGCCCCCGGTAGCGGCATGATCGTTCCTGCTCAATGGCATGCCCTGGCCCCGTCTGCCGAGTCGCTGCCTCAGGGGACGAAGGCGGAAAATACGGTGACAATGCACTCAGGCACGACCGGGGGCCGCATCAGCTTGCATCTACACGGGGCCGATCGCCGTCTTGTTGGCTTAGCCGCGCTGGTACGACAACCGGGCGCACGCCTGTTTGTGCATCAACCCGAGCGACGCGCCGTCGTCCGCCTCGTCGAAGCAGAGCGCCCCGTCTTTGCGCGGGTCGTCAGGCCTGCCCGCACCGCGAACCTGGCGGCAATCGGTGAGGCTGTGGCGAACCTGCGCCCACGCCATTTCGCCACCCCGCGCCTGCTCAGCGTCGACGAAGCAAACGGCATTATGCGCTGGCAAGCGCTGCCCGGCGTCGCTCTTCACCAACTTGCTGGCGGGGTTGCCCTTGAAGCCGGGGCACACGCGGCAGGGCGAGCCTTGCGCGAATGGCATGCAACCCCACCACCGACTGCCGTTCAGCCCCATCGCCCCGACGACGAATGGCAGATGCTCGAGCGCTGGCTTGCTCTAACCGCTACCTATATGCCCGCGCTGGCTGCTCAGATTGCTCCGCTTGCCGACAGAGTCGCCGACGCATTGACCGCAACATGTGGCCCAATGACGATGATACACCGCGATTTTTACGACAAGCAGATCTTGATTCATAACCATAATCAGATCGGCCTGCTCGACTTTGACACCATCGCCTCTGGCGAACCAGCGCTGGATCTCGCCAACGTCCTCGTTCACCTCGAACTGCGCGCCTATCAGGGCTTGCTCAGCCCGACGCATGCCCGGCATGCCCAGACAGCGCTGCTAACAGGTTACGCCCCAGACGCGGCAACCCAAGCACGTCTCACAGCCTACGCCAACGCCACCCGGCTCCGCCTTGCCTGCGTCTACAGCCTACGCCCGCGCTGGCACGCCTGCGTCACCGCATTGTGCCAACAAATCGAGGCTGGCACAACGCGCTTGTAGCATAGAGCGAGGCCGGCAAGCCTCTTAGGCTTTTCAGGCAGCCTCTCATCCCAATAGCTTGCAAATAAGCTCACGCGAAGGCGCGAAGGGTTCGCTCACCGACGCGAAAACCTTTGCGCCTTTGCGTCAAACCAACCTTTGCGCCTTTGCGCCTTTGCGTCAAACCAACCTTTGCGCCTTTGCGCCTTTGCGTCAAAAAAACGCCTTCTTTGCAAGGCAGTGCCGCAATCCAAAATCTGCCATCTGAAATGCTATAACACTCCGTTCGGAATGACATGGCTGGCGTTGGCCCCCCCGCTGCGCGCCCTTGCCACCCCAAGGCATTCTCCTTGTCACTCCGCTGCGCCCGCCCTGTCACCCCGAGTACCAAGTGGCCCGCGGGCCAGTGGTGCCGAGAGCAACCAGTGTGTTGCACCGGCCCGCCCATGTCACCCCGAACGGAGTGAGATACGGTAATGTTTGTCAAGTCCCTCCTCTTCGC
>NZ_SIJK02000079.1 GCF_004762035.2 Candidatus Chloroploca mongolica | reverse complement strand
GGCGTCCAACCGGGTTCCCCGCAGCGCTGGCGTTGATCGGGATGCGCGATGTGCGTGATTACAAGGTCGCGTCAGGCGGCAGCGAGCGCCTCAACACCGCCAGTCCCTTCAATGTCAAGACTGACTCAATTACGCTGAGCAGCTTCACCCGCGACGAGGTGGCACGGCTCTATCAGCAGCACACCGACGAGACCGGGCAGGTCTTCATCCCGGCGGCCATTGACCACGCCTTCGCGCTGACCCAGGGCCAGCCCTGGCTGGTCAATGCGCTGGCCCGCCAGGTTGTTGAGCGTGTGGCACCGGAGCCCGCGCTTGCCATCACGCCGCTTCACCTCGACGCCGCCAAGGAAATCCTGATCCAACGCCAGGACACGCACCTCGATAGCCTGGCCGAACGACTGCGCGAGCCACGGGTGCGCCGCGTGATCGAGCCGATCCTCGTCGGTGGGTCGATCAGCGATGTGCCCGCTGATGACCGCCAATTCGTGGTTGACCTCGGGCTCGTGCGTCGCGATGCGGCCGGCGGGTTGGTCATCGCCAATCCGATCTATCACGAGGTGCTGCCACGTGTGCTGGCGGGCGGGGCACGCGACTCACTGCCCCAGATCGCCCCGGCATGGCTGAAGCCGGATGGCAGCCTCGACCCCGACAAGCTGCTCGACGCGTTCCTGGCTTTCTGGCGCCAACACGGCCAACCGCTGCTCGGCAGCGTCCACTATCACGAGATTGCCCCACACCTGGTCTTGATGGCCTTTCTGCACCGCGTCGTCAACGGCAACGGATCGCTCGACCGCGAGTACGCCATCGGCACGCGGCGCATGGATCTCTGCCTGCGCTACGGCGGCCCGCAGCCCGTCACGATGGGCATGGAACTCAAGGTCTGGCGTGACGGCGAGGCCGACCCCCGCGACGAAGAACTGGCCCAACTCGACATGTACCTGGCCGGATTGGGGCTGGAGACCGGTTGGCTCGTCATCTTCGACCGCCGCAGCGGCCAACCACCCATCGCCCAGCGCACCACGGTGGCGACGGCCACCTCGCCGCAGGGACGCACGATCGCCGTCGTCCGGGCATGACGCGCTGCAAAGCGCACGCCCTCCTAGTATGGCTGCCCCCCACCACCGTCACCGTCCGTAGGGGCGCAGCAGCCCCTGGCCCACCTCGTGCGCTCAGGCGCCACCGATCGCTGCTGCGCCCTTCGGGGGGCATGGTTTGATCCCAGGGTTCCCGAAGCACGTTTGCCCGTGAAGCAGGCTTCATTTTGTAACCATATATCCCCCTGAAGCATCAAATAGGGGAGATATGGTGCTGCAAAGACGCTGCTTTGCAGCATCTTGCGTTGATAATGGGAAGGAACAGATCATGCAGGCTGTGTGGAAGTTGCTGGCCTTTCTTCAAAAACGCTTGATCTGGAGCATCCCTCTTACGATGGGCTTGGGGTTGCTCTATGGGGGCTTCTTTGATCCAACCGGGTTACGGCACGCGATTATGCCCCTGACGTTCCTGATGGTCTACCCGATGATGGTCACGCTCAATGTGCGCGAAGTGCTTACTGGCGGTGATGCCAGGTTGCAACTGGTCACGCAAGGGCTCAATTTTGCCGTGCTGCCTTTTCTTGGTTTTGCCATTGGGCAATGGTTCTTTCCTGATCGCCCCTTCATTGTCATGGGCCTACTGCTGACGGCGCTCTTGCCAACCTCAGGGATGACGATCTCGTGGACAGGTTTTGCGCGGGGCAATGTTCCAGCAGCAGTCAAGATGACCGTGGTCGGCCTTGTCATTGGCTCAATTGCGACCCCACTCTATCTCAAGTTGCTGATGGGCACCATTGTTGATGTGCCGATCACGGCCATCTTTAGCCAGATTATGTTGATTGTCTTCCTTCCAATGGCGGCGGGCTATGCAACGCAACGTGCGCTCATCAAGCAGTTTGGCGCAAAGCGCTGCCAGAAGGAAATCATGCCGCGCTTCCCCAGCCTCTCGACACTTGGGGTGCTTGGCATTGTCTTTACCGCCATCGCATTGAAAGCAACCACGATCCTCGAAAATCCTCTCTTGCTGTTGCGCCTCTTCCTGCCCCTGGTTTTGCTCTATGGACTCAATTTTCTGATCAGTACGCTGATCGGGCGGTTCTTTTTTACCCGCAAGGATGCAATTGCGCTGGTCTACGGCAGTGTCATGCGCAACCTGTCAATTGCCCTCGCCGTAGCAATGACTGCTTTTGGCTCAGCAGGCTCCGAGATTGCGCTGATCATCGCCCTGGCCTATGTCATTCAGGTGCAGTCAGCCGCCTGGTACGTCAAGTTTACGGATCGGATTTTTGGCGCTGATGAAGCGGCTGTTCTCGTGCCAACCACCCCGTAGGGGCGTGCCTTGCCACGGCTAAACAATTATGGGTAGGCTGAGGCACCCAGACAGCTTTGCTGTCTGGGTGCCTCAGCCTACCCGTTCAGCATTTCCTACTTGCGCGTTCAAAGACTTTACGGTACAGTAAAGACAAAGCTCGTGCAAGTTGTGTGCATGAGCCATGTGCAGTGCAACATGCGCTATCCTTACACCCTCAATTGAGGAGGCTTGATGGCTACGCCCCAACGCCAAAAAGAAAAGTTGAACGGCCTCTGGGTCTCGGATGTCTCAATCCGCCAGCCAGTCTTTATCACGATGGTGATGCTGGCGATTATGACATTTGGCATTCTCTCGTTCCGTACGACTCCGGTCAATCTGCTGCCCGATATTGATGTGCCTGTCTTTGTGGTGTCGGTAAACTACCCCGGCGCCGGCCCCGAGAGTGTCGCCGATCAGGTGATTCGCCCGATTGAAGATGCGGTCAATACGCTGGCCGGTCTTCGTGACCTAACCTCCAATTCCAGCGAAGGCTTTGGTTTTGTCGTGCTGGAGTTTGAAGCCGGTACGGATATTAATGAGATTGATCAGAATGTCCGTGAAAAGGTCAATGCGATTTTACCGTCGTTGCCACGCGATGTGCGCCAGCCGGTCTTTGAACGCTTTGATCCGAATCAAGCGCCGATTATGTCAATCGCCGTCGCGGCGACTGGCGGTCAGTCGCCGCTTGCGTTGCGCTCTCAGCTCGAAAATGAGATTGTGCCGCTCCTGCAGCGTGTCCCCGGCGTGGGCAATGTTGAAGTAAGCGGCGGCGAGGTGCGCCAGATCAATGTCCTCATGGATCTCGCCCGCCTCCAGGCGTTTGGCATTCTGCCTTCGCAAATCACCCGCTCACTCCAGCAGGCCAACGCAAACCTTGGCCTCGGTACCATCGAGCAGGGCGATCAGTCGATTAGTCTCCGCGCTCCGTCATTGCTGCAAACCCCCGAGGATATCGCGCGGATCCAGATTACCGGCACCAATTTCCGCATTGGCGATGTCGCTTCGGTGGAAGATGGCGTTGCTCAGGTGACGCGCTTTTCGCGCCTCGATGGCGATGATGCGATCATTCTCAGTGTCCGCAAGCAGTCGGGGAGCAATACCGTAACGGTTGCCGAAAATGTTCGCGCAGCCGTTGAGGAGCTTTTTCTTACACGCTCGGATCTTGTCTATACGATTCCACAAGATGATTCCCAGGCGGTGACGGCGTCGGTTATTTCGTCCCTCGAAGAGCTGATCTTTGCCTCGATTGCCGCGTTCCTCGTGGTCTGGTTCTTTTTCCGCAATCTGCGCAGTACGATCATTACGATGATTGGTCTGCCGGTGATTCTCATCGGTACCTTTATCTTTATGCCCTTCTTTGGGCTGACGATTAACCTCATCACGCTGCTTGCCCTCTCGTTATGTGTGGGCCTTGTGATTGACGATGCGATTGTCGTCCGCGAAAATATTTTCCGCCGTATGGAACGTGGTGAGACCGCCCGCATCGCGTCGTCCAAAGGTACGTCGGAGGTGAGCCTCTCGGTGCTGGCGATGACGCTGACGATCGTTGCGGTCTTTGTGCCCGTGACCTTCGCCGAAGGTACCGCCGGCATTGTCTTCCAGTCCTTTGGCGTCGTCATTGCCGTGGCGATTCTGCTCTCGCTCGTCGAGGCGTTCACCCTCGCCCCGATGATGTCGTCGAATGTCTTCCCTAATGCCAAAATGAAGCCGCACGATACCCACGGTTCCCGCCGCGAGGCGTTGCCGGGGCTCGATATTGATCGCCTTCAACAAGAGAACGAAGATCGCGATAGCAGCTTGCTCCAGGAGGCAAAAGAAGATCCGGGGCGCATGGGCGCAGCCTATGGCAAATTGCTTGGCTGGACGCTAGCGAGTACGCGCAATCGCATGCTCGTTGTGGCCACATCGATCGGGGTGTTGCTGCTCAGTGTGGTGGTGGCAGGTGGCCTCAAGTTTACCTTCTTCCCCGAGCAGGATCCCCACGAGTTTCTGATGGGCTTCGAGGCCCGGCCCGGCACGACCCTGGCCGAGACGAATCGCCTCGCTCAGCAGGCCGAGCAGATCTTGCTTGCCGATCCTGCGGTCGCTACGGTGATATCCAATATCGGTTTTTCGGGCAATCCGGAACGAACCGAGTTTTTTGTGAAGCTGGTCGATCGGACGCCGACGATTCCGGTGCAGGAACGCCTGCGTGAGCAACTCGGCTTTTTGCCGCGCCTGTCGTTTGCGCTGCCCAGTTTCCAGCCCACTAGTACCGGCGTCGCTGGCCGCGAGTTCCTGGTGAGTCTCCAATCACCTCGTCCCATCAACGAGATTGCACCGGTTGTGGCCGCCGTCGAGAACGAGTTCCGCCAGATGGACGGTCTGGTCGATATTGATACCAATTTCCAGACGGGCAAACCTGAATTGCAGTTCATTGCCGACCCTGGCCGCATTGGCGAGCTTGGGGTGACCAACGATGATATTGCGACTTCGGTGCGCGCCCTGATCAATGGCGAGCGGGCGACGGTGCTCCGCCAGGGCGGGCAAGACTATGATGTGGTTGTGCGTCTGCGTGAAGAAGACCGGACAGGGGTCGAGTCGCTCGGGGCAATCAGTCTGCCTACCCGCAGCGGCACGGTTCCCCTCAGTTCGCTCGGCACAATCGAGGTCTCGAGCAGCCCGGTGACGATCCGTCGTTTCAATCGGCTCAACCAGGTGTTGATCGGGGCCAACCTCGAGGGCCGCAATCTGACCGATGTTCAGAACGAGATGAACGCGCGCCTGGATGCGCTCGGCATTCCCAATGATGTTGTGGTTAGCTACGTCGGCTTGCTGCAGCAAACCACTGAAGGTTTTGACTCGCTCTTGCTCGCGATGGCGCTCTCGGTGCTCTTTGTCTATATGGTGCTCGCATCGCAATTTGGTTCGTTTACGCAGCCGCTGGTGATTATGATGGCGATGCCTTTCAGTTTCATCGGGGCTTTCCTGGCGCTCCGCATCATTGGCATTGACCTCGACATCACCGGGATGATTGGCCTGATTTTGCTGCTTGGTCTTGTGGTCAAGAACTCGATTCTGCTGGTCGATTTTACCAACCAACTCCGCGCACTTGGCCTCAATAAACACGATTCGCTGCGGCTCGCCGGGGCCATTCGTCTGCGCCCGATCCTGATGACCGCCATCTCGCTGATCGCCGGCGCACTGCCGACTGCGATGGGCATCCACGTCTTTGGTACGGGTCAAGGCACCGAGTTCCGCAGTGGCCTCGCCTGGGTTATCATCGGCGGGATGACCACCTCAACGATCCTGACCCTGCTGGTCGTGCCGACGGTGTACAGTCTGATCGAAGGGATGACCTCGCGCTTCAACAACTGGTTTATCCGCAAGTTTCCCAGCGCAGGTCAACCCGAAGCCCAACCCGAACCACCGGTCGCCACCGGGGCAACCGCAATTACGCCGACACCACCGGCACCAGCAACGATGCCAACTCAGACGGAATCATCAGCCGATTAATGCGCACGTAGAGGCGAAGCACCCGCGCCTGCGCCATCCCAAAGTGGCACTGTCGTCACGGGCAGGTGCTTCGCTCGTCGCTAACACACGATATCAGCGCTAACAACGTACATATATTAAGGAGCATCATTCGTGTTACGCAAACTTGTCTTGAGTGGAATGGCAGCCGCGCTGCTCGCTGGCTGTGCCACTACGGCACAGCCTGAAAGCGCAGTTACGCCTGTGCCGACGATAGCCCTGCCCGCCGCTTCGACGGGAAGCAGCCCTGCCCAACCAGCTGCCGAGGGTGTGCTCGCTGCCCCGACAGCGGCACCATTGCTCGCGCTTGGCGTGACGGCGTCAGGCGAAATCGCACCGAAACGGAGTGCGTCGCTCCTCTTCCGGGTGCCCGGTACCGTGGCCGAGGTGATGGTCGAAGAGGGTATGAGTGTCAGTGAAGGCCAGGAATTGATCCGGCTTGATGTCTCCGAGCTTGAACTGGGCTTGCGCCAGGCCGAAGCCGGGCTGGCTCAGGCCCAGGCTGGCTATGAGCGCCTCATTGAAGGCGCTACCCCGGAAGAGGTGGCCGCTGCCCGCGCCCAGGTTGCCCAGGCCCAGGCAGGGCTGCGCCAGACCACTGGTAGCGTTACATCCGAAGATATTGCCGCTGCCGAGGCTGCGCTTGCCAGCGCGCTTGCACGCCAGGCCGACGTAGCCGCAGGCCCACGCACCCCCGATCTCCAGCAGGCCGAAGCAGGCGTCGCTCAGGCCCGCGCCAATCTTGAAGTGCAACGGACAAATCTCTCGGCGGCTAAGACCAATGCGCAACTCCAACTCGATATCGCCGCCAATGGTCTGCGTGACGCCCAACAAGCCTATTCAGATATCTACTGGCGCAATCGCGAAACCGAGTTGCAGCTGAGCAAGTTTGGCCGGGAAATCCCGCAAGAGGCGCTGGACGCCGAGCAGCAGACGCTGCGGGCGGTACAGAACGCCGAGACGCGTTTTGCCCAGGCCCAACTCGCCTACGACCAGGCGACCCAGAATGAGGTCGAAGGCATCCGTGCCGCCGAAGCAGGCGTTGCCAACGCTGAAGCAAGCCTGCAACGCCTGCTCGATGGGGCCACCGCCGAGCAACGCGCCGCCGTTGATGCCCAGGTTGCGCAGGCCCGTGCGTCACTCGACCGCTTGCGCGGCGACCAGCGCGCTGGCTCACTCGACGCCGCCCGCGCAGGCATCGCCGTAGCCCAGGCCAATCTCGCCCGCGCCACCAGCGATCCGACTGCGGCCACGCTGGCTGGCTCGCTCGCCCAAGTTGAACAGGCCCGCGCTGCCGTCGAATCAGCCCAACTCAACCTCGGCAAAGCCGTGCTCCGCGCCCCCTTCGATGGCACCATTGCCATCGTCAACGTCGAAATCGGTGACAGCGTCGGTGCCGGCGCTGTGCCGGTGGTGCAGATCGTTGATATCAGTGAATTGCGCGTCGAAGTCAGTATCAGCGATACCGATGTCGCCCGCGTCCGCGAAGGCATGCCCGCCACCGTGACGCTCGACGCGATCCCAGGACAAACCTTTACTGGCAACGTCAGCTTTATCGCCCCGACCGCAACCGTCGTCGGCAACGTCCGCACCTTTGCCGTCCGCATCACCCTCGATGAACAGACAGGGCTGCGCGCCGGCATGAGCGCCCGTGTCACCATCCAACTTGATGGCTAAGGAGTGCCTTCCGGCTGGGGATTTGGGGGCTGCAGGCCCCCAAGAATCTCGCTTGTGCTGGCGTAAACGGCCAGCTTCACTGGCCGTTTACGCCAGCACAAGCATGGGTTTTAGGGCGACAGCCCCCATTATTGAGAAAGTCTATGAGTCAAACCCTACGCGAACGTCGTAAAGCATTGCTCCGTGATGAAATCCTCGCCGCTACGCACCAGTTGATGGCCGAGCGGGGCTATGCTGCCTTCTCGATGGAAGAACTCGCGGCACGCGTTGGCGTCTCTAAGCCGACGCTCTACAATCAGTTCCCCACCAAAGAGGATCTCGTGGCGACGATGGCAATGCAATTGATGGAGCGTACCTTTGCCCAGGTCGAGGCGGCGAGCGAGGCTTCTCCGTTGCAACGCCTCCTCACCTTTCTCCATACCAGTGTGCGCCTGCAAATCGAGCATCGTACCTGCGCGATGCAACTCTGGCTGCCCGAGATCATTGATCTGCTGGAACGCCACCCACGCTCGCACGACTACATTGCACGCATTGATGCCCGCCTGGTCGCCACCATCGAAGAGGCCATTGCTGTCGGCGAAATTGACCCCTCGGTTGATGTCGCCAGCGTCGTCCGCATCTTCAATGCGCTCAATATCTCACCCAGTATCGGCTGGATCAGCGTCAGCGGCGAACCAGACCCCGAACGCCTCGCCGATACAGTTGTCGCCGTCTTTCGCCAGGGTCTCGCCCCACGGATCACCTGATGTTCATTTTCAGTAAATTATGCTCAAAAAACGATCAGCTTTGCTGATCGTTTTTTGAGCATAATTTACTGAAAATGACTCAACATCGCTGAAGCATCGGTCACATCCGCTGCGGTTATTGGCGCAGTCAGCCGGGCAAACACCTTGAGCAACAGGTGCGCCTGATCAGGCGTCGGCATAGTGCTCGCCAGCACCAGCATCGCTCGTACCAACGCCAGGTAGGCGCGCCCAAAGCCATCAGAAGGTGCGGCTTGCTCGAGCTCACTCAGATCGGCCAATAGATAGTGACGCGCCGCTGCCCAGACGATCACATCAGGCCGATCGGCCACAAGTTGCAAGATATGCTCGGCTCGTTGCACCAGAAGCGCCGCTTGATCCATTAGCGGCGAAGGCGCACGCCACTCGTGCGGCAGTGCCGTTGATAGAGTGGCAGCAGGCAACGCAACACCGCGCACCGCCAGGTCAAGGAGCGACGGATCAGCGATGATCGCTTCTGCAGACGGCGCAGCCGCAGGTTTGGGAGAAGAGCCCGCCCCGGTGTCCGGCGACCATGCAGGGTCAACAAGTTGGCCCAGGCGCACCATACCAGCCCGCAACAACATTACAATTTCATTACCATATTGCACCCAGGCCCCGACCTGCATGCGAAAAGGGTCAGGGATATCGCGCGCCCGACCGGCCAGTTCACCCAGACTCACTGTCACCGCATCAGGAAAGCGCATTCGCACCACACGGGCAATGCCGCTATCAATCGCCAGCAATACCCGTGCCTGCACCACCAGTTCAGGCGTGAGGGAACGCGCACAATGAGTATCCAGATCAAACCCGAGGATCATCATCGCCGAGCGCGCCTCTGGCTCGGCCGGATAACCGTCATGCCCCACAATCCCCGTTGAGGCCACGTCCCACGGCAAGCCCTGCTCGCCAAGCAAACGCCGCAACATCGCCGCCGCCATCGGCGCACGACCGGTATCTGCTGCACCCACAATGAGAATATCTGGCTTTGCCATGCCATGTATCATACCACAACTACCCCCTCACCCCACCGAAGTAACTCGGGCTACGCCACAATCCCACCTCGCCTCCGCCGAAGCATCGCGGGCTACGCCTCAACCCCACCCTGGTTGAGATGGGCAGTGTGGGCTCGATCTCAACCAAAATTTGATCATTTTGTCAGTTTGTGATATGTTTATCAGGCCGCTTGACCACGAACGTCAGGGCACATCTCTTCACAGTGAAGCGACGAGCCAAGTTTGCTCGTGCTTCCCAGAGCTTCAAAAAGGCTCTCCACATGGCCGTTTGCCCTGTTTGCAACCGGCCTGATCCAGGAACGATCACGGGGTTCGCCCCACCATTACTGACCCAGGAGGTTCACATTTGTTGAGTCTACGTGCGACTCTGCCCGGCAAGTTTGTCCTCGGCTCACGTCAACGCATGCTCGCTTGCATCCTACTGCTGGTTCTGCTCACAGTTTCCACCCTGAGCCCGTCACCCGCTCAGGCCGCTCGAAGTCTGGTTCTGCCAACCCCGGCTGGCGAATCCTGGCGCATTATTCAAGGTTATGCTTGCGGTACCCACAATAGCTGGGATCGCTATTCACTTGATCTTATTCAGGTCAATGGACCTACCTATGGCGCACCGATCCGCGCCGCCGCGAATGGCACCGTCTGGCATTGGGAAGCCCGCAGTGGAACGCTTATTCTCCATCACGGGAATCAGTTCTTCACGATGTATACCCATCTCCAACGTGCGGTGACGACCTCCCGCGGTGTCTTCTTTGAAGCCGGTCAGACCCTTGGGTACGCCGGTGATCGCGGTTCACCCGGTACCCCCCATCTCCATTTCACCGCTTTTACGGCGAATCGTGATGGTTGGAGTGGCAAACAGTCGATCCCACTCAAATTCGCTGAAGGCTATGACCTTCCCGAGATTGGTGGCTGCAATCAGCACGGCGGCAAAGTAATGACCGCCATGGCGCTGCAACCACCCGAGGTCGTCTTCAGTTCGGAGCTCCAACCCGACACCTGGACAAATCAGGATCTGCGGGTCGAGTTTACGATCAACTGGGGCGGCGGTGGCCTCAGTCAGGCCTGGAACCAGGAACCTGCGGAAGATCGCCCGATGTTCCCGTCGGTGATTGACGGCTATGCCCAACTGTCCGATAAGGGCGAAGGCAAACATACGCTCTATGTGCGCGCCTGGGGGCCCGATGGCAAGCAGACCCTCGCCAGCTATGGGCCGGTTGGCTTCGACCAAACACCACCCTCGGCACCCGTAGCGATCCCGGCCATGACGGTAAAACCGGGGGTCGTGGTCGTGCCCTGGCAACCCGCTGAAGATGCGCTCTCGGGCGTCAAAGGCTACCTCGTTTATATCGGTGCCGATCCTGAAGGTACGTCACGCTGGTTTACGCCTGACCCGGTCGTCAAGACCGAGCCACTCAATCCTGGCGAGTACCTCGTACGGCTGCAGAGCCTCGATCATGCCGGGAATAGTAGCCCCTGGACAACCATCGGGACAATCACCGTCACCGGTGAGTAGTTGACTGTCTCTCGCGCAGCCTGTCAGCACGACTGATAGGCTGCGCCGTTTAGTAGCACCGGCTTCCAGCCGGTGGGGCTTCCTGACCGGCTGGAAGCCGGTGCTACCTTCGCTGCGAACGGTCAAGCTCATTTGAAACATGCCTAGGCATGGATACGCTTCTCCATAGCTAAAGGTAGAATATGCATATGCAAGGTCAACCCCGCATCCTCGTTGCAACGATCAGTTTGCTCTGCCTCCTCGGGTTCACCTGGCCGTCCCTGACTACCCAGGCCATGGTCGTCACGCAAGTGCCTGCCTCAACCGATACGTTGCACTGGGAACTACACCCTGGCATGCCCAGTCCCCGTGGCTATCTTGCGGCTGCGACGCTAGCAGATGGACGGGTGGTGGCGATTGGGGGCTGGACGCCTGCTGGTCCCACAGCCGTTGTTGAAGCCTATCATCCCCATACGGCGACCTGGCAAACCCTTGCTCCACTGGCGACGGGACGCAATAGCCTTGCGGCGGTAACCCTGGATGGCACAATCTATGCGCTGGGTGGCTACAGCATTGGGGTCAGTTCCCTCGTCGAAGCCTATGATGCAACCAGTGATGCTTGGCAAAGCGTCGCGCCATTGCCCACGGCCCGCGCATTGCTTGGTGCTGCGGCGGTACAAGGGAACATCTATGCCATTGGCGGACGGGATGCGCTTGACCAGGAGCTATCAGTTGTCGAGGTGTATAACCCAGCGACCGATGAGTGGCATGAACGCGCACCCATGCCGACGCCACGCTGGGCGAGTGCGGTCGCGGTTGGAGCAGATGGCTGGATCTACGTTTTTGGTGGTACGCGTCGCAGTGGGACGGCCCTGAACGTTGTTGAGGCATATGATCCACAGACCGATACCTGGCACACAAAAACGCCGATGCCGACTCGCCGTGAGGGGGCCGCAGCCGTGACCGGGCCGTATGGCACGATCTTCGTTCTCGGGGGCTATGCCTTTGCGAGCAGTTGGCTCGCCAGTGTCGAAGGGTATGATCCCACAACCGACACCTGGAGAGCCGGGCCTTCCCTGTCAGTGGCACGCGGTTATCTCAGCGCAGCCAGAGGTTCCGTCGGTACTTTCTATGCATTGGGTGGGGTGCGTGGCAATGGGATGGACTATCTGGCAACCATGGAGGGAGCAGCGCTGCCCGTCCCTCATCAATTCTATGTACCACTGTTGATGCGCTGATGGTGGTAGAATAGCTGGCATGACATATTCTCAGGCAACTGACGTTGAGGCAAACGTGCTCTTCATCGCCGTACCCGAGGATCTCCCTGTGGTGCAGGGGTTGGTCAGTCGCCTGCAGATCGATGGGTTCGCCATCACGCTGGTGAGCCAACTGCCTGATCTCGGTGCTTCGCCACGCATCTGGCGTGAGACGCTGGCACAGGCAAGGGCCGTGGTCTTCTGCCTCTCGCGACGCAGCATGCCCAATGACCAGCCACCCTCGCTTGTGAGCAGTCTGACCGAGTTGCTCAACCTTACGCCCGCCCCTCACCGCTTTGTCGTAACGCTCAAGTTAACCAGTTGCACGCTCCCGGCAAGTCTCAGGGCCACACCAACGCTTGATCTCTTCAGCGCACGCAGCTACGAGCGCTTCCGTGACCTGCTCCACAATCACCTTGCAACCACCGCCACCCCACCCCCTGTCACTGCACCAGAAACACCGGCTGCGCCCTCACATCCAGCCCTTGTCCCCGAAGGCAGCTTTGCACTCGATGAACTTGAGGCGCATGGCTTGCTCCGACGGCTGGGGCGCGGTGTGCCACGTGCGCTCTTCCTGATCGATCAAGCGCACGCCCTGGTCATCTCAGGTGGTGGCCCGGTTTTGCTCGCACTCGGCGATGGAACACCGCGCTGGGCGATTGATCATCCGACCCATTGTGCCAGTCTCAGCCCAAGCGGTCAGTTGCTGGCCCTCGCTGCCGGAACCAGAATTATGCTCTGGGAACTCGCAAACGGTCAGTTGCACAGCATCTGTAGTGGGCATACCGGGATGATCCAGAGTCTGGCCTTTGCCCCTGATGAACGGCTGATTGCTTCGGGGGGGCGCGATCGTCGGGTGCGGCTCTGGCGTCTCAGCGCAGGCCAGCCGGTGGTGCTCGCAACCTTGCCCGAGCATAGCGATACCGTGACCGCCCTGGCTTTCAACGCCGATGGCACCTTGCTGGCAACCGGCAGCGCTGATCAAAGTGTCCGCATCTGGCGCACCTTTGACCGCGTGCTGATCCAAACGCTGGCCGGGCACGGTGGTACGGTCGAAGCGCTGGCCTTTAGCCCCGATAAGACCCTGCTCGCCGCAGGTTCACGTGGCCGCCGCGTCCGCCTCTGGGAAACCGCAACCTGGAAGCTCCGCGTGACCCTCGAAGGCCACGAAGGCGCCGTTGAGACCCTCGCCTTCGCGCCAACCGGCGACATGCTCGCCACCGGGGCGACCGATGGAACCTTGCGCCTCTGGCAGACCGCCACCGGGGCGTTGCTCAGGATCGTTGGTCAGCATCAAAACCCCCTGACCAGTACGACCTTTAGCCCCGATGGCAGCCTGATCGCGAGCCTCGGCGAAGATAATCGCTTGCATGTCTGGCAGACGGCAAGCAGCGCGCATATCACCAGCCTGCGCCCCCTGAGTGGCCGCGTCACCAGCCTGACGCTGAACACCGAAGGCACGCTGCTTGCCCTCGGGAGCAGTGAAGGGGCCGTGACCATCCACGAATTGACCGCCGAAGGCGGCACGCGCATCCGTCAGCAGGATCATGTCGGGCCGATCATCAGTGCCGCCTTTTACGAACCGGATCATCTGATTACCGCCGCCAGTGATCGTACGATTCGTGCCTGTACTACCACGACTGGAGCCTCGCGCATTTTGTGGCAGACGCACGGCAGCAATCGCGTTGCCTGCCTTGCGTCCAACGGGCGCCTTCTCGCCTGCACCGACGGCACCGGCACGGTGCAACTCTGGCGCATCACTCCCGCAGAAACGGCAGCGGGAGGTCAGTTCTGGCGCGTCTTGCGTGGTCTCCAAGGGCGGCCACGCCTGATCCGGTTCGATGCTCAATGTCAGGCCATTTTTGTTGCCACTGACGAAAGCGCGATCCAGATCTGGCACCTCAACGATCTCGAAGCAGAACGCGAACGATCCAGCCAGCACCTACCCTGCCAGGGCGAAGAAATTCGCAGCCTGGGCACCAGTCTCGATGGGCGCCTGCTCGCCATCGGCAGCAGCGAAGGCACGATCCAGCTCTGGCATCGGCAGGAACACCGCACCCTCGGGATACTCGAAGGAATCGAAAGCGCCGTGACCAGTCTGACCTTTGCCGGAGGAGATCACACCCTGGTAGCCGGCGATGCCGAGGGTCGCCTCCACTTCTGGCGCATCACCCAGCGCAACTGGCGGCCCCGGCGTACGAATCTTATTCATGCCCATGCTGGCACAATCGAGCACCTGCTTTATAATGCAAACCAGCAACATCTTATCAGCGGGTCACGCGATGGCACCGTCCGGATCTGGAAAGCATAAGCCTGCGATGAATAAACCAGCCTTTCAAGACTACTATCCCGATGAATTGAGCCACTGTTATGGCTGTGGCCGCCTCAACCAGGATGGCCTCCAACTCAAGAGCCAGTGGGACGGCGACGAGTCGGTGGCTTTTTTTACGCCGCGACCTGAACACACCGCCATCCCTGGGTACGTCTATGGCGGCTTGCTCGCCTCCTTGATCGACTGTCACGGCACCGGCACGGCAGCCGCAGCAGGCTACCAGGCCGCCGGGCGACCAATGGGCAGTGAACCGCCCCTCCGTTACGTCACCGCCTCACTCCACGTTGACTATCTCCGCCCAACGCCACTCGGCAACCCGCTCGAAATCCGCGGACGCGTCAAAGAGGTCAAAGGGCGCAAAGTGATCATCGAAGCCTGGATCATCGCCGACAACGCCATCTGCGTACGCGGCGAAGTCGTCGCGGTGCAGTTGCCAGAAACAATGCGTTTCGGCGGCTAAATAGTTCAAGGCTTGCGCGCCACGATCAAGCCGAAACGCCCACGTAGTGAAACGACCCGGCCTTCCTCCACGGTCAGGGCAAACTGCTCATGCAAACGGGCCGGGGCCGCAAGCAACCAGCGCTCAAGCGCCTCACGCTCGGCAGCAGGCATCCCAATTCGTGCCGTCCACTCAGCAAACTGATACGGCTCACGCGGATCATCCTCCTGATGCACCACCTCAAGCCCCGCCGTGGTACAAAACGTCTGCCAGGCGTGGTACGAATGGGCCCGGACGTGGCTGGGATCACGCCAGCGCTCGAAGCGATCCATAAACGCATCGAGCTCAGGATCTTCCAGACCGATATGATCAGAAATGAGCAACCGCCCCCCAGCGCGTAACGCCTGCGCTGCTCCGGTCACAAAGGCCTGTACATCAGCAAAATGATGGGCAGCCACACGGCAACAGACCAGATCGAGCGACGCAGGTGCACACGGCAGGCGTTCAGCCTCACAACGCACGTAACTCACCCGTTCAAAGCCCTGTGCCGCCAGGTGATCACGCGCCGCATGCAACATCGCCAGGGTCAAATCGACCGCAATCACATGACGCACAAACGGCGCAAGCGCAAGCGCCATATGCCCCCCACCAGTCGCCACATCAAGGACGACTTCGTCACCCGTCAGGGCGGCCAATTCAACCAGGCGCGCCAGATCCCCCCCCATCGCATGCGTACGACTGGTCACATACGCCTGGGCAACAGGGGCAAATTGCGCCTGCACCAGTGCCTTCAGATCCGCGTGTTGCGCACCCCTCTCGTCAACCATAGATCACATCCTTTCAAAGATCCCATTCGCACGGGCTTGATCCTATCCGGTCTCGTGTTACAATATAAAGAGACAAAAGCAACTGTAACACGCTTTGTGAACCTGTACTTGCAGCGCAACAGGTATCTTTCTTGTGCTGGCAACAGGCTAGCTATGCTAGCCTGTTGCCAGCACAAGAAACCAGGTTTAGGGAAGCAGCCCCAGCACCCGTTCGGAAGCGATAAGAAAGAAGCCTACCTGAGAAGAAAAGCCGTATGAACGACGAATACCAGTATCCACCAACAAAATCCAAGCGCACATCACGTCAAACGTGGGACCCACAACGCATTCGTGCCCTGCGTGAGCATATGGGCATGACGCAACAACAAATGGCTGATGAATTGGAAGTGCGCCAACAAACGATCAGCGAATGGGAAACGGGCATTCACAAACCGCATCGCTCAACGCAAAAGACCCTCTCGCTCGTTGCCGAACGCGCAGGCTTTGTCTATGGTGAACACCCTGTACTCACCGAAACAAGCGTGGCCCCCGCACAAGAGGCAGACCCTTCGCCAACCACGGCAGGCCCATCAACCGTAGAGGGCTTTGTCCCTCAAGACCAGTAAGGGCGAAGCGCCCGCTCCTGCCACATCCAAGCGTAGTTGTGCCTTCCAGGGCGGGTGTCTCTCCCGGCAACGAGCGTTCCGCTTCTTTGCCCTCTCCTGGCCCACAATTGCCACCAGCAGGCCAAAAACGCTTTGCACTTTTGCGCAGGATATGTGGCAGCGAGACCGTGATAGCGCCATCCTACGCAGAAAAACTGTTGACCCTCATTACGACGTGTGCTAGAATAGGCACCGAGTAACAGAGACGATCTGTTTGTTCTATCGTTCCTGCCCACAGTGGCACAAGAGGAAGGATTGTTCATGGCGGAGCCGGAAAGCATTTTGCAACTGGGCATTGAAGCCGCACGCGAGGGCAAAAAAGACGAAGCCCGTCAACTCTTTCGCCTGCTCACTCGCCAAGAGCCTGAAAACGCCCAGGGGTGGCTCTGGCTCGCTGGTGTCGCTGAGAATCGTGAAGAACGCCAGAATGCGCTTGAACGTGTCCTGACACTCGATCCTCAGAATGAAATGGCGATCAAGGGCCTCAATGCCCTGGGTGTCCGTCCCAGTACGACCATGCGCGCAGGCATTCACGAAGTACCGCCGCCCCCACCACCACCGACTGAGGCGATCACTGATGATGCGTTCGAGGACGATCCTTTCGCTGAACTCGATAACCTCGGAGATGCCATCAGTGCCGATACGTCTGGTCCAGTGCGTCGGGCTGAAGGTGTGCCTCATCATGCCGATCCGCAAGATGAGAAGCTTACCGCTGATCGCGCCGCCATGCTCGCTGCCTCGTCGCAGCGCCGTCGCGACGAGGCCGAGCCGGCAAAGAGCCGCCGTTCAGCCGTTTATAACGATGAGTATGAAGAACCGCGTCGCGGCTTTAGTCCGCTGCTCGCGCTGTTGCTCTTCCTCGTCGGGCTTGGCCTGGTCGGGCTATTGCTTGCGTTCCTCTTCTCAGATTTCTTCGGCGGTACGCAGGTCGCTGAACCGAATGCGACCCAGCAGGCGATTGTTGCCGCAACCGCAACGGCTCTTGCCGAAAATCCGATTATCGGGGTGGAACCAACCACCGACCCTGGTGACCCCGGCACTGACCCCGGCCAGCCCGGCACTGACCCCGGCCAGCCCGGCACCGACCCCGGCCAGCCCGGCACCGACCCTGGACAGCCCGGCACTGACCCCGGCCAGC
>NZ_SIJK02000078.1 GCF_004762035.2 Candidatus Chloroploca mongolica | reverse complement strand
TCGCTGCGCTCGGGGTGACAAGGCGGGCGCAGCAAGGTGCCACGGCAAGCGCAGCGGGCTGCCAACGCCAGCTCTGTCATTCCGAACGGAGCGGAGCGGAGTGAGGAATCTGCCCTGCGGCGCACGGAAGACCCCTCGCTGCGCTCGGGGTGACAAGGCGGGCGCAGCAAGGTGCCACGGCAAGCGCAGCGGGCTGCCAACGCCAGCTCTGTCATTCCGAACGGAGCGGAGCGGAGTGAGGAATCTGCACTCTAAAATGCTATCATTGGCATTACGAATGCGGATCGGTGAGTCGATTTTCGCGGGCATAGAGAGCCGCCTGCGTGCGGTTTTTCAACTGGAGTTTGTCGAGAATGTTGCGGACATGGGTCGTCACTGTGCGCACCGATACGCCCAGGGTTGCAGCAAGCTCACGGTTCGACGCCCCGGTGGCCAACAGTTGAAGCACCCGCAATTCCATCGGCGTCAAGGCATTGCCCGCTACGGCGGGCTGGCGCGAGGCTTTGTAGGATTGCATCAGCACCCGTGCCGCCGCCGGGTGGAGGGCGGCATCACCTCTGCTGACGGCCCGAATCGCGCCCAAGAGATCCTCGTGGTTCGAGTCCTTATTCAAAAAGCCCTTTGCGCCCGCCTCAATTGCCTCAAGCACCTGCACGTCATCAGTGAAGCTGGTGAGGATGATGCAACTCGTCTTGGGCAAGGCCTCCTGAATCTGTTGCATTGCCATCAGACCATCTTGCTTTGGCATCTTTAGATCCAGCAACGCCACGTCGGGGCGCGTCGCAAGCGCCTTCGCAACGGCATCGAGGCCGTCAACCGCCTGAGCGACCAGTTCCATATCGGGCTGCTCTTCGATAACGATCTCAAGCCCCTGGCGGATGAGCGGGTGGTCGTCGGCAATCAATACACGAATCTGCTCAGACACGGGAAATACCTCCTGTTGTCGTTGTGGCTGGAACGCGAATCTCAATAAGGGTGCCCTGCCCTGGCTGCGAACTGAGGCTCAGGCGGGCACCGATCTTGGCTGCGCGCTCTTGCAAACTACGTAACCCTAACCCACCTGAAGTGAGTTCGGGATCGAAACCAATGCCATCATCACGCACGGTGAAGATGATGACATCGTCGGCGGCATGAACAGTCAGGCTCACCTTGCTCGCCCGTGCGTGGCGCAAGGCGTTGTTGAGTACTTCCTGCAGCATCATGTAGAGCTGCTCTTCGTGTTCCAGTGGAAGACCCGCGAGTTCGCCGGTGACCTCGAAGGTCGTGGCGATGTTCGCTCGTTGCTCTACCGCAGCAAGGCGCTCCTCAAGTGCCTTGATGAGCCCGACTGCCTCGAGCTCGGGATGACGCAGTTGGTAGATCAGCAGGCGTAGCTCTTTCAACACCTGCACCGCGATCTCACTCAGCTGGGTGAACTTCGCAGGGGTGTCGGTCAGACGCCCATTGCTGGCCTGCATCGCCCAGCCGGCAGCGATCAAGACCAGGCTGTAGAGAGATTGAGTCGCCGAGTCGTGCAGGTCGTGCGCAACCCGGTTGCGCTCGGCAAGAGTTGCGGCACGGCGGGCCTGTTCAGCAAGCTGCGCATTGCTGATTGCCGTTGCGATCTGGCCCGCTACCGTCTCGGCGAAACTCTGGTTCTCGGCGCTAAAGGCGTGGCCTGATGACCCTCGCCCCAGGGCAAGCAGTCCAAGGTTGCCCGTTGGCGCGGTCAGCGGGACGAGCAACAGATAGGCTGCGTCGGCACATTGGAGACGGTGCAGGGTCGTTTCACTCAGAATGAAGTTTGTCTCCTTCCGCACCAGTGCGATGGGGCGACGCTGGGCAAGCAACGCATCACCGAGGATCCCGAAATCCTCGGGGGCGAGCACGCTCACCCCGGCTAGCTGATCGAGATCAGGCGTGACCGTAGCCTCGGTTCCTTCGCTCCGGCGTCGTTGCGCAAAGCCGACAATGACGACCGACTGCGCACCGGTCTGCGCTGCGACGGCTGCACAGACCGTCTCTAGGCCCGCGGGCAGATCCTGGGTAAAGACAAGCGTCTGCGCAACGGTGTTAAGGGTGCGCAACTCGCTCACACGGCGCAGTAAATCGGCATTGGCCCTGGCGAGCGACTCGTGGGCGAGGCGCCGGTCGGTGATATCGCGCCAGATCATCGCGAAGCCGTCACCGAGACGGGCAGCACGGACATCGTATAACCGCACCAGCCGCTCGCCCTGGTCAGCCTGATCTTCGTAGACCAGGTGTTCACGAGCGACCGGCATCCCGGTTTCGACCAGACGAACATAGTCAGCAAAGAGGTTGCTATCGCGATAGGCGGGCAGCAGATCAAGCAACGAGTGACCGAGGTGCGCTTCACGGGTGCGCTGGTTGAGTAGGCAGCCGACTTCGTTGATATAGCGGTAACGAAAGTCAACGATCTTGCCCGCTTCGTCGCGCACCGTATCAAGGATCGCAAAGCCATCGAGCATCGTCTCGACCGCCGTACGGAATTGTTCCTCGCTACGGCGCAACTCGCTCTCAGCGATCCAGCGCCGGATCACATGACTAAACATCTCGGCAGTCGTCCGCAGCACCGTCTGCTCCTGTTCATCCCACGCCCGTTCGGTCAGCCCATTGAAGCCAAGCACGCCCCAGAGTGCGCCATCGATACGCACCGGGAAGGTAATGCGGGCATGCGCCTGATCAAGGGCTCGCCACGACTGCTGCGCAGGGGGCGCAAGCTCGGATTGATCAGGCATCCCGAGCAGGACGTCCCCGCGCAACAACGTATTGAGACGCGCCTGGGGAATGAAGGAAAGCGAGAAACGCTGGGCAAGGGGGTGCTCGGCAAATGATTCGTCAATTGGGATGGTGGCTAAGGCCACCAGGGTCAGATAGGGATCGGTGGGGTCGGCGACCAAGCGCATCAGATAGGCCTGGTCAATGTTCAGTGCCGCCCGTAGGTGCTCGAGCGCGGGCGCGGCGACCTGCGCCAGGTCGGCCTCTGAGCGCACTGGTGCCAGCAATTCCTGCGAGCACTTCACCATGGCCGCCTCAATCGAGAGCTGATTCGCCAGCCGTAGCTCCGCCTCCTTGCGCCGGGTGACATCCTGCACCGCACCGTAGAGACGCACCGTCCGGCCTTTGCGCCGCTCGGCCTGGCCGCGTGAGTTCACCCAGATACGGCGCCCGCTCGTCGTGATCATCGGCAATTCCAGCTCCCACCCGTCACCATCCTGGATCGCCGCCCTCACAACCGTCCTGATCTCCGGCTGAACCTCGGGCGGGTAGAACGTCAGCAACTGTTCGAGGTCAAGAGGCGCATTGGCGTCAAGCTCAAGCAGACGCGCCAGTTCGCTCGAGAGGATCGGAACCCTGGTTTCGAGATCGACCGTCCACCCACCAACATGCGCCACTTCCCCGGTAGTGGCCAGGAACTGGCTGGTCGCCCGCAGATCATCCTCAATCTGCCAACGGTGCAAGGTCTGGCCAAGCATTGATGCTGCCGAAGTCAGCAGCATCAAGTCAGTGTGATCCCAGACCCGCGGCTCGGCATAAGCATCAAAGCCGAGCATACCCCACAGCCGCCCGTCAAGATGGACAGGCACCGTCTGCGTCGAGCGAATGCCTTCGCCTGACACGATGGCAAGCATGTCGGGGGTTTCAGCATAAATATCTTGCACGAGACCGCCCGCGGGGAGACCGGCAAGCATGCGCTCGCGATGCGCTTGCGGCAAGATTGCGTAGGGCAACGGCGCGAGGTCGTCGGGATCGGAGCCCTGGCGGAGCGAGCGCTGGCCCGCTGACCAGGCCTCGGCGACGAGGTCAAGTGCGAGCCCGTGTTGCGGATCTGGGACATTGCGGAACATGTAGGCCCTGCCAACCGTGGCACCGTCGAGCAATTGCTCGAGTGCCTTGCGGAGCGCGGTGGAACGCGTGGCGGCATCCGGCGCAGCGGTGAGCAGCGTCAGGGAGGCGTTGGCAAGCGCCTGCTGATAGCGGGTATAGCGAGCGAGTTGATCCTCGACCCAGACACGGTTGCCAATGTCTTCAATGAAGCCCAGGAAGGCCGCCGGGCGACCAGCATCGTCGCGAGGAGCGTAAACCGTCAGTTTGCCGAGGGCAAGCGCACCGTCCTTCCGCACGTAGCGGCGGCGCTCGTGGACAAACTGGTCGATCTGACCGGCCGCAAGCAAATGGCCCCTTGCCACCGTGGCCGCGTGATCCTCGGGCAAGACCATGAATCCGGGCTGACGCCCGATCAACTCTTCCGTGCTGTAGCCAACAAAATCACAGAGTGCCTGGTTGACATACTCGATCTGATTCATCAGCGAGACAATCATTACCCCGATGGGCAGGCACTCGATGGCTCGCTCGAATACCGAGGCAGGAACCGACGCTTGCCGATGCGCACCCGCATGGTCTGGCGTCTCCGACGGCTGTGGAGAGGAGCTAGACGCAATACCTTGCAAAGAAGGCGATTGTTTTGACGCAAAGGCGCAAAGGCGCAAAGGTTTTCGCGTACGTGAGCGAACCCTTCGCGCCTTCGCGCCTTCGCGTGAGCTTATTTGAAAAGTATTGGAGCTAGACGCTTGCTGCGTAGCCCGCAGATATGACCCGCGACGCAATGCCAACTCCACTCGCGCCACAATCGCCTCGCTGAGCAAAGGCCCCACCAGATAATCGCCAGACGCAACGGCGATGAGCTTGATCAACTCTGCCGCTGGCTCCTCATCCAGCAGCAGGATGGGCACACATTCCAGCGCTGAACGAGACTCAACCATCGCCAGGATGTCCAGCGCCTGCGACCGATCGGCGCGGGCATCAATGACCAGGACATCAGGCGGTGACGGCAAGGTCGCAGCAAGAGCGTGAACATCAGCAACTGACAACACTGCGTGGCCCTGGCTCGACAACAGTTCGGTAAGCCACCAGGTTGTTTCGTCAACACCGCTAACGATACATACTTGGCCCACAGCTACACCCTTCGCGCCTTCGCGCCTTTGCGTCAAAAAAACCGCCTGAAACCCTTCGCGCCTTTGCGCCTTTGCGTCAAAAAACCACCTGAAACCCTTCGCGCCTTTGCGTCAAAAAAACCACCTTATGTGCAAGGCATTAGATCTAGAGATTTCCCCGGCGATCTTGCTCACGCTCAATCGCCTCGAAAAGCGCCTTGAAGTTGCCTTTGCCAAAGCCACGACTGCCTTTGCGCTGGATCACTTCGACAAAGAGCGTGGGCCGATCCTGCAATGGCTGGCTAAAGATCTGGAGCATATAGCCCTCTTCGTCGCGATCAACGAGCACGTTGTATTCGCGTAGCGTCGCGAGATTCTCGTCAAGCGGGCCGACCCGTTCATTCAGGTCGTCGTAGTAGGTCGCGGGAACCGTGATAAAGCGTAGCCCTGCGGTGCGCAAGGTTTCCACGGTCGCACAAATATCGTTGCTTTCCAGGGCGATATGCTGCACCCCTGGGCCGCCGAAGTAGTCGAGAAATTCGGCAATCTGGCTCTTTTTGCGCCCTTTGGCGGGTTCGTTGATCGGGAGCTTGATGCGCCCGGTACCATTCTGCATCACCTTGCTCATCAGGGCACTATACTCGGTGCTGATCGCCTCATCATCAAAATGGTGCAACTGGCGAAAGCCAAGCACATCACGGTAGTAGGCAACCCAGCGATCCATCATCCCAGTTTCGACGTTGGCCACAATATGGTCAATGGCAACAATGCCGGTGTCGAGGTCTTCGTCCGGCGGTGTCAGCGACGTAAAGCCCGGCATGAAGGGGCCAGTGTAGGCTTTACGTTCCACAAAACTATGCACAACCTCGCCATACGCGGCAATTGTGGCCTTGATGACCCGCCCGTGCTGATCTTCAGAAACAGTCGGCTCGAGCAGACCGGCGGCACCGGCGTGCAGCGCAGCGTTATAGGCAGCCGTGGCATCAGGTACCTGCAGCGCAATATCCTTGACGCCATCACCGTGACGGGCAACAAAAGCCCCGATCGGATGATCAGGCACCAACGGTGCGGTCAACACAAAACGTACCCCCTCGCGAGCGAGCACGTACGAGCAGCGATCACGTGAACCCGTTTCGAGACCAGCATAGGCAATAGGCAAGAGACCAAGGGTCGTACGGTAAAAATGGGCCGCCTGACGGGCATTGCTCACATAAAATTCGAGATAATCAATGCCGTCAAGCGTCTGCTCAACATCATGCATAGACATAGAGAGGCCTCCTTCAGATCGTCGTCCACTCAGAGAGCTTGAAGCCGGCTTCGCGCAGCATCCGAAACACGGTGGCGGTATAGGTGCCAATGAACTCGTGCGGTGCCTGAGCCTGAGTCAGCATCTCCATCGCGGCCATCGCCATCTGGCGGCGCATTTTGGGGTAGTAGCAGCACGAATGCACAACTTGATTGTAGAGTCCGAGCCAGTAGATGTAGCGGCGCACCAACTCGGTATCGGTCGCAGCAACCACCTGACGTTGAAAGTCGTCGCTGAGGCTGTGCTGCGCCATAAAGACATCGGTCGCATCAAGATGCAGTGTGCGCAAGGTCGCCAGGGTATGGATCAGGGTCGCAGGCAGGTTGTGCTCACTGGCGGTCAGGACATTGCCGAGCAAGCGGAGCACCGGCTCGGGGTAGTAGAAACCAACGGCGGCGAGACCGGCAATAACGCGGTCGACCTGCCGAGTATCGTCGCGGAGCAGGCCATCCTGAAGCATCAATTCGATCAGGGGCATCGTCTGGCCGACTTTGCCATAGGCCAGGCCCAGCGGCAAGAGCAGCAGATCCTCGAGGCGCTGCAGGATGCCCGGCGTTTCGCCATAAACCAGATCGGGGTGATCGCGAAAGAGTTGCTCGGTCAACCACTCGATCAGCGGCGTCCAGGTCGGTGGCGTCGTGGGCAGCAGCACACAGAAACTGAGCAACAGCCAGAGTCGCCCCTCACCGGGGAGCCGGGGATAGAGCGTGCGGATAAAGGTCTCGGTCGAAGGAAAATCGGTTGTCGCGTGAATGGCAAGTTGGGCAATCGCCACCAGGTTGAAAAAGACATTCTCGGCCTGTAGCAGCAGTTCGAGTTCGTGCTGATAGCGGTCGAGCGGCGTCGCAGGATCAAAGAGCGGGGCAACTGTCACCAGCAACGAGCGCCGCTCCTGGGGAATCGCAAAAAACTCCTCGACCGGCACCACTTCAGTCAGCAGCATCGTATCAAGAATTGGCTGTGAAAAAGCACTGGCAACCGCCTGAAAAATAAGATCTTCAATCGTCTTGCCAAACATCCCGGTATTGAGCAGATCGAGATGCAGGCGCTGGCGCGCAAGTTCATAATAGAGCTCGACCGTCGTATCGCGCACATCAGCGCGTTCGGGATGGTTGATATAGATGACCACCGAGAGTTCAAAGAAGAATTCGATAATATTGCGCAAATCGCGGATCGCCGCTGGCTTGACCCGGGCCACCAGTTCGCGCAGCAGATCATAGGTAAACTGCGGATCAGAATGCCAGGTCAAATAGAGCGTATCACGCGCCACGCGCCGCAGGGCGGTGCTGCCCCGACTGGCCGCCCAGAGAAAGAGATCACGCGCCTGCGGGCCAATATAATAGGCCGCCTTGAGCGCGGTGCGTCGGCTCTCGTCGGCCTCATGCTCGCAGAGCCGCTTCATCAACTCGAGGCCGCGGGCGGGTTCGTCGGCATAGAGCTCAACGAGACTCTGGGCGACCAGTTCACGCAACTCGATATCGGGCGACTGCGCCAGCGCCGCAAAGGTCTCGGGTTGCCCGGCGATCAGCAGCGTCGTGCGGGCAATATCAAAGGCGAGCGGAAAGCTGCGCGCCCGTTCCATCAAGCCATTGAGCAGCGTCGGCAAACTGGTGCGCGTCGCGGGATTGCGCAGCAAGTGCCTGGCGAGCACATATGCGCCCAATTCGGCATAGGCAAAACTCACCATTTCACCAACAAACAGATCGCCACTCAATTCGGTCAGAATGCCGTCATCAAGCAGGCGGATATAGGTCGAGTCGGGTTCATCGCTGAGCAACGCCTCGCGGAGCAACTCGTTGCGGGCGAGGTCGCGCAGGGGCAGCGCCGTCTGGCCCTGACGCAACAATTGCTCGGCAAGTTCTTCAACAAAAAGCTGGTCGCGGCGCTGGCGAACCCGTTCGTCATAAAAGCGCCGA
Source organism: Candidatus Chloroploca mongolica (assembly GCF_004762035.2). GTDB lineage: Bacteria > Chloroflexota > Chloroflexia > Chloroflexales > Chloroflexaceae > Chloroploca > Chloroploca mongolica. The sequence goes on along the minus strand of NZ_SIJK02000078.1, from coordinate 10,211 downwards.
AAGAGGCCCAGGTGCAGACCACGCGCCGCAAACGCCACCGGGCCACCACGCGAACTCTCGGCGACCAGGCGCAACATCAGCGGGCGCGCCAGCCGCTCGCAGAGCGCCGGGGGCAACCGGTCAAAGGGCGTCTGCAACTGAAAAAACGCCTGATAACGCGCATACGCCTCGGTCAACTCAGCTTCCGTAAAGAGGCCAGGGGCGAGCGCGTGATGGCCGTCGGCATCGTGATAATAGGCGCTCCAAAAGAGGCGCGTCGCACCGGCGCGTTCCAACTGCCCCCAGGTCGCCGTATTGCAACTGACCACCACCTTGAGCCACGGCCCGGCAACGCGGCCAACGAGACTATCAATCTGCTTGAGCAAGCCTTCGGGGCCGACGGTTCCATCGCCGCGATACTCATTCAGCGCATCAAAAATAATCACGAGGCGACGTTGCGCAACCTGGGCCAGGTGCGCAATCTGGCTAAGATCGTGCAGCACCAGATCAACGTGGTCGCGCCCGAGATCACGGGCCAACTCGCGGTCAAGTTCAGGGCCAAGCGAGCCACCACAACGATAGAAGAGCACCGCATCGCCGGACTTACGCAACGAAGCCGCCCAATGGGAAAGCAAACAGGTCTTGCCAACACCGGCATCACCGAGGATCAGCAACGCACCGACAGACTCAGCAAGGAACGAGGTCAGTTCCGCCTCAACCGCCTCACGAGGCACATAGAGCTCGGGGAGATACGGCCCGGGACGACGGGGCGTGCCGATCAACTCACGGAGAGCAGGCTCGGCCTGGGCATTCGCCGCATCACGCACCTGTTGCCAACCAACACTAATCGGTTGCCCCGGCGCAGGCGAAGCCTCGGGCAGACCGGGCAGCGCCTGCGCCGAAGCAGAGCCGGCGATCACGAGCGTATTCGTCGTCTGCGACGCAAGCTCGCGCAGATGCATCCGCGCCATCGTCGCCGAGGCAAAACGTTCTTCGCGGTGAACAGCAACCAGTTGGGCCAAAAACTGGGTGACTTCGAGCGGCACGGCAGCATTCACGTGATGGGCAGGAACAAGCGGATCATCATGGCCGCCAAGCAACGCATTCGCGCGGGTCAGCGCACTTGGCGGCGGTTGATTCGTCAACAGATGATACAGCGTCGCCCCAAACGCATAGAGATCCGAGCGAGGATCAGTGCCAGACGCCTCGATCTGCTCGAGTGGCGCGTACTGCAACGTATACCCAAAAAGACTGGCTGAGCGTCCGGGGGCGGCTCGTTTCGCCAGCCCAAAATCGAGCAACACCACCTGAGCTTCGGGGGTCAACTTGATATTCTGAGGCTTAATATCGCGGTGGAGCACCGGCGGCTGACGGGAATGGAGATACTCGAGCGCACGGAGCAACTGATCGGCCCAGCCAAGCACCTCATCGAGAGGAAACGGCTCACCGCGGCGGGCAAGCAGCGCCGCGAGATCCGCGCCCGGAAAAAACTCCATCACCAGAAAAAGCCCAGCAGGATCGCGAAAATAGTCAATCACCTTGGGCAACGCAGTATGGCGGAGGCCAGCAAGGATCTGCGCCTCGTGCTCAAACGCCTCGGCATTCTCAGCATTATCCCCAAGCATCTGCTTGAGCGCGACCGTATTGCGGAGCCGTCGATCAAGCGCCTCATAGACTGCACCCATCCCGCCACGCCCAATCAGGCGCACCAGCTGATAGCGTTGCAAAATGAGAGAGCCAGGCTCGAGCATAGGAACACCCTTGAATATACGTTATCAGCTACTATTGTAGCACGAAGTAGGGGCGCATCAGCCCATACGCGTCATCTGAAGCGGCGGTGCATTGCCAAAATGGCCATCCAAGTTTGCGCGTGGGGACTCGGAATCGAGATATTATGTGGGGACACTAGAAAGCAGCAGGAGCCTGGCTATGCATACGATTGAGCAGTTTCCCGAACGACCGGCGGCGTTGGTTGAACCACAACTGAGTGAGCGCCCGAGCATTCACCCGAGCGCACGCATACGGGCATGTCGTCTCGGCAGTTGGACTGAGATTGGGCCGGAGAGCGAATTGGTCGAAAGCGAATTTGGCGACTATAGCTACTGTGCGGGCGACAACCAGATTATTTATGCTACGATTGGGCGCTTCTGCTCGATCGCCTCGCATGTGCGGATCAATCCTGGCAACCACCCGGTCGAGCGGGTGACTCAGCATCATCTGACCTACCGGCGTGCCCAGTACGGCTTTGCCGAGCGCGATGATGCCGACTTCTTCGCCTGGCGGCGGGCGCACCACTGCCTGGTTGGCCACGATGTCTGGATCGGCCACGGCGCGATCATTTTGCCGGGGGTCACCGTTGGCATCGGGGCCGTGATTGGCGCAGGTGCGGTGGTGAGCCGAGATGTCGAGGCGTACATGATTGTGGGAGGCGTCCCGGCTCGTCCCATCCGGCGACGTTTTCCCGAGGCGATCGTGGCGCGGTTGCTCGCGATCGCCTGGTGGGATTGGGATCGCGCAACGCTCGAAGCCCGGTTCGATGACCTCCGCGACGTTGAGCGTTTCATCGAACGCTATAGCGAACAGAGTACTCGTACGAAAACATAGCAAACGGTTAATCAACTACAAACACAAACTTAAGGTGGGCATAACAGAAGCCAGGTACACTCTGTCCGTTCCACTGTGGGAATAAACAGATGTCTATGCCTTGGAGGAAGCTATGCGTGTGTTCCTTGGTTTGCTCGTGCTCGTGATGGCCCTGGCGGGGTGTGCGCAAGCTCCGGCGGCTACCACCACGGGTGGTAATGCCCCGGCTGCGGCCCCCACCGCCCCTGCTGCTGCGACTGGCCCACTTGTGATGGCTTGGTATCCTAATGAGTCCGGTGCCGATCTGAAAGATGCTCGTGATGCCTTTGGGACGCTGATCAGCGACACTCTTGGCCGCCCAGTTGAGCATCGTACCACCACTGATTATATTATCGCCATTGAGTCGGTTGCCAACAATAATGCCCACCTGGCCTGGTTTGGGGCCGAGGGCTATGTGCAGGCCAACGAGCGGAATAGCAGTGTCATTCCGCTGGTCATCCCGAGCGGTTCCAATGGCTCGGTCGAGAGTGCCGTCTATTATAGCTGGCTGGCCGTGCCCCGCGGCGAAGAAGATCAGTACCGCGATGGCGACGGTTTTTCTATCGAGAATATCCAGGGCAAGCGCTTCTCGTTTGTCTCGAATAGCTCAACCTCGGGCTTCCGGGTGCCGTCCTCCAATATTGTCACCTACTTCGGGGAAAAGCCAGAGTGGCAGAACCTCGAGACCGAGGATCTGCTCGAGGGTGGCCCGAACAACTTCTTTGCCGATGTGCAGTTCGGCGGCTCACACCAGGGCTCGGCCGTAAACCTGATTACTGACCGGGTCGATGTGGCTGCGTTCTGCGACAGCTGTGTCGATAACTATGTCTCGCTGGTCGAGGGTACCGAAAATCAGGTTGGCGCGGTCTACCGCGTCAACGATGATGCCGACGAGCCTTTCAACCAGTTTCCCGGGGCCGAGTTTGTGCTGATCGCTGCGGTGCCAGTGCTCAACGCACCCTTCGTCGCCAACAGCAGCATGCTGACGGCCGAAGAGATCCAGAAGCTCCAGGCAGTGCTGACCTCGGACGAAGTTGCGAATAACGACAAGATCTTCGCCACCCAGGCCGTGATTGACGCCGGGTTCCGGCCCTTCTTCCGCAAGACCGATGCCGAGCGCTTCCTGGTCGTGCCTGACTCGTTCTTTGACCCGATCCGGGCGATGCGTTAGGGATATGCCAGGGGCGGCGCATGCGCCGCCCCTGGCATATTTTTATATTTGTTTTCTATACATGGAGATGGAGCTACGCATGGCCCTACTAGAGGTTGAGTCGCTGGTCAAGCGGTATGGGACGGAGACTCTGGCGCTCGATCAGGTTTCGTTCACCATGGAAGCAGGCGAGTTCGCGGCGATCATTGGGCGCTCGGGAGCGGGGAAATCCACCTTGCTACGCTGCATCAATCGGCTGATTGATATTTCGAGCGGCGAACTGCGCTTCGATGGGGTCAGTGTGCCAGGTTTACGTGGTACAGCGTTGCGTCGTCACCGTACCCAGATCGGGATGATCTTCCAACACTACAATCTGGTCAACCGTCTGAGCGTGATCGAAAATGTGTTGCACGGGCGACTCGGCTACAAAGGGTTGGTGCAGGGCGTATTTGGGATCTACAGCGAAGAAGAGAAGCGTGAGGCGGTGCGGATCATCGAGAGTCTGGGTCTCGGCGAGCAGATCTACAAACGCTGTGACCAGCTCAGTGGGGGCCAGAAACAGCGTGTCGGGATCGCTCGCGCCCTGATTCAGCAGCCCAAGCTCTTGCTCTGTGATGAGCCGATCGCTTCACTCGACCCGAACGCAGCCAAGATTATTATGGACACCCTGCGCGAGATCAACCGTGAGATGGGGATTACCGTGTTGGTCAACCTGCACCAGGTAGATGTGGCGCTGCGCTATGCCGACCGCATCATCGGGGTCAAGGGCGGCACCATCGTCTACGATGGCACGCCCGACCGGCTGAGCAGCGAGCAGATCCATCAGATCTACGGCTCTGAAGCTGGCGATCTGATCCTCGACTTGAGTGAGCAGCACTATGCAGCATGATATCTTTCGTCAGCGCCGCAACCAGCGCCTGATCTTCTTCGGTGTGCTGATCGCCCTAACCTATGGTTCGATGGTGCTGACCGCCTTCGACCCGGTGGCTGGGCTCGCGGCGATTCCACGCGCCTTCATCTGGGGTGCCAGTAGCTTTATTCCCGACGAGGCCGCCATGCGCCGTCTGCCGCGCATCCTCCAGCGGCTCCAGGAGACGGTGCTGGTCTCGATTTCATCGGCAACGGTCGCCTCGGCGTTGGGGCTGGTGGTGGCGGTGCTGGGGGCGAATACGACCCGCCCGCATCCCTGGTTCAGCATACCAACACGGGCGATTGCGAGCATCTTCCGCAACGTGGATGTCTCGGTCTGGGCGCTCGTGCTGCTCTTCTCGTTTGGTCAGAGCGGCTATACCGGTTTCTTTGCGCTCTTCTTCGTCACCTTCGGTTTCATCGTTCGCGTGATGATCGAGACGATTGATGAAGTTGGCACCGAGCCGGTTGAGGCCTTGCGCGCGAGTGGGGCCAGTTACATGGCGACGATCAGCCAGAGCGTGATCCCGGCCTGTCTGCCCCAACTGATCAGCTGGGTGCTCTATATGATCGAGACCAATATCCGCAGTGCTACGCTGATCGGTATCCTGACCGGCACCGGGATTGGGTTCGCGTTCGACCTCTACTTCAAGAGCTTCAACTATGGCGCGGCCGGCCTGGTCGTCTTTGTCATCGTGATTACCGTCCTACTGATCGAGGCTCTCTCGAATACGATCCGGAGGAGCATCCTGTGACAACAAATACCCGTCCAGTAGCGCAGCGCATCCGCGTACGGCCGCGCAACAAAGCTAATCTTATCATTCAGGCCACGCTGATCGGGCTGCTTCTGCTGACCCTCTACCACCTGGCGACCTTCGATAGCCGCGGGATCAGCCCCATCGAGGGCATCGCCAAGACGCTGGAGAGCTTCCGCACCCTCTTCTTCGAGCCGCGCCTGAAAAACGTGAGCTTGGGCGAGATGCTCTATGCCCTCTCGATCACGGTAGCGATGGGACTGCTGACCACAATCTTCGGGGCGCTAATCGCCTTCTTCCTGGCCCTCGGGGCGGCACGCAACCTGGCCCCGCGCTGGCTGAACAACCTGATCACCGGGGGGACAGCCTTTATCCGTGCGGTGCCCACGGTGCTCTGGGTGCTCTTCTTTGCGGTTGCGGCGGGCCTGGGCAGTGTGGCCGCCGTGGTCGGCATGACGTTCCACTCGGTTGGCTACCTGATCAAAGCCTACGCCGAGTCGTTCGAGGAGCTTGATGCGGGCGTGCTCGAGGCGCTACGGGCCAGTGGGGCGAGTTGGTGGCAGACCATCTTTCAGGCGGTGGTGCCAACCTCGGCGAGTGCGCTGCTCTCGTGGACGTTCGTGCGCTTCGAGATTAACTTCTCGACGGCGATTGCGATGGGGGCGGTGGCGGGTGCAGGCGGGATCGGCTTCGATATGTTTATGGCCAGCACTTTCTACCTTGACCTGCGCGAGCTTGGGGCCTTCACGTATGCCGTGCTGATCTTCGCAATCGCGCTGGAGTGGTTCGCCACCCGGCTGAAGGGAGGCTTAGGGGCACGCGTGTGAGCAGAACGGTCTGGTCTCGCTGGCCAACAGCAACCAGATGCTGTTGAACTTTGCCCTCCTGGGTGTGGGCGAAGGGACGGCGGCGCTGCTGGCCGAGGCAAAGCCCGATCTCTTCTCGCTGGCCCTTGTGCCCTGGTTACGGAGGCACTTAGGCCCAGCGTTCACGCCTCTACATGGATGATCGCCCGCTCGGTTTAACGCAGAGACGCAAAGACGCAGAGGCGCGCCAACCTCTGCGCCTCCCCGCATCCCCGCCTCTGCGTTAAAATAAGCAAGCCAAGCCGCACAGAGACGGCGCTGCTTGCGTCGCCGCGAGGCCCTGCCCTCAGCACCCGCCCAGCGTAGGGGCGCAGCAGCCCATGCGCCTCCCTCAACCGCAACGCCGCCACCATCGCTGCTGCGCCCTCCCGCGGGCATGCAACGATCCCATCAGACTCGGAGTGCTCCGATATCGCTGCTGCGCCCTCCCGCGGGCATGCAACGATCCCCGGTGACGCTCACAACGACGGGGAATGGCTCCGCCATCGCCTCAACGCGCCGTGTACCCGCCATCCACCACAAGCGCTTCGCCCGTAACAAACGAGGCCGCATCTGAGCAGAGATACAACACCGCGCCGGCGATCTCTTCGGGGCGACCCAGCCGACGCATCGCGTGTAAGTCGGCGATCATCGCCTCGCGTTCCGGGTCAGTCGTGACGCCGGCACGGTCAAGCATAGGGGTAGCGATGAAGCCAGGGCAAACAGCGTTGACCCGAATGCCACGGGTGGCGTATTCAAGCGCCGCCGTCTTCGTCAAGCCGATCACGCCGTGCTTGGCCGCCACATAGGCCGCCGCGCCGACAAAACCAACCAGGCCCAGGGCCGAAGCCATATTCACGATAGCGCCACCCCCACTGGCGCGCATCGCGGTAATCTCCGCCCGCATACAATAGAAGACCCCACTCAGATTGACGGCCAGCGTCCGTTCCCAGGTCGCCAGCGGCAGACGGGCCAAGCCCTCTTGCGACGCCTCGATGCCCGCATTGTTCACCGCGCAATCGAGGCGACCCAGGCGCTCCAGGGTCGCTTGCACAAGCGCCTCAACCTGGGCCGGCTCGGCGACATCGCACTGAAACACGTGCGCCTCACCTCCCGCCTCCATCACCAAACGAGCCGTCTCTTCAGCCGCCGCGCTATCGAGGTCACCGAGCATCACACGAGCACCGGCGTGCGCAAAAGCGAGCGCGGTCGCCCGCCCAATCCCGCCCCCGCCCCCAGTGATCAGCACGGCTTTGTCGTGAAAACCATTCATCAGATCTCCTTGCTCCCTGATACCAATTCGACGGCGTGTTCACCACTTCCCCCCACTCCACCCCTGCCGCGCTTCTGCCACCTCCACCCGTTGCACCCCTGTGACGCCGCAGATGCACGGTCGGTCGTACCCTGCGCGGTACGCCGCCGCGGAACTGCTGTCGCTGTCGCTGCCGCCATGCGCCATCTTCCATCGTGGTGACGCAACGAGGCAACGATGCACCGGCACAACGCGACGCATAGAGCGACCGCAAACCTTTGCACCTTCGCGCCTTTGCGTCAAATAACCAGTCTTCTTTCTAAAGCAGGGTGGTTGCTCAGGACGATCGTTTGCGCGATGCGGCGAACACCGAATGCGATGGCTTACCCGAATGCTACTGTGCAGATTCCATGACCGATAGCGCAGAAAATTCTACTCCCATTTCCCTCAATGCGTCTTTCCCACGAATAGTCAAGTCCGTCATGAAATGAAACTGCTGTCGTGGATCCACTGGATAGGCTTTCAATCGATAATGCGTGCCCCATGGCTTATCGAGCACAATCACGTTGATCGGTTTTTCCAATTGCACAAACGAACTGGTCAGTGCTACATCATAAAGAATATGTTTCACACGAGCCGCATCATGGTTCGGATGAAGATAAAAATTGGTTACGCACAGCAGATACGGTCCGCCATCATTGGCATTAAAAATAAGCTGATCCCACAGCTTCAGATGCGGGACGATGACAACCGTATCGTCGGGCGTAACAATTTTCACACTGCGCATACTGATGCTTTTTACCTCTCCATACGTGCCATCCACCTCAATCCAGTCACCCGGACGATAGGGCATTTCAAATAGCGTCACGATCCCGGCAATTAAACTGCTGACGTAATCCTTAAAGGCAAAACCCAACGCCAAACCGGCTGCACCCAACAGCGCAACCAGATTTTCAAATGTCGGATTAATCACGCGCGGAATAGTGAGTACGATTGCGATCACAATAATCAGCAGGCGCAGTACAGGCACCGACGCCAGCAAAAAGAGCCGATACCGGCCATCGAGACGATTTGCCATCTGCTGGAGCAGTCGTTGACTGGTCGCGATGAGCAGCCAACTGCCAACCAAAATAAGGCCGACCTGAACAAGGTTGATTTGACTCAGATCACGGAAAAGTTGTGATGAATCATTCATCTCTTATCCTCAAAATGCATCACACAGATATCCATTTGACTTCAGATAGCTTCTCACAACGGGGTACCCTCTGGCTGCCACTTTCCAGGTTTTGTCCTGATAAGTAACCAGGCCCGCTTCGGTGAGTTGATAAACCGTTTCCATGATCTGATTGCCAGCTAGCGGCAGTAGTTGTTGCAATAGTTCAAACGATAAACCATTGTGCAGCAGCAGTGTATGCAGCACAAAAGCAACTTGCTCAGCGGCATTGGCCGGGAGTGAGGGATGTTCAAGATCGTCCCAGGGTGTCACCCAAATTACCTGGCTTGCCAGCGTCGCATCTTCATCATCATTTTGTTTTTCTCTTAGCGCTTCATCCGGTTCAATGCACAGGCTGTCGCGCCAGATTGCCTGGGCAACGCCTAAATTTCCGTGGCTAAACGCAGCCAATTGTTGCAGGTAGTCGCTTGTCTTTTCGCTGTTATTGTCCTCTTTTCCAGTGGAAAACAGAGGAGCGCCATTGTCAGCCTGGCAAAATAGATAGGTTATTCCTCGTTTTGACGGCAGCATTCGCTGAAATTGGCGCACTAATTGCGTCTGGTCAGAAGCTTTCGACGTGATGGCGCTCGGCCAACTCCCGTGCCAGACGTGTTGCAAGTAGGCCCATGCCCAACTATCACACCCAATAATCCCCCGCCCCATCGCCCCAGAAGCTGCGCGATCCAGAAAGCGACGCACCAGGCTAAGCCCGCTGGCATGACGCAGGTAGGTCTTTTCCAGTGTGGGATAAATCCAGAAGGTATCTCTTTCGGGAAGGGAAGCGAGCCAGGCATTTGCGTTTTCCATGATTTGCTCTGGCGCAGGGGAGTTGACGATTGTTGCATCGCTCTGTGCAGCCCATGCCATCAGCTTTTCAGCATGACCGCCATGTGGTGGTTCAACAAGGAACACGATATTCTGACCGATCCGATCGGGTTTTAACCAGGTTTGCAGGGTTTCTCTCAAGGCGCTACCACCAGCCTCCCAATTTGGCGCAGAGCTGATCTGCTCTAACTGGCTGGCATCTAGTGTCCGTAAATCTGACTCTGGTTTGAAGGCCACTTCAGATTTCTCTTCCTCTTGGCGAAAGATGCGCCATATTTGGGAGAGCCCCTTTCTGGTCACTTGCGAGGCAGGGACTTCTGGGGATTTATACTCGGAGATCGGAATGAATTCCCAGGTTTTCTGAGAATCGTCTTGCTTAAGTGAGGGATTGGTCATGTTGTTTTTATCAGTTTGCTTCTGTTGAGCATAACAGCCATTCCGCCTGACAGGCTACCAGCAAATATAACACGACCTGAACAGTCGGCCAAACGCCGAAGATCCGCAGCGGTCGTGCGGCCAGCGCCCCCATGCATCGTGGTGATGCAACGACGCACCGGCACAACGGCACAACGCGGCATATGGAGCTAGCGCCAATACCTTGCAAATAAGGCGGCTCTTTTGACGCAAAGGCGCAAAGGCGCAAAGGTTTTTGCGTAGGTGA
>NZ_SIJK02000077.1 GCF_004762035.2 Candidatus Chloroploca mongolica | reverse complement strand
GGCACCCGCAAGGGCACCCGCAAGGGGTGCCCGTACACCGGATTCGGCCCCCGCCTCGGTACGGGCACCCGCAAGGGGTGCCCGTACCGAGGCGGGTGCTTGATGACGTGGAACAGAGGCGGAGCTCGACGTGCTTCGATGCCAGGCTCGCAACTGATCGGAGGTGATGCGCCCGTGTGCGTCGCTGGTTGCATGCACATGCTGCCCCAGAGCGCGTATGGTTATCTCCGGTTTCGTATGATGCAATCGCCCTGATGGGGCGGTGAAGATGGCTTGCACTCTTGATGGGCAGTGCTATACTGAGCAAACACCGTTGAGGCAACCTCGAGCATTATGTGGAGAACGCGATGAAGCGCTATCACCAATTTCGGCTTGCCATGGCCCTGCTCATCATCCTCACCCTCATCCTACCTTCCAGCCATCCCATTCTTGCCCAACAAACTGCTCCTCGCCTCCTCTGTTATGAAGCACCCGAGTCCAATTTTCCTGATGATTGCCAAAACCTTGCGGCAGCCGGAAAGCTGGAAGATCCACCGTGGTCAGTGGTTATTGTCACGGGGGTCGAACTCTCGCGTTGGGATCCGAATGATTTTGACATGTTTGTGGTGACGCGGGGCAGCAGTTCGTCACTGTCCGAAGAGATCACGCGGATCGGTGATTATGTGCGTGGCGGTGGCAATCTGCTGCTGCTCGATCCCGAGTTTGGCGAACAACTCGATCCCAGCCTCGCCGCACCAACCCGCGTCACGCGGCTCAACCGGGCCAGCGAATTGACGCGGGCGGGGCTCTTCACGCCAATTGTGGGCGAGCCAGAGTCAGCCAAGAATCTGCCCTCCGCTGGCTTTGGCATTGTGCCCATCGCAACGCTTGGCGAAGCGTGGATCCCGCAGACGCGGGCCGGGTTTGGCGCATTGAGTAGCACGACGCTGGCAAGCGCATTGCTCGACAATGGTCGGGTGATTATGGCACCTACAGGCCTGACGAGCATTGATTTTGCCAAAACGGCCGCCAAATGGGCTTGCTGCCTCCAGATCGCCTTTGGCCCCAATATGAGTGTTACGGCCATTGAGGTGACCCAGGCGATCCAGGATCTCAACAATAGTGTCGAATTGCTCGCCGGCAAACGCACCTATGTACGGGTACACGTTACTTCACCTGAAGCGCGCAGCGGAGTGACCGCAACGCTCAGTGGGCGACGGGGTAGTACCAGTTTTCTTCCGGCACTCACACCAATCAATCCTGGGGGCACGATCACAGTTAAGCCTTCGCCAAACCGTGGGCTGATCAATGATAGCTTTCTCTTTGAGTTGCCGGCCAGTTGGGTGAATGGAACAGGCAACCTTGAGTTGACAGCCCGCCTCGATCCCGGCAATACGGTAGTCGATCCGGTCTTGAGCAACAACCGCCGCACTGTCAACGTCAATCTGCTCCGCGGCCCCGTGATGCGTCTGCGCATTTACAATGTGCGTTACACCGTTGGCAGCAACACCTATCAGGCCGCGAACTTCCATGTGAATGCCCTCGAGTCATGGTTGCGGCGGGCCTATCCGATTGCGCAACTCAATGCAACTCGACGCACCTACAACTATACGCCGAGTGGTCTACCAAATGTTGACTCGCTCAATTCACGGATGGCCTTGGCATGGTTGTTTGATCGTCTCTTTGGCGGGATGTCCTCCTCTACCTTTTTCTATGGCATGGTGGACGACGGGGGCGGCTTTATGCGCGGCAAGGCGCTCGGCATTCCGGGCAAGGTCTCATCCGGGCCTACCGGCACGCCTTCGGGAAGTTGGGGCTGGGATACCGATGGCAGCTATGGCGATTGGTACGGCGGCCACGAGATTGCCCATAGTCTGGGGCGCTCGCACGCCGAGTTCTGTGGTGCCGGCGGTGGTATCGCTTTCCCCTATCCAAACGGGCGCATCAGCCCAGACTTGACCGGCAATACGGCGATCTATGGTTTTGACATCGAGACCAGGGCGATCTATCCACCCGATTGGCGCGATGTGATGACCTATTGCAACAATCAGTGGGTCAGCGACTTTACCTATGAAGGTATTCGGGCTCGTTTTGCAACCCTCAATAGCTTTGAGCTTAGTGAGGCTCAGTTGCAACAAGGTACCTTTGCACTGATCACGGGCAACGCCAAACTCGCCCCTGGCACGGGACAATTCGACCAGATCAATGTCATCGAAGGGAGTGCCGAACTGCCAACGAGCGCAGGCGACTGGTCAATTGTATTGCTCAGTGGTAGCGGTCAAGAACTGGCAAGCTACCCGTTTACCCCGGCACGAGTTGAGGATGACGATAGCCCGGAAGAGCCCGCCCTCTTCGCCGAGATCATCCCGTGGAACCCGGCAACCGCCCGGCTCGAATTGCGCCGCGGGGAGGTAACCGTTGATACGCGTAACGTGAGCGGCACTGCGCCTACAGTGACCATCACGGAACCAACCGGGGGTAACCTGACGGGCGATAGTGTCACTGTGCGCTGGAACAGCGAGGATCTGGACGGTGATGAACTGAGCTACTCGGTGCTCTATAGTTTTGACGCCGGTGATACGTGGCGACCAGTTGCGACCGATCTGGCGGCAACCGAACTGACCGTCAACCTGGCGAATTTGCCTGGTGGCGAAAGCAGCCGTTTTCGCGTCATTGCCTCCGACGGCGTCCTGACTGGTCAGGACGACTCGGCGACCTTCGGCCTCCCCAACAAAACGCCTGAACTGACCATTGTCACGCCAGACGAAGGTGCAACCTATTACCCGGCCCAACCGGTGGCCCTTGAGGCAAGCGCCTATGATCTGGAGGATGGCGAACTGAGTGGCAACGCCCTTACCTGGAGCAGCGATCAGGATGGCGAGCTTGGCAATGGCAGCTTGCTGACGATCGACAATCTCTCGACCAATACCCACGTGATTACCGTCACCGCAACTGATACGCAAAGCAATACGACCAGTCTCACGCGCACCGTCACGATTGCTTCAGCCATTGATGTCCCGCTTGCCACCGAACTCGAGCTAGCCCCCGGCGTCATTGGCGTTGCGACGATGCTCGCCGGCGCTGCCGAGACAACCGTGGTCAGCACCCGCGCACTGGGCGATAGTGACCAGGCCCTGGACTGGGCCGCGCAGAGCAGCGCCTCGTGGGTGACGCTGCGCAAAGGTGAAGGTGCGCTTGCCGATAGGATCACCGGCAGCACACCTGAAGATTTTGAAGTCGTTGTTGATCCTACGGGCCTGCCCATCGGAAGCTACAACTCAACCATCCTTGTCACTTCCGGCCAACTCTCACGCACGATCACTGTCAACATGATCATTGAAGGAAGTCGGGTCTATTTGCCAAGCGTGAAGTCGAATTAAGGAGTCTGTGAACCACATTCGCTGAGGATTTGACGCAAAGGCGCAAAGGCGCGAAGGGTTGAGGTAGCTGCATGCGCAGCTTTGCGCCCTTGCGCCTTTGCGTCAACTGAATAAGCTATCAAAGCTCATTCAGGCGTGCCTGAAAAGACGCCATATGCGGAATACCCTTCGCACGTTGGACAGGATCAGCGGCAGTTGCCTGAGCAATCAGGCGCTGCAAGGCCGGCAATGGATACGTGTGGGCAGTCAAGGCGGCTAGCAGTTTGCCAAGACCATAGACATCAACCAGGGGTGAAGCTGGCGCGGGGTCAGGGCCCATGCGCTCAGGCGCAAGATAGCCCGGCGTCCCGTAGACAGCGTAGCGACGCGGCGCGGCGAGCCGTTCGGCAGCCCCAAGATCGATGAGCCGTACGTAGGGTTGATTCGTTGACGGATGCTGCACCAGCACATTCGCCGGGTGCAGATCGTGATGCAGGATGCCCTGCCTGTGCAAATGGCTCAGTGCATCGGCGAGTTGCTGCGCAACCTTGATCGCCCAGATGGGATCGCGTGGCACCTGCCGCCGCACGAGCACCTGCGCCAGGCTTTGACCAGGTTCATAGGCGAGCGCCAGCGCAACCCGCTGCTGCGCACCAGCACCGCGTAGCCCCAGATTGCGCTGGCCCAGGGCCTCGGGGAAGCGCTGCCGATAGAGGCAGACCAGGTGCGGGTGACGCATCTGCGGGGCCGCCAGAATGGTATGCTCAGCATACAGGCTGGTTGCCGTAGCCGACGAGGCGAGCTTCAGGACGCCCAGCCGCCAGCGTTGCGCCCGATGGCGCGTCAGTCGCCCCGTGCGCAGCCCAAGCTTCACGATCACGCGCCAGGCCAGATCCCGCCCTGGCGCGTGATGGGCCGGAAGAGCCAGGTAGGTCGTCGCCTGGCCCCCACGCCCCAGGCGGGCGATCAATTGAAAGCCGTTGACTCGTGTGTCAACTACATTTTCTGGCATGCGTGCAGCCTTGTCATACTGAGTACCACGTGGCCCACGGGCCAGTGATGCCATGAGCAACCAGGGTGTTGCACCGGCCCGCCCATGTCACCCCGAACGGAGTGAGGGGTCTTCCATGACGATCCGTGCAGATTCCTCACTGCGCCTACGGCTCTGTTCGGAATGACCGTGGAGCCGGTGCGCTCCGCGCATGAGGTTTTGTTGCTGAGGAGCGCAGCGAAGGATCGCTGCCGTCGGGGTGCCTAAGCCAATTCGCTTCGCTCCTACGACATGATTTCAGAAGGGCCGGATCAGCTTTACCCTCGACGGTAGGGCCGACTAATGAATATTCAATCGTACATCGGGTCTATGGGAGTGCCGACTTCAGTCGGCTTCCGGCTCAGCCGACTGAAGTCGGCACTACCTGATGTCATTCTTACAAGCCATCAGTCGGCTTGCAACTCAGCCGACTGATGGTTTTAAAGAAATTAATCCGCATCAAGCATCAGCGTCAAACGAAACGCGGGTCCGATAAACACAGGATCATCTTCAGCGACAATTTCCGGCGCACCAGGGTTGAGTCGTCGGGCCAGGGTGCCAAGAAATGTCCCGCCATTGCTCTCGAGATCGGTCAGCATCACCTCGTTGCCTACAAGACTCAGCCGCGCATGCAGTGGGTCAACACCGACACCCTGGAGACAGAGATCGCAATCGGGGTCGCTCCCTATTGTCCAATGACGCCCATTCAGGATCATGGTGATCCGTCGCTCCCCTTGCCAGATGGTAACAGTCAGGCGCACCGGGGCCTGCTCAAACGGGTTCCGCCGCGCTGTGGTCAGAGTGAGAAAGGCTGGTTGTGTTTCGACGATATTTTGTCGTACTTTTTCTGATCCCCTGGACTGGCGACGGGTCAGATCGCACCCGAGCTTCAGACCCACGCCAAACCATGTGATCAAGCCTGGAACCACGATCCAACCCGTACGCATGTCGGCCAAGATCATGCTGCTCATAAACCACCCTGAAACGAGCACACTCACCCCCAGGCCTATCCCGACAAGCCAGTGAACAATGCGCATCGGCCCTTCTCCTTCACCCAAGACAAAGTCTATCTGTTGCACTGGCCTGATCGACCAGCACATCCGTTAATCATGTACCGTATGACGATGCACAAAGATGCGCCTAGCTCAGGGCTGTTGTTTTGACGCCAAGGCACCCGCAAGGCACCCGCGAGGGGTGCCCGTACACCGGATTCGGCCCCCGCCCCGGTACGGGCACCCCTCGCGGGTGCCCCCACCCCGGTACGGGTACCCCTCGCGGGTGCCCCCGCCCCGGTACGGGTACCCCTCGCGGGTGCCCCCGCCCCGGTACGGGCACCCCTCGCGGGTGCCCCCGCCCCGGTACGGGCACCCCTCGCGGGTGCCCCGTTGTATCCGATTTCGTATGATGCAATTGCCCTGCACCCCTGCATTCCTGATGTTGACAGCTTGCCCCTGAACGGGCTATGATTGGAGTTACAGCGATGATCCAGAAAACCTTGTCTTAACCTATGACTCAGTCACTTGACCGTGCCTTTGACCTGCTCGAGGCGCTTGCCACGAATGACGACGATATCAGCCTTTCGCAGCTAACCGAACGTACCGGGCTACCGCTCGGCACTGTCCATCGCCTGCTCAGCAGCCTCGTGAGCCGGGGCTATGCGGCGCAAGATCGCGAGACGCGCCTCTATGGACCAGGGCCGCGCTTACTTGAAGTAGCCGCACGGGCCTCGCGCAGCCGTCGCTTCAGCCTCAATCGCATCGTGCGTCCCTGTTTGCAGGAATTGACCCGCACCACCGGCGAGACAAGCAATTTGCTGGTGCTCCACGGTGACGAAGGCGTCTATAGTGAACAGGTCGCTAGTCCACATCTGGTGCGCATGTTTACCGAGGTTGGGCAGCGCGTACCGCTCTACTGTACCGGTAGTGGCAAGGCGATTCTTTCCGGTTTTTCACCCGATCAACTCGAGAGCTACCTTGCGCACATCCAGTTGCGCCCCTGGACGCCAAAGACGTTTGTGACGATAGAAGGGCTACGCAATGAATTGGCCCGTTCTCAGACGCGTGGGTTTGCACTCGATGATGAAGAGCGTGAAGCCGGTGTCTGTTGTGTCGCGGCACCAATTTTTGACCGCATGGGTCGCTGTGTTGCCGCGATCAGCATTTCAGGGCCAATTATGCGTATGACCCTCGATCGTGCCCTTGACTTAGGGCCAGTTGTCAGCGAAGCCGCCACCAGTTGCAGTGTGCAACTGGGCTATCGCCCGCCACCATCGCCATCAAGCTGAGGGGAGATGCAAGCAGACCTTTTCTTCACCGCATCGCTTCGCCGCGAGCCCAGGGGAGCGACGATCACGCAGATTATAGCAACGGCGCTCGCAGCCGTCGATCCAGCGGCTGCCGTTGCACGTTACCTCCGTCGCGAGGGGGAAACGTTGCAGATCGGTGAGCGTCGCCTTGATCTGGCGACGCTTGACCGCGTCATCCTCGTCGGCGCAGGCAAGGCAGGGGCACCAATGGCCTACGCAGCGGCACACGTGCTGGATGACAAACTCAGCGCGGGGCTGGTGGTGGTCAAAGATGGGCACCTGGCAGAGCCGCCCCAGCCGACACCGCCTTGCTTCGCCAGGTTACACCTGGTCGAAGCCGGCCATCCCGTCCCCGATGAACGTGGCGTCGCTGCGGCGCAGGCGATGGTTGAACTGCTCGCCGATCTGACCGAGCGCGACCTTGTGCTGGCCGTCATCTCGGGGGGCGGCTCGGCGCTGCTGACTCTGCCCGTACCGGGGGTGAGCCTCACCGATCTCCAGCAACTCACCTCAGCGCTGCTCGCCTGTGGGGCGACGATTGGCGAGATCAATACCTTGCGTAAGCAACTCGACCAACTCAAAGGCGGCGGCCTGGCACATATTGCTGCGCCAGCAACCCTGATCACGCTGATTCTCTCGGATGTCGTGGGCAATCCCCTCGATATTATTGCCTCGGGGCCGACGGTTCCCGATCCTACAACCGCGGTTGATGCGCTCTCCATCCTGGATCGGTATGATCTGGTGGAGCAAACACCGCCCGCGATCCTCGCCTATCTTCAGGGTAGCAACACGGGCACCAGATCACCTGAACAAGCCTCAGACGCCCAGAGCTTTGCACGGGTCACCAATCTGCTTGTCGGTGACAACCGCCAGGCCGCCGTCGCCGCGCTAGAGACGGCACGCCAGGCCGGCTTTGCGCCGCTCTTGCTCACCACATCGCTCGAAGGCGAAGCCCGTGAGGCCGGACGGATGCTCGCTGCCATCCTGCGCGAAATTGCGCTCAGTGGGAACCCGCTGCCGCGACCGGCGTGCCTCATTGCCGGCGGCGAAACCACTGTGACGCTACGCGGCAACGGGCGCGGCGGGCGCAACCAGGAACTGGCCCTCGCCGCCGTCAAAGCCCTCGATGGTCTACCCAATGTGGCCCTGATCGCCCTGGCGACCGATGGTGGCGATGGCCCCACCGATGCCGCAGGTGCCGTCGTCACCGGTGCCACCGCCGAACGCGCCCGCGCCCTTGGCCTTGACCCCGACGCGTTCCTGGCAAACAACGATGCCTACCACTTCTTTCAAGCCCTTGATGATCTGCTGCTGACTGGGCCAACCTCAACCAATGTCAATGATTTGACGTTGCTCTTTGCATGGTGAGGGTGAGCCTCTGGCTGGGGGTTTGGGGCCTGCGGCCCCAAGAATGCTTCTTTCGCTAAAAAAGCCAGCTACGCTGGCTTTTTTAGCGAAAGAGAGTCGTTTGGAGCATAGCCCCAGGATTTATTGTGCTCGCACACGATGCCAGCGAAACTGGCATCGTGTGCGAGCATGCCAAGAATTTCAGGGTAACGCCCTACGGCAACGCCAAGCCTCGCACCGCGGCGTGATCGAGTAAAACACCGAGGTCGCGTCGGTCGGGCGCGTAAAAGGTGGGACTCCGTAGGTCAATAGGCTCGTTTGGGGCTGGAAGCAGCAGATGGAACGTGCGCCACGCGGGGGCAAGGGTGACGGTCTCGCATTGCCGTTGGGCACAGATAGTCAATGGCACGGGCAGGCCATCGGGATGCGGTGCGGCGGCACGCAACGTCAGGCGCACGAGGCCAGCCTCGGCGTCCAGTGGATCAAGGCGCAGCCTGGCCCGTCCGTTTGTCCAACGTGCCTGCGAACCTTGCTGCATTTCGGCAGGATAGACTCCGCCTACATAGCCAATGTCGAGCCCTGAACCTATGTCCATCGCGGAATACGGGGCCGGCTTCAGCATCTGAAAACCCCAATCAAGGGTGCGCTGTTCTTCCAGAAACTGCCCTTGAAAAGCCACCCGCGCCTCGTCTGCGCGGCCTTGCTCACGCAAGAAATCGCCCATCACTACACTCGCGCCAACATACCCGGGGCGGTTTTCACGCGCCAACTGATAATAGCGCTCGGTCGCCGCCAGATCGCCCTTGCGCCGATGCAGATCGCCAAGCACAAACCAGCCATCCGGTGTGGGCGAGGCCCGCAGCGCCGCCAGATACATCTCGACAGCCGCCTCATCGCGCCCCGCCGCAGCGTGCCAATCCCCAGTTTGGCGATAGACACTGCGTTGCGCACCTTGCCAGGCCCAGGCCCACGGATAATAGGCCACAAAAGCGAGCACCATCAGGCTCAGTGGAAGAGCAACGAGGGCCAGGGTGGGCAGGCGCAGCCGTTCGCCGCGCCAGAAGCCATCGAGCGCCAGGGCCGCGAGCGGGATCAGCACCATAAAAAGGAAATGCCGGTAGCGCCATTCGGCGTGGGTCACCATCGTCGCCGCGAGAAAGATCAGCAACCAGAAGAGCATCGGCCACGCCAGACCTTCACGCCGCGTGAGCGCCAGCGCAATGCCAAAGGGTGCCGCACACATAACCACAAAATAGAGCAGATCATCGAGCAGCAGTGAGGCAAGAAAGATCAGCGGTGGCGGATCACTGTTATAGTCAGGTAGCAAAAACCGATCCTCAATCGGCTTGACTGACCAAAGCCTGATCCATTCGGTGGGGATTTTCCGCAGAAAGATTATCGGATCTTCGCGCAGCCGCTCGAGGCCACGCTGAGTCGCGAAATCGGCTCGTTCCGCTGGACTGGGGATCGCCTTCAGTTGCGCATGAATTTCGGGGATCGTCTCGCGTGGCTCGTAGTAGACCCAGAGATCGCGAGCACTACCGGTCTCGATCAGCACACACTCACCATACGCAAAGCAATTGCGGATCGTCCAGGGCGCAATCACGAGCACCGTCACCACCGCCATCACCAGCGCAGGCGCAACCGCGGACACCCGCAACCGTCGCCTCCGCCAGAGATCGAGGCCCATGATCCATGCCATCGCGACCGGCAAAAAAGCCAACCCCGCCGAACGGGTGAGGCAGGCCAAGCCCAGCAGCGCCCCGGCCAACGCGACCCGCCAGAGGCCGCCTTTGCGACGCCAGCGAGCGAGCGCGAGCCACGAACCGGTAAAAAAGAACGTAAAGAGCGTCTCGCTCATATAAAGGCTGGCAAACGTCGCGTAGGTTTGCAGCAACGCCGCGATCGCAGCGGCAAGCAACGCAGGGCGGCGCGAACCCTCGGGCGCAAGCTCGCGGGCCAGCAGATAGATAAGCCAGACCACCGCAACACTCAGGGCCACATTGGGCAGCGCCGCCAGGTGGACATTGCCATCAGCAAGCCAGAGCGACCCGGCCAGGAAGAGCGGGTAGAGCGGCGCACGCAGCCAGGGCCAGCTTTCGTAAAAGACCCAGCCGCGCCCGCCGAGCAGATCGCGCACAACGGTCAGATATTCGACCTCGTCATTGGCCGGCAAATGCAATGGTTGCGCCCAGAGGATCAAGCGCCAGATCAGGGCAACCAACAGGATAAGCGCCAGGGGCGCATGATGACGCAGAGCTTGCATAAGGCTTCATCATACCACATCCTTACGGAAGGGTAAGAATTGCCACCGAGCCATTGCGATAACGATTGCCCATCACATCCTGAAAGCGCGTCTCAAGCTGGATCAGCGCGGTACCCTGGCTGCCTGGTGTCACCACGACTGGCACCTGATACGTACCCAGCGCCCCCGGAGCAACGCGTGCTGGTTGGATGATCAGAGCACCATTTTCCAATCGACACAGATCAGCAATTTGAGTGCAGACATCAGCCGGGAAGGTCAATTGGGGTGGCAGATTGACGGTCAAGGTCGGACGCAGCGCCGTCGCGAGCGGTGCGCGATTCTGGTACGTCAAGGTCAAGGCGACCGTCGGCGTCACCTCCGCCGTCATGCTGGCCTCAGTCTGCAGATCCGGCGCAGGCGGCGGCGGATTCACCGTCAGCGGCAACTTCACCCCATCAGCAATCGCGTCAAGCACATAGGCATTATTCTGATACGGGGTACAGACCACCGACCGCCACCAGCCTGCCTCGGGATTGGTGAATGTATCGCGTTCCCATAAGGCCTCACCAGAGACCGGATTAGCAGGCGCAAGGCCGCCTTGGAGGGCACGTGGATCAAAGGGATCAGATGGGCGATAGAAACGCACTCTGAGGCGGATATCCACCTGACGATCCAGATCATACTGTTGCAAGGTCAACGATGCCGTCGCAGGAGGCACATAGAACCACTTCGTCAAGCAGAACTCATCGTTGGCATAGCGCGTCGCATAGCGGGTGACATAGTTCTTCACCGTTGTCTGGAACATCCCCAGAGTAATGATTTCGCCGGTGTCGGTACCAACACGGGGTGCTGTAGTAGTCTCATTATCACCAGGAGCATACCAGCCTGCCCGCACCGCCCAGTTATTCATATCATCGCCCTCGGTCGCCGAGCGCAGGATGTAGCGCCCACAGGCTGGTTCATCAATCGTCCACACCGTCTGCCACTGCTCAGCGCTCGCCGTCGGAGCAAAGATTTGCTGACCCAGCGAACCATCTGCACCCGGGCCTGGCATGTTTACCGCTGGCCCGAGCTCGGTGCCTGGTCCATAGAGCTCGAAGAAGGTATTGCCAGCATCGCGCAGGTTAGACGATTCGGGTGGATTATTAGCTGTATTAAGAATCGTATCGAGCGTATTCGCACTATTATGCAAACCAGGACTGAACAACTGAATGCTCAACGGGCTCGTTTGGTCCCAGCTACAGGGCACCCCGATAAAGGCATAGCTATAGCCTTCACGTCCATTGGCCAAAGTGACATTGTTGATATAGTAGTACCCACGTTCGGCTGGAATATCAGGACCAGCTGTAAACATATACCCAACGTAACCAGTGACATCATTCGGCCATGTGATCTGATTGTACACAATCGTTATCGTCGCGATATTCGGGTCGCCCAGTGTAGCATTGCTCGGATTGGTCAGGCCAATGCGGAGCGTCTTGTAAAGCTGGCTACTTGGTCGGTCATTGATGGTCACGTCAATCGTCTGCGAGATCTGGCCGGTGTTAAAGGTCAATGAGCCAGGGGTGAAGGTGTAGTCGGCAGCATCAGCCGTGCCACTGTCACCTGTTGGAAGGTCATAACCAACGGTGACTGGGACAGTTGGCACCACATCAAGCACCACTTCAAGCCGCACGGTTGCCGTTCCGGTATTCCCAATCGTCACCAACGCCTCGGCTTGGGCAAACCGCACCGTCGGAATGGTAACAGGCGCTGGTTCCACCCATCCCAGACCCTGGCTATTGCCAAGCACAGCCTGTGCCGATGGAGTAGTAATGCTGGTCAAGCGCACGGCAACGAGGATCCCAGGCTGGGCAAATTGAGGCCGGACTACCTCGAGATTAATCGTGCTGGTGATGGCATCTGCTACGATTCTATGGGTAGCAGTCGCAAAGACTGAACTCGTGCCATCAAGGGTGTTGATGAGAATAATTTCAAGCCCAAGATCAATAGCATCGCTAATCGGGCGCGTCAACGTCAGCGGATAACGCAGCGTATTCTCCACCGCCGCTCCGGCGTCACCAATCGAAACCCGCGTACGCTCATTATCGGTATTGGAGAGTGCAAAGCTCGCCGGATCGGGTCGGCGATTTGCGTAATTCGGATCAGCACTGACGGCCGGTTGTACCTCGATGGTATACGCCTGCAGGCCATCAAAGAGATCGTCATCAACACCAGTAATCGTCACAATCTGCGGCACATTCCAGTTGGCCGCATCAAAGACGAGCGGCAAGCCACTTGCGGCACTCACCACACCTTCAGAAACATCGCTGGAGGTCACATCAATGCTCACCGAATCGGTTGGCTGACTGGTCAGGCGCAGGGTCATCGTCACAAAATCGCCATCTTCACTGGTAAACTGGCCTGATGGCGCAACGACCTCAATGCCGGCGACATCGTTATCCGTAATGCTAACCGTGTAGTCGGGCCAGGTGCGGTTATAACTGGCATCAGTACTGATGCTAGTGATGGTAATGACCCCAGTATGGGGCGACGGCTCAACGATCGCATCGTCAACCGCGGTGACCGTCACATTTTGAGGTACATTCCACCTATCTACGGTAAAGACCAGGCTTGAGGGTGCTACGTCAACCTGACCATCCGGCGTGAGCGTAATCGTCACGTCGGCAAGTGGCTGAGTCTCAAGCGTAAGACTAAAGACACCCGTATTGTCAAGCGCAGTGGGATCTTCACTCAGCGCGAGCGTAGGCGGCAGAACAGTCAGACCTGCAGTGTCATCGTCGCTAACTGTAACCTCCACCACCGGAGCATTCAGCGCCGCATAGACAGGATCGCTGCTCGTGATCGTATGGGTAATGGTCAGCGTGCGCTCACCGCGAGCGATGTCATCATCGAGCGCAGTAACCGTCACGGTTTGAGGCGTCCCCCAGTCTCTATCGGTGAAACTCAGGATAGTTGGTGTAACGGCAAGTGTGGCTGGCTGGTTGAGATTCAGGGTAACCGTTGCGGTCGGCTGACTCGTCAGTTCCACCGTGTAGGTAAAGACTGCCCCTTCCGCAAGAGCAACCGTACTCTCACTCAGGATAAACCCGGCCGTGTCGTTGTCCGTAATCGTCACGCCCACCGCGTCCACCGCGAGCCCCGCATACCCGAACGCCGTGCTCGCCACCGCATGGCGGATCGTCGCCACCCGCTCGCCTTCCGCAATCGCATTCTCGGTTGCGGTCACCGTCACCGTCTGCGGTGCCGTCCAATTCGCCGCCGTGAACGCCAGACTGCTTGCACTCGTCGTCACCCCACCCGGCACCGTCAGGTTCACCGTCACCGTCGTCGTCGGCTGACTCGTCAGCGTCACCGTGTAGGTACCGCTCGCCCCCTCGACCACCGTCAGCGCCGTCGGCGTAATCGTCACCCCGGCCATGTCGTTATCCGTAATCGTCACCGCCACCGGCGCAACCGCGAGCCCCGCATACCCGAACGCCGTGCTCGCCACCGCGTGCCGGATCGTCACCGACCGGTCGCCTTCCGCAATCGCATTCTCGGTTGCCGTCACCGTCACCGTCTGCGGTGCCGTCCAATTCGCCGCCGTGAACGCCAGACTGCTTGCACTCGTCGTCACCCCACCCGGCACCGTCAGGTTCACCGTCACCGTCGTCGTCGGCTGACTCGTCAGCGTCACCGTGTAGGTACCGCTCGCCCCCTCGACCACCGTCAGCGCCGTCGGCGTAATCGTCACCCCGGCCATGTCGTTATCCGTAATCGTCACCGCCACCGGCGCAACCGCGAGCCCCGCATACCCGAACGCCGTGCTCGCCACCGCGTGCCGGATCGTCACCGACCGGTCGCCTTCCGCAATCGCATTCTCGGTTGCCGTCACCGTCACCGTCTGCGGTGCCGTCCAATTCGCCGCCGTGAACGCCAGACTGCTTGCACTCGTCGTCACCCCACCCGGCACCGTCAGGTTCACCGTCACCGTCGTCGTCGGCTGACTGGTGAGTTCCACCGTGTAGGTTGCACTCCGCCCCTCTTCCACCGTCAGCGTCGTGGGCGTGATCGCCACGCCCGCCGTGTCGTTGTCCGTTATCCGCACCGTCACCGTCGGCAACGGACGGAAAGGCGCGGTCGTCTGGTTATAGTTCGGGTCACGACTCGCCGTCGTGTGCGTGATGAAGCTCAGATGCACATCCGCTTCGTCGATGGCGTCATCCACCGCCGTCACTTGCACCGTCTGCGCTGTGTTCCAGTTCTGCGGCGTGAAACTCACCGTCGTGCGGCTGACATTCACCTGCGCACCCTCATACGCCAGGGTGAGCGTCACCGGCGCAGTCGGTTGGCTCAACAAGCGCACCGCGTAGCTCGCGCTGTCCCCGCCCTCGGCCACGTTCACCGTCGTGGGCGTGATCGCCACGCCCGCCGTGTCGTTGTCCGTTATCCGCACCGTCACCGTCGGCAACGGACGGAAAGGCGCCGTCGCCTGGTTATAGTTCGGGTCGGCACTCGCCGTCGTGTGCGTGATCTGGCTCGTGTGGACATCCGCCTCATCGATGGCGTCATCCACCGCCGTCACTTGCACGCTCTGCGCTGTGTTCCAGTTGCCCGGCGTGAAGCTCACCGTCGTGCGGTTGGCGCTGACCTGGGCCGTGTCACGCACCAGCGTAATCGTCACCGGCGCGGTCGGTTGGCTCTCCAGGCGCACGCTGTAGCTCGCGCTCGCCCCGCCCTCGGTGACGTCGAGCGTCGTCGGGGTGATTGCGACGCCCGCTGTGTCATTATCCGTTATCCGCACCGTCACGGTGGGCAGCGGGGTAAAGCGGGCCGTCGCCTGATTGTAGTTCGGGTCTGCGCTCGCCATCGTGTGCGTGATCAGGCTCAGGTGGAGATCCGCCTCGTCGATCGCATCATCCACCGCCGTCACTTGCACGCTCTGCGCCGTGTTCCAGTTCTGTGGCGTGAAGACGAGGCTCGTCTGGTTGACGCTGACCTGTGCCGCGTCGACGGCCAGCGTGAGCGTCACCGGCGCGGTCGGTTGGCTCAACAAGCGCACCGCGTAGCTCGCGCTGTCCCCGCCCTCGGCCACCTCCACCGTCGTCGGCGTGATGTCCACCCCCGCCGTGTCGTTATCCGTTATCCGCACCGTCACCGTCGGCAACGGGGTAAAGCGCGCTGTCGGCTGGTTGTAATTCGGGTCAGCGCTCGCCGTCGTGTGGGTGATCAGGCTCAGATGCACATCCGCCTCATCGATGGCGTCATCCACCGCCGTCACTTGCACGCTCTGCGCCGTGTTCCAGTTCTGCGGCGTAAAACTCACCGTCGTGCGGCTGACATTCACCTGCGCCGCGTCGACAGCGAGCGTGAGCGTCACCGGCGCGGTCGGTTCGCTCTCCAGCCGCACACTGTAGCTCGCACTTGCGCCACCCTCGGTCACGTCGAGCGTCGTCGGGGTGATTGCGACGCCCGCTGTGTCATTATCCGTTATCCGCACCGTCACGGTGGGCAGCGGGGTAAAGCGGGCCGTCGCCTGATTGTAGTTCGGGTCTGCGCTCGCCATCGTGTGCGTGATCAGGCTCAGGTGGAGATCCGCCTCGTCGATCGCATCATCCACCGCCGTCACTTGCACGCTCTGCGCGACGTTCCAGTTGCCCGGCGTGAAGCTCACCGTCGTGCGGTTGGCGCTGACCTGGGCCGTGTCACGCACCAGCGTGAGCGTCACTGGCGCGGTCGGTTGGCTCAACAAGCGCACGCTGTAGCTCGCGCTTGCCCCGCCCTCGGTCACCTCCACCGTCGTCGGCGTGATCGTCACGCCCGCCGTGTCGTTGTCCGTTATCCGCACCGTCACCGTCGGCAACGGCGTAAAGCGCGCCATCGGCTGGTGGTAATTCGGGTCTGCGCTCGCCGTCGTGTGCGTAATGACGCTCAGATGCACGTCCGCTTCGTCGATCGCATCATCCACCGCCGTCACTTGCACCGTCTGCGTGATACTCCAGTTCCCCGGCGTGAAGGTGAGGCTGTTCCGGTTCACGCTGACCTGCGCCGCGTCGACGGCGAGCGTAATCGTCACCGGCGCGGTCGGTTGGCTCAACAAGCGCACCGCGTAGCTCGCGCTGTCCCCGCCCTCGGCCACCTCCACCGTCGTCGGCGTGATCGTCACGCCCGCCGTGTCGTTGTCCGTTATCCGCACCGTCACCGTCGGCAACGGACGGAAAGGCGCCGTCGCCTGGTTGTAGTTCGGGTCAGCGCTCGCCGTCGTGTGGGTGATGAAGCTCAGATGCACATCCGCTTCGTCGATGGCGTCATCCACCGCCGTCACTTGCACCGTCTGCGCTGTGTTCCAGTTCTGCGGCGTGAACGTCAGGCTGCTGCGGTTGACGCTGACCTGCGCCGCGTCCCGCACGAGCGTAATCGTCACCGGCGCGGTCGGCTCGCTCAAGAGGCGCACTGCGTAACTCGCGCTTGCCCCGCCCTCGGCCACCTCCACCGTCGTCGGCGTGATCGTCACGCCCGCCGTGTCGTTGTCCGTTATCCGCACCGTCACCGTCGGCAACGGACGGAAAGGCGCCGTCGCCTGGTTGTAGTTCGGGTCGGCACTCGCCGTCGTGTGCGTGATCTGGCTCGTGTGGACATCCGCCTCATCGATGGCGTCATCCACCGCCGTCACTTGCACGCTCTGCGCCGTGTTCCAGTTGCCCGGCGTGAAGCTCACCGTCGTGCGGTTGGCGCTGACCTGAGCCGCGTCACGCACGAGCGTAATCGTCACCGGGGCCGTCGGCTCGCTCAAGAGGCGCACTGCGTAACTCGCGCTTGCCCCGCCCTCGGCCACCTCCACCGTCGTCGGCGTGATGTCCACCCCCGCCGTGTCGTTATCCGTTATCCGCACCGTCACCGTCGGCAACGGCGTAAAGCGCGCCGTCGGCTGGTGGTAATTCGGGTCTGCGCTCGCCGTCGTGTGCGTAATGACGCTCAGATGCACGTCCGCTTCGTCGATCGCATCATCCACCGCCGTCACTTGCACCGTCTGCGTGATACTCCAGTTCCCCGGCGTGAAGGTGAGGCTGTTCCGGTTCACGCTGACCTGCGCCGCGTCGACGGCGAGCGTAATCGTCACCGGCGCGGTCGGCTCGCTCAAGAGGCGCACGCTGTAGCTCGCGCTCGCGCCGCCCTCGGTGACGTCGAGCGTCGTGGGCGTGATCGCCACCCCCGCCGTGTCGTTGTCCGTTATCCGCACCGTCACCGTCGGCAACGGACGGAAAGGCGCCGTCGCCTGGTTGTAGTTCGGGTCACGACTCGCCGTCGTGTGCGTGATCTGGCTCGTGTGGACATCCGCCTCATCGATGGCGTCATCCACCGCCGTCACTTGCACGCTCTGCGCCGTGTTCCAGTTCTGCGGTGTGAAACTCACCGTCGTGCGGTTGACGCGCACCTGCGCCGCGTCACGCACGAGCGTAATCGTCACCGGCGCGGTCGGCTCGCTCAACAGCCGCACGCTGTAGCTCACGCTCGCCCCACCCTCGGTGACGTCGAGCGTCGTGGGCGTGATCGCCACCCCCGCCGTGTCGTTGTCCGTTATCCGCACCGTCACCGTCGGCAACGGACGGAAAGGCGCCGTCGGTTGGTTATAGTTCGGGTCAGCACTCGCGGTTGTGTGGGTGATAAAGCTCAGGTGGAGATCCGCCTCATCGATGGCGTCATCCACCGCCGTCACTTGCACGCTCTGCGCTGTGTTCCAGTTGCCCGGTGTGAAGACGAGGCTTGTCTGATTGACGCTGACCTGGGCCGCGTCGCGCACGAGCGTAATCGTCACCGGCGCGGTCGGTTGGCTCAACAAGCGCACCGCGTAGCTCGCGCTGTCCCCGCCCTCGGCCACCTCCACCGTCGTCGGCGTGATCGTCACGCCCGCCGTGTCGTTGTCCGTTATCCGCACCGTCACGGTGGGCAACGGGGTAAAGCGCGCGGTTGCCTGGTTGTAATTCGGGTCGGCACTCGCCGTCGTGTGGGTGATGAAGCTCAGGTGGAGATCCGCCTCGTCGATCGCGTCATCCACCGCCGTCACTTGCACGCTCTGCGCGTCGTTCCAGTTTTGCGGCGTGAACGTCAGGCTGCTGCGGTTGACGCTGACCTGGGCCGCGTCGAAGGCCAGCGTGATGCTGACCGGCGCCGTCGGTTCGCTCAACAGGCGCACGCTGTAGTTTGTGCTCGCCCCGCCCTCGGTCACCTCCACCGTCGTCGGCGTGATCGCCACGCCCGCCGTGTCGTTGTCCGTTATCCGCACCGTCACCGTCGGCAACGGACGGAAAGGCGCGGTCGCCTGGTTGTAGTTCGGGTCACTACTCGCCGTCGTGTGCGTGATCTGGCTCGTGTGGAGATCCGCTTCGTCGATGGCGTCATCCACCGCCGTCACTTGCACGCTCTGCGCGTCGTTCCAGTTCTGCGGCGTGAAGACAAGGCTTGTCTGATTGACGCTGACCTGCGCCGCGTCGACGGCCAGCGTGAGCGTCACCGGCGCGGTCGGTTGGCTCAACAAGCGCACCGCGTAGCTCGCGCTGTCCCCGCCCTCGGTCACGTCGAGCGTCGTCGGGGTGATTGCGACGCCCGCTGTGTCATTAT
>NZ_SIJK02000076.1:185-19439 GCF_004762035.2 Candidatus Chloroploca mongolica | reverse complement strand
CCTGGGCGGGGCCGGGTGTAGGGGCACCCCTTGCGGGTGCCCTGGGCGGGGCCGGGTGTAGGGGCACCCCTTGCGGGTGCCCTGGGCGGGGCCGGTGTAGGGGCAGCCCTTGCGGGTGCCCTGGCGGGGTGCATACACGGAAGATGCAATAACTATGCAGGAAAGGAACACATCATGCCTACGCAGCAACCGTACGACATCGCTATTATTGGCGCCGGGCCGATTGGCCTTGAACTCGCCGTTTGTCTCAAGCTCAGAGGGGTACGCTATGTGCAGTTCGATGTGGGTCAGATTGGTCATACGATGACCTGGTGGCCGCGCCAGACAACCTTTTTTAGTACGAGCGAGCGCATTGCGATTGCGGGGGTGCCGATCCCCAATAATCATCAGCAACGCACGACCGGCGAAGAGTATCTGGCCTATCTGCGGGCGGTCGTCGAGCAGTTTGACCTGCATATCAATAGCTACGAGCCGGTGACCAGCGTGACTGGCTCGGTCGGGGCATTTACGCTGCAGACGAGCCATCGCACCGGGCCACGCACCTATCAGGCGGTACGGGTGGTCTTTGCGATTGGCGATATGCACTGGCCCCTTCGCCTCGATCTTCCCGGTGAGGATCTGCCCCATGTGAGTCACTATTTTCGTGATCCGCACGACTATTTTCGGCGCCGGTTGCTGATTGTTGGCGGCAAAAATTCCGCCGTCGAAGCCGCTCTCCGTTGCTGGCGGGCCGGTGCCCAGGTGACGATTAGCTATCGGCGTGCGACCTTTGATGAGCGCCGGGTGAAGCACTGGCTCATGCCCGATCTGCTGGCCCAGATCGAAGCCGGGACGATCCGTTTTTTGCCCGAAACGATGCCGGTGGCGATTACGCCTGATTATGTTGAATTCGTGCGTACCGTTGACGGCGAACCAGTGCCTGGCCCAACGCTGCGCCACGCGACCGATTTTGTCTTGTTGGCAACCGGCTTTCGCGGCGACCAGAGCCTGCTCGAAGAGGTGGGCGTATTGCTCGAAGGCTCGAATCGGGTTCCCCGGTTTGATCCCGAAACAATGGAGACGAATGTCCCCGGTGTGTATGTCGCAGGCACAGTGGCGGCGGGTGTTCAGCAGCGCTACTCGCTCTTTATCGAAAATTGTCACGACCACGCCGGCAAGATCACCCGCGCCGTGACGGGCCTCTGGCCGACAACGCTTGGTGATATTCCCGCCCGTACCTATGGGCTCGCCTTTGAGCAATTTGAGGCAAATTGACACTCTGCGTTATTTATGGCTTGACAGGTCTCATAGGTATTTGTTATACTTTTTATAACGCACCGTGTAATATTTGTCATACGCTTTGTGAGAAAGCCGGGATGCTTTTTCCCAGGGCAGGTTCAAGAGGGCAGGGTTCTCGTTTTCCCTACCCTATCTTTCCTATTTTCATCAGAGGAAGATCTCATGCGGCGTTCGCTGGCGGCCATCGGCATAGCCGGGCTCGGATTGGTTGGCGCGGGGCTCTATGCCAGGCGTCGCCAGATCATCGCTCGTGCGTTTGGTTTGCGCCCACCCGAATATGCGGTGGCCGTCGAGTATGATCTGCCTGTGCCAATGCCCGATGGCACGGTGCTCTATGCGGATCGCTTTTTTCCGCGTGCTAGCGGGCAGTTTCCGACGATTTTGATCCGCACGCCCTATGGTCGCCCCTCCGAGACTCGGTTGCTCGGGCCGGGTGGTTTGATGGGGGCAGCGCTCTTTGCTGAGCGTGGGTACAATGTGGTGGTGCAGGGGGTGCGTGGGCGGTTTCGTTCGGGCGGGGTCTTTGAGCCTTTTGTCCACGAGCAGGAGGATGGCCGCACGACGTTGGACTGGATCGCTGCCCAGCCCTGGTTCGAGGGCAATCTGGGGATGTGGGGGCCAAGTTATCTTGGCTATACCCAGTGGGCCGTGGCCGCCGATGCGCCGCCGTTTCTCAAGGCGATCATGCCGGTGATTGCGACGAGCCGCTTTTCGCATTCGTTCTATCCGGGTGGCCCGTTTGCCTATGAGTCGTCGCTGCGCTGGGCAACCTATCTCGAGGCAACCAACCGACGCTCGCTTGACCTGGTTGCCCTGGTGCGGGTGTTGCGCCCGCAGCGCGAGGCGACCCTGGCGGCGACGCTGGCTTCGGCTCCGCTCGCTGAAGCCGATCGCCGGGCGACCGGGGCGGTGCAGCCCTTCTTTCAGCAGTGGCTCGCCGAGCCAGGCCCTGATGGGGCCTATTGGTCCAGGGTGGATTTTGATCGTTCGCTTGCGCGGGTGACGCCGGCTGTGCATCTGGTTGCTGCGTGGTACGACATTTTCCTGCGTGACCAACTTGCCGATTATACCGACTTGCTGGCTGCTGATGCGCGGCCCTATCTCACGGTGCTCGCCGGACACCATACCTCCAAGAGCATCCTTGGCGCGTCTGTCCGCGAGGGGTTGGTCTGGTTTGATGCGCTCTTGCGCGGGCGTGACGTGCCGCGCCGACGGGCCGTACGGTTGGCGCTGTTAGGGGCGCACGAAACGCACGAGATGGATTTCTG
Source organism: Candidatus Chloroploca mongolica (assembly GCF_004762035.2). GTDB lineage: Bacteria > Chloroflexota > Chloroflexia > Chloroflexales > Chloroflexaceae > Chloroploca > Chloroploca mongolica. Next base: position 16,893 of record NZ_SIJK02000076.1, on the reverse strand, counting down.
GCCTCCGCCGGCGCAATTGCAGCGGTTCTATCTGCACGCCGGGGGTTGGTTGCGTGAAACCAGGGCGCAAGAGGCTCCCGCTTCATCGTTCGAGTATGATCCGCACGATCCAACGCCTTCGGTTGGCGGGCCGGTCTTGAGCCCGGATGGTGGGGCGCGTAACCAGGCGCGTGTTGAGGCACGCCACGATGTGTTGCTCTTTACCAGTGCGCCGCTCGAAGCGCCGCTGGATGTGCTTGGCTATGTGCGCCTCGAGGTTTTTGTTCGTTCCAATCTGGCCTATTTCGATCTCGTCGGGCGTCTCTGCGCGGTTGACCCTGATGGGCGGAGCATCAATGTCTGCGAGGGTGCCATCCGGGTTGAGCCGGGTGTCGGTGAGCGTCAACCTGACGGCAGCCTCCGGCTTGAACTTGATCTCTGGGCAACAGCACGGCGTTTTCATGCCGGACAACGCCTGCGCTTGCATATCTGTAGTGGGGCTCACCCCCGCTGGAATGTCAATAGTGGGGATGGACGGGCCTTGATCGACGCGGTTCCTGCGGGACTCCGTGCCCAACAAATGGTCTTTCACGACGCCGAGCATCCCTCCGTTCTGCTTCTCCCCGTTGTCAGCGAGGCGACCAGGCAGGCGATGGCAGGCGAGCAACTCCAGGAGGTTGCAACACCATGATGCATTGCATCCGGGCCGTCGGCCCAGTATGGTTAGGGCTACCGCCCTAACAAGTTGTTTCGTGGGGGGCTGCGGCCCCCGGAAACTCGCGTCGTATGCTGGTGAAAACAGTCGGCATACGTATGGGATCGTAGGGCGACAGCCCCAGGAATGTTTGCTTGTCTGGCAACAGGCCAGTGTAGCTGGCCTGTTGCCAGACAAGCAGTAGGGATGTGGGGGCGAAGCCCTCGAACGCAACGGCAGGCAGGGCTCGGCCTTGCACACAACAACCAGGCGCAGCCAGAGAGGCTGCATCACTACAGCAGCGGTATCACTACCGCATCAAGAGGAGGCCTCGACAATGGAGTACGAGCACAGTGATGAGATCAAGATGCTGCGTCAGACGGTGCGCGAGTTCGTGGATAAGGAGATCCGTCCTATCGCCCGTGAGGTTGATGAAGAGGAGCGGGTACCGCTAGAGACGTTTAAGAAAGCCGGCGAGTTGGGCTTGTTGGGTGTGCCGTTCCCCGAAGTGTATGGCGGGCTTGACATGGGCATCACGGGCTATTGTGTGCTGATGGAAGAGTTGAACCGTGTCTGTGCTAGCCATGCGACGATCTTTGGGGCGCATGCGCAGCTTGCTGCGATGAGTGTTTACCTCGGGGGCAATGAGGCCCAGAAGGACAAGTACCTGCGCCCGATGAATGAGGGCCGTCTCGTGGGGGCTTGGGCGTTGACCGAGCCGAACGCGGGCAGTGATGCGGCTAATCTTAGTACAACCGCCGAATTGCGTGGCGATGAGTGGGTCATCAATGGTCAGAAGATGTGGATCACCAATGGCAGTTTCGCCGATGTGATCATTGTGCATGCTGTGACCGACAAGACCAAAGGTGCCCGTGGTGGGATCACCGCGTTCATCGTTGAGAAGGACTTCCCTGGTTTCCATGTGGGCAAGGTCGAGGACAAGATGGGCCTGAAGGCGTCGCATACCGCAAGCCTCTTCTTTGAGGATATGCGTGTGCCAGCCGAGAATGTGCTTGGTGGCGTCGGCCATGGGTTTCAGGTTGCCATGCGTACCCTCGATATCGGGCGTTGCGGGCTTGGTGGCAGCAGTGTTGGGGCAGCGAAAGAGGCGTTTGAGCTCAGTCGCAATTATGCGATCGAGCGTCACCAGTTTGGTCGCCCTATCGCCGATTTGCAGGCGATCCAGTTTAAGCTTGCTGAAATGGCGGTCAAGATCTATACGATGGAGCAGATCGTCTACGATTGCGCACGCAAGGTTGATGATGGCAAAAATGCGACGCTCGAAAGCAGCATCGTCAAGCTCTACTGCACCGAGATGGCGAGCCAGGTAATTGACGAAGCCATCCAGATCTACGGTGGCATGGGCTTCTCACGTGAAGTGCCCCTCGAGCGGATGTACCGCGATGCGCGGGTCACCCGTATCTTTGAGGGCACCAACGAGATCCAGAAGAGCGTCATCGCCAGCGAGTTGCTCAAGCAGGTTGGCTACCGCGTCAACCGACGCTAAAGCTTGCTGTGCCACTCCTGTGTCTCGAAGAAGCGTTTTCTTGTGGTTGGTGGCGGCGAAAAGCTGCCACCAACCACGAGAAAAGAGCGATACGGAGCTGTGCCCTTAACAAACATAGCATGGTCGTTTAGTCACCCTCGTGCCCCGTAGGATGACAGCTAGCGCAGTCATCAATAGTGCCTGAAATTCCCTCCTCACGATGTTCGGCAAGTGTGGCAGCCTGTGGATGAGCATGGCAGTTGTAGCAGGTATACACGGTATACTGTTGCGGGTTCGTGTGGCATGTCGCACACGCAATTGTGCCCTCACCGCCATGGTTCAGCGGGAAGGTATGATCAAAGATGGCCCCCTCCCAACGGCTCGTCGTGTGACAACTGTTGCAATTCGTGCCGAACTGTCCCAGGTGAACCTGTGGCTCGGCGTGACATGATGCGCAATCCGTGGGTGTACCCTGGAAGATATGGTTGCTGTGACAACTTGTGCAAGGTGTCGCGATGTGGGCACCGGTAAGTGGGAAGGCGGTGCGACTGTGATCGAAGGTCGCCTGCTCCCAACCAGCCGGGGTATGACAACTCGCGCAGTCACTACCGTAGGTGCCATTATGGATGTCATCGGTCTGGTGGCAACCGACACAAGTAGTAGCAAGACCGACAAAACTCGCAACATCGCGTACCTCACCATGGCAACTCGTACACGTAGCCTCGCCGTGCTTGCCAGCGAGAGGAACTGTCAGGGTATTGTGGTCAAAGCCGCTGAAGCGATCAATCCCGTCATGGCAGTTTTGGCACTCTGTACCAAAATCAGCAACGTGTGAGACGACAAAATCAGCCTGGTAGTCCATATGGCAGTCGATGCAAATCGCCTGATCGAAACGATAGGCATTGATTGGTCGCGGGGTAATCTTCAGCGCAGTGTGGCAATCGTCACAGGCAAAAACATACCCATTGCTGGTGTACTGGTGAGCAGTCAACGCGAAACCAAGTGCAGCGTGCGGGAATGCCGTGAGCTCCATTTCCGTGAGAGCAGCAGTCGGTCCGCCATGTTCGGTGTGACAACTCAAACAAGCTCCCCCGTCGGGCAAGGCACCGTGCAGGGTGTCAGGGCTGGTGAGTTGAGCCTGGATGTCGGTGTGGCAATCGAGACAAAGACCGGCCATGCCACGGGTATCGAGCGGGTTGGTATGACAAGCAGCACAATTCCCACCGAGTGCAGCGTGTGAAGTAACGCCGCCAAGTGGTACACCAATCCGCCCCTGGGCATTCAGGGGGCCAGGGCTGAACATACTGCCCCCACCAAGCATCCAGGCGATCACGACAGCAACCATAGCAGCAATCCCGGCGATAATGCCAAAGGGTGTAAGACAGCCAAGACGACGCATCACCAGCCTCCTCAATGCAACAGTGTCGCGTAGTAGAGCGCGGCACCAATATGCACACATGCCAGAGCGAACAGGGCCACTCCGAGGGGGATATGGATGGTATGCCAGAGAGCCAGCAGGCGGCGTGCAACGGCGAGGGATTGGATCTGCCGCAAGAGCCGCTGGCGCTCGGCTAACGTATGGCGGATCTCGACGACCGTTGCTTGATCGATGATCCCAAGCGTGGCAAGGAGACGTTGCTGCTCGGCTCGGTCGCGCCAGGCAAGGAGCGGACGGGCGAGCAGTGCCGTGAGTGGGCCACCAGGAACAGGTGGTGGTGTCGTAAGCAGATCGGCGGATGGTAGATTACGTAAGGCCGAGCCAGGACGGGCTAGCGTCTCTAGACGCGTCGCACTTGCGGTCAGGCGAGCCGTGAGATCGGCGAGCGATAGCTCGGCACCATCCACGCTGCGGGGAATGGCTGTGTAGACATAACGTCCCACGAAGCCACTCAGAACAACCACGACCGTGAGTAAGGTGACGACACCAGCCAGTCCATTGAACCGCCAGGCCGTATGCAACACCACCATATACGAACCCACGATGCCCATAACAATATGCCACTGAAGCCAGGTACTCAGCCGTCCATAGGTGCGCCCGCGTGCCCGTTTGCGTAGCGAGTAGAGGGTTTCGGTAGCCAGCATGAGAAGAAAGCCGATCACACCCAGGCTGTGACCAAAGAAGGCGCCAGGGGCGGTGTCAAGGCGCTGCATGGCCCAGACATAGCAAGCTGTGACCGCTCCAACCCCAATGACGGCTATCTCCAGTTCATAGGTAGTATGGCGCGGCGGCCGTCGCCCCCGAGGTAGTGGCAGTTCACCGCTTGTCTGCATGACTCTGCTCCCATTCAGCATAGAACGACATGATGAGGTCCGCAACGGCGCTCTTATCAGCGAGGAGGGCTTGACGAATAGGCGTAAGATCGGCGTTGGCTGCAATCAGCCGCTGTAGTGGCCGCGAGAGCGTTTGATCCCCCATCACAAGCGCCCCTTTGAGAGTCTGCTCACCAAGCATCAGGCGTAGGCGATTGACCGGATGTGGATCCACAACGACCCACGCTGAGGCAGCCATCCGCCAGGTTTCGCTATCACCACGGGCAATTGCTACGAGATCTGCATCCTCTCCACCACCCACAGACCCGATGATCGTTGTGGGGATACCAGCGAGCAAGGTAACATTCTGCGCTACGGCACTGCGGTAGGGTGTGGGGATGCCTGCCATCGTGGCCGCAGCAGCTTCCCCATGCGCCCGGGCAGTTGCCCAGAGTGTGTCGAGCGTCGCTTTGCCCGTCACTTCATTGTAGACCTGGGCGACGTCACCAGCCGCCAGAACATCCTCAGCGCTCGTCTTGAGGTAGGCGTCAGTCAGAATGCCCCGGTCGAGCTTGAGTCGACCGCTCTGGGCAAGATCGAGCCGTGGATGCGTGCCAATCGCGACGGCCAACAACTCACACGGGATGCGCTCGCCAGTCATGGTCTCGACCGCGACAAGGCGACCGCGTTTGCCGATCGCTTCACGTATCTGACTATGATGGTGAAGGATGATCCCTGTAGCACGAAGATGATCCTCGACAAGTTGCGATTCATCGGGGTCGAGCACATTGGCCCAGTAACGCGCCCCGCGCAGCATGTAGTGAACCCGGCACCCTCGCGCATTGAGGCCCTCGGCAATTTCCAGGGCGGTGATGCCACCACCGACAACAACGGCTTGCAGACCTTGACGCGCACGGCGCACAATGCCACGGGTATCGGCAAGGCTATCAAGGGTGACGATGCCGTCGAGGTCGCTCCCAGGGAAGTCGGGCAAGGCTGCACGCGCACCCGTGGCGAGAAGCAGTTTGTCATAAGCGAGGATTTGCCCATCAGCAAGGGTCAGGCGATGCGTACGCGGATCAAGCGCATCAGCCCGAGCCTGCACCCAGGTCAAGCCGAGCGCACGCAACTCGGCGGGCGAGCGAGGAAAGAGTTGCGTCTCTGGTATAAGCCCACTGAGATAATAGGCGAGACCGGGACGCGAATAGAAACCCGCAGGATCGTCAGTAACGACTGTAACACTGGCCGACGGCTCACGGGTGCGTAACGATTCGGCAGCGGCAATGCCAGCTACGCCCGCTCCGACAATAACATAGCGCAGGCCCATTAGATTCTTCCTCTTTGTTACGCACGCGAGCGATCCGTTGGTGCAAAACGGAGCACACCTCGTGGGCAGCGGGCGATGCATTGCCCGCAGGTAAGGCAGCGTGAATCTTCAATCGCTGCGCTGCACCAGACGTAGGCTCGTACGTCAAGACCGATCGGGCAGTTGTAAGAGCAGATACCACACTGGACACAGCGCACCGAGTCGGCAACGACCTGTCCTGTGGCAAGCACCTCGGCCCTGATGAGATCCAGGGTGAGGGATCGTGCTACGAATGTCATCAAAACCTCTCTCTCGCATGGGCGACATTGTTTGTGGCCGCCTGTACGATAGTTATGACTTCTCTGTTGAGCGTAGCACCAGTTACTTGGAATTTGCTTGGAATTTTGATGATCTTGGTAACGGAGTGATAATCTATGGTGAAGCAACCTTATCGATCTGTGCTGACGATCCTTCACCTGCCTCGCCACCCTTTTCCTGTGAGCAACCTTGGAATATGACGTGATGCTTTCCAATGTGCTTCCAAGGAAAGAGTTGTAGAGTAGGCTCACATATCATTCTAGTAAGGAGCTTCATTCTTATGAACCAACGTGCTTTGTTTGCTATCGCCGCAGCAGTGACTGCCTTTGTGCTCATTCTGCTTGCTGTGTTCGGCCCTGGTTTCTCTGGTTCTAGCACGACATCTACTCCCACTGATGTGGCACCCGTCCAGGCGACTACGGCCATTGGCACACAGCCCATGACAAGCCCAACGACCCTCCAACCTTCAAATCCATCAGACTCTTATCCGGTCTCGGCGGAACAAGCAGCTAGCCTTGCTGTTGCCAATAGCAGTGGTGCTACGCTCACAGGCACACCTATGCTTGTAACCTATCAGGGTGCCGTTGCCTATGAAGTTCCATTAAGCACAGGTCTCGTCTATGTGGATGCAACCACTAGCCAGATCCTCGCGACCCCTGGCGCTACCACGACCTCAAACGGAAATGCAACCATGAATGACAATGGCGGAGACGACGACGATGATGACGATGATGACGATGATGATTAACCGTACCTTTTTTAATCATCGTGTCTTGAACAAACAGCCAACTTTGCTGGCTGTTTGTTCAAGACACGATGGGTTGTAGGGCTTTAGTTTGCACATAAAACACCCTTCACTGCATCGTATATAATGCACCGTATGCTGTATCGTCCTTCGCTGGTGCGTGTGGCCCAGGTTGCGCTGGGGTTGCTCGCGATTGCCTATCTGCTCTATGCTGCTGCGCATGTGCGGCAGCTTCTGGCGTTTCCTTTTCCTCTTGACTATGGCGAAGGCCCTCTGGTCGCTCAGGTCGAGCGCCTGCGTGCTGGGGTGCCGATTTGGCGTCTCTATGCTGATCCAGAGAACGCCCCTTTTCTGATTGTCAATTATCCTCCGCTCTACCTGGTGCTTACGGCGGTGCTGACGCCGCTGACAGGGTCGGTGTTGATCGCTGGTCGCCTGCTTTCCCTGGTTGCGACGCTTGCCGCAATGGGGGCCATTGCCTGGCTGTCCCACCCTGGGGCCACCACGGCTTCCCCTACGGTACGCCGTACGTCGTGGTTGCTTGTGCTCCTCTTTCTTACCATCCCAATTGTCCGCGAATGGTCGGCCCTCATGCGGGTTGACCTGCTCGGTCTGGCGCTCGGGCTCTGGGGCTTGGTGGTGCTGGTACATCCGCCGTTGCCCTCGCTGCGCCGTGTGGCCGTCGCTGGCCTCTTGTTGACTGCGAGTCTCTTTGTCAAGCCGTCACTCCTTGCGGCCCCGGTTGCCGCCTCGGCCTGGCTTGCTTGGCAGGTCTTGCCAAGTCTGATCGATGCTCGGCAGACGCTACCGGGGCGCAGGCGACGCCGTCGCTATGCCGACCGCTTGCCGCTCTACCGCCTGGTGGTGCTTGGGTTGACCCTCGGCTTGGCAGGCGGGCTCACCTTGCTTGCAATGCAATGGGCGAGCCAGGGCTGGTTTGCGCTGCACGTCGTCGCGGCCAATGCGAATCGCTGGGACGCCGAGTTGGCGCTGCAGTTCTGGGCTCAGCAGATCCGCCTGCGCTGGGCGCTTGCGGCTGCGGCCTTGCTGGTTGTATTCGCCGGGCTATCTCTGATGCGCCGCGCCCCTGTTGCGGCTGCCGCTGAGAGGCTGTCTGAAAAGGGTGTCAGTGTCGTTCGCCACCACGTGATGCACCCTTGGAGTGCCGGCTTTAGCCGGCTAAAGTCGGCACTCCGAAGCAAACCGTCGACTTTTCAGACAGCCTCTGAGGCTGAGCTGGATGCTTTGCCGTCCAGATCCTCGTCGCGAACCCTCCCCTGCTCCGCTGTCGAGCGGGAGCCAGGGGGTGAGGTCAGTTGGCCGCGCTCGTCGTTCCAACTCGCGCTCTTGTATACGCTCGCCGGTTTTCTTACCGCGCTTGGCGTGGGCAAGGTTGGCGCGTATAGCAACTATTTCCTCGAACTCTACGCTGGCCTGATCTGGCTCATCGCGCTCGCGCCGAGTCTGATACGCTGCTGGTTGCCGTGGCGTGGCCTGCTCTTCTATGGCTTGCTTGTGCTGGCACTGGCCTACTATCCGCCGTTGTGGCACGCCGACCAGTTGCGCCCGGCCAGTCTGGTCGAGCCATTGAAGCCGCGGTTCGTCTTTGGGCGTCATGGGTTGCTGACCGATGCAAGGCGGCAGGCCGAAGTGTTAGCGGCCCAGACCAGGGTTGGTACGCTGCTCACGATGACAGTGCAAGCGGCGGGGCCGGTGGTGCTGACCGACATGCCCGGGGTTGCCGCCGCCGCCGGGGTGACCTCACGGCTGCAGGCGTTCGAGATGCGCCAGTTGCTTGATCAGGGACTGGCCGACGAAACGGCGTTGCTGCACGAGCTCGCCAATGGCACGCTGCCCCTGGTGGTCCTCGATTACCTGGGCAACTGGCTAAGCCCCGGTGTCGTCGAACTGGTGCAGCGCCGTTATGCGCACGACGGCTCGCTCGGCACCTTCGATCTCTATCGTCCGGTTGCAACCGGGCCCGCCTCCCCGCTTGACGGCGAGCTTGTCCTCGGCGACACGGCTTTGCGTCTAACGAGCTATGCCATTGTGCCGTCAGTGGGGCAAATCTACGAGCCGGGTGAACTGGTGACGCTGACGCTGCTCTGGCAACGCACGGCTATGCCTCCTTCCAACGATAACCTGAGCGTCGTAGTTGACCTGACCACCCTCGATGGCGGCATTGTGGCAACCAGTACACGCCGATTGATCTACGGGGTCTATCCACCATCGCGCTGGCCGACCGACGCGACGGTGCAACACATGCATCCCTTTGCTGTGCCAACGAATCTGCCGCCAGGCTCGTACCAGATCAAGGTCAGCCTTGCTGATCCTAAAGGCGCATCAGCAGATGTGATCTTGCCGACGACCCTCGCGGTTGCGCCGCAGGGAGGGCAGTATGTCGCCGCAACCGACTATATGGTGCCGGGGGTTATGTGGGCCGCCTGGACAAACCTGGGGGGCCTCGAGCGCCTCGGGTGGCCGTTGACGCCGCTCGTCCCGTTTGACTGGGGGCGCCTGCAATGTTTCGAGCGCCTCTGCCTCGAACTCCGGGGCAACGCAGTGACCCCGCGCCCCTCCGGGACAACCCTCTATCTCGGTGAAACCCGCCGGAGCACCACGTGTCGCGATGGAAACGATGCGAACGAACGTCTCTGCCCATCCATGGCCGAAGCCGCAGCACGCATCGCCCTGCCTGGCACACCGGTGAGTGGCGAAATTTGGCAGGGTGATCGCATCGTTCAATGGACCACCCATGCCCGCTTTGAACACCCCCTCGACGACGACGCTGTCATGCTCGGGCGACTTGGGGCCGAAACCTTGCGCCTCCCGCCAGGGCAGCGCTATCGCTGGCCGTAGCTCCGCCGCCCGTGCCTTTTGGGATACTGCTGGCAAACGTTGGATGAGCGACCTTCGCTCAGAGAGCCTGTACTCCCCACAGCGTCGTTGCGGTTTTTTGCGGAGGAGGGCTGTGACGACCTCGCTTGGTGGCCCACGCCGCACGAGGCGCAATTTCTCGACGCAAGACGACCCGAAAAACGCAGGGTGCCGCTCAGTTGGGGTTTGCCAGCAGTATCCCAAGAGGGCCAGGGGCGCGCAGCGGGGTGCCAACGCCAGCCATGTCATTCCGAACGGAGTGAGGAATCTTCGCTGCTACGCATGGAAGACCCCTCGCTGCGCTCGGGGTGACATGGCTGGTGCAGCGGGGTGACACGGCGGGCGCTCGGAGTGACAGGGCGGATGCCTTGGGGTGGCAAGGGCGCGCAGCGGGGTGCCAACGCCAGCCATGTCCTTCCGAACGGAGTGAGGAATCTTCGCTGTGGCGCATGGAAGACCCCTCGCTGCGCTCGGGGTGACATGGCTGGCGCAGCGGGGTGACACGGCGGGCGCAGCGGCAGCGGGGTGACACGGCGCGCCGCCCCCCTTGCCCGTGCCCTACCAACGCAGGGCACGGGCAAGCCGTGCCCCTACAACGCACCGCCGCCCGTACGGGCACGGCTTGCTCGTGCCCCTGCCGCCCCCCGTACGGGCACGGCGTCGCCGTGCCCCCACGCCCCGCCCCCACGCGTGCTTCGGCCCTACGATATATATGGTATACTACGCATAGTTTTGATAAGATTTGTATAGATTCTGAAGAAGAGCGCGTGCGCTCAATACAAAGGTAGTTCGCTCATGTCCGTGCAGACTGGCATTGTGATGCTTAACCTCGGGGGACCAGCGACCCTCGATGAAGTCGGCCCTTTTCTCGTTCGCCTCTTTGCTGACCGCGAAATTATTCAGTTGCCCCTGCAAGCCTGGCTCGGCCCCTTCATTGCACGGCGACGCACCGCTGCCGTGCAAGAGAATTATCGCCTCATTGGCGGTGGTTCACCGATTTTGCGCTGGACCACCATCCAGGGCGAGGGCATGATCCGTTGGCTCGACCGGCTCTCGCCGGCGACGGCCCCTCATCGGTTTTATGTCGCTTTTCGCTATGCGCCTCCCTTTAGCGAAGATGCCTTGCGTCAGATGCAGGCCGATGGGGTGCAACGTGCGGTCGCTTTTACCCAGTATCCCCAGTTTTCCTGCGCCACCACCGGCTCAAGCCTCAACGAGCTCTGGCGTGCAGCGCGGCGGCTCGGCCTCAGCAACGCTTTCTCTTGGAGCGTGATTGACCGCTGGCCGACCCATCCCGGTTTTATCGAGGCAATGACCCGTAGCGTGCAGCTTGGCCTGGAACAGTTTCCTGCCGCTGAACGAGACAATGTGCTCTTGCTGTTTAGCGCCCACTCGCTGCCCCTCAAGATCATTGACCGTGGCGACCCGTATCCCCAAGAGATTGGTGCAAGTGTGCAGGCGGTGATGGAGCGGCTTGGGTTTGCGTACGAATATCTGCTTGCTTACCAATCGGCGGTTGGTCCAGTGCGCTGGCTTGGGCCACAGACCGAGCAGGTGATCAAGCAATTGGGTGCGCAGGGGCGGCGCAACGTTCTCGTTGTCCCGATTGCTTTCACGAGTGACCACATTGAAACGCTCGCCGAGATTGACCATGAATACGGCGAATTAGCTCACCGCGTCGGCATCACCAACTTCAAACGTGTTCCTGCCCTCAACGACGACGAAAACTTTCAGCGTACCCTGGCTGATCTCGTCGCTGACCACCTTGCAAGCGGGCGCAATCACTCGCGCCAGTACCCCCTGCGCTGCCCCGGATGCACCAGCGACCAGTGTCGCAACCTGCTCAATCCGGTTGCCTCGCCGGAATCCGTTGAGCTCGCGCACAACAGTCAGCTGCGCTTGTAGGGCAACCGCTCTACACACCCACGCTTGGGGGGCTGCGGCCCCAAGCATCTCGCTTGTGCTGGCGAAAACGGCCAGCTTCGCTGGCCGTTTTCGCCAGCACAAGCATGGGTTTTTAGGGCGACAGCCCTAAAAACCCATGCGCATCAGTCCGCAGGCCCCCAAAAATCAATCCTATGGATGAGGTGCCCACAGCCTGGCTGTGGTACCATACGTCCTATGAACATAGCACCACAAACCCTCGAAACCCTCGAGTTTTTCAAAATTCGCGAGCATCTCGCTCGCTATACGGCCTTTTCTGCGTCACGCGAGCTTGCCCTCGCGCTCTTGCCTTCGACGCAGATGCCCGAGGTTCGTCAGGCCCTCGCGTTGACCAGCGAAGCCCGTCAGTTGCTCGATGAGTTTCCTGATCTTTCGATTGGCGGCGTTCGCGATATTCGTCGCGCCGCTCGCCATGCCGAGCGCGGCGGGTTGCTCGATGGCCCGAGCTTGCTTGAAATTGCGGGTACGACAATGGCTGCTCGCCAGATCCGCACTCGTTTGCTCAAGCTCAACCCCGAGCTCTTTCCCCTTGTGATCGAGCGCGCCGCGTTGCTGCCGATCCTGCCGCCGCTTGAAGATGAGATTCTGCACGCGATTGGTGATGATGGCAATGTGCTTGATAGCGCAAGCGCTGAACTGGGCCGTCTGCGCCGCGAGATCCGGATTGCCTTTGCTCGCCTCCAGGAAAAGCTTCAGCATATGATCGGGTCGGCTACCGTTGGTGCTGCCCTGCAAGAGCCAATTATTACTGTGCGCAACGGGCGGTATGTGGTGCCCGTCAAGGCCAGCCATCGCAAAGATGTACGCGGTCTCGTGCATGACCAGTCGAGTAGCGGTGCAACGCTCTATATCGAGCCAATGGCGGTGGTCGAGTTGAATAATCGCTGGCGTGAGTTGCAATCTGCCGAAGAAGAGGAGGTGCAGCGCATCCTCGCCGCACTTGCCGAGCGGGTGGGTCTTGCCGCGCCGCTGCTTGTGGCCGCCGTCGAAGCTATCGCCGAGCTTGATCTCGCTTTTGCCAAAGCCAAATATGCAACGAGCCTGCGCTGCGTCGCCCCCGAGGTGGTCAACTGGTCGCCTGATGTGCCGCTTCCCCCGGTGGCTGATCCTCAACTTGTTGACCCCGACCGTGAGCGAGCACCATTGTTGCTCACCGAGGCGCGCCATCCGCTGCTTGATCAAAGTACCGTCGTACCAGTGACGCTCTGGCTCGGCGATTCGTTTCGTTTGCTGTTGATCACAGGCCCAAATACCGGCGGAAAAACGGTTGCCCTCAAAACGACCGGCTTGCTGGCGCTGATGGCCCAGGCCGGTCTGCATATTCCCGCTGCCGCCCCGTCGCGCCTGCCGGTCTTCCACCATATCTTCGCCGATATTGGCGACGAACAGAGTATCGAGCAGAGCCTTTCGACCTTTTCGTCGCATATGCGCACGATCATTCGCGTCCTTGGTGCGCTCGAAGCAGTGCCGTTGCCCGAAGAACTCTGGGATGCCGATCACTGGAAATTGCTGAGTGAAGAACGCCCGCCTGCGCTGGTGCTCTTTGATGAACTCGGGGCCGGTACCGATCCGGTGGAGGGTGCCGCTCTCGCCCGCGCCATTGTCGAGCGCCTGCTCGAACTCGGTGTGCTCGGTGTCGCGACGACCCACTATGCCGAGCTCAAGGCGTTTGCCTACAATACCGATGGCGTGCAGAATGCCTCGGTCGAATTTGACCTCGAAACGCTTGCCCCCACCTATCGTCTGAGCATTGGCTTGCCAGGGCGTTCCAATGCGCTCGCGATTGCGCGTCGACTCGGCCTCGATTCTGTGCTGGTTGACCGGGCGCATAGCACGCTTGACCGGAGCGATGCAGCGGTCGAGGATCTGCTCGCCGGCATTCATAAAGAACGTGAAGCAACGGCACGTGCCCTCCAACGTGCCGAAGAACTCCGCGTTGATGCCGAGAAGTACCGCGATCGCCTCGAACACGAATGGCTGCAATTTCAGCAGCAGCGTGAACAAGAGACTGAAGCCGCCCATCGTGAGCTCGAAGAAGAATTGCGCGAAGCACGCGGCGAACTCAAACGGTTACGTGACGACTTCCGCAGTGTCTCGCTCTCGCGTCAGTGGCTCGAAGAGGCCGATCAGCGCTTGAAGGATACTGCCGAGCAGGTGAAAGCCGCCGCCAGGCAAGCTAGGCCTGCCACCGTCGCCCCGCGTACTCAGGAACCGCGCCCATTGCAACCTGGTGATACCGTCATGGTGCGTTCCGTCGGGCTCAAAGGCGAAATCGTCGCGCTCGATCATGAAGACGCCACGGCGACCGTTCAGGTTGGTGGGTTTCGGATGACGGTTGATCTCCGCGAATTGACCCGCGAAAAAGGTCAGCCTGAAACGGCGAATTCTCGTCGCGACTATCGCCCCGAACGTACCGTCTCCCTCCCGCCTCCCCCAGATGTCTCCATGACCTTCGATATGCGTGGCTGGCGCGCTCACGAAGTGAGCGACCGGCTTGATCGCTACCTCAACGATGCCTACCTCGCCGGCCTCTCCCAGGTGCGCCTCGTGCATGGCAAAGGTACAGGTGCCCTGCGCCAGATCGTGCGTGATGTCCTCCAGACCCATCCCCTGGTCGTCAATTTCACTGGCGGCGGGCGCGATGGTGGGGATGGTGTGACGGTTGCTACCCTCGTTGAACGCTAAAATCCTTCCTGGGCTACGAAATGTGTTGGTTGGGTGAAAGATGCCAGTAAAGCTGGTGTCTTTCATCGAACAAAACACGTAGCGAATATCTGCAAACAAAAAGCATTTGATCGTTTAATATATGCTTTGAGGGATTTTGGTCGGGTTCTGTTGAAGGAAATACCCCATGACTGGCACAAGCACACGTCCTGAATCCCCTGACCGCATTCGTCACCTGCCCAACAGTGTTGCAGTGGTGGCTACCAGTGATGGTGATGTGCTGGTGCATTGTCCCCCCGAGACTCTGAAATATTTGCTGCATGATGGTCTGATCCCTCCATCAATTATTCTGCTGCCGGTTGATCTGACGGCAGGGCAGGAGCTCGGCTCGAGTGGTTTTGTGCGCCGGGGGATCAACTATGCGAGTGTCGAGTTTTTGATCTACTCGAGCTTCTTTGGGCAACAACGCAAAACGCGCCTGGTGACGGTCACTGAGCACCAGGCCCGGCGTCTGCGCACGATCCTCAACGAAACAATCCGTGGGCCTGCTGATTCTGAAGATTATGGTGAGTTTGCCTGGGTGCAGCAGGAGTGTGCTGCGGTCGGCTATTATGCACCGCTTGGGCGTGTGTTGATGTTAGAGGATCTCGTCGAGATTGTGAGCCTTGAGGCCGGGGGCGGCGCTTTTGGGGTGACGCAACTGGCCCTTGAAGATGACCATTTTGTCTTTCGTGAAGAAGGCCGCGTCATCGCTCGTCTCACAACCCAGATTACGACGCTTGCCGTGCCACTTCATCTCGCCCCACCGCGCCCGCTCCAGCGGCAGGAGATTACGCTGCAATTTATTGGCGGCAGCGATGGCTTTGATCCCTCCGGCATTACCACCTGTTTTCTCGCCTACCTCGGCTCAACGGTGCAGATCCAGGCAACGCTCTTTGATGCGGCGGCCTATGTTGTGCTGCGCCTTGGCAATCTGGGCGTCTCGCCAAGCCATATTTCTGAGGTGGTCCTGTCGCATCTGCACGAAGATCATCTCGCCGGGTTGCCCGAATTGATCCTGATGGGCAGCCATCGGGTGCGCTTGGTCACTTCGACCTTGATCTATCGTAGTCTGCTGCGCATCCTCGAAGCAATGCTCGATGTCCCGGCGCATCAGGTGGCGACGCTCTTTGATTTCTACTGCCTTGATCCCGGAACCCCGCTTGAATTGGAAGGACGCCACTTTGAGGCGATCTATGCGATCCATTCGATTCCCACGATTGCGGTGCGGGTGCAGGGTCTCTGCTATTCGGGCGATATGCGCTACGATGAGACCTGGTTTAGCGAACTCGAAGCCCAGGGTGTGTTGCTGCCCTGGCGTCGTGAGCAACTAATGCGCTTTGCCGAAGGGGCGAGCATTCTGGTGCAGGATGTTGGCGGCGGATCGATCCATACGACAATGTCGGCCCAACTCCTTCAAACGCTCAGTGCCAAGAGTCAACGCCTGGTGCTCGCTCATACCAACAAGCATCAGTTGCCCGAGGATAGCGATGGTCTGGGCGATCGCATTGAGTTTGCCGGCAGTGGCATGGTCGTTGGCATGGGTGCCCATGTGCCTGGCGATACCTTTACCGAGATGGTCGAGACGATTGCTGCCTGCCCAATCTTTGCCCGTTTGCCTATTGGCGAGCGGCTGATCCTCGCTAGCCAGGTCGAAGCGGTCAATTGGGCCGATGGCGATGTGATTCTGCACCAGGGGGATCCCTCTGATGGTGTGACCTATATTGTGCATTCTGGCCTGGTCGCGATCGATATGGATGGGGCGCAGATGCGCCTGCTAGGGCGTGGTAGCAGCATCGGTGAGCGTGGTGCCCTGCTTGGCGAGGCCCGTACGACCACGATGCACGCCCACGGCGAACTCCAGCTTTTGAAACTCACCCCCGAGGTCTTTTTGCCGATTGCCAGAACCTTGCATCTCGTCGAGGCATGTACCCGTGCCGACTGGATGGCCGAGCTGCCGATGCTACGGAGTTTGCCCTGGGCCAGTTTGCTTGATCTTGCGCTCGATTTTCAACCCCATCATCTGTTGCCGGGTGATATCCTCTTTTCGGCAGGCGAACCTGGGTACGAAGGCTATCTGCTGGTATCTGGTACCATGCGCCTGAACGATCCTGCCGGTAATGAATTGGCGCTCAAAGCAGTACCTGGCACCTTCATTGGTGGTTATGCTGCCCTCTTGGGCGCGCCACGGCGTACCAGTGCCCTGGCGGTTACGCCAGTCATTGTGTGGAGCCTGCCGGCCTCGACGCTCGAACGGCTCAATTTGCTCTACCCTCATCTCCTCTTACACCTGCGCACGATCGCCGAGTAAGCGGCTGTCTGAAAAGCCCTGATCGGGCGAAGGGGCCGTGCGCCAACCTAGGAAGCGCGGGCCGTCGTCTGCGGGAACGACATGGCGAACTGGCC
>NZ_SIJK02000076.1:0-85 GCF_004762035.2 Candidatus Chloroploca mongolica | reverse complement strand
CGTCCGAGGAAGCGCGGGCCGCCGTCCGCAGGAACGACATGGCGAACTGGCCCGTCCGAGGAAGCGCGGGCCGCCGTCCGCAGGA
>NZ_SIJK02000075.1 GCF_004762035.2 Candidatus Chloroploca mongolica | reverse complement strand
CGTGACGCGGGTGGCACGTATGCACCGCATTTGACCAAGACTCGTGTCCAAAGGTACTTGACACATTCCGGATTGCCCCCAGCCACGAACGTAGCGCCGCCACTGGTGATCCCGCCGTGGATCACCGGGCCGGTCACCTTGTCGCCGTTGATCAGATCACCGACCTGCACGGCCCCATGGAAGGTATTGCCCGCGCCAAAACTGACCCCGCCCGTCTGCCCCGCCTGATTCACGTGCCCCTGACCGGGCTGGGCCGCGTGCGCCGCCGCCTGCGTCGCCAACGCCGCCAGCACCGCCGTGCGCTCCGCCGCCAGGCGGGCACGGGTACGCGGATGCGTCGCCGCCGCCCACTCCTCATCCAGCGCCGCCAGTTCGTCACGGAGCTGATCAAATCCCTGAGTCATCGTGGTTTCACCTTCACGCCAGTGCGCATCATGGCCTGGATCATCATGCCCCCTGTACGGGCACGGCAGCGCCGTGCCCCAACGCGCCCCCGGACGGGCACGGTGGCACCGTGCCCCGACGGATGACCGTGATCAGGAACGCCAACCCCACACATTATTCACCAACTTCATCAATGATTCGGTCGTAGAGTGGCTGACTGATCCAGAAACCAGCTTCGTACCTCAACGCATCAAGCAATGGCGTGACCGCACCCAGGATTCCTTGACGCTTGGCTGCCACCAATACGCCTAATAGTCCGGTATAGACCAGCCCATACTGTGCGGCGATACGACGACCTTGCTGTTCATCAATCAACAGGAGTTGCGCACCTTGTTCCTGCGCCAACACGATTGACTCCGCTTCACCTGCATCCAGGTGGCGGTGCAGCTGACGTACCAGGTTCGTCTGTTCTACTGCTCGCACGGTGATCCACGCGGCTTCCCTGACCAGATCAGCACCAAGTTTGCCCGCTCCCATCACCACGATCTCGTCATAGACAGCTGGTGGAATCAGCACGGTACCGTACAATTGGTGCACGAGATCGAGGCGCTTGATGGTCGCCAGATTGAGGAGCGGTGAGGTATTGCTGACGACAATCACGGTTGTTCCAGGTTCCGGAGGGTCTGGAGATCATCCTCAAAATCCTGCAGGTCATAATGCAGGGGAATCGCACGCCTGGCGAGCACGTGCTGAAAGGCAATCCGATCAAGCCGGGCGAGGCGGGCAGCTTGCGCTAACGTCAGACGCTGCTGTTGAAACAAGACCAGGGCAAGCTCTTGTAACAACTCATCCTCAGAAAGGTTAGCTGCCTGAAGGACTGAGTCAGGAATGACCACACTCATGGTACGCTCCCTTCAATGCTACCGACCACAGGCCCTGAACTCTAGCCACAGTGCCTTTGTGCGTAGTATACCATGGTCATCACGCACCCTCCCCCTGGGTCGTCCGATCCCCGAAGATCGCCCCCGACGCCCCCCGCCGCCCCTCGTACGGGCACGGCGGCGCCGTGCCCCGACGCCCCTCGTACGGGCACGGCGCCGCCGTGCCCCACGCCGTCCGGCCCCTGCCCCCGCGTACGGGCACGGCGGCGCCGTGCCCCGCGCTGCCGTGCCCCCACAAAAAAAATCGCGGATGTGGCGGGGGCAAACCCTTGACACCATCCTCGCCCCAGAAGAAAACAGCAATGCAGCATACAGGTTTCAGAAACCAGCATTCAGGACATCCGTGCGAACGAGGGGGGACACCACCACCCGAAAACCCTGGTCGTGGAGCGTGTAGTAGGGATGGTTCCAGCCCCGCGCCCCGCAGCGAACAAGTGTTCTATCAGTGTTATAGCCCCCACCCCTGACCACAACAAGTGTTTCGCGTGTAAAGGGTTTTTCCGAGCCGGGATAGGAATGGTAGCGATCCAGCGTCCATTGCCAGACATTGCCCGCCATGTCGAGCAGGCCCTCCGGGGTGGCCCCGGTGGGGTAGCACCCGACCGGAACCGTCCATGATGCCCCTCGGGTCGCACGGTCGTCGGCCATGGCGGCGCTGTCTTCACGCCACGTGTCACCCCATGGGTAGCGTCGCGCCGCCTGTCCACGCGCCGCCGCCTCCCATTCCACCTCGGTGGGCAGGCGGATCACCCAGCCCACCGGAAGCGCGGCGGCCAGCTCGCGGGTCAACCAGGCGCAGTAGGCCTTCGCCTCCTCCCAGGTGACGCCGACCACCGGCTGATTGGGGTGGTTCAGGTCATCGTCGTCCGCAAAAGGCGCCGCCTCGCCCCCCTGAGCGACCCAGACCTGCCATTGGGCGTTGGTGATCGGCAGCCGTGCGATCCAGAAGGCGTCGGGGATCGGCACCAGGTGTTGTGGGCGTTCGTCATCATAGGCGTCGGGATCATCGGCGTCACTGCCGATCCGATAGGCACCCGCCGGGATCAGGCGGAAATAGGCCTGGGCACCCGGCACCTCGCGCTCGGTGAGACGCTGCTGCCACGCCGCCAGGCTGACCGGCATGCGTTGATCGCCCAAGGTGCCCAACAGGAAGCCCGCGCGCACCCGCTCGACCACCGGGAAGCGGGCCTGATCCGCGGTTGCACACGCCTCGATGACATGGGTCAATTCCGCTTGCAGCATGGCCCAGAGCTCGGGACGCTGCTGGGCAACCCGGACATGGCCGACTTCCGCCAGCACCTCGGCTGCCAGGATGCGATCAGCCGCCGTCTGGTTCGCGCGCGCCCGTTGCACCAACTCGGTCGCAAGGCTGAAGACCGGGCGCAGGCGGCCCTCAAGCGCGTGCTGGCTCACCGCCAGCAGCACCGCCTCGCGCCACTGTGGGCCACGGGCGCTACAGGCCAAGGCGCGATCCACAAATTCCGGCTGCTCGTCCGGCCACCCCTCATCGCTCAGCAAGCGTCGCCCCGCCAGGTATTCCTGGAAGGTGCGGTGGGGAAAACGATAGATCTGCTGATCGTGGCGCTGCAGAATGCCGTTGCTATGGGCATTGAGGTAGGTGAGAAACTTCTCGGCCCGTTCATACCGGCGGTCGGGATCAAAGAGCGCAAAAAAGGCTGCCGCCGTCTGGAGCACGATCTCGCACGGCAGATCAGCCCCCTGCTCGCCATCACCAGCCACACTCCGCGCATGGGCGCCATAGGCCAGGTGATCGAGCAAGCGATTCAACGCCGACTCGCTCCAGCCGGGCAGTTCCAGCACCTCCCCCAGGGCCACCCGTCCGGCGGCATCCTGTCGCCACTGCAACAACAAGAGCTCGACACTGCGCCGATAGAGAGTCACCTGTTCCTCGGGGAGATTGCCATCATACGCCTGTAGCCGGATCATCATCGTCAGCAGCAACGGGTTCCCGGCCAAGCGACGCAACTCGGGCCGACGGTGCAACGCCTGGTGCAGCCTCGTCGCCAGCACCGCGGCCGACCCACGTTCGAGGCGTTGGAGGGCTTCGAGGCTCTGGAGCCAGCGGTCGATCAAGGCCTCGCGCAGCGCCGACGACAAGGGGGCCAACTCCTCGACCGGCCAGGTGGCAAGTTGGCGTTCGGGCTGCTGATAATCGAGCACGCGACAGGTCACCAACACCCGTCCGGCCCCGCGCCCCAGTTCGTCAAGGGCCGCACGCACCCGGCGCACCGTCGCCCCCTCGACCCCACGCGGCACTTCATCGAGCCCATCGAGCAAGAGCATGGCCTGCCCGTGCGCAAACGCCTGCCGCAGGTGGCCCACCAACCGCGCGGACAACCGGGCCCCATGTTCCAGCCACTCCCAGAAGAGCTCGCTCGCCGCGCGGTGGTGGGTCGGCTGCGCATCAACCCAGGCCCCAAAGGCCCGCAAGAGCGCCCGCACCGGCAGCAGCGGCCCGTGGGGCCAGTCAGGCTCCAGGCGGGCAAGCGCCTCGCTCGCGCCACCGTGGGCCTCAGCCAGACAAATGCTCAGATAATTGAGGAAACTACTCTTGCCACTGCCAGGCGCACCGGTCAACACCAGGCAGCGCTGCGCCGCCAGCGTCTCGAGCGCCCGCACACGGCGGTGCGTCGCCGCCGGGCCGAGTTGTTCTGTCACAAATTGCAGCGCCCGCTCCACTGTCACCTCATAGGTTTCGGCATACGCCTCAACACCGGCAAAGCCCCAGCCCTGGATCACACGGATTGCCCGCTCACGCACCGCAGCAGGCTCAGGCGGAGGCACCTCAACCTGGCGCTGCACCTCCAAGCCAACATAGACTGCTTCCAGGTGCAGGGGCGTCTGCTTCGGATCAGTGGCCGCCACCTCCGCCAGCGAAAGCCGCGCACAGCTCCCGACGAGTTCGACGAGATAGGTATGCAGCAACGGCGCAACGTCTTCTACCGACGCACCGTAGTAATTGAACGTCTGCTGCTGCGCCACAAACGCATCGCGCCCGGCATGCACCGTGCCGATCTGCTGGGCGTATTTATCGCGGGCGATCACATCGCCCGTCGTCACCCCGCCCTGGATGGTATTGCCAGCACCCAAACTGAGCCCGCCCGCCTGCCCTGACTGATCCACCGGCGCAGGTGGTGACGCAGGGGCAGGCGGGGGTTCGCCCGCAAGGGCTGCCAACGCTTCCAGCACCGCAGCACGATCTGCCTCCAGGCGGGCACGGGTACGGGGATGCGTCGTCGCTGCCAATTCCTCCTCAAGCGCAGCCAATTCAGCGGAGAGTTCGTCACGGCGCTGGGTCATGGGGCCCTACCTTGCAAAAAACGCGGTTGGTTTGACGCAAAGGCGCAAAGGCGCAACGTTTTTGTTTTGACGCAAAGGCATGGTTTCAGAAGGGCCGGATCAGCATTACACTCGACGGTAGTGCCGACTTCAGTCGGCTTCCGGCTCAGCCGACTGAAGTCGGCACTACGGTGAGCGTAAACTGTAAAGCTCCCTGAAACCTTGTCAAAGGCGCAACGGCGCAACGTTTTTGTTTTGACGCAACGGCGCAACGGCGCAACGTTGTGCGTGTCGGTGCGCAACCCTTGGCGATGTCGCGTGAACTGCTTTGACATGGCTTGGCTCATGGGGCATTCACCTTTAATTCAGATCGGTTCGCGGATCGCCGCCATACCCTGGGTCACCGCCACGCCCTGAACGTGAGGGATGTCACCCCGGCGGATGGTCGAGACCGACAAGCCCTACTAACCCACCGGGGCAACGCGTTCTTTGGCCATACGGCCTGGGCACTATCGCACTCGCTCGCAGAATGCCGCCGACGGGCCCGTTGCGTCGTCGGATGCCTCGGCACAGTCGCGAGCGATGGGGGACACCACCACCCGAAAACCCTGGTTGTTGTTCCTGTTGTTGGGATGGTTCCTGTTCCGCGCCCCGCAGCGTTTGGCGCTCCGAACGGCTGACGCCACTTCGACAGGCCCACCCGTAGTGTACGCCATGGCCTCCACCTGCGCAAGCGGCGCTGGTCGTGTCCCCAGGGCGATGGCATCATACGAAACCGGAGACAAAAAGCACGGGCACCCGCACGGGGTGCCCCTACACCGGATTCCGCCCCCGGCCCTGTAGGGGCACCCCTTGCGGGTGCCCTGGGGGTGCATACACGGAAGAAGCGGCGATGCCCTTGCCTCCCCGCTCGCATGGGCACGGCGCTGCTAAGGGGTGTTCGCATCGTGCTCCGTTGCCCCCGTGGCCGCCCGCGCCTGCGCTTTGCGCCATCCTCCCAACAAGCGCCCGATTTCATCAAGCATGCGAGCAGCATGCTCATGTTGCGCACTCGTGATCAGGCTCAGGTCACGCCCCTGGCGCACCAGAGCCTGGAGCTTCTGCTGCACCAACGACCTTGATCGACATGGTATACTTACATACATCCCACATGCGGGAACGTGAGTTCTCCTACGATCAACGCCCCGGACTGGAGCGTACATTCGGGTCACCATCTCGAAGCTCACAAATTGGAGCAACCGACCGCGCAGCATGTGGTGGCCTGATGGGATCGCAGTGTCGTTGATCGGTGAGTACCATGCTCATAGGCCGCGACACGCATCCGATGGAAGGAGTATACGTATGACCACTGCACAAGATCTTGTCAACGCGCAGCTCTATACGAGCGAGGATGCGGTCATCGAAGACGCGCTGCGTCATCTGCTTCGGGCGCGGCCCGATCTGCGCGTCAACCTGGCAATCTATCGCTATCAGCACGACGACATCTCACTGGCCCAGGCTGCTATGCTGGCAGGGGTGAGTTGGCCCCAAATGAGCGAGATACTGGTTGCACGTGGCATACCTCTGCGCATCGGCCCCGAGTCACTCGACGAAGCCAGGGCGGAGGTAGAAGCACTACGCCAGGCACTCCAATGAAGATCCTCAGTAATACAACCGTACTCTCGAACTTCGCCCGTATTCAGCAGCTTACGCTCCTCCACCGACTTTTTGGGACACTGTACCTGCGGAAGATCGCCACGCTCGATCAAGCCAATGGCTGGCTGGCGGCGATGATTGCCCAGGGTTACCATGCCCCGCTGACCGATCTATCGGCGCTCATTCAGCCCGAACGCTGAAGAGAACTGCCCCTGATGGCGACAGAGCGGAGGCCAAGAACCGCCTCTCCGAACTCCTGTCGCGCGTGACGGCTGGGGAGCGCTTTCTGATCCAGCGCCGGGAGCGACCGGTCGCCGTGCTGATTGTTGGGATGATTCCTGTTCCGCATGGCATCCGCCTGCGCAAGCGGCGCTGCCGTGCCTAGGGCTGTTGCAACGTCATTTCGATCGTCCGCAGATTACGCAGATTACGCAGATTACGCAGATTAGAGCTTCCGCATCTGCGTAATCTGCGTAATCTGCGGACTTTATCTAACCCTCCTGGGACGTTGCATCGGCCCTAGCCGTGCTCCTGCTAGGGGGCGCTTGCCTCGTGCTCAGTTGCCCCCGTGGCCGCCCGCGCCTGGGCTTTGCGCCATCCTCCCAGCAGGCGCCCGATTTCATCAAGCATGCGAGCGGCATGCTCATGTTGCGCCGCCGTGATCAGGTTCAGGTCACGCCCCTGGCGCACCAACAACCGCAACTCGTGCAGCGCCTCGTCGGCCGCTTGCAACGCCTGGCGTTTGTCCCGTCGGCGTGCCGCCGCGACCAGTTCCCGTTGCAACCGCAACGCCGCTTCTTGGGTCGCTTTGCCCAGCGCCGCCCGATAATGGCGGGGATAACGCACCGTGGCGGGCATGATCCAGAGGATCAAATCGTGACATCGTGCAAACAGAGGTGAATCAGCCATGCGCCTGTACCTTTGGGATAAGCTGGCGCAACACCGCCTTGCGCAAGCCAGTCGTACTGCCATGTTGCGTCTGCCCTACCCAGCCATGCACCGTCGCACCGAGGCGCTCCAGATCAATCTCGCCCGCGCCATAGGCCCGTAGCCGCATACGGTACCGCCGAAAGAAGCGCACCACATTGCGTCGTCGCAGTCGCCGCCGTGCGGGCGTGATCGTCCAGCCCACAAACGGAAAGCCTGCCGCCACCACGACCGGCTGCGCCCGACCCGCATGCAGCGTCAGCCGCAGCGTCGCCAACTGCGTCACCAACGCCGCACGCCACGCCTGCAACGTTGCTTTGTCATCGGCAAAGAGCAAGAGATCATCGCAGTAACGCAGATAAGCCCGACAGCCAAGCGTCTGCTTGATGAAGAGATCAAGGGGATGCAGATAGACATTGGCAAAAAACTGACTGGTCAGATTGCCAATTGGCAACCCACGTGGCCGCGCCAGCGCAAACAGATCATCACCCGGAAAGAGCACCGGCGTATACGCTTCCGCCAGCACATCACGCCCACCCGCCAGGATCTGATCAATCAGCATCAGCACGCGCTGATCACCAATATGGCGTGCCAGGATCTGGCGTAGCACGGCGTGATCGATGGAAGGAAAGAACTCGCGCACATCCACCGGCAAGACATACCGATAGCGCCGCGCAAAATGCTGCGCCCGATTGAGCGCCGCCAGCGTACCTTTGCCCCGGCGACACGCATAGCTATCGTGGATAAACCGGCGCTCGAAGATCGGCTCAATCACCCGACAGAGCGCATGATGCACAATGCGATCCTCAAACGGGGCCGCCGAAATAATCCGGCGCTTCCACTCACGCACGACAAACGTACGGTACCCACCGGGCTGATAGCGTCCCGCCGCAAGCTTCTCTTGCAAGCGTAGCAACCGCGTCTCAGCCTCAAACTCAAACGCCGCCACCGCCGGACGCCGCCGCTTCTTGCGACGCGCCGCCCGATACGCCTGCCACAAGTTTTCAAAACTGATCACGTGTGGCCAAAGATTGCGCACCCGTTTTGGCATCCCCACCTCCCCGTCCGGGCACGGCGCCGCCGTGCCCCGACAGCTGCCGCCCGTACGGGCACGGCGTCGCCGTGCCCCGACAGCCGTGCCCCAACAAAAAAATCGCGGATGTGGCGAGGGGAAAACCCTTGACACTTTGCTCGCCCCAGAAGGAAACAGCAACGCAGCAAACAGATTTCAGAACACAGAATTCAGGACATCCGTGCGAACAAGGGGGGCCGCCACCACTCGAAAACCCTGGTAGTTGACCGAGCCGCTGGGAAGAGCCCAGTACCGCGCCCCGCAGCGAACATATGTGCTATCTCCATAGTACGCATAACCTCGCCACGGCACATCCAAATCACTAGGTGTAAAGTCTTTCACCTCCTGGTCGGCCTGGCCTGGATAGGCCTTGTACCTGCTACTGGCCCACTCCCAGACGTTGCCCACCATGTCCAGCGCCCCACACGCCGCCGCCCCTGCCGGGCAGAGGCCCACTGGGGCCGGGGCGTTGCGTTGCCAGACATCATACACCGCCTGCTCCGGGGTTGGCGCGGTATCCCCCCACGGATAAGCGCGTCGCTCGGCAGGGCCAGCACAGGCCGCCGCCACTTCCCACATCGCCTCGGTCGGCAGGCGTAGGGTAAAACCGGTCGGCAGCACGTCAGCCAGGCGTTCGCTCAGCCAGGCACAGAAGGCCGTGGCCTCGTACCAGGTCACCCCGATCACCGGCTGATTGGCCCCGTTGTACTGCTCATTATCCCACAACCGCGGCTGCTGATGCTTGTTCCACTGCTTCCACTGCCAGCCCTCCGGCGTCCACCAGCGTTCCGCCGCAGCGTCATAACCTTCAGCGACAAACGCGGCGTACTGCGCAACGGTGATCGGATACCGGGCGATCCAGAACGGGGCCAGTTCATGCGCCACCGCCGTGTCATCGTCAGCCCAGCCACCAATCGGGTAGCGGCCCCCAGGCACAAAGCGCCAGTAGTGATCACCCCGCACCGTCAGCACAGTCGTGCGCTGTGCCAGGCTCGCCTGCCACGCCGCCAGCGTCACCGGGCAGCGTGGGTCGCCGAGCTCGCCCAGCACGCGTCCAACGATCAGGCGATCACTCGGCGGCACGGTCGCGGTCGGGGCGTTGAGCAACGCCACGATGGCCTGCCGCAGCGGACGCACAATGTCGTCGTCGAGGTCAAGGTGATAACTGGCGGCAAACGTGACCAGGCCACCCATGCCCTGATAGGTAAGCACCGCCAGCCGGGTATCCTGGTACCGCTGCGCATCCGGTTTCGCCTGCCCTCCACGCGCGGCGGCCCAGAGCTGTTTCAGCCAGAGAAAGCCATCTTTGGGCGCTTTGCCCTGCACCACTAAGCGCCCGGCCAGCAGGACGAGCACCTTGCGCCAGCGCTCACGATCTTCGCTCTGCCACACCGCGTACGCCAGGTCGCTCATGGTTGGCTGATCAGCCAGATAACAGGCCGCCAGATACTCTTGAAACGACAGGTGCGGAAAGGCAAAGGCATCGTCCCCCCGCGCAACCAGCAAGCCCGCCTCTTCCGCCAGCACCGCTTTGAAGGTCTCGTAGGTCGCCAGCGGATCAGCCACGCGGAGCCGTTGAAAGAATTTGACCAGCCGCCCCTGCAGCAGATCGTCGCTGATGATGCCGCGCCCCTCGTCACCACGCCCATCGCGGTGCGCCTCGTACGCCAACTGGTGCAACGGATCGCGTAAGTGGGCCAGGGTCAAGCCCGGCGGCTGACCCAGGCGCTCAAGCAGCCCGGGCCGTTTTTTCAACCCCGGCTGGCGCACCGGTTCCCAGCGGTCGAGCAGCAAGAGCACACACTCCTCATACAGTTCCACTTCGTCGTCGGGCACATGGTGATTGTCGTGCAGCAACGTCAACATCGTCAGCAGCAACGGCGAACGCACCAACGGGGCGAGGGCCGGGCGCGCGGCCAGGTGGTCAAGCAGCGTTGCGGCGGTCTGGTCAGCGGCGGCGACGGTCAGATCCGGATCGAGGGCCGTCAGCGCACGAAACCAGGCCTGCACAAACGTCTGCACCTGGCCGAAGGCGAGCGGGCTGATCGTCCGCACCTGCCAGCCCTCGGCGGCGGGCAACTGCCACGTCGTCGCACTCTGATAGGGCAAGACCCGGCTCGTTACCACGATCCGCGCCTGCGTGCGCATCCCTAGGCGCTGCACCGCCTGCGCAACCAGACTGCGCGGGCTGGCCGTCCCGCCTTCCGCCGACAGCTCATCGAGGCCATCGCAGAGCAGGATCACCCCGTCGCGCCGCAGCGCCTCGCTCAGGGCGTCGCGCAGGCCCGCGCTGAGGCCCTGTGGCCCATCGAGGATCGCGCCAAGCGTCTGCCAGAGGGCCTCATCGGGCGTATGCGCGTGGGCCAGGTGCTCAGCGACCTGCGCAAGCGGCACCAGGATCGGCACCGGCGTCGCGTCGTCGGCCCACCCTGCCAGGCGCTGTCGCACCCCGCAGGCCCGCTGCGCCAGCAACGCGGCGAGATAGCGCAGCACCGTACTCTTGCCCGAGCCTGGCTCGCCGAGCAGCACCAGCCGCCGCTGCCGCGCCAGCGCCTCCAGCGCCAACTCGGCCCGCGTCAACGTCACGTCAACCGCAGTCGCCTCAGGCAGCAGGTCAAGCCCCCCGGCCACGTCCAGCCCCACCCGCCCGCGCCGCTCGGCCCCCAACGCCGCGTCCGTCCGGCCATCCAACCCGGTCACCCCCACCGCGATCACCCGCTCGGGGGCCACCGCCTCAGGGGAACGCGGGGTCTGTTCCAGCCGCTCGAGCAACCGGCGCACGCGGCCAACCGTCGCCGTGGTGCGCAGCCGCACCACCGGCGGGCCATCGGTGGTCAAACTGGTATAGACCGCCTGCAAACGCAACTCCGGCACGGCCGGCTGCTCCCGTCCGGTCTGGCGCTGCCCGGCAATGCGCTGCAAGCGCATCGTACTACACTCGTTGGCAACGTAGGCCAGGTAATCGGTCAGCAACGCCTGGGCGTCAACCGGCGGATGCGGCCCATAGAAACAGACAATGGTCTGCTGGGTTGCCACGAACGCATCGCGCCCGGCGTGGATCGTGCCGATCTGCTGGGCATGTTTATCGCGGGCGATCACATCGCCCGTCGTCACCCCACCCTGGATGGTATTGGCGGTACCCAAACTGACCCCGCCCGCCTGCCCTGACTGATCCACCGATGCCGGTGGTGGCGCAGGGGCAAGCGGGGGTTCGTCTGCAAGGGCTACCAACGCAGCCCGTACCCGGTCACGTTTTGCTTCCTGGCGCAGCCGCACGGGGGAACCGGGGGCCAGCGCCGCAATCACGTCGTCAAGCTCAGCCAATTCAGCGTGGAGTTCGTCACGGCGCTGGGTCATCGATGTACTCCTGGAGGGAAGGGTTCCACCACCTGCCGTCATGATACATGCAACAACGCCTTCGGCATACGACCTGCGCTGCCCGCGCCGGGGCCGAGGTGCCGCAGCGCGAGAGACGCAACGACGCCACGGCGCAAAGACGCAAAGATGCAACGCAGATCCCGCAACCCTTTGCGCCTTCGCGCCGTGGCGCCACACAAACCAGTGTCGTATGCGAAACCTACCCCTCCGGCGGCGCAGCGGCGGGCGGGCGGGCATCGTCGACCAGCGCCCGCAGCACAGCAAACAACTCAACCGAGAGCAAGACCGCCGTCGGTTTGCCCTTCTGCGTGATCACCACGGGGCGCTGCTGCTGCGCCGAGCGCCGGATCATCGCCGCCAACGAACTGGCCGCTTGGGAAACGGGAAGCACACCATGCTGGAGGTCAATGTCAAACATATGTCGGGTGGAAACGGGCATCGGGTTGGTTCCTTTCGTGCGGTTAGGTGGCCGGGGGCCTGAGAAGACAACGGCATGCATGCATGTGGCGTCATCCTACCACACCCTCGCATCCGTTGCCAAACAAACAGGGGCAAAGGGAGCAACAAATCCGCTGCTATGCCTGTGAGCTAATTCAGTGCGTTCGTCACGAAGGTTGACCCGAGTTGGCGCAAGGACGCAATGCTCCGCAGAGAGGAGCAACAAACCATTGGGGCATGATGACCACCAGGAAACCACGCCATACGAGTACTATGCCCAAACAGGAAGATCGTACTACCGCATCCTGGGGGAGCGCACAAGAGCATGGAGGGTGGTTTTGGTACAGATAGCATGAAGGCTATCACCCATTGCCACCAAAGGAGATTCTGCCATGCCTCGCTCCCTTTCACGCACGCTCGTCGTGTTCATACTGTCCCTCCTCGTGATCACGTTGCTTAGCACCACCGGAGGGCTCCGTGCTATGCCGAACCCGCCACGGTTGCTGGACGATGCTACCTTTGTGATCGCTCCTGGCTTTGATCATGTGGCTATTCAGACCTTTCTGGAGAGCCAGGCAGGATCGCTCGCAACCTATCAAGCGTCGCTGGATGGGCAACCTGCTCCCGCCGCCCACGTGCTGGCCGTTGCCAGCCTGGGCGAGGCGTATGCCTTGAATCCCCGGGTCTTGCTCACGTTCCTGGAACTGACCACTGGCTTGGTGCGCGATCCGCAGCCGCTACCCGCTGTGCTGGAACAACCCTTTGGCTTGACCGATCCAGCCTCAGCCAGCTTTGAGGCGGATCTGTTTGCCATGGGGGAGTTGTTGCGTCGGTCTTTTGCCGCCTATGATCCAGCGGAAGCCCCCATCCTGACGCTGGGCAATGAACAACGCTATGCACGTCCACCCTTGCCCAATGCAGCCACATATGCGCTCGAACATGCGCTGGCCCGTCTTGCGCCCGACGCCGCAACCTTTGAACGCTACCTTGGGGAAGGCCCTGGTTCCTTTCGGGGGACGTTTGCTGCGCTCTTTGGCGATCCTGCCTTGCTCGCCCTCACTGTTGAGCCCTTGCAAACCGTCGCTCCGTTTCTGACGACCCCCTTCAGCGGAAGCTTTCGCGCAGGCTCGTTCTTCGACCACGATCGCACCAAGGGGGTGTTTCGTCGTTTCGATGGGACAAGCACCGGGGGATATGATGGGCATGAGGGCACCGATTACCCAATGAGCGTGGGCCAGACCATCATCGCGGCGGCGGATGGGGTCGTGGTTGATGTCGCCGTTGATCGGCAAGAGGCGGGCGTTGGCCAGAGTTGGTGCATTGGCTATCCGTACACGCCGGTCACGGGGATGATTATTCAGCACCAGGTCGAAGGCATCACCTATCGAACATGGTACTGGCACCTGGAATCGCAGGGCATTGCCACTAATCCGCGCACTGGTCGGCGCTTTCAGCTTGGCGACACCATTTTCCGTGGCGAAATGGTTGGGCGATCAGGGAACACTGGGTGTTCAACCGGTCCCCATCTCCATTTTGGCGTGCAACGCAGTGGCATCGCGACCGATCCCTACGGATGGTGCGGTGCGGGCAACGATCCGTATCCAACCTCAAACCAGGTCTTATGGTCTGCGCTTGCCAGTACGCCCGCGCCCTGCGCGGTTGCGCCACCACCCCCAACCTACAGCGGCGAGTTTGTCAGCCAGACCTTCCAGCCACAGATGGTGGCCGGTAGTACCCAGCAGGTGCAGGTGCAGGTGCGCAATACGGGAACGGGGGCCTGGGATGCCAATACCAAGATCGTTGCGCTCCCGCTCGACCAGAACCATCCGTTCTATGATCCCTCCTGGCTTGGGCCGTATCGCATTGCCAGCCCCGGCGTGGTGCAACCAGGGGCCATTGGCGTCTTTCAGTTTACCCTGCGTGCGCCGGCAACCCCCGGCTCGTATCGCATCGAGTTTGGCTTCGTCCAGGAGGGCACCGCCTGGTTTAGTGCCCCAGCACAGGGGGCGGTCTTCTTCCCGATCACGGTCACAGCGGCGAGCGCGACGCTGCAGAATAACTCGTTTGAAGACCCCGCTGGCCCGGCTCCCTGGCAATGGCATGGCTCGTGCAATAGAACCACCTATGAGTCGGGTATCTATGGCGTGACGGCGTTTCATGGCACGCGCTTTCTCGCGACCAACCGGGGTGAGCAGCCTGAGTGTACGTCGTTCTACCAGGATATTCCCTATGTGCCCACCCCAGGCACAACCTACACCTTTGCGCTCATGATCCACGCCCCGCCCGGAACGACGCGCACCGGCACCCTTGCGCTCTGGGCGATGGGCGGCGAGCAACCCAATGCTAGCCGTACATTCACAGTTAGTCAGCAGGGCTGGATGTGTCACGAGGTGAGTCTGACGATCCAGCAGAGCGGCCATACCGGGCTGCGCGCCGAGGTCTATTTTCCCAACGAGGCGATTGGCGTTGATACGTTGTTTGACTATGCGCTGGTGCAAGAAGGAACCGCTTCCCTCTGCCCGGCGGTTGGGAGCGGCAGTTCGCGGCCGGGGGTCTTTGCGGCGGCCTACGAACGCAATCGTGCCAGCGCCACGCTGGGCTCACCAATGACCGGTGCCTTCTGGGGTGGCGAGGCGAATCCGGTGGTGATGCAATGGCTGACCGGTGCAGGTGACAGCCGCCACGCGATGATCTTCCACGATGAGGTGCGCGATCAACCGGCGGGATCCGTGCCAGCCTATGTTTTGCACGGCCCGCTCTTCACGGAGTACTGGAGACGCGGGCACGTCGATGCGTGGCTCGGGGCCCCCACCAGTGATGTCTTCACCAACGCCCAGGGGCAATTCCAAGCCAATTTCACCCATGGCTACCTGGTCTTGGAACCGCAACTGGATCAGCCCGCCCAGGCGTATGCGTGGCCGACCCCAGCGACCGAGCACTGGTATGTGCGGTATTTCAATGGCATGAATCGTCAGGCTGGCCCAACCTGGGTGGAACATGTGTCCGATACGTGGGTGGCGCACAATTGGGAGTTTGAAGCCCCCGGCAATGGGCAGGTTGGCGTCTGGGATGATGGGTTCAGTTCGGAGTGGACCCGTACCGTGACGCTGGTTGGCGGGGAGTATGAGTTTTTTGCGTATGGCGATGATCGGGTGCAGGTCTTCCTCAATGACGAACCCTTGATGAGCGCCGCCTACCTCGAAGCGAGGAGGCTGCGCCGCATCCTCCCCACCGGCGTCTACACCTTCCGCCTCGAACACGAGGAGGATCAGGGCGGGGCGCAACTGCAATTTGCCTGGATGCGCCTCACCGCGAGTCGGGTCTATCTGCCGGTGGTGCGCCGCTAGGTGTCAGCAGGTCGCGTACCCATTGGGCACCTAACGCCAGGATGTTCGCTTGCACGGCGAGGCGGTGACGAAGCCACCGCCTCGCCACGCAAGGGCATGTGGCGAGGGGCACACGTCCCAGTTCCACCAACACGGCGGCCCGGCACGGTGCATGTGCTCTCCGCCGTATACGTTCACATGTGGGGAAACAAGCACACCTGGGCACGAGGGCGTCCCACCCTCGCGCTAGGGCGATTGCATCATACGAAATCGGATACAACGGGGCACCCGTACCGGGGCGGGGCACCCGCAAGGGGTGCCCGTACCGAGGCGAGGCCGCATCCGGTGTAGGGGCACCCCTTGCGGGTGCCCTTGCGGGTGCCTTGGCGGGATGCCTACACGGAAGATGCAATCGCCCTCACCCTCGCGCCCAAGCGAAGGGTGAACAGGCACGCTCCGCCAGGTTTTGGTATCATGCAGGGCATCTGCCGCCACACGCCATGGATGGAACGACGTTGCCCGCCCAGCAATGACGCCCTTCAGGCGACCAGAGAAGAAGCGTGCTGCCGATGAAACTGCCTACCTTTCACGATGTCCTCCGCGCCCAACGCCAGATCCGCCCCCACCTGGCACGCACCCCACTCCATCGCTACCCGGCCCTCGACGATCTGGTCGGAACAGCAACCTGGGTCAAGCACGAGAACTATCAACCAGTCGGGGCCTTCAAGGTGCGCGGCGGGCTCAACCTGGTCGCCCAACTCAGTCCTGACGAACGGATGCGCGGCGTCATCGCGGCCTCAACCGGCAATCACGGCCAGTCGGTCGCCTTTGCCGCCCGTCGCTTTGGCGTCCAGGCCCGCATCGTGGTGCCCGAGGGCGCCAACCCCGGCAAACTCGCCGCGATGACCGGCATGGGGGCGGAGGTGATCGTCCACGGGGCCGACTTCGACGCCGCCCGGCTCCACTGCGAGCGCCTGGCTCGCGATCATGGCTACCGCTACATCCACTCCGGCGATGAACCCCTGTTGATCGCGGGCGTGGGGACCCAGACGCTCGAAATGCTCGAAGACGAACCCGAGCTCGAGGTGATCATCGTGCCCATCGGCGGGGGCAGCGGGGCCGCCGGAGCGTGCCTGGTTGCCCATGCGATCAACCCCACCCTTCAGGTGATTGGCGTCCAGGCCGCAGCCTCCCCCGCAGCCTACCACTCCTGGCACCAACGCACGCTCACCTGTGCGCCCAACACAACCCTCGCTGAGGGGTTAGCCACTGGCAGCGGCTTCGCCATGCCCCAGGCCATCCTCTGGGAACGCCTCGCGGACTTCGTCCTCGTCGAGGAGGAGGCGATCCTCCAGGCGATGGTCAGCATGCTCGAACGGGCCCACACGCTCGCCGAAGCGGCAGGGGCCGCACCGCTGGCAGCCGCCCTCCACCTGCGCGAGCGCCTACGGGGACGGAAAGTCGGCCTGGTGTGCTCAGGTGGAAACAGTTCGCTCGCCCACCTGCGCCAGGCCCTCAAGGAAGGATGAAACAGAATCTGGGCCAGATAGATAGATGGTACAATAGGAGTGCAACGCCAGGGAACAAAGAGGGGGTGAGCCATGACCAGGAATACGGTCTCGATCCAGGTGCCAGAGGAGATCTACCAGCGTCTGGAGCGCCTAGCCAGTCTGACCAAGCGACCCCTGGAGACCCTGGTGGCGCAGACGCTGAGTGCTGGCCTGCCGCCGCTGCCGGATGATCTCCCCCCAACGATGCGTGATGCCCTCCAGGCCCTGGAACAGGTTGAGGCGCGGGTGTTGGAGCAGGTGATGCGCGAGCGGATGCCTGAGCCAGAGGTTCAACAGTTTGAAGCCCTGCGCGAGCGACAACGAGCCGGGATCCTTACGCCATTGGAAAGCCAAGCCCTCGCTACACTGAAGCACGACGCTGACCTGCGCACGCTACGCAAAGCGTATGCCGCCGTACTCCTGAAGCTACGCGGTCAACCCGTTCCCTCCCTGACCGACCTGGAAGCATAGCCATGGCTCCCGCCTATCTCTCGGTCGAGTTGCGTCGTCTTGTCCGTGCCGATGCAGGTGCCCGCTGCGGGTACTGTCACACACCTGAGGCGTTGATTGGCATGCCGATGGAGTATGATCACCTGTACCCTGAGGCCTTAGGCGGGCCGACCGAGCGCGAGAATCTCTGGCTTGCCTGCACGCGCTGTAACGATTTCAAGGGCAATCGCATCAGTGGGCGCGACCCCGAAACCGGTGCAACCCTGCCGTTGTTTCACCCGCGCACCCAGCGCTGGAGGGAGCACTTCACCTGGTCGATGGCCGGGACACACATACTCGGGTTGACGCCACTTGGCCGCACGACGGTTGCCACGTTGCGTCTGAACAACGATTTCATCGTCGTTACGCGGCAATTCTGGGTGGCAGCGGGCTGGTGGCCCTTCGCTGAGGATAGCTAAGAAACAGGGGCAAAGGCACCAACAAATCCACTGTTGTTCCTGTGAGCCAATTCAGTGCGGTAGCACAGAATACCCCGCCTGGCCGCATTCCCAGCGCCAGCCTCTGAGCGCGGCTGGGACGCGCTGGTTCCTGCGGGCATAGCCACCGCACACGGACTATTTGGCTTTCCGTAGCCGCACATAGACCACTTTCGCCCCAGGTTCGCCGCGTGCGGCAACGTCCACCAGATCGGAAAACTGCGTGCGGATCAACTCGCCGAGCTTCTTGAACCCGTAGCGGCGGGGATCGAAATCCGGCTTGATCTTCATGAGATAGGAACCGACGGCCGCTAAGGTACTCCAGCCCTCCTCGTCGCTTGGCACATTCGCCAAGGCGTCGCGGAGCAACTGTGCCGCATCGTCGGTCACCGGTTGTCCCTCAGCAACCGGCTTTGGGAGGGTCACGGGTGCCGGTACCGGCGCGTCTGGTGGGGGCAGGGGCGCGCCCTTGGCCGCACTGGTGCCTTTGCTCTTCACCAACGTCGTCACGTCCGAAACCTCAACCGGCACCTCCTGCGTTTCGAGCAATTCCACCGTGATAAACTTATGGCAGACCTTCCGAAAGGCTTGCGGGGTACGCTCATCACCAAAGCCATAGACCAGCACGCCTTCTTCGCGCAACCGCATCGCCAGCCCGGTAAAATCGCTATCGCTCGAAAGCAGGCAAAACCCATCAAAGCGGCGGGTGTAGAGCAAATCCATCGCATCAATAATCATGGTGCTATCGGTGGCATTTTTGCCCGTGGTATAGGCAAATTGCTGAATGGGTTTGATGCCAAACTCACGCAGAACCTTGCGCCATTGCGCACTCTGGGGCGACGTAAAATCGCCATAGATGCGCTTGACCGTTGCTTCGCCCAGGGTCGCAATTTCTTTCAAGATGCTGGCAAATTTCGCGGGTTGGGCGTTATCCGCATCAATGAGCACCGCCAGTTTCAAGCTCGGCTCTTCGGCCTCAATTTTCGCCACGAGTTTGGGATTATAGGGCATCGCAGGGTTCCTTGATCACGATCAGTGGAGCGCCAGGCTGCGGCACTGACAAGCGGGGGCACACGCCAGATCGCGGCGGCTCGTGGGCATGAGGCTGACAACCTGCTTGCGGGGTGGGCCTCCTCCTCCTGCGCCTCAGCAGTCATCGATCAAACCAGGGCCGCCGCGACAACGGCATCCATGCATGTGGCGTCATCCTACCACACCCTCGCATCCGTTGCCAAACAAACAGGGGCAAAGGGACTAACAAACCCGCTGCTGTGCCTGTGAGCTAATTCAGTGGGCCACGACGGAACACCCCGTCTGGCCGCGTTCCCAGCGCCAGCCTGCCTGCGGAGCCGTACGGCATCTAGGGCGATTGCATCTTCCGTGTAGGCACCCCGCCAAGGCACCCGCAAGGGCACCCGCAAGGGCACCCGCAAGGGGTGCCCCTACACCGGATGCGGCCTCGCCCCGGTACGGGCACCCCTTGCGGGTGCCCCGTTGGATCCGATTTCGTATGATGCAATCGCCCTAGTACGGCACCCGTCAGCCCTTCCCCTCGCCCTCAGATCGCCTATAATAGAGGCATGTGTCCGCAGCCGACCTTTCAGGGGCCATGCCATGTCTGATCGCCTCGCCGCCGTCGATCTGACCCTGACCCTCGGTGCCACCCCGCCCGGCTACGTGGCCGAGGCGCGGCTGATCCAGCCGGGCAGCCAGGCCGACGCGGTGCTGGCAAGCGCGGTACCGCTTGCCCTCGACCCAGCCGCCCTGCTTACCCACGCCCTCGACCCGGTGGCCTATGGGCAGGCGCTCACCACCCAACTCTTCGCGGCCCCGGCCCTGCGTGACGCCTGGCAGCAAGCGCGGGCGCTGGCCCACGGCACCAACCGGCCCCTCCGCGTGCGCCTCAGCCTGCCCGCCGACGCCGCTGATCTCCACGCCCTGCGCTGGGAAACGCTGCGCGATCCGAGCAACGACCTGCCCCTGGCGTGTGATGAACGCATCTTCCTGGTACGCACCCTGGCGAGTAGCGAGCTGCGTCCAGTGACGCTCGGGCCACGCCCTGACCTGCGGACGCTGCTGGTGGTCGCCAACCCGCATGATCTGGCGCGGTACCACTTGGCCGCGCTCGAGGTCGCGGCAGAGGTTCAACGGGTGCGCGACGCGCTGGGGGC
>NZ_SIJK02000074.1 GCF_004762035.2 Candidatus Chloroploca mongolica | reverse complement strand
AGATTCCTCACTCCGTTCGGAATGACATGGATGGCGTTGGCACCCCGCCGCGCCTCTGGCTCTTGGGATACTGCTGGCAAACTCTGCATAAGCGCCCTTCGCTCAAACAGCCCGTACTCCCTATGAGGCGGTTGCGGTTTTCGGCGGAGGAGGGCTGTGATGATCGCGCTTGTTGGCCCAGCAACTGTAGGGGCACGGGCAAGCCGTGCCCCTACAGTTGCAATTCTGTGGCATAATTCACCACAGGGGTGTGCATGGGTGCCTGCCTGATGCTTTCTTGTTTAGCCCGATGGAGTGCCGTGTGAACAACGATCTGTTACATGTTCCTTATGCTTCCCGCCGGGTGCCGTTGCTTGCGGGGAATGGCGTTGTGGCGACGAGCCATCCGTTGGCGTCGCAGGCTGGCCTTGCGATGTTGCAGGCTGGGGGGACGGCAGTGGATGCTGCGCTGGCTGCGGCGGCGTGTTTGACGGTGCTTGAGCCAACCTCGAATGGGCTTGGGGGCGATGGTTTTGCGCTGATCTGGGATGGGGCTAAACTGCACGGGATCAATGGGTCGGGGCGTGCGCCGGCTGCGTTGAGTGTGGAGGCCCTTGGGCGCGCGGGGCAGGGTACGATGCCGACCTTTGGCTGGTTGCCGGTGACGGTGCCCGGGGTGGTGCAGCTCTGGGGGGATATGCATCGCCGTTTTGGGGCGCTGCCGCTGGCCCAGGTGCTGGGGCCAGCCATTGCCTATGCCGAACAGGGTGCGCCGGTGGCCGCGATGGTGAGCCATTTCTGGGCCAAAGGGGTCGCTGCGGCGCACGACCGTGTGAGCCCTGAGTTTGCCGGTTTTCTTCAGACTTTTGCGCTTGAGGGTCGTGCGCCACGGGCGGGTGAGCGTTTCCGTAGCCCTGGGCACGCACGGACGTTGCGGATGCTCGCGGAGGTCGGGCCACGGGCGTTTTATGAGGGTGAGATCGCTGAGGCGATTGCGCGTTTTAGTCAGGCAACGGGTGGTCTGCTGACGGCAGACGATCTCGCGGCGCATCGTTCCGAGTGGGTTGAACCGATTACGATGGAGTATGGCGGTTATACGGTGGCCGAGATTCCGCCGAATGGGCAGGGCATCGCGGCGTTGCTGGCGCTCGGTATCCTTGATGGCGTCGATCTGGCGAGCCATCCGCGTGACTCGGCGGCGAGTTTTCATCTGCAGATCGAGGCGATGAAGCTGGCGTTTGCTGATATTTTTGCGTATGTTGGCGATCCGGCGATGGCCGAGGTGCCAGTGTCGGCTATGCTTGACCGTGAGCGCCTGGCTGCACGGCGCAGCCTGATTGGTGACCAGGCCCAGGACTTTGGCCCCGGTGAATTGCCACAAGGTGGTACAGTCTATTTTTGTGCTGCCGACCGCGAAGGGCGGATGGTCAGTATGATCCAGTCAACCTATATGGGCTTTGGTTCAGGAGTCGTGGTGCCCGACTGGGGCATTGCGCTGCATAATCGTGGCTGTGGTTTTGTCACAACCCCTGGGCATCCGAATATGCTCGTGCCCGGTAAGCGGCCCTTCCATACGATCATCCCCGGTTTTCTGCTGAAAGATGGGCAGGGCATCGGGCCATTTGGCGTGATGGGTGCCCATATGCAGCCACAGGGCCATGCCCAAGTCATCGTCAATAGCCTCACCTATGGCATGCATCCGCAGGCCGCCCTTGATGCACCACGCTGGCGCTGGGAACGGGATGGCAGCGTGCGCGTTGAGCTTGAGACACCGCGCCACGTCATTGAGGGGTTGATGGCGCGGGGACATCAGGTGATGGCGGAAGCCGAAGTCGGCGGCTTTGGGCGTGGTCAGATCATCTGGCGGCGCGACTCGGGCGAGTATGTGGCCGGCACTGAAGCACGCTGCGATGGAGTCGCCGTTGGTTGGTAAGAGGACGGATCATTTGACGCAAAGGCGCAAAGGCGCAAAGGGGTCTGATCAATGGCGCTGATAGATAACGATATACAGAAAACCTTGCTTGACCTGTTGCAACAGGGCGACGCTGAAGCTGCTGCTCTTGTCGCTCCAGATTACCCAGGGTTGAACTATGAAGGGTTGCGCACTTCGGTGGTCGCAATGGCGGCGCAGTTGCAGGCATTCGGGCTAGGCCGCGGTGATCGGGTCGCCATTGCGATGGGCAATGGTCCGGCGATGGTGGTCACGTTTCTTGCGACCGCAACCGCTGCGACGGCAGCACCGCTGAACCCGAAGTATCGGCAAGAGGAGTTTGCCTTCTATTTTGAGGATACCCAGGCAAAGGCGCTGGTGGTGTTGCCCGAAACCCAGGCCGAGGCGCGGGCGGCGCTCTTGCCGGGGATGTTTGTGCTGGAAGTGGTGGCGGCCGCTGATGGCACGTTTACGCTTCAGCCGGGGGGCACTACGCCTGCGCCGCAGCCACGAGATGCGGCGTTCGCAACCCCTGATGATGTCGCGATGATTCTGCATACCAGCGGCACAACGAGTCGGCCCAAGCGTGTGCCGATCCGTCACCGCAATCTGGCTGCTTCGGCGGCCCATATTGGGGCCACCTACAACCTCAACGGTGAGGATCGGGCGCTCTGTGTGATGCCCCTCTTTCACATTCATGGCATCGTCGCCTCGCTGTTGAGCACCCTGGCAAGCGGGGGCGCAGTGATCTGTCCGGCCGGCTTTGATGGCCTGAAATTCTGGAACTGGGTTGAGCAGTTTCGCCCGACTTGGTATTCGGCGGTGCCGACGATGCATCAGTTGCTGCTGGCGCGCGCCGAACGCAACCTCGACCTGATCCGTGCCAATCCGTTCCGCTTTATTCGTTCGAGCAGCGCACCTCTGCCACCAGTGGTGATGGAGCGACTCGAGGCGGTCTTTGGCGCGCCGGTGCTCGAGAGCTATGGGATGACCGAGGCGAGCCACCAGATGACGTCGAACCCGTTGCCACCGGCCCCACGCAAGGCTGGCTCGGTGGGCATAGGGTTTGGCGTCGAGGTTGGCATTATGGATGAGCACGGGGCGCTGTTGCCCCAGGGTGAACGCGGCGAGGTCGTGGTGCGCGGGGCCAATGTGGTTGACGAATACGAAAACAATCCCGAAGCCAATGCGACCGCGTTTGTGGAGGGATGGTTCCGCACGGGCGACCAGGGGATGCTTGATGACGACCGCTACCTGCATCTGACGGGACGGCTGAAAGAACTGATCAACCGTGGGGGCGAAAAGATCTCGCCGCTCGAGATTGACGATGTACTCTTGCGGCATCCTGCGGTGGCCGAGGCGCTCGCGTTTGCCGTACCTCACCCGACGCTGGGCGAAGAAGTCCATGCGGCGGTTGTGCTCAAAGAAGAGGTAAGCGAACAGGTGTTACGGGACTATTGTGCCGCGACCCTGGCCGACTTCAAAGTTCCACGGCGCATCCATATGCTCGAGAGTTTGCCCCGTGGGGCGACCGGCAAGCTTCAGCGCATTACCATGGCAAAGGCGCTCGGGTTGAGTCAATAGTTGTGAACTACATTTTCTGGTAGAGATGCTTCGCTCCGCTCCTGAGCAACAAACCTCATGGATGGTCGGATCGCAACGCCTCCGCGGTCATGCCGAACGAAGCCGCAGGCGCAGTGAGGAATCTGCACGGATCTGCATGGAAGACCCCTCACTTCGTTCGGGGTGACATGGGCGGGCCGGTGCAACACACTGGTTGCTCACGGCACCACTGGCCCGCGGGCCATGTAGTACTCAGCATGACACGCGCCCTGGGAGCGAGGGC
The DNA here is from genome assembly GCF_004762035.2 of Candidatus Chloroploca mongolica. GTDB lineage: Bacteria > Chloroflexota > Chloroflexia > Chloroflexales > Chloroflexaceae > Chloroploca > Chloroploca mongolica. The sequence continues at coordinate 17,181 of NZ_SIJK02000074.1, read as the reverse complement.
GTCTCGCCCTCGCTCCCAGGGCGCGAAGTATCAGGAAGCAAAGAACCTTCTTCGGGAGGACAGGCGGGCGGGCGGCCCGCGCGCCCGGGAAGACCGAAAGACTCTGTTGACGGACGAGTAACAAGTTATGAGAGGAAGCGTGATGGCATCTATGCTCGCTGCCAAGCGACGTTGCAGCCCGTATCTCATCTTTTCCCGTGACGAATGGGCACGTCTGCGCCAGGGGGTGCCACTGCCAATCTACGCTGAAGAACTGGACACCCTGGTCAGCCTGAACGATACGGTCTCACTCGAAGATGTTGCCGACATCTATTTGCCCCTCGTACGTTTGCTGCAACTCTATTATGATGCCTCACAGCAGCTCTATCAGGTGACAAATGTCTTTCTGGGGAACCCGACGGCCAATCGGGTGCCGTATGTCATCGGCATCGCCGGGAGCGTGGCGGTGGGCAAGAGCAGTACGGCCCGCATTCTCCAGGCCTTGCTCTCACGCTATCACGGTGATCTCAAGGTTGAATTGATCACCACCGATGGCTTTCTCTATCCGAATACGGTGCTGCAACAGCGCAAGATCATGCACCGCAAAGGCTTTCCGCAGAGCTACGACCGGCGGCGGTTGCTGCAGTTTATGTCGGATGTCAAATCGGGGGTGCCGCGACTTGAGGTGCCGATCTATTCGCACCTGGTGTACGATATTGTGCCGGATCGGACGATGGTGATTGATCGTCCGGATATCCTGATTGTCGAAGGATTGAACGTGCTGCAACGTGGGGGAAGAGTCGCCCAGGCTCCTCAGAATTTTGTCTCGGATTTCTTTGACTTTTCGATCTATGTTGATGCCGACGAGCGCCTGCTCGATCAGTGGTATATCGAACGCTTCTTGCGTCTGCGGCGGACGGCCTTCCGCGATCCGACGTCCTATTTTCGGCGTTATGCCGATCTGAGTGAAGGCGAAGCAATTGCCACCGCCCAGCGGATCTGGCGCGAGATTAATTATGTCAACCTTAAACAGAATATTGAGCCAACGCGTGAACGAGCCGACTTGATCCTGGAAAAAGGGGTGCGCCATACGCTCGAGCAGGTCTATTTGCGGAAGTTGTAGCACGCAGTTCTTTTTGGAACGAGGGCGAGACGCCCTCGCTCCCAGGGACATCGCGGCGGCCCTCGTTCCCAGGGGCAGATGGAGAGCCCAACACTCAGGGCGATTGCAGGGCTGATGCAACATCCTAGATAGTGTCCGCAGATTACGCAGATTACGCAGATTAGAGCTTCCGCATCTGCGTAATCTGCGGATGATCAGGAGAACGTTGCCTCAGACCTAAGGGCGATTGCACGTTGGAGCATGCTTGCTGGAAAGCGTGGTAGGATGGGGTGTTAGGTAGCGTGGAAGAAGGTTGCAGCTATGCGTATTTGCATTGTGGGCGCGGGGGCGATTGGCGGTCTGCTGGGGGTCAAACTGGCCCTGGCGGGGGCCGAGGTGACGTTGATTGCGCGAGGAGCGCATCTGGCGGCGATCCAGCGCGATGGTCTGGCGTTGACCTACGATGATGGCAGGCGCGAGGTGGCGCATCCGGTGCTGGCAACTGATGATATGCGTGCCGCCGGCCCCCAGGAGTATGTCATCGTCGCCGTGAAGGCGCAGAGTCTTGCGGGGTTGGTCGAGCCGATGCGCGTGCTTTATGGACCCGATACGGCGGTGGTCTATGCACAAAATGGCATTCCGTGGTGGTATTTTCAGCAGCACGGTGGGCCATACGAAGGTCGCCGGATCGAGACAGTCGATCCGGGGGGAGTCATCGCCGCCGCCACCGAGATCGAGCGGGTGATTGGCTGTGTTGTCTATCCCGCCGCCACGATTAGTAGCCCCGGGGTGATCCGGCATATCGAAGGCAACCGCTTTACGCTCGGCGAGCCCAATGGCGAACGAAGCGAGCGCGTCGTGCGTCTGTCGCGCCTGATGACCGAGGCTGGCCTCAAAGCCCCGCCGCGCCCCGATATTCGCAACGAACTCTGGTTGAAACTCTGGGGCAATCTCTCATTTAATCCGATCAGTGCATTGACGCGGGCGACGGTTGATCGCATTATTGCCGATCCGCTTGCCCGCACGCTCGCCGAGCGCATGATGGCCGAAGCCCAGACCGTGGCGGAAACCCTCGGCATCCGTTTCCCAGTTTCGATCGAACGGCGCATCAAGATGGCCGAAGATATCGGTGCCCACAAGACCTCGATGTTGCAGGATATCGAGGCCGGGCGGCGCACCGAGATTGATGCCCTGGTGGGGGCAGTCACCGAACTTGGTCGACTGACCGGCACGCCTACGCCACATCTTGACGCGGTCTATGCCAATGTGAAGCTGCTCGAACAGATCGTCACCACCAGGTAAGGAGTCTGATGATTTGACGCAAAGGCGCAAAGGCGCAACGTTTTTCATGTACGTTAGAGACTGGCAAGCATCGTTGTGATTGTTTCACGTGAACAAAAAGGGATCCGGCGGCGGGTCTTTGACCTCGCTGTGCCGGTTATTGGCGAAAATCTGCTACAGACCTTGATGGGCGTGGTGGATACGCTGCTGGTGGCCGGTCTCGGCGTGGCAGCGCTCGCCGGGGTCGGGGCATCGCTGCAGGTGGTGTTTGTCCTGCTGGCCGCCATGAGCGCGCTGGCTGTCGGGGCGTCGGTGCTGGTGGCCCAGGCCGTTGGCGCAGGCAATCTGGGCGAAGCAAGCCGCATTGCACGCCAGACGCTGATCTGGAGCGTGGTGATTGCGGTGCCACTTTCGCTGCTCGGACTGCCCCTGAGTCCCGTGCTGATGGGGTTCTTTGGGCTTGAGCCAGAGGTTGCGGCGATTGGCACCGAGTATCTGATGGTCACGATGGGCGCGATTGCGACCTTGACGATCATGTTGCTGGCGAGCGCAGTGCTGCGTGGGGCCGGCGATGCGCAGACACCAATGCGCATCACAGCTATGGCAAACCTGGTGAATCTAGGGTTGTCCTGGGCGCTGATCTATGGGCACCTGGGCATGCCAGAGCTTGGGGCGGTGGGGAGTGCCTGGGGCACCGTGCTGTCGCGAGGCATGGGGGCGATTCTGCTGGTGCTCGTGCTGATCCGGGGGCGCAACGGGGTCAAGGTAGGCGGAGCGGGGAGTTGGCGTCCTGAGCGCACGGCGTTGGGGTCGGTGCTGCACATTGGGCTCCCTGCGGCGCTCGAAGAGGTGCTGGTGATCACAGCGCTAGCAGCGCTGACGCCGATTGTTGCGATGCTGGGCACCGTCGAGTTGGCGGCGCACCGGATCGCGTTCAACATCCTATCGCTCTCTTTTTTGCCTGGGCTCGGTTTTGGGCTTGCGGCAACCGCCCTGGTGGGGCAAGCCGTTGGGGCTGGACAGATAGATAAAGCGCAGGCCTATACCCGGGTTGCCCTGCGGTGGGCGGTGCTCTGGATGAGCGGGCTCGGCCTGCTCTTTATCTTCTTTGCCGCCCCATTGATCCGGCTCTTCAACGACGATCCAACGCTCGTTGCCAGTGGATCAGGAGCGATCATTGCCGTCGCCCTGACCCAACCGCTCTGGGCAGCGACCTTTGTGTATGCCGGAGCCTTGCGCGGCACCGGCGACACACGCACACCGCTGATCATCACCGGCATCCTCAACTGGCTCGCCGTCGTCATCGCCCTGGTCGGCGTCTGGCTGGTACCGGCACTCTGGGTTGTCTGGGCGGCCTTTCTGATCAGCGGACCGATCGAGACCTACTTCCTCTGGCGGGCATGGCGCAGCGTGGTGCGAGCATGGGAAGCCTGAAAGGCTGCCTGAAAAGTCGACGAGTTGCTCCGGAGTGCCGGCTTTAGCCGGCTAAAGCCGGCACTCCACGTGGTGGCGAACGATGCTGACACCCTTTTCAGACAGCCTCACAGGGTAACTCTGGTATAATACGGGCCGGAAATGCGCCCGCGAGCAGTCTATCTGGTGTTATGGAGCATGAAGAGCAGCGTCTGGTGCAAGCCAGTCAACAAGGTGATGCCGAAGCGTACAATCAGCTTGTGCGGCTCTACGAGCGCCGTGTCTTCAACCTTTGCTACCGCATGCTTGGCGAAGCCGAGGCCGCTGCTGACGTAACCCAGGAGACCTTCATCACCGCGTACCGCAAGCTCAACCAGTTCCGTGGTGGGGTTTTTCGTTCGTGGTTGCTGCGCATTGCGACGAATACCTGTTACGATCTATTGCGCAGCCGGAAGCGTCGTCCGAGCATCTCGCTGGAGGCTGCTACGGAGAGCGAAGCGGGCGGGCCAGTGCTAGAGTTGGCCGACGCCGGTGAGTTGCCCGAAGAGACGGCATTGCGCCATGAACTGGCGGCGGCGATCCAACAAGCGATCACAAAACTCCCCGAGGATCAGCGCATTGTGCTGATCCTCAGTGATGTGCAAGGGCTGGCCTACGAAGAGATTGCCGTGATCACCAGTGCCAACCTGGGCACAGTCAAATCGCGTTTGAGTCGCGCCCGAGCGCGGATGCGCGATCTGCTCCGAGCGGGGGAACTTCTGCCAAGCCAATTCCGTCATGATAATGATAGCTAGCTGATAGAGCTTGCCCTGGCCTTGCACCATCACCCGAGGTGCCCATCTGTCCGGTTGATAACCTGGCAGCCATGACGATGAATCACGTATCTAGAACACATCTCTCTGAACACGATGAGCTTTTGCTCTCGGCCTATCTTGATCAGCAACTAACGGTTGCCGAGCGCGTCACGCTCGAGCGTCGGCTCGAGCGTGAGCCAGTGCTCAAAGCCGAGCTTGAAGCGTTACGGGCAACGGTAACACGTCTGCGCGAGCTTGAAACGCTCGTGCCACCGCGTTCGTTCACGCTTGACCCGGCGACAACCGTGCGCCCCAGGTTTGCCTGGCCGCTCGCCTGGGTGATGCAGTTTGGCAGTGGTCTCGTCGGGCTCCTGCTCGTGGTTTTCGCCAGCGTCCAGTTGCTTGGGATGGGCAACCAGACGGCTAACACCGCGATGGTTGAACCAATGAGTGCGATGGTCGAACAAGAGGCCCAGACCAGCCCTGAGGCAGGCGTCGGGTATGCCGGAGGCCTGGAGAGTCCCGAGGTAGCAAGCGCCCCGACCGAGGCATCCGTCAGGGCGGCGGCAACCCCTGAAGCGAGGGTTGACCCAGTAGCGCCAATGGCCCCGATGATGGCGGCTGAACCTGCGCCCGAGGTTGACTCGGCACCAGGCGACAATGCATCAGCAGAATCATGGCCTGCGAGCACAGGAAGTTCGCCGGTGAGGGCACAGATTTTGCTTGGGGTAGGCATCGTGCTGATGGGGGGCGCAGTGGGATGGTATGTGATCGGGCGACGGCGTTATAGATAGGTAGGGCGATAACCTCCTACCACTTTTGCTGGGGGCGCACTGAAGTCGGCTATGCCGACTTCGGTGCGCCCCCAGCAGCGTTGCAGCGGGTAGGAACTGCTAAAAGTAGCACCGTTCCTGCCCGATCTACGTAGGACGCATGGCCGCGATCCTGCGTTTGTTGGCTACCAGAATTGCGGCAACGCACGATGCAATCCGACCGTTCAGCGGCGTAGAATAGTCTTAGCAAGCATGTCGCTTACCGTGTGCAACCTAATAAGGAGGAAGCTATGCCAGAGAGTCTTGTCTCACAAGAGGCATCCGGTGCAAGTATGCACGTGATTATTACACCTGCGTTGCCTGAAACGAGCACCACGCCATCGCCCCCACGGCTACGCCACCCCACGGTGGCACAGCGTGAGGAACAGGGGCGTGCCGCCCGCGAACGTGCATCCCGCAGTGCTCATGCCAGGTGGAAGCCGAGCGCAGATCGGCTTGACCCGGTTGCGCTTCTGGAATCGCAGACTCCGGCCCGTCTGCCCGAACTCGTCCCCCTGCGGTACGGGCGTATGCTTGCGTCACCCTTTGCGTTTCTGCGCGGATCAGCGATTGTGATGGCCCACGACCTGGCCCGTACCCCCAATAGCGGCATCACCGTTCAGCTCTGCGGCGATTGTCACCTCTCAAATTTTGGCGTCTATGCCTCACCTGAGCGGGCGTTGCTCTTCGATCTCAACGATTTCGACGAGACGCTACCGGGGCCATTCGAGTGGGATGTCAAGCGCCTGGCGACAAGCTTCGTCGTAGCCGCCCGCAGCAATGACTTTTCCGCCCGCCAGTCTCGGCGCGCCGCGCAGGTAGCGGTTCTCTCTTATCGCGAGACCATGCGGCGCTTCGCAGAGATGCGAGAGCTAGAGCTCTGGTATCACCGGATCGAGGCCACGCAGTTGCTCGAGATGTTGGATCAAATAGTCTCGGGGCGTGCCGCAAAGATGGCGAAGACCGATATGGCGAAGGCTCGGCGCAAAGACAGCCTGCAAGCCCTCGACAAACTGACCACATTCGTAGACGGGCAACGACGCTTCATCAGCGATCCGCCCCTGCTGGTTCCCCTGAGCTCGGGGAGTCACGAGGAGCGCATCCGCGAGGAGTTTCGCACCTACCGCGAGAGTCTTCAAGACGATCGACACGACCTGCTCATGCGCTATCGTGTCGCGGATATCGCCCGCAAGGTTGTGGGGGTCGGAAGCGTCGGGACGCGGGCCTATATCATTTTGCTGCTTGGCCGCGACGCCAACGACCCGCTCTTGCTCCAGGTGAAGCAGGCGAACCACTCGGTGCTCGAGCCGCACCTAGCACCGAGTCGCTACGCTAACCAGGGCCAACGGGTAATCGCAGGCCAACGGCTGCTCCAGGCGGCGAGTGACATCTTCCTGGGTTGGAACAGGGGCAGCGATGGCAACGACTACTACTGGCGCCAACTCCGCGACATGAAGGGTTCAGCCGAGGTGAGTTTGCTCGGCCCCGACGGGCTCCAGCTCTACGCAGCTATCTGCGGTGGTGCGCTGGCGCGGGCGCATGCTCGCTCAGGAGACCGCATCACCATCGCCGCCTATATGGGCAAAGGCGAGGCTTTCGATGAGGCGATCACTGCGTTCGCCGAGCGGTATGCGGATCAGACCGAGCGTGACCACGAGGCTCTCGCAGCAGCCGTGAAAGAGGGGCGCATTGTTGCTGCGTAGTACCTAGTATTCTGGAGTGCCGGCTTTAGCCGGCTGAAGCCGGCACTCCCTTCGGCAGCAGAGCAAAAAACGTAGGTGAGAGACTACTGAGTAGTCTCTCACCTACGTTTTTTGGCATTCCCGGGAGCGCGGGCTGCGAAGAGGCATGAAACCCGGTCTTAATCTATGTGAGCACTGAAGGCACTACGCAGCCACTGCTGTTGATCAAGCGAGAGAGGGGCCTCGACAAGGGTATAGCTCATGCCCTCAAAGGCAGTGCGAATGCGCCACACCACCTCGGGCTCGATCAGCAGCAGCAGGGCTGAGGTTCCCTCGATAACCAGCCCTCTGATGTTATCGAGCAGTTCCGCGTTAAGCCCAAGCGAGGCCAGCATCGGGCCGATCGCGCCACCACCAGCCGCCCCTGAGCTAAACCGATCAGGGTGGAAGAGCGCCCCCGCCAGGATGCCCCAGAAGGCGTCGTCGAGCATCCAGATGCGCGGTAACTCGACGATAACATGCAGGCAAGGCGTGTGGCGACCGCGTGGCCAAGAGAGCAGGGCGGCATCGTGGAGCCTGATGAGCTCACTTGCCGAGAGCATTTGGAGACTCTTTACCACGATCCCCGCTCCATAAAACGATGGAAACGTCCAGACTGTCAGCCTCACCATAGGCGGCTCCCTCATTGGCAGCGGTTATTCATAGTGATCCGAAGCGTAGCGAAGTTCTTAACCACCTTCAACAGGAGTAGCCGCAGATGGATCTGAGCCAGCGCCAGACGGTGTCGGGATGGGTGTTTGCTCTTTCACATCCTTTCGACGTGCGACCGGATCGAGTTGTTCAGGTGGAAAGGGCGGTTCGCCGAGCAGTTTGCGATAGAGATACCTCAACACCTCACGGCCAGTCGCGATGACCGGAGTGGCGAGCAACGCACCGAGAATACCTGCCACCGAGCCACCCACCAGCACACCGGTCATAACAACCAGGGGTGGTAGTTCCACCGCTTCGCCCAGCACGCGTGGCACAATCAAGCTGTTCTCGAGCTGCTGCACAATAACATAGAAGATGATCACGATAAGGGCGAGCACGACGTTGTTGACCGGCAAATAGGTCGAGCCCTGAAGCAGCGCGACGATCACGGCGGGAATGGTCGCCACCACGGGCCCCAGATTCGGCACGACCTCGAGCAGGCCCGCGATAATAGCCAGACTGAGGGCTCCTGGCACACCGAGCAGCGTCAGCCCAAGCCAGACGACGCCACCGATAATAATCATGAGCGTGATCTGCCCGCGGAAGAAAGCCACCCAGACGTGGCCGACCCGGCGCAAGAGAGCGACAACCTCGGGCTGATAGGGTTTCGGCAAGGCCGCCACCATTGCGTCACGGTAGCGGGCAGCGCTAAGGGTAAAATAGATCGCCGAAAGAAAGACAAAGATGAGCAGGATCGCCGACGAAAAGATGTTGCCCACCAACCCGGCCACCGCCCCAAAGGTGACGGTAAGCGCCGAACCCAACTGCTCGGCCAGGTCAGCGAGAGGAGGAATCTCGGGCTGAGCTACCTGACTGGCCCCGTTCAATGCGACCAGCACCGCGTCGGCGATCGCGTCAACGTAGGTATCGAGCGGACCAAAGGGAATCTCCCAGGCTTTCAGCCCTTCCATCCAGCCCTGCACAGCGTTGGTAAAGCCGTCAATCGCCCGCTCGTAGTCGAGGTTGAAGACAAAGGCCAGGGCCTGGCCGATGGCCGAGAGCAGGATCAGCGCGGCCAGGGGCAGCAAAAGCAAGACGACGAGGTAGGTCAACCCAACGACCAGACCGTAGGGCAGGCGGAGCCGCTCGTGGAGCAGACTGATCACCGGGCGGACCGTGAAAGCAAGCAGGCCAGCCACAACCAGCAGCGGGATCACCGAGTTGCTGATGAAGAGAAGGAAAACCCCAAAGATAGCCAGGCCGATCCCAACAACGTACTTGGTCGGACGTGTCCAGGTGGATCCGATCGACTCCTCCATAGCAGCCCCCCATGCTTATCGATATAACGTCTTCATGTTCGACGTCGTGCCAACTTCAGTCGGCGGAGTAAGAAGCTGACTGAAGTCGGCACGACCATAGACCCGATGTAAGACTGAATATGCATCAGTGCTCGGCTCTGCAATGCGAAGTCGGCCTTTACACCATCGCCGCGTAGATGTTGCGCCCAGCCATCGTGCGGTATTGGGTGCCGAAACCGATCGCCGCGAGCACGATGGTCAAGATGAAGGTAAGGAAATTACTGCTGTTGGCCAGCCAGCCGAGCAACTCGGGGAGCATGATTGCGAGGCCAGTCAGCGCAAGGCCAGCCCCGGCGAGCGAGGTCGAGATCATCACGAGCAGATCGCGGGCGCTGAAGAACATAAAGCCAAAGATCATGGCGACGACAATGCCAATGACCGGGGCGAGCATTGAGCCGAGCCCGAGGAAGGAAGCGAGTTGCATCCCTGCGCCGAAGCCCAGAGTGACACCGCCGATGCCCACGGTGATGCTCCAGAGAGAGTAAGCCAGGAATGCGAAGATCAGGCCGACGATCAGGCCAATGATGAACGGCCAAAACCACGCCTCGGGGCTAAACCAGCTTGCGGCTACAGCATACCCGTACAGAGCGGCGAGGAACGGCAGCAGGAAGCGGAAGAGTTGGTAGCCCATAAAACAAGCAGCCAACCCGATACCGATCGACAGGACAGCGATTACGAGTGTCTGAAACATAACTCCTCCTCAGTGATATGCAAAGCGAACGTATATACTCACACTTGACTGGTATCCAGGTATTATTCCACCTCGCGCCGAACATAGCGATAGAGCCGTTCGGTGTCATCGCGTCGACAGAGCTCGCTACCTGGTGTCATAACGGCTGCGGCACCCGCAGCGACGCCAAAACGAACGGCCTCGCGAAGATCGAGACCACGGACAAGCCCGGCAACGATTCCCGCCACCATGCTATCGCCTGCGCCGACCTTGCTACGGATCGGCACCGTGGGTGACCGTAGCCGCTCACACGTCGTGCCGGTTGCGAGCAGCGCCCCGGCCGCGCCGAGCGAAACGACAACCACCGTGGTACGTCCCGAGCTCACGAGCTCGAGGGCAGCTCGCTCTACCTCGGCCTCATCATCGAGGGGACGCCCGACCAGCAGCGCCAGCTCGCGCAGGTTGGGCTTGATCAGAAAGAGCGAGGCGTCCACTGCGGCCTGGAGCGCCGCCCCGGAGGTATCAACACTTACCCGCGCTCCGATCGTGCGCCCAAAGGCGGCGACCTCAGCATAGAAATGGTCTGGCACACCGGGCGGCAGGCTCCCGCTGGCAACAATGAACGTGGGGACCGGCGTGATGGACGCCAACGCTTCAAGGCAGGCCCGCCACTCGGGCTCGCTGAGCGTCGGGCCGGGCAGATTGAAACGGAACTGCTGTCCGCTATTGGTTTCGAGCACCGCGAAGCTCTCGCGGGTCGGCCCAGCGACGGCGAGAGCACGATGCGGTACGTGCTCGTGATCGAGAAGATCCTGGAGCATCGCACCATGCATGCCACCGGCGGTATAGAGGGCCAGTGACTCTTCACCGAGGTTGCGCAACGCCCTCGAGACGTTGAGGCCACCCCCGCCCGGCTCAAAGCGAGCGGCACTACAACGCAGCTTGTGCTCGGGCATGACATGGTCGACGTCGGTACTCACATCAACCGACGGGTTCATCGTAAGGGTCACAATCATCGGCGGCACCTCTTTCAATTCTACGGTCAAGAATCCACCGCTTACAGCATATGGTACGTGTGGAGAGGGTCTGTATCATAGAACAAGTGTACCGCGATCTAAACACCCGTGCAACAGCTTACTCGCTTCTGGCTCCTCGTGTCATCGGCAAGTTTACGTGAATCCACTCACCACAAGTAGCAAGATCGCTGACGAAATGCGTAGGTCAAACCTGCCAGGTGCGCACCGGGACATGCCTCTGGTTCCCCTTGGATCGCGGCGGCGCGCACCTGGCAGGTTTCTGCCGGGGAACTACGCAATTGAGGCGATGTGGCTGCGACAAGTAGTCATTGGAGTTGCGCGTCGTGACGATGTCAGGGCCGTGACCTGCTGCTACACTTGAGATTGAACTTATCCGGTCAATCAATCAACATGCAAGGAGATCGCAATGGCAAACCTGACTGTGTACAAGTATCCAACGGCTGATGGTGCCGAGGCAGCACTCGAACAACTCAAGGGCTTGCAAGCCCAGGGGCTGATCACGGTACTTGATGCCGCAATCGTCACCTGGCCTACGGGCAAGAAGAAACCGAAGACGAGACAGGCGGTCAATATGACCGGGGTAGGCGCCCTTGACGGTGCCTTCTGGGGCATGCTGTTTGGGCTCATCTTCTTTATGCCGCTCCTTGGCGGTCTGATTGGCGCGGGGATCGGCGCCCTCGGCGGCCATTTCACCGATATCGGCATTGACGATGACTTCATCAGGTCGGTACGTGAGCAGGTGACAGAGGGCAGTTCGGCGCTCTTCCTGATGAGCCAGGACGAGGTCGTTGATCGGCTCCGCGAGGCCTTTGGTGCCAGTGAGAGGGAATTACTCGCCACCAACCTCTCAAAGGATCAGGAGGCGAAGCTCAAGGCCTCCTTCAGTGCCGAGTAGTTATGGTGGTAGAATTGCACCCTCAAGCCCTTTGCCTAACAAAATGAGGGGTCGGGAGTGCGGTATGTGGTGCAACCCCTTGAGGGGGTGTTACTTCTGCGAAAACAACCCATAGGGGACTCTATGTACAAGAATTTTCGCCGACTACTCGTGATCTACAAGGGGGCACGCGGCCCCTTCATTGTCTCCCAGACGTTCCTGGCGTTCAGCGTCCTGCTCAACCTCGCTATTGTTGCCCTGAACGGCACCCTGGTCAACGATGGCGTGCAGCAGGGCAACATCGAGGTCGTCATCAGCACCGCCGTCTGGATGATCGGCCTGACATTGATTCAGACGATCTTTGCCCTGGGCAACTCGCTCTACGCTGTGCTCTTTGCCGAGGGTACCGCCAACTTTTTGCGGGTCGGCACGTACCGCAAAATCCAGACCCTGTCGTTCGGCAATCTGGATCGCTTTCGTACGTCCGACCTGCTCGTTCGCCTCACGTCCGACATCAACAACGTCAAGCAAGCGGTGCTCTATGGCATCCTGTTGCTCTTCCAGGCCCCTTTTATGATTGTCATGGCGGTCGCAATGGCAATCTTCTTGCTCCCCAGTCTGCTCTGGCTCATGATCGTGATCATGGTTGTCGTCTCGGTCGTCCTCTTCTTCCTGTTGCGGGGCGTGCAGCAGATGTTCGTTGCCCGCCAGCAGGCTCTTGATGGCGTCAACAATGTGCTGCAAGAGGCCCTGGCCGGGGTGCGGGTGGTCAAGGCTTTCGTACGCGAGCGTTTCGAGATGCAGCGCTTTGCGAAGGTCTCAAACACCTGGCTTGATGCAGCGCTGAGCCCGGCGTACCGCATGGCGCTCTTTGTACCCAGCTTGCAACTGATTGTCTACACGGGCACCGCGGCGCTCTACTACTTTGGGGGGCAGGGTGTTTTTGGCGGTACGACCAATCTGGGCGAGATTGTTGTCTTCAGCAATGTCTTGAGCATGGTTGTCGGCCCAATGGCGATGCTCGCCTTCATCATCCCTTTCCTCGAATCGGGCGAGGCTTCGTGTGGTCGTGTCTTCGAGATCCTTGACGAGGAGGCCGAGATCCAGGATCGTGCAACGGCAAAACCCGTTGATGTCAGCAACATCAAAGGGCGAATCGTCTTCGAAAACGCCTCCTTTGGGTACCGCGACCGCGCAGGTAAGACCACAGGGCTTGTCCTCGAGAAGATCAACCTGACGATTGAGCCAGGACAGACCGTAGGCTTTTTGGGTGCTACAGGCTCGGGCAAATCCACCCTGGTGAATCTCATCCCGCGCTTCTACGATGTGCTCGAGGGGAAGGTCACGATTGATGGCATCAACGTATGCGATCTTCCCCAGCGCCAGTTGCATCAGATCGTCGGCATGGCCTTGCAAGAGTCCGTGCTCTTTAGCGGGACGGTACGTGGCAACATTCTCTTCAGCCGGCCCGATCTCGACGATGACGAGATGGTGGCTGCGGCCCAGGCCGCCGACGCCGATAGCTTTGTGAGCCGCATCCCCGAGCAATACGACGCACCAGTGTCGCGGCGCGGCACCAATTTCTCGGGCGGCCAGCGGCAACGTCTCGCGATCGCCCGTGCCCTCGCCTCGCGCCCGCCGATCGTCATTCTCGACGACAGCACCAGTGCGCTAGACATGGCTACCGAGGCGCGCGTCCAGGAAGCCGTGCAGGATCTGATGTCCAGTTCGACCAAGCTCTACGTCGCCCAGCGCATTAGCACAGTGCTCACCGCCGACAAGATTGTCCTGCTGGAACATGGCAGACAAGTGGCCGTTGGCACGCATGCTGAGCTCATCCAGACCAGTCCCCTCTACCGTGAGATCTACGAGTCGCAGCTAGGCAAGCTCGACGAGCAACCCGAGAGGATAGCTTCGCCCCTTGCCGGTCAGTCAATGGGAGGTACCGCGTGAGCGAGACGACACCGAAGCCTGTTGCAAAGGATCCTCGTCGCCGCAAAGGCGGGGCAGACAGCGACGAACGCATCGAGCTTGTGCCAACCCTCCGGCGCCTGCTGAGCTACGTAGTACACCGCCGCGCGCGCTTCATCCTGGTTATTGTGCTGCTTATCACATCGGTGCTGCTCAGCGCACTGCTGCCCTACCTGATGGGGCGCGCCGTGGATCTGATCGGGGCCAGGGGCGATCTCGACGAGCTTGCAAGGATCGCGCTCACCATCGCTGGGGCAGCGGCTCTCTACTGGATCTGTGCCTGGCAGAGCAACCGCAACATCCAGTTCCTGGCCCAGGACGCGCTCTTCCGGCTGCGCACCGAGCTCTTCGATCACATCCAGACGCTCTCGCTCAACTTCTATGACCGCCAGCCGATTGGCGAGATTATGAGCCGGGCTACCAACGACATTGACACGATCGACAACTTCTTTTCCCGTGGCCTCAACCAGTTGCTGACCGCCACGATGACGATTGTCGTCATCGTCACGGTGATGTTCATCCTCAACGTGACGTTGGCAGTGATCACCCTTGTCACGATGCCGATCATGCTCGGCGTGGCGCTCTTTATGGGCCGCATCGCTGGCCCGGCCTTTGCCCAACTCCAGGCGAAGCTCTCTGATGCCAATGGCTTTATGGAGGAGGCGCTGGCGGGCAACAAGACCATTCTGGCCTACGGCCAGCAGCGCCAGTCCGGCGACAGCCTGGAAGATCTGAGCGTGGGCGTCCGCGATACGGGGGCCAAAGCGATGCTCGCAGCGCTCTCAGTGACGCCGATTGTCAATGTTGCCCAGAACTCGCAACAGGCGATCATTGCGCTGGTCGGCTCGATCATGGCCATTCAGGGCGAGTTCGGCTTTGGGACTGTGCTGACCTTCATCACCTACTCGGGCCAACTCCAGTCGCCGGTGCAGCAACTCGGCCAGATCTACAATACCATTCTGCAGGCGGCGGCGGGCGCAGCGCGGGTCTTCGCCATTCTCGATGAAGGGCCAACCGTGCAGGACGCGCCGCGAGCGCAAGACCTGCAACTCAAAGGCGGCCACGTGGTCTTTACGGATGTGGATTTCAGCTATGTCAAAGGGCGCAAGATCCTGCGCGGCAATAGCTTCGAGGCCCTGCCCGGCCAGAAGATCGGTCTCTGCGGACCCACAGGCGCCGGCAAGAGTACGATCATCAACATCCTCACCCGGTACTACGATGTAGACAGCGGGACGATCACCATTGACGGGCAGAACATTGCCACGCTCAGCCAGGCCAGCCTACGCCAACAGATCGGTGCGGTGCTCCAAGAGGCGTTTCTCTTCTCTGACACGGTGATGAACAACCTGAAGTATGCCCGCGAGGGTGCAACCGACGAAGAATGCATCGCGGCGGCCAAAGAAGCCAATGCCCACGACTTCATTATGCAACTGCCCCAAGGCTACGACACGATGCTAACCGAGCGGGGAGCAAACCTTTCGCAGGGCCAGCGCCAGATGCTCACCATCGCACGAGCCATGGTCGCCAACCCGAAGATGCTGATCCTTGACGAGGCGACCAGCAACGTGGACACGCGGACGGAGAAGCTGATCCAAGAGGGTTTGCTGCGCCTGATGGAGGGCAAGACCAGTTTCGTGATCGCCCACCGACTCTCAACCATTCGCGACTCGGCGCGCATCCTGGCGATCAAGGATGGGGTAATCGTTGAGCAGGGCACCCATGAAGAACTGATGGCGCACAAGGGTCTTTACTATGATCTGTATATGACCCAGTTCCGCGTACGACCAGAGGCGGCGACGGGATGAGGCGCCTGATGCGCCAGATCAGCTTTACCCTCGACTCGTAGTGCCAACTTCAGTCGGCTTCCAACTTAGCCGACTGAAGTCGGCACTACAGGCGCAAAGTTGTGGAGAAGAAGTAGGTTCACAGCCGAAATAAGGAAAACGATGAGCGCGATGACAAGTTACACCCCAGAGGAACTGGATCTGCTGAGCCGCCTGCCAGCCCATATCGGCTTTGCGGTGATGATTGCCGAACGGGCATCCTGGCGTGGTCGGCGCACGGAGATCCGTGAACTGCGGGCGGCGGCGACGAAGACAGCCCCACAGTACGCAGACAACGCCCTGGTGCAACAGGTGGCACCGCAGGTAGCCGACCTGTTAGAGTCGGACGAACTGGTGAAGCGCAGCCGCGATAAAAACGCCGACGCAGTACTCGCGGCAGTGGTGGCCCAGTGTGCGCAGGTGGCAGGCATCCTGGCGGCAAAGACGACCCCTGCCGAAGCCGAGGGTTACAAGCGCTTTGCCCTGGGGCTGGGCATGGAGGCCGCCGAGGCCCACGCCGATGCGGAGTTTTTTGGTATCGGCGGTCAGACAATCAGCCGCAACGAGCGTAAGGCGCTGGACGAACTACGCGAGGCCCTGGGCCTCCGTGATGAAGAGTAATCACCATACCTATTGTTTTCCTGCACGGCGTAGCCGCCCGCGATGGCGAGCCAGACGCAGCCCTCTGGGCCGATATCTCCACCTACCTGCGACGTTATGTAGCGCCCGTGCTCGGTGCTGACGCCGAGGGGATGCCGATCGTCAAGATCTACTGGGGCGACCTTGGCGTGCGCCTGGCCTGGGATGGGGCAAGCCTGCCCGGATCGGCGCACCTGGCGACAGCACGCGAGCAGCGCATCCGTCCCCTGCTCGCACGGATCCACCAGCACGACCGCTGGCGGGAGGTACGCCGACGCAGCCTCTGGATGCCCACCCATGTGGTGAGCAAGGCGGCAGCGCGCGCTCGCCACCGAATGAGCGCCGAGGTCGTCGAGTTCCTGGGTGACGCCCTGGTCTACTTTGCCGCCCGAGGCACCACCGAGAGCCCGGGACCGATTGTGCGACGCGTGCTCGCCGGGCTAGAGGCCGCCGCAGCGACCAGGTCGGCGCGGGGCGATGAGCCCCTGGTCGTCTTTAGCCACAGCATGGGCGGACAGATTATCTACGACCTGGTGACCCACTTCCTGCCAGCGCTGCACCCAGATGGCGACCTGCGGATCGACTTCTGGGCCGCCGCCTCGTCGCAGGTGGGCCTCTTCGAGGAACTGAAACTGTTTGCCGTGAGCGACTTCGCCCACGGCCCCGGCGCACCTGTGCCCGCACCCGACCGGCGCTACCTCGGCCACTGGTGGAATGTCTGGGACCCCGACGATTTCTTGAGCTTCTCGGTGCGCGATATCATCGCCGGGGCCGACGACATGCCCTACAAAAGCGGTCTAGGTGCCGGGATGGCCCACTTCGGCATCCTGCGCCAGCCCTCGTTCTACCAACTCTTCAGCGAACGCCTCCAGGCCGCCCTCGCCGCCCGCTAGCCCGGCACACCCATCAAGCGGGTAGGGCGCATTGCATCTTCCGTGTAGGCACCCCGCCAAGGCACCCGCAAGGGCACCCGTAAGGGCACCCGCAAGGGGCACCCGCAAGGGCACCCGCAAGGGGTGCCCGTACCGGGGCGAGGCCGCATCCGGTGTAGGGGCA
>NZ_SIJK02000073.1 GCF_004762035.2 Candidatus Chloroploca mongolica | reverse complement strand
CCGGATGACCGTTGATGACCGCTGATGCCCTCGCTTGCGGCATCATAGCCCATCAACCAATCACATCAATCACGGTTAAGACAAAAAAGACCGGATGGCCTCTGATGCCCTCGCTTGCGGCATCATAGCCCATCAACTAATCACATCAATCACGGTTAAGACAAGAAAGAGGACTTTGAGCATGGTAGTTCTCTCGATACATATTCATGGTATCATGCTTCAGGAACGATCGCTTATCGCAACGTATCGTTTGACTTGATAAAACTTGTCTCGTGGGGTGAAGGAAGAGCAATGATGCGCGTACTGGTTGCCGATGACGATCCGCTCGTCTGCCATGCTGTGTGTGCGCTTGTTCGTGCCTTTGGTTATGAGGTTCTGATTGCCGAAGATGGCTTGCAGGCCTGGGAGGTGATCCAGCGCGAAAATATTGCGCTGTTGATTACCGATTGGCACATGCCTGGACTCGATGGCCCCAGCCTGATCCGTCGCATTCGTGCCGCCCGTCTGCCGCACTATATCTCGTGCCTCTTGTTGACGGTGCGTGACCAGCGTACCGACCGCATCCACGGTCTCGATGCCGGTGCCGACGATTACCTGGTCAAACCGGTTGACCCCGATGAATTGCGGGCGCGCCTCGCGGTTGCCTCCCGGATCTTCAACCTTGAACAAGATTTACGTGAAGCCAATACGCGCCTGCAAGAGCTGGCGAATGAGTTTCAGTATCAGGCTGATCATGATCCGCTGACCGGGCTCTTGAATCGTCAGGGCCTGGTGAGCCATGCTAATCTCGAACTGAATCGCTCTGCACGTACTGGTCAGATGCTGGCGATTGCCTTGCTTGATATTGATCATTTCAAGCAGGTGAACGATCGTTATGGTCATATCATTGGTGATCAGGCCCTGATCCATGTTACGTCACTTCTGCGCGGTGCCCTGCGTTCGTATGACCGCGTGGGGCGCTGGGGTGGTGAAGAGTTCCTGGTGCTGCTGCCTGGAACCAGTGTTGAAGCTTCGTGTTGTATCGCCGAGCGCATGCGTGAACAGATCGCAGCGCAACCACTGGTGTTGCCCAATCATCAACAGATTGGGCTCCAAATGAGCATTGGTGTTGCCAACACTTCTGCCGAGTTACCTGATCTCGATGCGCTGGTTGCCGCTGCCGACCATGCGCTCTATGCGGCGAAACATAGTGGCCGTAATCGGGTTGTTTGTTATGCCCATCTTAGCCCTACTTGATTGCCTCGACTGGTAGCTTATGGTACCTGCATCTCACTCTTCGTCCTCACAACCTGTGCGTGATGATCCGCTCGTTGCCTGGCGTCAGCGCACCATCAACCTGCTACTCAAGATCTTTGCCATTATCGGGCTTCCCGTCTTGCTCTTTGATGCCTTCCTGCATCTCCAGTTTGGACGCTGGCCGATGGCGGTGTGGAGCTTTTGTTTTGCGGTGCTCGTTGTGGTGCTGGCGCTTTTGCCTTGCCTTGATGATCGTGTGCGCAGCTTCCTCTTGCTCGGGAGTTTTTTGTTCGGGTGTCTTCTTGCGCTCGCGACGATGGGTTTCTATGGGATCAATGCTGCTCTGCTTGCCCTCAATGTGGTGCTCGCTGTCTTATTGCTCGGTTCACGCCCAGCGCTGGTGATAGGGATCCTGGGGAGTATCGGGGCTGCCCTCGTCTTTGCTGGGTTTGCCTTCGGCTTTTTGCCTTACCCCTATGTTGCGCTGAGTAACGTGACTGACCCTTGGGTGCTGACCAATAATGTGTTGTTGATCATTGCGCTTGCGGCTGGCCTGGGCTTGATGGTCCATTCGTTGCTCGTGACGCTGCAAACCAGTCTTCAGACGACCCGTGCGACGCTCGCCGAGTTAGAAGAGGTCAATGCCTCCCTTGATGCCAAGGTTGATCAGCGCACCGCCGAGGTGCGCCGTGCTCTCTCTCTTCTTGAGGCGACTCAGCATATCACCAGTGTCGGTGGGGTGGCCTATGACTCTCACGATGGCTTGATTACCTGGACTGATGAGTTGTACCGGATCCACGAGGTGCCCCTGGGTACGGTGATTGATCAAGCGTTGCTGCAGCAACTCTATCCCCCAGAAGCCTGGGCGACCCTCCGTCAGGCATGTGATCGGCTAGAGGCCACCGGTGAGCCGTATGATCTGGAACTTCCGAGCCTCACGCTGGCCGGGCGACCGATCTGGGTTCGTCTGCTCGGCAAGATCGAGGCCTCGTCTGGTGTGCCGCACTATGCTGGCGCTGTCCAGGATATTACCTCGTACAAGCAGGCCGAGCAGCGGATGTCCAGGCAGTTGCAGTATGCCGAAGCGCTGGCGCAGTGCTCGCGGATCTTGTTGATCGCGGTGGAGAACGAGGAGGCTTTGCAGCAGACCTTGAACGAGGCGCTGGGCATTGTGCGTGAAGCAGTAGGCGCGGATCGCATTTCACTTGCCCGGTACCCTCATTATTCGCTGGGTGAAGCAACCTTGAAGCGCGCCTTTCAGAATCTGGCTGGCAATGATCGGCCTGGTTTGCCGCCACCGCGCCCCTTTCCTGCCGAAGCGATTCGGGATTTGCCCCCCGCGTTGAATGTCTGGCAACAGGGCGGTGGCATGTACAATGGCCCGGTGATCGGTCAATTTCCTGAGCATCCCATCTATCAGCGTGCCTGTGAGTCGAGTGGCCTCAAATCACTCTGCATTCAGGCGGTGCAACTGCAAGAGCGCTGGTGGGGTCACATTATGCTCTTCGATTACCAGCGGCTCCGCTCATGGGATGCCGGTGCGCTGCAATTGCTGCGTACCGCTGCTGAGATGATGGTGACCTTTGTGGAGGGTTGGGAGGCTGCTCGGGCGCTTCAAGAACGTGAAGCGCTGTTGCGCGAGGTGGGCCAGATGGCCCGTGTTGGCGGCTGGACTATTGATTGCACGACCTGGCGTGTCCAGTGGTCGGAACAGGTCTATGCTATCCACGATCTGCCCGTGGGTGAACCTCCTCCTCTTGATGAGGCGATCAATTTCTATGCCCCCGAAGCTCGCCCGGTCTTGCAGGCGGCGATCAATGAAGGTCTGGAACATGGAACCCCCTGGGACCTGGAGTTGCCGTTCATCACGGCGCAGGGCCGCCGGATCTGGGTGCGTGCGCAGGGGCAACCGGTGATCCGCGAGGGGGTAGTGGTGCAACTCAGCGGTACGGTGCAGGAAATTACCGTACGCAAAGATGCTGAGTTCGCCCTCGCACGTGAGTTGCGGTATGCCGAAGCCCTCGAACAGTGCTCACGGATGTTGCTTGTCGCCAGTACGGATGTTGCTGACTGGCAGCCAGTCGTGCAACAAGCCATTGCACTTCTGCGTCAGGCGATTGGTTGTACCCGCTTGAGCATCAATCTCTTTCCGGTCGCCGATGAAACCTTTCGCATTGCCGAGCGCAAACTGGTCGCTCAGGATCAAGATGCACTACCCTATCAGGCTTGTCCGGTTGAGTTTGTCGATGTTCCTGCGGGACTCCTTGAGCAGTTGCAACGAGGCAAATCTATTACTGGCCTAATTGATGACCTCGTTCCCCCCGATTCTTCGCTCTACGCCTATTTCCATGCCAATCAGCGCCCGAATCTCTGCCTTGCCGGTGTTTTTATCAATGGTATCTGGCGTGGCTATCTGGTAGCGAGTGATTGTGATGCAACCAGGCTGTGGGATGAACCAACCACACGCCTGCTGCATACGGCGGTTGAGATGATCGCGGCGTTTCTCCAACAGTGGGAGATGTCGAGTGACCTGCGCATCCGTGAGGCTCAACTGCGCGCTGTGGGTGACAATTTGCCCAATGGGTTCATCTATCAATACCGTCATGATCAGGCGATGCAACCCTCCTATCGCTTCATCAGCGGTGGCGTGCAACAGGTGCTTGGCATTGCTCCTGAGGAGGTCTTTGTTGATCCGTCGGTACTGCATAATCTGATCAGCCCTGATGAACGTGAACGCGTCTTGGCAGCTCAGTTGCATTCGTTCAAAGCGATGAGCCTCTTTAACGAAGCGGTGCATTTCATCTTGCCCGATGGCACCGAGCGCTGGCTCTATGTTTCGTCGCGCCCTCGTCGCGAGGCCGATGGAAGTGTGGTCTGGGATGGCCTTTCGCTTGACATAACCGAACGCCAGCGCGCTGCCGCTGAACTTGCGCAGGCGCGTGATGCCGCCGAGGCGGCGACCCGCGCCAAAAGCGCGTTTCTTGCCCATATGAGTCACGAGCTTCGCACGCCCCTGAATGCGGTGCTTGGCATGACTGCCTTGCTGCGCGACAGTGAACTGACCGCTGAGCAGCGCCTCTTGACTGATACAATCAATACAG
Organism: Candidatus Chloroploca mongolica; assembly: GCF_004762035.2. Taxonomy (GTDB): domain Bacteria; phylum Chloroflexota; class Chloroflexia; order Chloroflexales; family Chloroflexaceae; genus Chloroploca; species Chloroploca mongolica. Next base: position 17,790 of record NZ_SIJK02000073.1, on the reverse strand, counting down.
GTGGACAGGCTTTGCTCGCGGTGCTCAGCGATATCCTCGATCTCTCACGGATCGAATCGGGGCGTCTCGAACTTGCGTTGGCCCCGTTTGACCTCTATGCCTCGCTTGCCGCGACGGTCGATCTCGTGAAACACACAGCCCATGCGAAAGGCTTGGCCGTTGGCTATACCTATGCCCCCGATCTCCCCCGTGTGGTTGTCGGCGACGAAGCTCGCCTTCGCCAGGTGCTGCTGAATTTGCTCGGCAATGCGGTGAAATTTACCAATCAGGGCGAAGTGACGCTCACGGTTGATGCGTCCCCCCGCGCTCACGAGACGGTGCTGATAACCTTTGCGGTGCGCGATACGGGCATTGGTATGACTGCTGCGCAGTCGGAACATATCTTTGAACCGTTTGTGCAGGTCGATAACAATGCCTCGCGTCGGTATGGAGGAACTGGCCTCGGCCTGGCGATTACGCGGCAGTTGCTTGATTTGATGCACGCTACGGTTGAGGTTGCGAGTAGCCCCGGAGTTGGAACCACCTTTACGGTGCGTGCGCCCTTTGCGCTCGCCACCGAAGATCGCTTACCACAACCAGTAGCGTTTCACGCCCAGTTTGATCATCCCTTGCAGATCCTGATTGCCGAAGATAATCCGATCAATCAGCAGGTGATTGATCGCGTTGTGCGTCGGATGGGCCATCAGGTGACCCTGGTCAACAATGGTCAACGAGCACTCGAAGCCGTCAAGCAGCATCCGTATGATGTCATCCTGATGGATATGCAGATGCCTGAACTCGACGGCGAAACAGCGACTCGTATGATTCGTGAGCTTGGCACTACGATCAACCAGCCTCGCATTATTGCGCTTACCGCCCATGCGCTTGATGGCGACCGGCAGCGCGCTTTGCAGGCAGGGATGGATGACTACCTCTGCAAGCCAGTGCACGTGAGCGATCTCAAGCGCGTGCTTGGTGAGGCCCCCCTCGGCAATCAGCCTGAACCTGAAGCCTTCCCCCTCCGCCATCAGCCGCTAGAGGCAATCTTTGATTGGAAGATCCTTGATCAATTGCAGGCGGCCCTTGGTTCGGATGGCCCCGAAGCCATTGCAACCATGATTGATCTCTTTGAAGAGAGCATCCCGTCCCAGATCGCCGCCCTCGAAACAGCCGCCCTCGAACACGATCTCGCTCGGCTTCACGCGGAAGCCCATCGTTTACGTGGTGGCAGTCGCCAGATGGGTGCGCAGGCAATGAGTTCCCTTTGCCAGCAAATTGAGGATGTGCCCTCTGATAAAGATGTGCCGACCTTGATTGCCCAACTACGTACTTGTTATGCGCAGACGCGCTCAGTGCTGCGCCAGCGCTATAAAAATAATCCCTCCTAATGCCTATGCTATCTATTCTTGCGTTTGCGTCTTCATTTTGCTGTGCTGCAGGTCTAAGTTATGGCTTGCTGTCACGCCAGAATTACGATCTCACGTTTTCGTATATCAGTCGTGGTGCCGTCTTGGGCCTGTTGACCCATCTTGTCATCGCGCTTGGCTATGGGCTAGTTGCCTATCTCCTTCCCTTGGTGGAAAAAGACTCCTGGTTTGGGGTAATCATGCTTTGGCATGCGGTGATCGGCATCTTGTTTGGCGTGGTCGGTGGGATCGTTGGTGGCATTATCGCAAGTTCCTATCGTTCGCTTTAGGCGCAATACCTTGCAAAGAAGGCGGCTATTTTGACGCAAAGGCGCAAAGGCGCAAAGGTTTTTGCGTAGGTGAGCTTCACCCTTCGCGTCTTCGCGTGAGCTTATTTGCAAAGTGTTCGCTTTAGGCGACGCTCGATGTAGTACAATAGCCTGTGCTGCATTGTGTCATGGCGTTTCGTTGTGGCATCGTGGCATAAGGAACATGGCGACGAACGAAAGGAGAACCGTATGTCGCCGCTGATCGCAGATGAGCTCAGCATTGATGAAACTATGCTCACCGTTGATGGGTTGCGGCTCCGTGTGCTGATGGCTGGTGAAGGCCCGCCTGTGCTCTTGTTGCACGGCTTTGCTGTCAATGCGGATGATTGGCGTCCAACGATTGCGCGTCTGGTTAAGGCAGGTTACCAGGCGATTGCCCCCGACTTGCTCGGCTTTGGGCGCTCTGATAAACCGGGTGGCGACGCCTATAGTCTGCACCATTATGCCGATCTGCATATCGGTTTGCTCGATGCCCTTGGGCTTGATCAGGTTGCGCTGGTGGGCCATTCGATGGGGGGCAAACTGGCGCTCGCCACGACGATCCTCCATCCGACGCGGATCACGCGCTTGCTCATTGCCGATAGCGAGGGCTTTATGCAGATCCCTCTCTTTATGCGCAAAGGTGGTACGTTGCCCTGGCTCGGTGAAGCCATTCTGTCGCTGACCTCGCGACCGGGGCTTATTCGCATGCAACTTAATGCTGCTTTTGCCAACCCGCAACAGTATGTAACCCCTGAATTGATCGAACGGGGACGGCAAACGCTCAGCGACCCGGGTGTGCGCCAGACGATGCTCGCCCTGAGTCGCAGCTATGCCTCCACTGACCTCAAAGCGAGTGGCCTCTGGCCGCGACTCGCTGAGATCAAACAGCCAACTCTGATTATCTGGGGGGCCGACGATCGTATGTTTCCTGCGAAATATGCCCAGATCGCCCACCAGGCCATCCCCGGTGCCCAGTTGGTCGTCATCCCCAACTGTGGCCACTTCCCCATGATCGAAGCCGAAGCAACGTTCCACGGCCTCCTCCTCGGTTTTCTTGCTGGTGCTGAACGATGAATGGGTGCCTCAGGGTGCCCTACAGATGTGGCGGCAGGGCGGGTGAAGCCCGCCCTCTGCCGCTCCCGCCCCATACTCTTTAGCCGGTACTTTCGTACCAACAATACCCCCTAGCAAAATACAGATAATTCGTGTATACTGTACCCAGCTTACAAAACATTCATCTCCGCGTTATCACGAATAAGCTGACTACAGTCCTCCAGGTTCTTGCTCCTCCCCTGCTTGCAGGAGCCTGCTTTCCCTTAGAGTAGCAAAAATCGAAGCGTGAAATGAGGGTTTCTCCCGGTGCCCCTGTGGTCACTGGTGATCACACGTTTGAGGAGGCATGGCAATGGTTGATCCAATTGTTCAGGAATTACTTGAGCAGGCAATTGACTCGCCTGTGAAACTCCATCTTTTTATCATGTTTTACGAAAATCCCCGTATGGAAGCAACAGCACGCGCTATTGCCGACCGTGTCTGTCGCGACATGTGGAGTGTTTCGCAAGCGTTGAGCGAGATGGCGCACGACGGAATTATGTTGATTTCCGCAGTCTCGAATGGCGAACCGGTCTATCGTTACGAACCAGCACAAGAACGGCTTGATTCGATCGAGCGCCTTGTCTCACGCTACGATGACCCGATGGAACGTGATCTGCTCCACCATTCGATTCGTGACCTTGCTGCCTATGCGATCTTCCGTCATACCAATGTCTGGGAGACACAGGTCGCCTGATTTGCGGTAATAATCCGCGAATGTTCATTCCCTCTGGCCCTTATGCCAGAGGGTTTTTTTGTGCGCTCCCTCGGGCCTGCAAGGATGGGTTTGCTCTTCTTAACACCGCTCTAACAGAAAAACCTTGACAATGATCCTATCAAGTTTGTACAATAGGTGTGGATGTCAGACCAAAGGAAAAGGCAAACAATGAAAGATTACTATCAAGTCCTCGGCTTGAATCGCAGCGCCTCCGAGCAAGAGATCAAACAGGCGTATCGTAAATTGGCCCGTACCTATCACCCCGATATCAACCCTGGGGATAAACAGGCCGAGACGCGTTTCAAAGAAATAAATGAAGCGTATGAGGTGCTCTCGGATGCCGAAAAGCGTGAGAAATATGATCGCTTTGGCAGCGACTGGCGCCGCTACGAGCAGGCAGGTGGCCCTGCGCCTGATTTTAGCGGTACCGATTTTGCCGATATTTTCGAGACGCTGTTTGGTGGTGGATCAGGGCGACGTGCCGGCAACTCGGGCTTCAATGTTCGTATGAATGGTCATGATATTGATCAGGAAGTCGAATTGACCCTCGAAGAGGCTTTCAGTGGTACGCAACGTAGTGTGCAGTTCTCGAATGCCAACGGAACCCCGCGCACGGTGACGGTTAAAATTCCTGTTGGGGTGGATACCGGCAATCGCGTGCGTGTCCCCGGTGAAGGTGCCCCGGGTTTGAATGGTGGCAATCGTGGCGACCTCTATATGGTCGTCAAGGTGCAGCCGCATCCTCGCTACGAGCGTCGCGGTGATGATCTTCATATCACAGTGAAAGCCGATCTTTATACGTTGATGCTTGGCGGTCAGGTGACCGTCCCGACGCTCGCTGGCAAGACGCTTAACCTGACTATTCCCGAGCAGACCCAGAATGGGCGTGTCTTTCGCCTCGGTGGGCAGGGTATGCCAACGATGCGCTCTGAGCGCCGCGGCAATCTCTATGTCACGGTCACCGCCGAGTTACCGGCTAGTTTGACGCCTCAAGAACGCGAACTCGTCTTGCAATTGCGCCAGCTTCGGGAGGTAGCTGCATCATGAGCAGTGAGTTGAGGTGTGTGCAACCAACCTATACCATTCGGGTCGCTGCCGAATTGACCGGTTTGCACGAGCAGAGTTTGCGGATGTACGAGCGTCGTGGCCTGATCAGCCCGGCTCGTAGCAAGGGCAATATTCGCCTCTTCAGCGATCGCGATATTGAACAAATTCGTTTTATCAAGCGCCTTGTTGATGACCTCGGCGTCAATCTGGCCGGGGTCGAAGTCATTATTCAGTTGCGCCGTCAACTGCTCGATGCTCACCACGAGGTGCTGACCCTCCGCGAAGAACTCAGTAGGTGTGAGTAAGTTCCTTTTTTATGCTACACTACGTATCTGAACAGCTCTGTGACATTGGGTGTTAGCAGCCAAGCTGCCAACACCCAATGTCACATTCCACCTGCGGTGCGAGCACCAACGCCGATCGCGTAAGTCCTGTAAGACGAGGCAACCTATGCATACCCCACTCCGCGATTTCCTGGAAATTCCGTATGATGAACTCGAGGAACTGAACCTTGAGGTGAAGCGCAAGCGTATGGCGCGGATGCCCTTTGATGAGCTTCGCGAAGAGCGTATTCGCTATCTGACTGATGAGAAACGGATCAAGGCAGTGACTGTCTGTTTTGCCGATCTCGAAGGTCGCTTGCATATGCTCGACTACGATAAGAAGTTTCTCCTCTCCTCTTCCGATAATCTTACCTTCGATGGCTCGTCGATTCGTGGCTTCTCACGGCAGGCCGAGAGTGACCTGCGCCTTGCCGTCGACTGGCCCGCTTTTTACTGGCTCCCTGCTGATGTCTTTGGACCAGGCAAGGTGCTCGTCTTTGGTGATGTGTTAGAACCCAATGGGACGCCCTATAGTGCTGATATGCGTGCTCGCCTCAAGGCTTTTACGGGCGATCTCTATGCCCGTGAGGGGTTGATCGGCAATGTTGCCAATGAGATCGAGGGGTTTCTCTTCAAGGGGCGCAATGCCGAGCAGCGCTTCCGCGAGACGGATCGCTTTGAGTTCGTTAGCCCTGGTGGCTATTATCATACGCTGCCCAATGATCCGTTACGTCTCTTTATTGATAGTGCCGCCGAGGTGCAGCGGGCGATGGGCTTTGATAATGAAAAAGACCATCCTGAGGTGGCCCCTTCTCAGTTCGAGATGAACTATTCGTATGCCGAGGCCACGATTGCCGCTGATCAGGTGCTCTTGTACAAGCTCATCTGCCGCCAACTTGCCGATCGCCTCGATATGACGGCAAGTTTTCTGCCCAAGCCAGTCACTGGCGTGAATGGCAGTGGCATGCATACCAACCTTTCTGTGAGCCAGGCTGATACCAACCTTTTTTATGACGCCGATGGGCGCCACGACCTCTCTACCTTCGGCTGGCGGTTTGTCGAGCACATCCTCGAAGCGGCTCAGGATCTCTGTCTGATCTTGAACCCCAGTGTCAATGCCTATCGTCGCCTTGATCCTCACTACGAGGCCCCAAATCAGGTCAAGACCTCAGCGATTGACCGGAGCTCGATGATCCGTATTCCGATCTGTAATCCTCGCTCGGCTCGGATCGAAGTTCGCTCAATGTCTCCCGATGCCAATCCGTATATGGCGATCTATGCGTTGCTCCGTACCGGCTTGTATGGCACGAATCGTGCCTCGACCCCCTTCACCAACGAGTTTTTGCCAGCCAATATCTATGACGCCCTCGAGCGGTTCCGGGCGAGCACGTATATGTCTGACCTGCTGGGCGAAGCGGCCAAAGCCCGCTACCTCGAGGAAAAGCTGGCCTCGGCTGAGCGCTGCCCGCGTCTGCTTGGCAACGTGATCAAACGCGCCGAGGTGCAGTTTCACCACGAAGTAACCAACCAGCAACTCTGGAGTCTCTTTTAAGCCTTGCTTTCGCTCTTGCTATAGTGCGATGCTTGTTGCCACGGCCAGCGGTGCTCGATTTCAACCACGATCGACCAGCTCAGGAAGGTCCGAATCAGGACCAAGATGCCGAGCACCGCGACATTGGACAGGGTTGGTTTAAGCACAACGGTCAGAACGATGTCGGCTGCGACCAATAGTTCGAGGCCCAATAGCAGGCCACGCCCAAGTTGGACTTTGTAGGCTTCGTAGATCGCGAGTCGTGACTCTCCTTTGATGAAACCACGCAGAAAGATCGCAGTGCTCACGATGGTGCTGATCAGGATAATCGTGACGGCCAATAACTCGATCCCTAGTGCGACAAACTCGGTCCATTCGAGCAGGAGTAGTTTCAAACTGCCACTGGCTTGTGCTTCCATCTACCTCCCCCACGATCACGGCAAAAGCTTACGGCACGATCACGCGTACAGCCCCCGGCAAGACTTTTGCGGTAAACGGGGTCTCGCCCCAGACTTCGCCGTCGCCAATGAGCGTTTCGCTTGGCTCGGTCGTCACCGTTACTTCGCGGGCCTGCCAGTGACGTACCATTTTGTTGCGCTCGGCTGCTTCATCTGCCGAGACGTTGTGGCGCAAGAGCGAGAGGTAGTTCAGGTTTTGCACGATGACCAGATCAAGCAAGCCGTCGCTGATGCTGATCCGCGAGAGCAAGGGCAATCCGGCGATGCCGATGTTGCCCGAGTTGGCTACCATGCAGGTATATCCCTCGGTTTCGACTTCTTCGCCGTCAATCACCAGTTTGTAGCGTACCAGTTCCAAATCCTGTTTGATGGCCGTCAGCGCATACGCGAGCTTGCCGAGCCGCTCTTTTGACTCACGCGTTGTCTCTTTGACATAACGCGCCTCGTAACCGGTTGCGACGCGCAACGCGAAACGATGCTCGCCAACCTCGCCCATGTCAATGTCGCGGACAGGAATCTCGTCACGGGTCAAGAGTGCAGCCGCCGTTTCGATATTGTTTTCGATCCCGAGTTCGATCGACATCACGTTGCCCGTGCCCCCAGGGATGATCGCCAGCGGTACGCCGGTGCCCGTCAGACCACTGGCCGCCTCCATGACGGCACCGTCGCCTCCGTAAATCATCACGACATCGTAGCCATCAAGCGCTGCATGGGCGGCCATCCGTTGCGCATCACCGCTGCGTTGGGTCAGGGCGATATCCCAGGTGAAAGGCGCCTCCTTCAAGATCCGGTTGAGGGGGCGTAGGATCGGGCGTTCGACGCCTGACGCCGGGTTGATGATCACCTTGACTCGTTTCAGCGCGGTGCCATCAAGGGTTGTCACCGAGGTTTGCACCGATTCACTCAGGTTGCTCAACAGTTCGTCGGGCAGGTTGGTCTGAAGAAAGGTCGCCCCAACGAGAAATGGTTGTAACTGGCTGAGCAGTTCTTCCGCATTGGCGGCTTTCCCAACCACAAACAGCGCCGACATTCCGGGTTCGATCGCATCGTTGAACTGGCGTATCCGTCGCGCCAGTTGTTTGCGTGACATAAACCGGTTGGCGAGCAACCCGCCGGCGGCCATGCCGACAATTGGCAGCGAAGCGAGTGCGCCTACCAGCAACCCCAGGCCAACCCCGGTTGCCGTCGAACCAATCTGGGGCAGGGTTTCATCGAGGCCGTGCATTCGCCGAAGCGTTCCGTCTTCATCGCGCACGAGCACGACAACCTCATCAAGCTCGACAAGCTTGTCTTTCTCGAACTGTCGCAACGAGTCCAGTACCCGTCCGGCTTGATGTTTATCCTGAAAAGCAATCGCGGTGAGATGGCTCATCTAAGGCTTCCTTCCTTACAGATCCGTGCCGTTGGAGAAACCGCCCACAGCAGTTCCCCCAACGGCACAAAAACTACCACTCAGCCGCCAATTCAGCCGCCACCGTATCCGCAGCCTCAAGCGCCTCATCCAGGGCCGCTTCGGTAATCAACTCGGCTGCCACCAGTGTCTCGATGGCCTCGGGGGCGTCAGATTCTTCGAGCAGGCCGGCCACAACCAGCGCACGCACTGCCTCGGCGGCAATGGCAGTGCGGAAGGCTTCCACGCCCACCATTGTTGCGGTAGCCTGATTGATCGCTGCTTGCTCCAACTCCTCAGCCGCCGCCACCGTACTCAGTGCATCAAGCATCGCAGCCCCGCGGAGCGCTTCGGCACGCTCGATGCTCACTTCGGCCTCGACAATGGCGTGCATCTCGCGCCCGACGGTCAGCAGCGCATCACGCGTAAGGAAACCCTGGGCAACCAGATAGCCATCAGCTCCCTTGATCGCCGCACTCAGGCCCATCGCCCACGTATGCTCAACCATGAGCCACGCCGCCGCTTTGCCCGGCGGGATGGTCGCTGCCGCCTCACGGATCTCGGCGATCCCCATCCCTTGGCCTGGGGCCTCACCAACGATATCCGCAAGCAGTTCACTTGCCAGTGCCTGTTCTTCTTCACTCAAATCAAGCCCGAGCATGCGCCCGAGCAGTGCGCCAAAATCAGCCTCTTCGTAGACGAGCATATCGCTCATCTGGAGGCTATGGACCGATCCATCATGTTCTTTCAAGATAAAAAGCAGATCAATGATCCGGATGAGACCATGCCCGCGCAGGTGATCGATCTCTTCCTGGATCTGGCCCTTGAAATTGTCAATGCTCTCAAATTCGAAGGCGAGCACCTGAATTGGTCCAATCTTCATACGTGTGACTCCTCTTTCTGTTTCAGGGCTACCTTCCACCATGGGCCATCATATCAATCACAATCGTCACGGCGAGGATCAGCACATCATTTTGCGATGGCTCAATGGCGACGCCATAGGTGTCACGTACGCGAAACCATTTCTTCGAGACCTCGGCAACGCGCCGTCCCTCCTCACCAATCGTATATTCGTGATGGAGCACATTGCCGCGCACTTCAAGATCCGGCGCATTGCCGATTTTGACCGTCCAGCGGTCGCGGATCGGCGTGATCAACGCTTTCCGGACAGTTGCCATCACTTCGCCGGTGGGGCTTTCGATCTGCATTGTGTCGCGCACGCGCAGCATACGCTCTTGAATTCGGCACTGATCATTGCCCTGGGCATCCTGTAGCACAAGGGTCTTGCGAATGCGCAGGACTTTGCCATCAACCTTGAAGGCCCGTCGGCCAGACTCATCTTCGATCCAGAAATCGTCACCAATCGCCAGCATCCGCTGACGCACTCGATACCGCGTCGCCGTTCCCCGGCGCCCGAAGGTCGCCCGCTCTTCGCGCCGCTCTTCGCGCCGATCCTGCCGTCGGCCTCGTACCATATCGCAACTCCTTCTATGCGACTTCGACCAGCGCAAAGCGCTAGTTGTCCTTGCTACAAACAATATATATTCAGCAGCAGGGTACGTATCTATGCTGAGGGCTAGTTTTTGCGGTTGGAGGGTTCAACGTTAACCGTACGAGCACACGTGCGCGGGCCTGCAGGCCCGCGCACGTGTGCTCGCTACTCAAGCCCCCACTCGCGCAATTCCTCCAGCCAACGGTGACTCGTCAGATCCATATGGGCCGGGGTGATGCTGACATACCCTGCGGCAATTGCGGCAATATCGGTTCCTTCTTCGTGGTAATCCTCGGGTTCGGCCCCCCCGATCCAATAGTAGGGTTTGCCCCGCGGATCGTGGCGTACCACCAGTTCGTCACGATAGAGCCGCCGCCCCAGGCGGGCGATCCGCATCCCATAGACCTCTTCGGGCGGGCGAGCCGGGGCGTTCAGGTTGAGCAAAACGCCCGCCGGCAAGTGATGCTTGGTGGCGAGCCCCACCAGGCGAATGACCGCTTGCTGGGCCGCCCGAAAGTCCCAGTCGCCCTCTTTGGGCCGCACCTGCGAGACGGCAATGCCAGGGATCCCAAACATAATGCCTTCCATCGCCGCCGCCACCGTGCCCGAATAGAGCAGGTCGGTGCCAAGGTTGGCCCCCAGATTGATCCCCGAGACGATCAGATCTGGTTTGCGCGGCAAGAGGCCCATCACGCCGAGTGCAACGCAATCAGCAGGGGTTCCATCGCAGAGCAGCGCCGCGCTGCCGTCAGCGAGTGTGCCCTCCCAGGCCCTGAGTGGATCAAACAACTTTCGATAATGTCCTGCGGCACTCCAGTTCCGATCCGGTGCCACCACGACGGTCTCGCCAACTTCGTTCAAGGCGGTTCGCAACGCAACCAGGCCTTCGCTCTGATAGCCGTCGTCATTCGTCAAAAGAATATACATCTTATTGTTAGGGGATATCAATATCGCTGAGGCGTACCGTTTTGCGCCCCTGGAACTTGATCGTCTTCTGGCCTTCACTCGAGAGTTGCCCGCTCTGTTCGAGATTGGCAATCTCTTTCTGCATCGTCTCGGCCAGTTCCAGTTCGCCCTGGCTCAACAGGCGGGTCACTGCACTCTTGAGTTTCTGGGTCCCACCCTGCACATCGCCCTGGGCAATGTCTTGCAGGGCACGGGTTTGCAGTTTGAAGGCACTCACTTTTTCAACGATATTCATGACGCCGGGATTCACCTGGTTGAGTTGCGCCTGATCGGCAGTAAAGGTGAGCAGCAGATCAACCCGCGCCTTCTCACCAAGCAAACCGAGCACTGGCACATCATAGGTTACTTCAACCTGCCCAACGCGATAAGACCCCACGGCGCGTGGATCAACGAGCAATTCGATCAGCAACGTACGCCCCTGCCCTGTCTCGAGCTCGCCAAGGGGCACACTGACATCGCGTTCCGAAATCGGCTGATACCCAAGGTTGTTGATCATCGGGAGCACTTGCCAGACTGCTCGCGGGGTCACACCCTGTACCAGGCGCAGATTCATCACGCTATTCTGCACGGCACTATTCTGGGCCTGTTGCACCGTATTCTGAAAATAGGTGGTAATTTGATCAGGATGGGTAATCTGATCGGCGGTGCCGCCAGAACGATTGCCAATTTCGATCAACAGATCCTCATTCCAATCCTTGCCCACCCCGAGCGCCGTAATCGGCACGCCCATGCGTCCGGCATCTTCCGCTCGCCGCAGACAATCGGCTTCGTGCTCGGTCTGACCATCGGTGAGCAACACCATCCGCCGGATCGCCCCGCTCCGGTCTTTCTCGATCTCACGTAGCCCGCGCTCGAGCGCCGGCGCAATGCGCGTGCCCCCTGCATCGCGGATCCGGCTAATGCGATCTTTGATTGACCGTGAATCCTGGACGGGGCTCGCAGGAATAAGTACCTCGGTGCGATGATCAAATGTGACCACTGACACAAGATCCTGACGATCAAGCCGATCAATCGCCATTGACGTCGCCTGGCGCACCCGCTCGATCTTCTCACCTTTCATCGAACCACTGCGGTCAAGCACGAAGCTCACATTGACGGGTACGCGCACGCGGGCGAGCACCTGTGTTGGTTGCACCTCAATCAACGCATAGGCAACCTGTGCGGTTGTGGTAGCGGCAAGAAAAGGACGCGCAAGTGTTGCACGCACATGGACTTCACCAGACATATATCTTCCTCCTGGTGGCGCCACATGATCTGCAAGCGCCAGCATCTGTGACCTTTAATACAGGTGTTTGAAGTCTACAGTATAGCATGGTCGTTGTGCCGATGCCTGTTTCGGGCCAGTGTGACCAGGGCTGATGCAAAGTCCCAGTAGGGTTCGATAGCGTCCGCAGATTACGCAGATGCGGAAGCCCTAATCTGCGTAATCTGCGTCATCTGCGGACGATCAGGAGGTCTTTGCATCAGCCCTGCCAGTGTGACGACCGATCATGCGCGCTAGCCTTAATCTTTGATCTGCGCCAGTTGTGCCCGGCGAAAGGCGATCACAACCTGGTTGACCTGATAACGATCCTGCGCCTGAGTAAAGATTACTCCGTCGTACCCATTACGATCGAGCCACCATTCGGCGGCCAGGGCCGGTTCGAGGTTGAGCCCAAGACTTGTGGCTTCCCGTGTGATCGTACGCAATTGAGCTTTCCATTGCCGCCATTCACACCGGAACGGATTCATGATGCGCACGCGATACCGTGTTGCTGTGATCCCTGGCAAGAGACGCGCCCACCAGGGGCTTTCGCCTTCACGTCCTTCACGTAGCCCGATCAGCGTGATGCCCCGCCCGACCGGCGTATGCTCTTGCACTAGCGTTTCGCGCATCAGCCGGTAGGCCCCGAGTGCCTGTGATCCTTCCACCCAGAGCGTCGCCTCACTGGCGACAAGCAGCGCTGGTTCTTCTTGATAATCCGAGACCCGTGGGACGCGGGGTGGGGCCATCAACTGAATCTGTGGAATAGGGCGGTCAGTGACGGGTTGTCCATACTCGTCTTGCCAGGCGGCTTTGAGCACCTGCATTGGCCCGTCGCGGTGAAGGCCAAAGCGAAATCCGCGCCGATTGCGGCCATCATGCGTACGCGAACGTGCGGCCACCTCGGTGATCAGGCGCAAGCCCCGGCCGCATCCTTCCGCAGGAAACCACGGTACCTCGGCACGGAAGTGAAAGACCATTGCCCGCCCTTTCGGCTCACTTCCGGCTGCCTGCCACCCCCGCCCAACGAGCCCGCTCCAGCCATCACGCACCGGGCGGAGGGGCGGGTAGATCGCGACCACATCCATTGCACCGGGTGGTTCATCGAGTACCCAGAGCCCCGGCGGAACCGCCCCTGACATCGGGAGCTTGACGGTTCCTCCAATGACCTGTTGTTCGACCCCGGCATTGGCGAGGCGCACCGTTGGAACCCCGCTTGCGGGCGTTGGGTCAGGTGGCGGTGGCGGAGGGGCACCTGCAATAGCTTTGCCACACGCGATACAGAAACGGACCTCACCAGGGGGGAGTTCGGTACCACAGTTTGGGCAAAATTTCGCACGAAGGGGTAAGGGTGTGTCAGTCGTCATCTGGTTCCCGGGAGAGTGGCAGTTGAAAGCCTTGCAGACAGCTTGCCGGCGACCATGCCTTGCATTATACGATACTTTTCGGCCAAAGGGCCTCTGAATCTTACGACGTTCAGAACCATGCAATCCCCCTACGGCCTAGGGCGATTGCATCACACGAAACCGGATACAAACATACGCTCTATTTGGCAGCATGTGCATGCAACCAGCGTCGCAAACGGTGCCCCCGGCAACAACGGGGCACCCGCAAGGGGTGCCCGTACACCGGCCCCTGGCCCCCGGCCCCTGGCCCCTGGCCCCCGGCCCCTGGCCCCCGGCCCCCTGGCCCCCCGGCTTTTGGGGGTAGGTTTTTTATTCACGGGCCGAGGGAGCGACATGACGTTCGTTTTTTTCGCACGAAGGTGGCGGTGTCGTTGGCCAAGGTTCGGGGCACAAGCGTCGCGGCATGGGGATGGGTTGCTGGTTCAGTGCCCGCACCAAGGGGGGCCAACGCCAGCCATGTCATTCCGAACGGAGTGAGGAATCTTCCCTGCGGCGCATGGAAGACCCCTCGCTCCGCTCGGGGTGACAGGGCGGGCGCAGCGGAGTGACACGGCGAGCGCAGCGGAGTGACACGGCGAGCGCAGCGGAGTGACACGGCGAGCGCAGCGGGAGGCAATGCCAGCCATGTCATTCCGAACGCCGTGAGGAATCTTCACTGCGGCCCATGGAAGACCCCTCGCTGCGCTCGGGGTGACAGGGCGGGCGCAGCGGGGTGACAGGGCGAGCGCAGCGGGGTGCCAACGCCAGCCATGTCATTCCGAACGGAGTGAGGAAGCTTCGCTGATGCGCATGGAAGACCCCTCGCTCCGCTCGGGGTGACATGGCTGGCGCAGCGGGGTGACATGGCTGGCGCAGCGGGGTGACATGGCTGGCGCAGCGGGGTGGTTCCATGCCCGCACCAGGAGGACGCTCCACCCCAGACGAACGAGCCGGAGGCAGCGGGGGCGTCCGGTCGGCGGGCTTCCCACCAGGGCGTGCAGATCCAGACGATCGCCGCGGTCGGTGGCCTCGTCGCCTGCGGCTGGCACTGCTCCACGATCGGTGTTGGTGCCTATCAGCGGCGCAGCACTGGTCATGACTCGCACGTCATATGAAAAACCTACCCTCAAGAGGGCCCCTGGCCCCCGGCCCTGTAGGGGCCCCCCTTGCGGGTGCCCTGGTGGGGTGCATACACGGAAGATGCAATCGCCCTGCCCTACGGCCCCCCCGGTTCGTACCTCACCAGTTGCGTGGTACTGACGGTAAAGCCTTCGGGCGTCGTCACCTGGAGGCGCAGGGTATAGTCACCTGCTGGCAAGCCCGCAGTATTCCAGACCCCCAGCAGACCATCAAAGACGGGCAGGTTGTTCTGGCCGAGCAGTTGCCATTGGGCTGGTGCTGTGCCGGGGCCGACCTCAAGGCTAAAAGGTCCTCGCGCAATGCCACTGAGAAAGACCTGCGTGTTCGTGATGAGCCCACTCGCTCCTGGTGGATAGAGCAGCGCCACGGCTTCGGTCGGGCTTGTTGGCGGTGGACAAACCGTTGTTGGTGGCTGGGGCATATTCCGCGCAGCCCATTCACGGAATTCAGGTGGGTAGACGGGGAATTGCACGTCGCGTACTTCGGCTGGCGGGGTATACGAAGCCGCCAGGCAACTGCCATCGCCCCCGACCCGCACCGTTTGATAGAGCACATCTACCTCGGTAGGTGCAGTTCCTGCCACAAAGAGTTCGTTGATTGTTCGTGGGCAACCCGCTCCGGATCGCCCGCCAGTATCGGCGCAGATCGGGATCTCTTCCAGCCCCTCGGGGCGGGCAAAGGGCGTCGCAGGTCGCCCTTGATGGTAACGGAGCATCAACTCACGCCAGATCTGGCCTGCGCCGTTGGCCCCGGCGACCTCTTGCATCGGCGATGAATCGTTATTGCCAACCCACACCCCTACCGTCACATCGGTCGTATATCCGACGGCCCACGAATCGCGAAAATCGTTGGAGGTGCCGGTCTTGACCGCCGCACTAAGCTCGGGCAATTCCATCACATTATTGGCCCCAAACATATAACGGCGGGCCTGGTTGTCACTGAGGATGCTCGTCAGTAGATACGCAACCTGTTCACCCTGCGGCCCAAACGCTGGTCGCCCGCGGGCGGGTTGCCAGCGTTCAAGCACCTCGCCACGGCTATTGGTCACCTTGAGCACCGTCACCGGATTGAGCCAGCGCCCCCCATTGCCAAGCGCATGGTACGCCCCGGTCAATTCCAGCAAGCGTACCTCATTGCTGCCCAGGGCCATGGCGAGGCCAAAGCGTCCCGGGTCGGCAAAACTTGTCACCCCCAGCCGACTCATCTGCTCGACAAACGCCTCAATGCCGACGTATTCAAGCGCTTTGACCGCAGGAATATTGAGCGAATTGGCAAGCGCCATGCGCAGGCGCATTGGTCCGTGGAAGCGCCGATCATAATTCTGTGGCTCGTAGACCACCCCTTCGGCCGAGACCCAGCGACTCGGCGTGTCCCAGATCACCGTTGCCGGCGTCCAGCCGCGCTGTAACGCGGTCGCATAGACAAAGGGTTTGAGGGCTGATCCGGGTTGCCGAAGCGCCGTTGCCACATTGACTTGCCCGTCGGGGGCGTTGTAATCAATGCTGCCGACCATCGCGAGCACACGGCCATCGGGGGCCAGCATCACCACCGCGGCATTGGACGCATTGCGCTCACGGAGGCGGTCGATCTGCTCGCGGGCGATCCGTTCAGCCTCGGTTTGCCAGGCGAGATCAATGCTCGTAATCACCTGCAAGCCCGCCCGATAGAGCAACTCGGGGCCATAGTGACGCTCGAGTTGGTCGCGCACATAAAAGGCAAAATGAGGCGCGACGAGATCGGTCAGGGGTGGATTGAGCGTAATTGGTTCGGCATAGATCGTCTGCGCCTCGGCCTCGGTCAGCATGCCGTGCTGTACCATCAAATTCAGGGTAATGCGTTGACGGGCGCGGGCGAGCTCGAAATTGGTGAAGGGATTATAGGTCGTGGGCGACTGAGGCAACCCGGCAATCAGCGTGGCCTCACCAGGGGTCAACGCACTGACGTGTTTGGAAAAATAGGCCTGGGCTGCTGCCTCGACGCCATAAGCCTGGGCACCGTAATAGACCTCATTGAGATAGAGGTTCAAAATCTGGTCTTTGCTATAGGTCTGCGCCACACGATACGCCAGGATCGCCTCACGTAACTTGCGCTCGTAGCTCTGCTCAGCGCGTTCCTCTGGATCGAGCAACAGATTGCGCACGAGCTGCATGGTGATCGTTGACGCCCCACTGACAATTTCGCCGCTCTGATAATTTTGCAGCGCAGCGCGGATAATTCCGCGTAAATCAACGCCTGGGTTGATATAAAAATCGGCATCTTCAACGGCAATCGTTGCCTCTTTGAGCATCGGGGGAATCTGGTCAAAGGCGACCTGGGTACGACGCCCGCCCTGGGGATCAACGAGTTCAAAGAGCAGGGTGGTGCCATCGCTGGCATAGATACGGGTTGTTTCAAAACTTCGATACTCGCTGATGCGGCGGGGATCGGGCAGGTCACGGGCGTAGCGATAGTAGAGCCAGGTACCAGCGGCGGCAACCACGAGCATGGCAAGCAGGCTGAGTTGGACAAAAGCGAGGCTCAGGCGCCAGAAGAAGGCCAGGATCGGATGGCGCCCACGCCCACGCCCGCCCCGGCGCTGGCGGCGGGACGGGCGTAGAAAGCGAGGCGGTGGTGGGTAGGATGGGCGACCGCCCATAGCCATCGAAGGGCTTCTCTCCTTTCTTATGAGAGACGAACGGTCTCATTCGTGCGGGTTGACTGCTCCAGTTGCTCGGCAGGCAGCATCGGCTGCGCTGGCTGCACGTTCATTGGCTGGGCCGTCGGGGTTACTGGTGTGCGGCGGCGGCTCAAGCGACCGACGGTGGCAAATAGGCGAGCCTCGGCCTGTGCCTCACGACCACGGAGCAACAGGCTCGCCCCGGCGAGCAACAACACACCTGGCAAGGTGAAGACATTGAAGCCCAACAAGGCTGCCAGACCAACGCCCCAGAGCATGCCCTGCACGGCTTCACCGGTACGCCCGAGGGCCTTCTGGCGGCGATAGATTGCAACGCCACCCACCGCAAGCAATGCCGGCGGGATCAGCGCCCATAGATTAAAAATCGCCACCACCCCAAGTACGATCAAGATCAGGCCAGCGTTTCGGGCCTGGTTCTGATTGATATTCATCGTCATATCCTTTGCGCTTATTATGGGGGTTGGCACCCGTTGTGCCGCCCATCTTTGCATTCTGATGGTTATACGTCTGCCGCTAGCGTAAAGTTGCAGGAATCTTGCCATCATGCGTGTGCTGGCGCAAACGGCCAGCTTCGCTGCGTTGCTTACCTCACTGGAACAGGAAAAGTACGTGCGCGTGATGTTATTGACCTT
>NZ_SIJK02000072.1 GCF_004762035.2 Candidatus Chloroploca mongolica | reverse complement strand
TCCTCCGTGAGGCTAGACAAGCGATCGCGTCACACTGACTCCTTG
Source organism: Candidatus Chloroploca mongolica (assembly GCF_004762035.2). Classification (GTDB taxonomy): domain Bacteria; phylum Chloroflexota; class Chloroflexia; order Chloroflexales; family Chloroflexaceae; genus Chloroploca; species Chloroploca mongolica. The sequence continues at coordinate 23,895 of NZ_SIJK02000072.1, read as the reverse complement.
AACCTGGGGCAGATCAGATCATGGCTGTGAGTGATGAAGAAGAGATCTGATAGATCTATTTATGGATGTCTTGTTCTCATCACTTCTAGTATCAATACCTTGCAAATAAGGCAGCTATTTTGAGGCAAAGGCGCAAAGGCGCAACGTTTTTCGCGTAGGTGAGCGAACCCTTCGCGCCTTCGCGCCTTCGCGTGAGCTTATTTGAAAAGTATTGCTTCTAGTATAGCGTGCAAGTGCAACAATGTCGATGATAAGAATGCATGTATGTATGCACCGTTTATTAAAAAGGTGGCTATGCCGCCTTCTACTGCTGATGTGGCAATACGCCAAAATCAACGCCCAGAAAGCGACCCAGGGCATTGCTGCGCCAGACCCAACGAAGCAGAAAGAGCCAGGCGATGGCGCATCCTAGGATCAAGCCAAAACTCGCCAGGCTTGGCAATTGCAAGGTTGCCCAGCCGCGGAAGAGTGGGACAAAGAGGATCGTGAGATAGATGCCTGCGCACACGGCAGCCAGGATCGTCGGGCGCCAGTCGCCACTCAGTTCGTCGCCGCCGACCCACCACGCTGTTGGTGGTTCGACAAAGACAACCAGCAAAAGGCCCGTCAAGAGCAAAAAGGTTGTGAGTGAACTCTGGGCGTAGGTGATGATGGTCGCCCCAAAAACAACCTGTTCCTCTGGCGGAATGCTCAGGCCGCCTTGCACCACGAATTCGATGAACATTGACCCGTAGAGCACAATCAGGCCAAAAATACCCGAGAGCAGCGCCGTCGGCAGCAAGAAGCGCAACAAACGCCGGATCAGGCCAACGCGCGCGATTGCGCCAGGGCGTGCCCATAATGCAATCAACGGTGTGGGCACGCCTACGGCCAGAAAGGTTATCAGGGCCGAATGGATCAGTCGAATCGGAAAGATAGCGCTACTCACCATCAAGGTCGACAGCGTAATCATTGCCAGGATCGCGGTATGCGTTAGAAAGAGGCGCAGGACATCCTGCATGCCATTGACAATGCGCTGGCCTTCTTCGACCGCTGGTGATAGCACCGCAAACGAGTCATTCGTCAGGATAATATCGGCAACATTGCGCGTCGCCGCGCTGCCGCTCTGCATTGCAATGCCGAGATGAGCCTGCTTGAGCGAAAGAACGTCGTTGACGCCATCGCCTACCATCGCGATATAGTGCCCGCGTGCCCGCAGCGCCTTGATCAGGCTCTCTTTTTGCTGCGGCGTGATGCGCCCAAAGATCGTCGCACTGGCGGCAGCCTCGGCGAATTCGCTTTCGCTCATCTGCGCCAATTGTGGACCCGAGACAAGCTTGATATCACCTGGCAAGCCGGCCTGTTTCGCCAGCGCTGCGACGGTTTCGGGACTATCACCCGAGATAATCTTGGGCTGAACGCCAGCGCGTAGAAAGCGTTCTAATGTCTCGCGGGCCTCGGGGCGCAATTCGTCACTCAGGCTGATCAGCCCGATTGGTTGCAGTGGCGGCAACTGCGTCGCGTCGCCTTGATTGCTGAGCAGCGTCGGGTCAGGGTGATAGGCGACAACCAGAACGCGCAAACCCTGATCAGACCAGGTCTGCATTTGCTGCTGCATCGTCTCGCCATGCGCGTGATCGCTCAGATAGGGCTGCAGCATTTCGAACGCCCCCAGCGCATAGATGCCGCGCCGGTCGGCTTCCCCAAAAGCAATTGCGCTCCACTTGCGTGCCGACGAAAAAGGCACTTCTTCAACGACCTGGCGCGCCTGGCGGGGATAGGCCGCCGCGACTGCCTCACTGGTCTTATTGCCAGCCTGCGTGCTTGCCATCATCTCGCCCAGGATGTCCTGCAACTCGGCTTCGCCCATTCCCAGCGGAAAGACGGCGTTCATCTGAAGCCGATTCGCCGTCAGGGTGCCGGTCTTATCGACACAGAGCGTATCAATATTGCTGAGCGACTCGATCGCGTTGGATTGCTGCACCAACACGCCGAATTTAATGATCCGCACCGCACTGATCGCATACGCAACGGCAATGCTCAGAAACAGGCCATTTGGAATCAGTCCGGCTACCACCGTCACATCCTGCACACTCTCGGTGAAGCCGCGGGTCTGAATGAACGAGTTGAGCACAAGCATGATTTCGAGATAGAGCACAATCAGCAAAAAGACGCGCACCAGCACATTGATATCCTGCTGGAGGGGCGTCAGCACACGTTTGTAGCTGCGTGCGCCAGCGGTAATCTGATTCGAGAGACTCTCGTTGCCGACCTTCTCGGCACGGTAGAAGGCGCTGCCCGAGACGCAATAGCTCCCCGAAAAAACCTTGTCCCCATTTGTTTTGACGATCAAGTCAGATTCGCCAGTCAGTTGGGACTCATCAACTTCGATCTGCCCCTTGACGATCACGCTATCAACGATGATCTGGTCACCTGCATCAACTCTGAGAATATCGCCGAGCACAACATCGTCAGGCGCAAGCTGCTGTTCTTGCCCATCGCGCAGCACAATTGCGCGGGGAAGATTCAACAGCGCAATCTGGTCGAGTTGCCGTTTGGCCTGCAACTCCTGGATGCTGCTGACCATCGCATTAATAAAGACCACGCCCGCCGAGATCAGCGCATCAAAGGGACGCCCCAGCAGCAGCAGGATAAGGCCCAGACCAAAGAGCATATTGTTGATAAACGTAAAGACATTCTCACGCAGAATCTGCCCATAACTACGGGTCGCAATGCCGGTCACCTTGTTGACCTGGCCGTTGGCGATGCGCTGTTGAACCTCTTGCGTTGTCAGACCCTGCAGCGGAAGCGTGTTCCCAGCATCAACATCCTGAACCATACTGAACTCCTCACTTCTCACTTCTCACGTGCAGGTAGAGCATTTTCTCGGATCGCGTCTTGATGTCTTTTTCTCCCTCACCCCCCTGCCCCCTCCTCTCAGGTAGAGAGTTTTTGGCTGGCAACGCCCTGTCCCCCCCACCCCCTGCCCCTCCCCCACGAGGGGGGAGGGGAGTTTGAGCGCAGCACCATTAGGTTTTCGGCTCCCATCTCCCCCCTCCCCCCTTGTGGGGGAGGGGGGCCGGGGGGGTGGGGGGGAAAAGCGCATTGGGACGCCATCCCGCAAAAACTCTCTACCTGAGAGCATGCCCCCTCTCCCACAAGGGTTTAAGGGGGTGACCGCACATGCCTAGGGGAAGGAACATCGCCAGCCTGAAGCAACCGAAAGCTTATCACATTCAGCGCGGCACCTGGCTGATCACGAGAAAGGCCAGGGCCAGAAGGCCGCAGAAAAATATAAAAAACAACGTCGTTGGCACGAGAACAACAACCAGCGCCCGCATCGGCGGCAGATTCAGCCCTGCCTGCACGCTCAGAAAGGTCAGGTAAAAGCCGTAAAAAGAGACAAAGACAACCACCGGCGCGGTGAGACACGAGAACAGGCTGATCGAGAAGACATTAAGTGTGGCTGACACGACTGAAATTGGCACCCAGAAAAGAGCTACATCATATGCCAGTTCGCCATACGTGCCGCTCCCACCTAGCGCCTTGCCAAGCAGAAAAACAATCGTTAAATAGGTCATAAAACCGATCAGCGTCCCCAACGCATTGGACAAAAGAGGGGTATGCGTTTCGGCGGGAAACATAAACTCGGCGATCGGCAGATCCTGACCGATCGCCTGTCCAAAATTCGTGAACTCAGCGGCGATCGCGTCTAGTTGCGCATCCATAAAAGGGCGGTGCAGATAAAATGATGCGATCCCCAGCAAGGCCGTCAACAGTGCGCCTAGCGACACATAGGCCAGCGCCCAGCGCAAACTATTGCGCTCGTGAGCCTCGAAGGTGGTCACTGACGGGCGCAGCAGAATGGCAATGCTGCTGCGGAGCATGGTCATGAGCATCGTGTTACCTTCATCTCATTGTTCTACCGAGGGCGAACGCGAGCCGACCCGAAACTCTTCAATCAATGTTGTTGCAAGCTCAATCGTATAGTCCAGATAGCTCTGCCCATCGGGCAAAAAACTCTGATCATCGAAATAGCTTGCCGAGCCAGAGTGGGTCATTGGGCCAGTAGAGAAGCGGCGTAACTTGCCTGAAGCAACAGCCTTATTCCAGCGTGAGTTGCGGGCAATCGGCCAGCGACGCGGAAACAGGTAATCGCCGAGGCGCTGCACACTGTCCAGGTCCCCCTCCAGATGGATAATCTGGTCGGCGAGCGCAATGCTGTAGCTATCAGACATCACACCGCCCATCGAGATCACCTGCAATGGGGCTTGAATCGCTGGCTTGAGGTACTGGGCTGAGCCTAAGACGACCTGGCCGCCGCCACTGTAGCCATACAAGGTAACAGGACGCCCATCACCTGGTTGATAGCCCGCCTCGAGCAAGGATTGCATAATCGTGCTGGCAGTGCCATAGTTGAAGACCGGGCCATACCGTTGGTCAGCAGAAACCGCTACATGCAGCAGATTGCGAAAGTTGATCAGCCCGCCAAGCGAACGCATCCGTGTACTGCCCGCACGAGCCTGCTGAATAGAATCCCAGAACCGCCCGAAGCGACTCTCTTCAGTGAGGCCAACATTGTTCACTGAAAAAGCAAAAATATTATGGATCACATGCGTATGCGGCAACGCCTCTTTCAGCCGATTGACGAAGTCCCATTCTAAATCGCCCAGGTATTCGCCCGAGACATCGCCGATCCCCGAGAGATAGACCAGGAAGTGTTCTGGCTTCGTGGCAGTATCGCTAGGGTGTGGCCGCGCATGCACCGATGGGCGGGCTGGTTTGGGTTGGGGGGCGAGGTGTTCCTCGCGAATCCGTGCCGACTCAGCGCCTCCGGCCCACCAACCCAAGATGCTTAACGGCACCATCAACCCTGCAAGCAGGACGACGAAGATCATCAGACTGACCAGAAATAGGAGCTCTAGGCCAAAGATCTGGATGAAGTTGATCATCAACTGCAAGGTATAGACAAACAAGGTCACGATGCTTCCTCCGCAGACGTGCTGGTCTGGTCACTGAGGCCTAGCGGCATTGGCGGCACAATATCGCGCAGTTGATAGTGGACATCCCGTCCTGAAATGACGCGCAGCAACCAGCGACTCAGCGCCGTTGTTGGCCTGGTGGTAAGCCAGCGTACGAGTTGCAAGATTATCCAGCCACCGATCGTCATCACTGCCGCTTCGCCCAGCGTTACATCCAGGCCAATGCTGATGCTGAAGATCGCCAGGATCAGGCTGATGACCTGAAGCAGTACCAACAAGCCTGGCCCGAGATAGGGAACGAAGGCAAGGAAGGCAAAGAGCAGCGGCAGATAGGCGAGGCCCACTGCTTGAATGGCATACGACAGTGGCTGCGGATTGCCGAAAAAGAGCGCACTCATCTCGCGGATGCTAAAGGCCCAGATGACGGCCCCAAAGACAAACAGGATGCTGGTGATCAGCAGGTTCAGAAAGAAGGGACGCCGCCCGACGCGGTTGAGAAACAGCATCACCGCACGTGTTCCATACGCCTGGGAGAGCCCGGCCAGGAAGAAGATGCCAAAGGCAACATGCAAACCCACATACGAGTGGATCAGTTCGAGCAGGCTGCCATTGAGATGTTCAAGCTGGAACAACAAGGTCCAGAGCGACAGGAAGGCTTGAAAGAGTGGTCGTAGATCAAATGGCATAATGGTACACCTGAAACATGCCTTTATGCTTCAAGATACTGTGTCAAAAGCGGATAGACATAATCTATACGTGCTGTTGGCTGACGCGGGTCAATCATATCGTGGGCCAGGTTATCATCGGCACTGAAGGAAAATGGAATCACCCGCTGATGAGCGTCTGCTTGCCAGTTCCGGGTCAGTTGATCGATCAACTGACGATTAACGACTGTATCGGCATCATTCGTCACGACGATTACCTCGCCTGAAGCGGGCGGGCGTCGACGCGACTCGCGCAAAACGTATTCGCCTACGAGCATCATCACCCCAAAGCTCCGCAAGGCTTTGCGGATATAGTTATACTCGGGTTTGCGCGCGGCTTCTTCCGGCTTGTCGTCAACCATAATATTGGGTATGCGCAAGAGGGTGTTGCGGATCACCGCTTGGCGAAGCAGGGGCAACGTGCTAATGCCCAGGAACGGGGCGATCATGATCGTCCGTGCAACCTCAGACCGTTCTTGTGCGATCCATGCGGCTACTGTGCCCCCTGCCGAGAGCCCCAGCACGATGACACGCTTGCCCAGGCCGCAAGCAATGTCTACCACCTCGTCGCCAAAGGCCACCAGTTCGGCTGGCTGCAAACGCCCAAGTTCTGCCGTACGCCGATCGGCCATGCCATTCCGTGGCAGCCGAGGAATCAGCACCGTATGACCACGTTGGTGCAATTGTTCGCCAAACACGTTGAATTGCACGGGGCAACTGGTCATGCCATGCAACAGCACAACCACTGACTCAGTTGGGGCACCGTGATCAAGCAAGCGCGAACCGCACTGCGCATTGACCTCTGGCCCATCCAGGGCTGCCAGGGCCGCAAAGCGTTCGCAGGCCTCGGCATAGCTGGTGCTGGGCCTGCCCCGTGTACGCAAATGCCCTGTGCGTGGTGGCATTGCCAAGACTGCCGCTGTACCAAACAGGACGGCTAGACTGATGGTACGCGGGGTGACCATACGTGCAAATAAGCCTGATCTTTGCTCAGGGTTTGGGTGTTTCATCATATGTGTACTTATCGTTGCTGAACTCTGTCGAGCAAGTATAGCATAGTATTGTGTCAAAATGGTGTCAGTTTTTGTTTCTTAGGAGCGCAGCAAAGGGGCTTCGTCTACGGAACACGAAGCCGGCCTTCGCCATCCCCACCAGAATAGGTGCGTTGCGTGCAGGTGGGTTGATCGGTATACTGTGTGCAGATACTCGCCTCACGCCGAGGGTAGCGCTATGACGACTGATGTGTCCACAAGTGACCTGCGCATGGTTCGTGCCGTTGATGGGCTCGATCTTGCCCTGGAACCGCTCCAGGGTTTGTGGAGTGTCGAGCAATACTTCAAGCTGACGAACCAGACCAATCATCTCATCGAGTTTACGGATGGCGTTATCGAGGTGCTTCCGATGCCGACACGCGATCATCAAATCATCCTTGCGTTCCTCTATGAATTGCTGGTACTGCTGCTCCGTCCACAAGGAGGCAAAGTTCTCTTCGCCCCGCTCCGGCTTCAGCTGCGTCCGGGCAAGTTTCGTGAACCAGATCTGGTGGTTCTGCTTGATGCCCAGGATCCCCGCAATCAGAATGACGCTTGGCTTGGCGCTGATCTGGTGATGGAAATCGTCAGCCCTGACCGTCCGACCTGTGATACCGACGAAAAGCCACTCGATTATGCCGAGGCGGGCATCCTCGAATACTGGATTGTCAATCCGCTCACCGCTACCATCACTGTGCTGGTTCTTGATGACGCGGCTTACGTCACCTATGGCGTCTTCGCACGGGGCGAGCGTGCTCGCTCGAAGCTTATTGATGATTTCAGTGTGTCTGTTGATGAGGTGTTTGATGCAACATAGGGCTGGGATGGTTGCCAGCGAAGCTGGCAACCATCCCAGCATACGAGCGCAGCACCGGCTTTTGAGGAACGCTAGATGCAAGCCATTGATCTCTTGATTCATCGTGCCGCCCAGGTGATCACATGTGCGTCGCCCGCTGGCCCGAAACGGGGGGCCGCGTTGCGTGAGCTTGGTCTGCTCGCCGATGGCGCGGTGGCAGTGCAGGGCTCAACCATCGTGGCGGTTGGCCCTTCGGAAGATCTGCGCCGTGCCTATGCTGCCGTCACTGAAATTGATGCCCACGGCAAGGTCGTGTGCCCCGGTTTTGTTGATCCACATACGCATGTGGTGTATGCGGGTCATCGGCTGGACGAATTTGAATTGCGGATCGGCGGGGCGACCTATCAGGAGATCATGGCCGCCGGGGGCGGGATCGCCAGTACCGCCCGGGCCACTGCTGCTGCCTCGGTTGACCAACTTGTGGCCGCGACGCGGCCTCGCCTCGACCAGATGCTGCGCCTGGGCACTACCACCGCCGAGGCCAAGACGGGCTATGGTCTGACGACTGCCGCCGAGTTGCGTCAGCTTGAGGCCACGGCCTTGCTCGACCAGACGCACCCGCTTGATCTGGTGCCGACCTTTCTTGGGGCGCATGCGGTGCCCGCCGACTATGCAGGGCGTACCGAGGCCTATCTCGATCTGGTGATCAACGACATGTTGCCCGCCGCCGTGGCGTGGTATCGCCAGTCCCACTTTGCCGCAGCAGAGGTGCCACTCTTTGTTGACGTCTTCTGCGAACAGGGTGCGTTTGATGTTGACCAGTCGCGACGGATGCTCGCAGCCGCAGCGGCGCTGGGCCTGCCGCTCAAAGCCCATGTTGACGAGTTCAACGAACTCGGTGGGCTAGCAATGGCGCTTGCGATGGGGTGCGTCTCGGTGGATCATCTTGATGTGACGGGGGCGGCAGGCATCGCCCAGCTTGCCGCTAGCCCGGCCATTGGCGTCCTGATCCCGGCGGTGACGCTCAACCTCGGCGGCACCCACTATGCCGCAGCGCGGGCAATGATCGATGCTGGGGCCGCCATCGCGCTGACCACCGATATCAATCCCGGTTCGGCACCGTGCCCCTCGTTGCCGCTGGTCATGGCGCTCGCCTGTCGCTACCAGCGCCTGCTGCCAGGCGAAGCGCTCAACGCCTGCACCATCAACGCCGCCCACGCGCTTGGCCTCGGCGCACGCATCGGCTCCATCGAAGTGGGCAAACAGGCCGACTTGCTGCTGCTCGATATCGACGACTATCGCTACCTGGCCTACGAATTTGGCGGCAATCCGGTTGCTCAGGTGATCAAAAAGGGCAAGCTCTGCGCTACGTTGCACCGATGAACGTAACTGCTCACACGTGGGGTAACAGGCAAGCCTGGGAGCGAGGGCGTCCCGCCCTCGGGGGCGTTCGAGGGCGAGACGCCCTCGCTCCCAGGGCGCAAAGCATCAGGAAACTTATTTCCCACACTCCTCAATCAGTTGTGTTCAACAAGAGTTGGATCATCTCGCCGAGTTGCTTCAGTTTAATCGGCTTGCTGATGTAGTCGGTGGCGCCGGCTTCAAGGCAGCGCTCGCGGTCGCCGGTCATTGTCAGGGCTGTGATCGCAATGATGGGCACGGTGGCAAAACGCGCATCCGCCCGCAACCGGCGGGTGGCTTCCAGCCCATCCATCACTGGCATTTGAATGTCCATTAGGATCAGGTCGGGCACATGCTCTTGGGCGCGTTCGATGGCTTGTTGTCCATTGGCTGCCGTGATGATAGCATAGCCAAGGCTTTCCAAATAATCGCTAATGATCATAATGTTCGTTTCCATATCTTCTGCCAGAAGAATCTTGCCCAGCGATTGAGCTTGGTTCTGTTCAGAAGACTGCCCAGATGCCAGGCGTTCCAATGATCTCGTATCTGTTTTTGGTGTTCTTTTTTCGAAGGCATTGTGCCAGGGCAAGCACACGGTAAACGTGCTTCCCGCGCCGACATCACTTGCCACTTTGACACTGCCGCCATGCAGTTCAACTAACTCCATGACGAGCGCCAGACCCAGGCCCGTGCCTTCATGCCCACGCGTCAGGCTGCTATCCACCTGGGTAAAGGGGGTAAACAGGCGCTTCAGATCTTCTGGGTCAATGCCGATGCCAGTATCGATCACCGTAAAGTCAAGCGTCTGGTGTTCCACATCGCCCCTGACCTGAAGGGTGACCTGCCCCTTGGACGGCGTGAACTTGACCGCATTGCTCAACAGGTTGATCAAGATCTGCTTGAGACGACGCACATCGGCGCGCACTATCACAACCTGCGGATCTAGATCGAACTCGACCTTGATGCCTTTCTTCATGGCCGGTTCCTTAATGAAGACCAGGCTTGTTTCACAGATATCCGCCACCGCAATCTGCTCAATGTGAATCGCTAGCTTGCCGGCTTCGATCTTGGACAGGTCGAGGATGTCATTGATCAGGCTGAGCAAATGCCGTCCGCTCGACTCGATGACCGCGACCATTTTACGTTGGCGTTCGTTCAGCGGCCCACGAATCTCTTCCAGCAAGATCTCAGCCATGCCCAGAATGCCATTCAGGGGCGTGCGCAGTTCGTGGCTCATGTTGGCAAGGAACTCGTTTTTTGCGCGTGAGGCCTTTTGCAAAGCGGTATTGGCCGTGCTCAACTGGTCGCGGCTGAAGCGTAGGGCGTCTTCTGCATGTTTGCGTTCGGTATGATCAAAGATTGTGGATCGGCTCTGGAGGTAATTGCCGTATGCATCAAGGATTGCCACCGAGTTGAGCAGCGCAGGGAATGTGGAGCCATCCTTGCGCTTCATTTCACACTCGATATTCAACATCTCTCCACGTTTCTTCAGTTCGGCAAAGGCCTCCTTGAAGACCGCGGTGCTCGTTCTGGTAACAAAGCTCTCGAATGAAGCCCCCAGGACTTCTTCGCGCACATAGCCAAGCCAGGTCAACGCCGTCTGATTGATTGCGACAACGTGACCATCGGCATTCAAAGAGTAGTAGCCGGTTGGGGCATGCTCATACAGATCCCGCACCTCGGTGGTGCGTTGCTTCACGCGTTCCTCCAACTCTTCGGAAAGCAGGCGATATTTCTCTTCGCTGGTGCGCAATTCGTCTTCCACCCGCTTGCGCATAATGATATCAAAGACCGTCTCGGCAAGACGTTGCAGGATACCCAGATCCTCTTCAGTATAATGCTCTGGCTTATTGCCCACGCCCATGGCAGCCACCACAAGATTGTTCCGTGTGATCGGCAGAGAGAGCATCCGGCTGATGGGGGCATGACCTTCTGGCATGCCTTTTTGATGTATGAGGGAAGGGAAATCATTATAGATATGCGGTTCGCCGCTGCGGATGGCATCTGCCCATATGCCCGCCTTATCCACCGGGTAATGTTGCCCATGAGCTTCAGCGGTACATGCATGCAATAAGGTATTCGTCGACCATGCCTGCAAGTTGATCGTATTCTGGTCGTCATCAACAAAGTGGAAAAAACCGATCGTACTGTCGGTTAACGCCTCGGCTTCATCCAGCATCGTGCGCATCAGATCGTCCATCTTGTTTGTCGCATACGATGCATTCGTTAGCCGTAAGATCGCCTGGGTATACAATTCCTCGCGTTTTTGCCTGGTAATATCGAGGTGGGTTCCAAACATCCGGACGGGATTGCCCTGCTCATCCCACTCCATCACCTTGCCCTGATCCATGACCCACACCCACGAGCCATTCTTGTGTTTCATGCGGACTTCGCACGCATAAAATTCGGTCTCGCCTGAAAAATGCTGCTGCAACAGATCAGTAGATCGCTTCAGATCATCGGGATGGCACAGATCATCCCAGATTTTGATGTTGATTGGTTCGAGTTCATGCAGGGCATAGCCTACAATCTCGGCCCAGCGTTCATTGAAGATGGTCGCACCAGTCTGCACATTCCAATCCCACATCCCGGCTTTGCTCCCTTTGAGCGCCATTTCCAACCGTGTCCGGCTTTCGCTCAGAGTCTGCTCAGTTTTCTTCCTTTCGGTTATATCCTGGATGATTGCCATCATGCGGAGGGGCATGCCATGTTCGTCATAGGTCATTTTCCCCATCTGGTGCAGCCAGCGAATGCTTCCGTCGCTGGTGCGAATGCCGAATTCATATTCGATGTCAGTCTGCTGTTGCATGGCAAGCATATCCAGACGCTCAACCCGTTCCTGTTCACCGGGGAGCATCATCTGCGCAACAGTGTCTTGCGTTATGCCTGTCCCACGCGGCAATTCGAAAATATCGTACAGCTCGTCTGAGCAGATCAGCGTCTGATCGCGGCCGTTCCATTCCATATGCCCAATGCGACCAATGCGCTGCGCCTCGGTCAGCAAGGCCTGGCTCTTGGTGAGCCCCTCCTCAGCTGCCTTGCGTTCATGGATATCCCGGAAATTGATAATGATCGCCTCAACATTTGGCTGGGCCAGCAGATTGCTGAACGTACTTTCGATCCAGCGCCATTCCCCATTCTTCTTCTGGAACCGGTATTGAATCGTTGGTACATACGTGGGGTTCCGGAGCAGTTCAGCGAGTTTTTCAAGCACCATGTCCCTATCGTCGGGATGAGTGAGCTCAAACGGGTTCAAGCCAAGTACCTCATCACTGCCAAAACCCATGATCCACTCGGTAGACGGGCTAGCATACTTGAGACTGCCATCCACATTCATCAACACAATGCCATCCGGCGCGTTCTCGATCAGGGCGCGGTAGCGTTGTTCGGCGAGCCGCAATTTGTCCTCGGCCTGCTTCCGTTCGGTAATATCTTCAAAGGTCGCGAACACCTGGTAGGGCTTCTCGCCGCCAGTGAAAAAGCGCGGCACGGCATTGATATTGATCCAGCGGTAAGACTCTAGTTGGGGATTGTAGACCCCCATGACCACATTATGCACGGGTTTGCCGGTATGCAAAGAGACCATCGCGGGATGCTCTTCCCCTGGAAAGGCCGACCCATCCTCCTGGATAGCATGCCAGTGTGGGTCGATGGACTTGCGACCCTGCATTTGATCCAGAGTCAGGCCCAGAATTCGTTCGGCAGACGGATTGGCGTGGATGATCTGCCCATCCGCTTGCTGAAAAACAACCCCCTGAGCCATGTACTGGAAGAGCAGGTGGTAGCGCTCATCGCTTTCGCGGCGCGCTTCTTCTACCCGTTTGCGTTCGGTGATATCCTGGATCAGCCCTGAAATTGCGAGCGGATTTCCTTCTTGATCATATTCAAACTTTGCGTAATTTGTAACCCAGCGCAAATCGCCTGAGGCCGTGAACATGCGATATTCAATTTTGGGGATGCTCTTTTGCGTCAATGTCTCTTGCAGCGCATTGGCCGCTCTATCTCGATCCTCTGGATGAAAATACTCGATGATCGTGCTGAAATCCTCTTCAGATTGCTCCGTCCCAATGATCTGCGCCGCCTCGGGCGACCAAGACATACGGCGGCCAGGAACGTCATAACGCCAGGTGCCCATGTGTGCGGCAAAAAGGGTTTGCTGCAACTGGGCGTGGCTGCGTTCCAGATCCGCCTGGGTTTGCTGATGAATAAGCACATTCGCAATCTCTGCAGCGATCGTCTCCAGAATATGATGTGTTTGTTCTGGAATAAAAGCTTGGACATGTGAAGCAATATTTAAACAACCCAGAACCTGCCCGCGATGTTGAATCGGAATAACCGCCAAAGAGCGCAGGCCCTCAGCCTGGTAATAACTCCGGGTATGCAGTTCAGCTTCTGTGAAAGAGATCATGGTGCCACGAAGCATAAGCTGAGAACCCGAGCTGTCTTCGCCAAAATGTGCAACGGCCCGCACAAAGTCGTCGCTCAACCCTTGATGATAGACAAGCTCAAAGGCCCGGTTGTTTGCATTGAAAAGATACAGCCCGCCACAATCTAAGCCTGACACAACAATCGCGGCCTGAAGGCAAGCTGCCCATGCGTCTGCCGCTGGCAACTCCTGTGCGATCAACTGGGCTAGATCCCGCTGCGCGGCAGTCAATTTTTCGGCTTGTTTGCGCTCGGTGATATCAATGCCAACCGATAAAAATCTTGTTGTTTTATCATGTTCATCCTGAATAGGCGTATCGATCCAATGATATTCCCGTACCCTTCCATCCTCTACCGTAACGGGATGTTCATAGCTCACTGTGCGCGGGTTGGCCGTCACTTCGGCATAGAATGCCGCCGTGGAAGCGCGCGCATCTTCTGGCAAGAAGTTGATCCACTTTTGCCCCCGCGCCTCGCCCTGAACACCAAAGATCTTTTTGTATTTTCCATTGGCAAAGGTCAAAGTTGTATCTGGCATCCAGAAACATAAACTGACATCCAATGCTTCAATCACTGTTTCCAGTTCCACTACCTGTGCGCGTGCCCGTGCTAATTCACTTTCAAGCTCAGATTGGGTCATTGTTGTGGACATAGGACCCTCCCATCCGTTTGTGGGCAACATTGCTATGGTTCAGTTGATGTGCAAGGTCATTATAATTATACCATCCTCGTGATAGATCCCACTGTCTCCTGATCACGACTGGAAGATACGTCTGTGATATGATACGACTGGGCTTGACGCACCTCAAAGACCTATTCCCAAAAGAGGGGTGTCAGGCGCAGCAGCGCCAAGCCCAACTGGTGCTTCGTCCGCAGGTGTGCCTGGTTATCTGAACTGGAGGTTGCACAATATGCAGATCAATGGCGAAGCTTTGACCATCGAACAGGTTCTGGCCGTGGCGTATGGGCAACCCGGTGCGCCTGCGGTTGCGTTGAGCCCCGAGGCGACCACGAAGGTGGCGCGGGCGGCGTGGGCGGTTGAGCAGTTGCTCGAACGCGGCGAGATTGCGTATGGCATTACAACGGGCTTTGGGGCGTTCAAAGACCGGCTGATCCCGCCCGATCAGGTCGTGCAGCTGCAACACAATATCGTGATGAGCCACGCGGTTGGCGTTGGCCCGCTGCTTGATACGCCCACGGTGCGGGCGATGATGCTGATCCGTGCCAATACGCTTGCCCGTGGTCATTCGGGGATTCGCCCTGCGACCCTCGAACTGTTGCTGGCGATGCTCAACGCTGGCATTCACCCGCTTATTCCCAGCAAAGGCTCGCTCGGTGCCAGTGGCGATCTCGCCCCACTCGCGCATATGGCGCTGCCGCTGATTGGCCTGGGTGAGGCCGAGCATCGCGGGGAACGCCTGCCCGGGGCCGAGGCGCTGCGCCGCGCCGGTCTTGAACCATGCCAACTCGCCGCCAAAGAGGGCCTGGCCCTGACGAATGGCACGACGGGTATGTGTGCCCTGGGTGCGCTTGAGACCCACCGGGCTGAACTGCTGAGCCAGACCGCTGATATTGCCGGCTGCCTGAGCCTCGAAGCCCTGAACGGGACGGTGCTTGCTTTCGACGAACGCATTCACGCCCTGCGGCCTTTCCCGCGTCAGCAAGAATGCGCCGCCTACCTGCGTGCGCTGCTTGCCGGCAGCGAATTGACCCGCAGCCACGACCCGCGCAATGTGCAGGATGCCTATACCTTGCGCTGCATTCCGCAAGTTCATGGGGCCGTACGTGACGCGATCGCCTATGCCCGCTGGGTCTTTGACATCGAACTCAATGCCGTCACCGATAACCCGCTCATCTTTATTGACGAAGCAGACCAGGCCATCACCGTTCTGTCAGGGGGCAACTTTCACGGCGAGCCACTGGCGATTGCGTTCGACTACCTCGGTCTCGCTGCCGCTGAACTGGGCAACATCGCCGAACGACGCATCATGCGCCTCACCGACGAAGCCTCGAATATCCAGACGCTGCCTGCGTTCCTCACCAACGAAGGCGGGCTCAACTCGGGTTTTATGCTGGTGCAATACACTGCGGCGGCGCTGGCGACCGAAAACAAGATCCTCGCGCACCCTGCCAGTGTTGATACCATCCCCTCATCGGCCAACGTCGAAGATCACGTCAGCATGGGCATGACCGCTGGGCTCAAGGCGCGCACAATCCTTGATAATGTTGCCCAGATCCTGGCGATCGAGTTGCTCGCGGCGGCGCAGGGCCTCGATTTTCGCCGCCAGATCGTCGGCCCCCAGGCTCGCCTCGGGCGCGGCACCAGGGCTGCGTACGAACTCATCCGCCAGCACGTGCCCTTTATCGAATGCGATACCGTGATGTACCCGCATATCGAGGCGGTGCGCAGGCTCGTCGCCGACGGATCAATCGTCGCCGCTGTCACCGCAGCGATGTAGAGATAGACGCCTCGCGAGCGGTGCGGCTTTGCCGCACCGCTCGCTCTGCTTGGGTCACCAGAACCTTTGCGCCTTTGCGCCTTTGCGTCAAAATAGCCACCTTATGTGCAAGGTATCGAGGCTAGTACGTTTCCCAGGCAAGCGGCGTCTCCTGATCAAGCCGACCCAGGCGCTGCGCAAAGCGATCCAGTTCCGCCTGACGCTGCGTGTCGCTCATCCGTACCGGCCCATAGACAACCTGCGGGGCAAGCACATCGAACCCGACGAATTGCAACATGCCGCGCTGGATCGGCTGGAGGATCGCGTTGATGTCACCGTGAAAGCCTTGTTGCACATAGGCTTGCTCAGGGCCACCGGTGGTCAATGAGAGCAACGCACGTTTGCCGCGAAACACGCCTCCCTCGTACATACGGCGGCCCCCATAGATGCGCCCCATCGCAAAGACGCGATCAACCCACCCCTTCATGGTCGCTGGCAACCCGAACCACCAGAGCGGGAATTGCCAGATCATCAGGTCGCACCACTCAAGTTTCGCCATCTCCTCGTCCAGATCACTCGCAAAGCCTTGATGCTCTGAGGCATAGATCTCTTCAGTCTGAAGCTTGAGAAAAGCCGGATCGCGCACCGTCGTAAAATTCTTCCGACTAGACACAGGGTCAAACGCCATTGCATACAGATCCGACGTTTTGACCTCCGCTCCAAGCCGGGTCAGGGTTGCCTGGGCCGTCACAAACATGGCATGGTTGAAACTCTGGGGCTCGGGATGCCAGTAGACGAGAAACGCCTTCACGCCGATCACCTTTCACGAAGCATCACCACATACCAGCACCGGTTAACGTTTTAGACAAGGTTCGTAGGCGCTTGACAGTTTGTGGTGATCGTAGTGCCGACTTCAGTCGGCTGAGTAAAAAGCCGACTGAAGTCGGCACTCCAAACTGTCAAGCAAGCATACCCCATGCTGAAACCTTGTCTTAGAAAAGAATATGGTTGCGAAAGGTATCATAACACAGGCGTAGCCTGTTTGCTTTTTCCTGGTCTCTTTGCCTGACGGCTCACCAATACGCGGTAGACCGTCAAGAAGAGGATCGTGCCACCACTCAACCAGTAAAAACCGTTGATTATCCCGTTGCTGCTGTCACTTCCACTCCAGATGCCATGAACGAGTGTAAAGATAAAAACAAGAAAACTCAAGAAATGGATCATCCGCCACATGGTTCTGCCAATGCGATCTTTAACATAAAAGCTGAGTCCAACCAGTGCCAAGCCATAGAGGGCCAGTTGCCCCAGGCCCACCCAGAACGGCGCAAAACCCTGGTAGGCAAAGGGGACGAGCAGTTGCCACAGGCTCGCCTCGATGTAGGTGTCGCCCAGCAGAATCAGCCCATGAAAGATGGCAAAGGCCAGGCCCAGCAGACTCGTATGTTGGTGCAGGTCGAAGGCGACTGGCCCGCCCGGCCAGAGCCGCGCCAGCCGGTTGGTCATCAGCAGGCCAAAGACCATCGAGAGCCAGAGCAGGGCATAGGCGACCATGGCGCTGCTGCGCGCCAGGTACCAGTAGGCTTTTGGCTCGGCCCCCAGCAGCGAAGCACTGAGCCCCGGCAACCATGTCGGCAAGACAACAACGGCGGCAAAGGCCCCCAGAATAGCGCCAAGCAATAGCCCGATCAGCGCCTGGGGCGCCATCGCCGGGGGCAGATCAGTGAAATCCGGATCGGGAGCTGGTGCTCGCCGCGGCGCGGGCGTGGTCGCAGCCGGTGTGCGCGTGGCTCGCGGTGGAACTGGATTGGCCGTCTCGACCGGCGCCGGCCTGGCCGCAACAGGTGAACCTGCGCCTTGCGCTGCTGCCGGGGTGGGCGTCTGGTCGCCTGGTGGCGTGGACGCCGCAGGCACGGGTGTCTCGGAGGTGTCCGTTGCAACGGTCTGGTTTGTCTGCGCTGCTGTTGCTGGTGCCGTCGATTCGGGCGTTGTCATGATGCACTCTCTTTCCAACAGACGGCAGTCCAGGTTGTCGTCTGAATAGGTTGGTTCTCTTCAGGTACCAGCAAGGCGGCGAGTTCTGGTTGCGCTTCAAGCCATGCCAGCCCTGCTTCACTCCCAAGGATCAGCGCCGCCTTTGCCGCTGCTTCTGCTTTCTCCAGGGTTGGTGCGGCCACCGTCACACTCAGCAGGTCACTCGTGGCGGGCTTCCCTGTATGTGGATCAATGATATGGTGGAGAACATCCGCCCCCTGTCGCCAGCGCCGATAATCGCGCCCCGACGTGGCCAGGCCACCCTTTGTCAGCAACACCAGCGCTAGTTCATGGTCTGGTTGACGGGGATCGGCCACGGCAATAGGCCAGGGCGAGCCGTCGCGACGGGTGCCACTGACGGCAATGTCGCCCCCGGCATCAACCAGGGTCGGCCCATAATCCGCCAGACGCCTCACTGTCTGACTAGCAGCCCATCCCTTGGCAAAGCCTCCCAGGTCGAGCAGCATGCCTGCCGGCAATGCCACGGCGCGTGTCATCGGGTTGCGCTTGATCACGTGCCACAAAGCTATGTTATGCGCTGATAATTGGTCTTTTTGCGGCCAACCATTAGCGCCTGGGGATGGACGATCAACAGGCAAGCTGGCAAAATCCCGGTCATAGCCAGCCTCAACCAGGTGGGCCAGCAATGTAGGCGTGACCAGGCCATTCGTTGCCTGCGCCGCCTCTACCGCCACCTCCAGCACATCCCAGAGCACAGGGCTGACCGTGACCCACCCCGTGCCTGCCCGCCGATTGAGTTGCATCAACTCGCTCTCGACCTGAAAGCGACTCAAAGCTGCTTCCCAGGTGGCAAACCAGTCAGGAACCTGATGCAGCGCCTGTTCAGCAACTGGATCATCGCTCTCAACCAGCACCAGGATGGTCGATCCCATGGCCCGAAATGTTAGCTGAACCATCACAACGCCCTTTGCGCCTTTGCGTCAAATCATCAGAAAATTTCGTTCACAGACCACGTTAACGCGACGACTGTGTCGTGGTGACGGGCGCCGGCCGGGCCGGGGCCACCACGACTTCGCGGAGGGCCGGTGCCGGTGCGACAACCACGGGTTGCGTCACTGGTGCCTGTACCGCAGCGGGCGTAGTGCCAATGGCTTGCAGCGTCGGAATGGGCGGCGGGTTGAGCAACCACGCGGGTGGCGCACTCACGACTGCTGCCACGGGCGCGGCAACCATTTCTGGCGTGGCCTGGCTACTCAAGGTGGCCCAGCCCCCAAGCGTTGCCGCCAGGGCTGCCGCACTGATCATCAGTTTCACCCCTTGCGTACGTTGCCCCTGTGCTTTCGGCTTCTTCATCGTGATCAGTCCTCCTCTGAATGGCGCTCACCCTTGATCTTGGCATAGATCACCTGACCGGTGGTGGCATCGACATAGATTTCGCTCTCATCAATGAACTTGACTTCATAGACGAGTACACCTCGTTCGTTCTCAAGCTCGGTTTTGCGCACGGTTCCCCCGCCAGCATAGAGCAAGGCCGCTTGTGCCGCCTCTTCGGCTGTGATTTGCCCCCCCGATGCAGCACGAGGCGTCGTGCTATCAGCAAGTACTGCCGCGCTCTGCGCATCAACATAGAGCGTGCCTTGATCAAGCACAACTTCATAGGCGGCAACACCCTGATAGCTCACCACCTCAGGGGTGCGGATCAGCGTCGCCCCTGGAACCCGCTCGAGCGCGAGTTGCTGCGCTTGCTCAGGCGTGACGGCGTAGGTGACGGGTGCCGCTGCGGGTGCCGTTGTCACCGCCTGATCGGCGGCAGGAACGGTCTGTTGGGCCATCTCGGCTAATTGCTGATTCGCCTGTTCGAGGCGGCTATTTGCCTCGGCAAGGGCCTGCTGGTACGCAGCCTCACGCTCACGGATCAGGGCTTCAACCGTTGGATCAAGCGTGCCTTCGGTGGCCTGTGCAGGTGCGCTAGCCGTTGTTGCCGTTGGCACGACAGCCGTTCCGCTACTCAAACGATTTGCCAACCCACCCACCAGTACCAGTACAAACGCGGTCAAACCTGCTGCAATTATCAACATCGTACGCTGAGTCATGTTACACATGCCTTTCTTTTTTATAGAGCCTGCGGCCCTCAGGGATTTCGCTTGTGCTGGTGAAAACGGCTAGCTTCGCTGGCCGTTTTCACCAGCACAAGCATGGATTTGTAGGGCGTTAGCCCTACTCGCAACCCTGCGCCGCAAGGCCATTCATATCTCATAAGGTAAGCATAACCTCGCAACCTAAAGAGATGCTTAAAGTGATGGGGCAATCTTCCAAGGTTTTTCCAAGCTTTTTGCGGTATGATGCAGGTGAGATGAGGAGGAACTATGCGTGTGTTGGTGATTGAGGATGATCAGCGCCTCGCCCGTTTGGTGGCGCGGGTTTTGAGTGAGGAACATTATCAGGTTGATCAGGCTCACGATGGTGAAGCCGGGCTCGATCTGTTGTTGCGTGGTACCTATGATGTGGCGATCGTTGATTGGATGCTGCCAGGCCGTGACGGGCCTGCCATTTGTCGTGCGGCACGCGCAGCGCGCCTGGCGACGGCGTTGCTCTTGCTGACCGCCCGGGGCCAGGTTGAAGATAAGGTGGCCGGCTTCGACAGCGGGGCCGATGATTATCTGGTCAAGCCGTTTGCCTTTGAAGAGTTGCTGGTGCGCGTGCGGGCGCTCAGTCGCCGTTTTCATTCAACGGCACCGTCGCTTGATGAACTGCGCAACGGCGAACTTGTGCTCGATCTGCGCAACCATACGGCCCGGCGTGGGCTGCGCTCGCTTGACCTGACCCCCACCGAGTGGAATCTGCTCGAATATCTGCTGCGCAATGTCGGCCAGACGCTCACCAAACAGCAGATTCTCGATTATGTCTGGTCGTACGAGCAGGATGTGCAACCACAGATGGTTGAGGTCTATATCTCGTATTTGCGGCGCAAGCTGAATGCTGCCGGCGAGCCCGATCCGATTGTGACGGTGCGCGGCGTTGGCTATCGGTTGGAGGTTGACCGTGTTTAAGGGCTTACGCCTGCGTTTGACGCTGCTTTATATGCTGACGGCCCTGCTGCTGGTGGGGCTTGTTGGTGGTGGGGCCTACCTGGTGGTCGCCCGCTATTTTCAGGGCATCACCGATCTTGCCCTGCAACACAAAATGGCCCACGAGTTTCATGCCCTGGCTGCCCCCCTTCCGCCTGATCTCGTTCCGGCTGACCGCGATTGGTCAATTGTCCGCGGTGAACTCGGCCTGCTCCCCGATCTTCGCCCCGCTGATCGTCCACTGACAATGGATGATGCAGCCGCCCTGGCGAGCGCATCGTATCAGCAGAGCGAGGTGCGCCGGGTGAAAGCGGAGACCGAGCGCGGGCGTACGGTCTTTGAGGTGGAGTTTGTCGATGGCACCGAGTTGATGGTGATGAGCGACGGGACGATCAGAGACAAAGATGACGACGATGGGTCGCGTCCGGTGCCCCTTGCGACCTCGCCGACCACGAGTGTCGATGCCTTTGCGTCGGTTGCGTATGATGCCGAACTTGCGGCGATCTTTGTGCTGCCCCTTGATGCGAGTGGGCGCGTGCTCTTTGATCCCAATCCATATATGGTGCCGATTGCGCCGCAACGCGAGGCGCTCGCTCAGGCGCTTGCCAACGGCAGCGATGTCCGCACTGTCCAGACGGCTGATGGGCGCGAGGTGCGTCTGTTGACCTATCGGCTGACGCGCACCGATGGCCCGGTCGCCCTGCAACTAGGGCGCGTGCTCAGCGATCAGGCGCGGGTGCTCAATCAATTGATGGTTAGCTTGCTGGGCCTGGCCTTGCTGAGCGTGGTTGGCATTGGTCTCGCCAGTTGGTGGCTTGCTGGCCGTGCGTTGCAACCTGCTCAGGAGGCGTGGCAGCGTCAGCAGCAATTCATCGCCAGCGCCAGCCACGAATTGCGCACCCCGCTGACCCTCATTCGGGCCAGCACCGAAGTGGCCTTGCGCGGCACGCCAGCGCATGATCAAGACCAGCGCGAACTGCTCGGCGATGTGCTGACCGAGAGCGACCACATGGCGCGGCTCGTTGACGATCTGCTCGTGCTCTCGCGGCTCGACAGCGGCAAGCTTCCGCTCAACATCGCCCCCGTTGATCTGCCGCCACTGCTCGGCGAGATCCAGCGCCAGATTGCACGTCTTGGCAGCGAACGTGGCCTTGCCGTACAAGCAGGTTCAGTCCAGGGGCGTGTCAACGCCGATCCTGATCGCCTGCATCAAGTCTTGCTCATCCTGCTCGACAATGCGTTGCGTCACACCCCCGCTGGTGGCACCATCACGCTTGCCGCCGAACCGCAGGGCAGCAGCATCTGCGTAACGGTTCGCGATACCGGCAACGGCATCGCCCCAACTGATCTCCCACACATCTTCGAGCGCTTCTACCGCGCCGATCAGGCCCGCGGGCGCACCGAAGGCAACGCCGGCCTGGGCCTCGCCATTGCCAAAGCCTTGATCGAAGCAATGGGTGGCAGCATTGGTGCCACCAGCACCCTCGGCCAGGGCACCGACGTGTGGGTGCGGCTCCCCGTGTCTCATCGGCCGCCGCCTCTATGACCGTCGGCCGCACGTTTGATGTAAGCGCAAACCCGACTAGCGCAGATGCTTGTCATTCGCCCTCGCATCAAAAACCCTCTGCGCCTTTGCGCCTCTGCGTCAAAAAAACCTCTGCGCCTTTGCGTCAAAAGAGCCGCCTTCTTTGCAAGGTATTGGGGTTAGGCGTCACTCGGCAGCGACCCTGTAGCGGGTTGAATCAGATCCCACTGGTTCCCGTGCAGGTCTACAAAGACTGCGACCGTGCCGTAGCTCTCTGACTTCGGCTCTCGGACGAAGGCGACACCTTTGGCCTTGTACACTCGGTCAAAAGCGGCTGGATATCTGTTTTAATCCGCCGATATTTCTTGGCTAATTGGCGGAGATTTCGCTTGAATTCCCCGGTAAAAAAGACGTCGTACGTGGACGCTGATTCATCGTTACGCGACATCTATCCCGTCCCAAAGTTCATGTATTGGTGTGAGATCCTTCGTGCGTGCCTCATGCCATCCCTGCTTCAAGCTCGCCGCTGCGGGCTTCAGGGTGACGCTATCACGGAACGTTTGTACGATTTGGAGCAGGTACGGCAAGTACTCTTCGGGAAGCGCATTTACTTCGCGGAGGACTTGTTCGCGATACGCGGTCGTTGTAGTCATTGCGTATTCCTTTTGCACTGGAAGATTGCCCGCCGTTCGAGCAGCCAATGCGGTTCGAGCAGTTGGTATATCGTGCGCTCGCTGAACAGATGGTGTCGCTCCCTCGGGCGGCCGAACTGCTCCATTGCTCTATGCAAAGCGTCGAAGTACAAGTGAGGGGACCCACGGCACGCCATGCGGATCATTCTGAATGATAGGTGCTGCCTGATCGACATGCGGAAGGTTGCGCTTTTGCGCACAATGCTTGACCTTAAGCTCAGCCCACGGCGGACGCGGGGCGTGGCTTCGGCACGCTCAGCCCACGGCGGACGCGGGGCGTGGCTTCGGCACGCTCAGCCCACGGCGGACGCGGGGCGTGGCTTCGGCAAGCTCAGCCCACAGCGGACGCGGGGCGTTGGCTTCGGCAGGCTCAGCCCACGGCGGAGGCTGAGCCTGCCGAAGCCCCCGTTGGTATCAAGAAACGTAGGTTACACACTAGTTAGCTTCATGGACTGCTGCCAGGTCCTACTCCTCTTGGAGACTGCTGAAAAAGTACTGCGACACCACTAGATATAGTGTTCACACTGTCGCTAAATACTACATCTAGTGTACTCAGACCACTTTTTCAGCAGTCTCTCTTGGGGGTAGGTTTTTCATATGACGTGCGAGTCATGACCAGTGCTGCGCCGCTGATGGGCACAAACACCGATCGTGGCGCGGTGCCAGCCGCAGGCGACGCGGCCACCGACCGCGGCGATCGACCGGATCGGCACGCCCTGGTGGGAAGCCCGCCGACCGGACGCCCTCGCTGCGCCAGCAATGTCACCCCGAGCGCAGCGAGGGGTCTTCCATGCGCCGCAGGGAAGATTCCTCACTCCGTTCGGAATGACATGGCTGGCGTTGGCACCCCGCTGCGCTCGCC
>NZ_SIJK02000071.1 GCF_004762035.2 Candidatus Chloroploca mongolica | reverse complement strand
ATACGCCGACTGAAGTCGGCTCTCCGGTATGTCCGCTTTCAGGCTTCATCTTCATACGCCGACTGAAGTCGGCTCTCCGGTATGTCCGCTTTCAGGCTTCATCTTCATGCGCCGACTAAAGTCGGCACTCCGTTATGTCCGCTTTCAGGCTTCATCTTCATACGCCGACTTATAGTCTGTCAGGAAGCGCGACCTGTGAGGTCGCGCTTCCTGACAGACTATAAGTCGGTTGAGTCCCTACTAGATCTCCATGCTAGAATAGAAGAGAACTAGTTGATATGATGATCTGGAACACACGCCGTGTGAGGTAATAGAATGCAACAACGTAGTGGTGGTGGTTGGATCGGTTGGTTGATTTTCCTTCTTGTCATCTTTGGCTCGCGTTTTTTACCGCCCGTCGCCCAGTGGCTGTCACAGGTTACTGGTTTCTCGATTACAACGCCGATGCTGATCGGGGTGCTGGTTGGGCTTGGTGTGCTCGTGAGCATTGTGAGTTCGATCATTCAAGAGACGAATAAGGAGCAACCGCCTGGTAATGGGATGCCACCAATGCCAACCGGTCAACCGCGGCGCGGCGCGGCCAATGGGCCGACGATTTCGGTTCCACCGACGTCGGCATCGTCACCCTTTCCCGCTGCGCCCCACAGTGGCTTGCCGCAGGCACGTTTACCAAGTGGAGGGCCGCCAAGGTTGAAGCCGCCCCAGTTCGAGCCAATTATTGATCCCCGAGTGCTGGTCATTGGCATTGTTGGCCTTGTCCTTATGGGGGGCGTCTTTTTGTTGCTTTTCCTTGTTGCGCCAGCCATTCCGTAACAACAATCAGTGTATGGTGGATCTATGCAGTCCTATGATCCTTTTGCCCGCTACTACGATGCCGATTTTCGTGAATACCGCGATGATGTGGCCCTGTATCACGAGTTCGCCCGACGCACGGGGGGCCCGCTACTTGAGTTGATGTGTGGCACCGGGCGCGTGCTGGTGCCGCTTGCCGAAGCAGGCTACACGATCACTGGCGTCGATAGTTCAGCCGCGATGCTTGCTATTGCCCGCGAACAACTCGCCGAGGCCGAATTGACCGCCCAGACAACCCTGATCCAAGGCGATGTCCGTGACGTTCATGTGCCCACCAATCATTTTAGCCTGGCTTTCATCGCGATCAATTCGTTTATGCACCTCGAACGAGTTGGCGACCAACTTGCCTGCCTGAATACGATGCGCAAGGCGCTAACCCGGCGTGGCCTGCTGATCCTCGATCTCTTCAGCCCCGATCCCACCGAGATCATCCGCGAGGATAACCGGCTTGTCCTTGACCGTGCGTATCATCTCGATGGCCGTTATGTACAGAAGTTTGTCGCCATTGATAGCGACTATGCTTCGCAAGTGAGTCGCGTCACCTACCTCTACGATGAAACCGATCCACAGGGTCAGGTGACACGACGGACGATGCAGTTCACGATGCGCTGGTTGTACCGCTTTGAACTGGAACACTTGCTGGCCCGAGCCGGTTTTGTGGTGCGGCATATCTATGGCTCGTATGAGCTTGATGAGTACGCCACAGGTAGCCCACGCCTTATTGCGGTGGCGAGTCCGGCCCGCGAACCCTAGCATACGTCGTTAACGCATCAGATTTTTCAACATCTGAACATCTGATTCAACCATCATCTGTACAAGTTCAGGAAAACTCACTTTGCGCTTCCAGCCAAGTTTAGCCTGCGCTTTCGCGGGGTCGCCGATCAGCAGATCGACTTCGGCAGGGCGCATAAACCGGTCGTCCAAGACCACATAATCCTGGTAATCGAGATCTACCGCCCCAAACGCCAGTTCACAGAACTCGCGCACGGCATAGGTTTCACCCGTTGCCACAACATAATCGTCAGGTGAATCTTGCTGAAGCATCAACCACATTGCTTCAACATAATCCCCGGCAAAGCCCCAGTCGCGACGGGCATCGAGGTTGCCCAGGCGCAGTTCATGGTCGAGGCCGAGTTTGATACGGGCTGCACCGTGGGCAATTTTGCGTGTCACAAATTCAAGGCCACGCCGGGGGCTTTCGTGGTTAAAGAGAATGCCACTGCTCGCGTGCAGATTGTAGCTCTCGCGATAGTTGACGGTGATCCAGTGGCCGTAGACTTTCGCAACACCGTACGGGCTACGCGGATAAAAGGGCGTCGTCTCGGTCTGCGGCACCTCCACGACTTTACCAAACATCTCACTGCTGCTGGCCTGATAAAACCGGATCTCGGGATCAACCAGACGCACCGCATCAAGCACCCGCGTCACCCCGAGCGCCGTGGTTTCACCGGTAAAGACCGGCTGCGCCCACGAGGTCTGCACAAACGACTGGGCCGCTAGGTTATAGACTTCACTCGGACGATATTCGCGTAACAGGTTGATCATCGAGATCTCATCCATCAGATCACCCGTAGCAAGCGTAATACGATCCTGAATATGTTGAATGCGCTCGAAGTTGACCGTGCTCGAACGCCGGATCATCCCGACAACGTCATAGCCCTTTTCAAGCAGTAGCTCAGCTAGGTAACTGCCATCCTGCCCTGTAATCCCTGTAATCAACGCCCGCTTCTTGGCCATGCTTTTCATTTCCTTTCAAACGAAGCTTCATGCGGTATCAGTATACACAACATCATGTGCTATAGTGTAACACCAGTGCCGTTTTGCATGGATGCTGGCACAAATGGCGCGTTGCACGTAAGTGTTCAGCCTTGTCCTGGGAGCGAGGGCGGGACGCCCTCGAGGGCGTCCCGCCCTCGCTCCCAGGCTGGCCGTTTTCGCCAGCCTAAGCATTGGTTTGGAGGGCGGCAGCCCTGACGTTTATGAGGTAGATATGTCCAAGCATATACAGGGGCTGAATCCCGCCCAACGACGGGCCGTCGAGGCAACTGCCGGGCCGGTGCTGGTGCTGGCCGGGCCGGGCAGCGGCAAGACACGGGTGTTGACACATCGCATTGCCTATCTGATCAATGAGGCTGGGGTCGATCCGTTTCATATCCTGGCGGTGACGTTTACCAATAAGGCCGCCCGTGAGATGAAAGATCGCCTGCATGCGTTGATCGGCCCCGATGCGGCGCAGGTGCTCTCGGCGGGTACGTTTCATAGCCTCTGTGCGCGGTTCCTGCGCAAGGATATTGTCCACCTCGGGCGCGAACGCGATTTTGCGATCTACGATGCCGATGATCAGCTCCGCTTGATGCGCCGGGTGCTGCGCGATCTCAAGCTTGATGAGAAACAGCATCCCCCTAGGGCGATCCTTGGCCAGGTTTCGAGTGCAAAAAATGAACTCGTCTCGCCCCAGGAGTATGCCCGCCTCAATCGTACCTATTTCGGTGAGCTTGTGACGCGCTGCTACGAACGCTACCAGGCCCTGCTGCGTGAGTCGAACGCGCTCGATTTTGATGATCTGCTGGTCGAGATGGTGCGGCTTTTTGACGCGCATCCCGAGGTGCTGGCGCGCTATCAGGATCGCTATACGTACCTACTCGTTGACGAGTATCAGGATACCAATCGGGTGCAGTATCTGCTGGTGCGCCAGCTCGCGCTGCGTCACCGCAATCTCTTTGTCGTCGGCGACGATGATCAGTCGATCTACCAATTCCGTGGCGCTGATGTGCGCAATATTCGCTCGTTTGAAGTCGATTATCCCGAGGCCCAGGTGATTCTGCTCGAGCAGAATTATCGTTCGACCCAGGCAATTCTTGACACGGCTCAGGCGATCATCAATGCCGGTGATAAGCAGCGCCACCTCAAACGCCTCTGGACGGACAACGATCAGGGGTTGGACGTTGCGCTTTACGAGGGCTTTGACCAAGAGGCCGAGGCGGGTTTTGTGGTGGACGAAATCGCTCGCTTGGTTGCCACCGGTGAGGTGACGCCCGGTGGGTGCGCGGTGATGTATCGCACCAACGCGCAGTCGCGCCCCGTCGAAGAGGCGCTGATCCGCCGTGGCTTGGCCTATCAAATTGTGGGCGGCATGCGTTTTTATGACCGCAAAGAGATCAAAGATGTCATTGCTTATCTCCGCCTGATCATCAATCCCTTTGATAGTGTGAGCTTCAGTCGGGTGCTCAACTGGCCTGGGCGGGGCATCGGCGAGCGTACCGAGGCCGAGTTGATGCGCTGGGCAATGGAGCTGGGGGTGCCCGTTTTTCAGGCGCTGCGTGAACTCGAAACAGGCACCATCGCGTCACCTTTGAATGCCCGGTCAACCAGTGCGCTGCTTGGGTTCCTTGCGCTGATTGACGAACTCAGCCGTGATTGGCACGAGCGTTCACTTACCGAATTGATGGACACCTTGCTTGCGCGGGTTGGGGTGCGCCAGGTGCTTGAGCAAGAGTATGGCGCTGAAGCAGCCGAAGAGCGCTGGCGTAATATCGAGGAGTTGCGCTCGGTGAGCACCGAATATCTCAATCTGCCAACCGAAGCTCAGTTGCCGACCTTTCTCGAAGAAGTCGCCCTCGTGGCCGACGTCGATCGCTTCGATGCCGAAGCCGATGCGATCACCTGCATTACGCTCCATCAAGCCAAAGGCCTCGAATTTCCAGTGGTCTTTCTGATCGGCCTCGAGGATGGCTTGCTCCCGCATAGTCGGTCACTCGACACCCGCGACCAGATCGAAGAAGAGCGCCGCCTGCTCTATGTGGGCATAACCCGTGCCAGGCAACGCCTCTACCTCTGTTACGCCTTCAAGCGCATGCAGTACGGGCGCAGTACCTTCAGTGCACGCTCACGTTTCCTCACCGATATTCCCCGTGAATTGCTGAAACAGCCGCACGGACACAGCGGAATGAAACAACCAGCGGCGCAGACGAGCATGTTCACCCAGCGGAGTGGTCTCGACCGCCAGTCCGATCAACGGATTGCCAGGCCAGGGCAGAAGACCGCGCCCGTCGTCATCCCAGCCAATCGTTCTGGTGGCAAAAACACCCGCACCCAACGGCCTGCCGGCCCAACGGAAGTGTCGTTTTTTGCCGGACAACATGTACGCCACGCCACCTTTGGCGAAGGGGTTGTTGTCAGCAGTCGCCTGGTGGAGGGTGACGAAGAAGTCACCGTCAGCTTCCCTGACCGCGAACGACGGCTGCTCGCCAGTTTTGCCCGGCTGGAACGGGTGAGCGAAGCGTAAGTGACTTTGTCAGGCTGAGCGCAGCGAAGCATCTCGGGCGTTAAGGAAGACGTTATGCTCAGCGAAAGACATTGGCAGCGTCGAAGATCAGGCCCTCCTCGCCATATCTTCCGATCAAGGCTTTTTATCTGCACGCTGGTGTTGGTTGGTGCTCTGCTCGGCCTGCTAAGGCTGATGCTTGCGTCCGCATCAGCCGGTACGGTCGTTGCGGCCAGGCCCGCCTTCTGTGCCGCCCCTGTTCAGCCGGTGACCCTGGTGAAGCCAACCATTATCGGCGACTGCACCCAGGCTGGCGTGCAGCGCGCGCTGGATCAGGGCGGCCACATTACCTTCGACTGCGGTGCCGCGCCGATGACCATTGCGCTCAGTTCACCTTTGATTGCGAGCGCCACGATCGACACCGTGCTTGATGGCGGTGGTCTGGTTACCCTGGATGGGCAGGGGCAGACCCGTATTCTAGAGAAGCCCTTTACCCCTGGCTCTGATGTTGATAAGACCAAAGGCAACGACCTGACCATTCAGAACATGCGCCTCGTGCGTGGGCGCGCGCCCGCTGCCACCAAAACCCGTGACGCCAATGCGCGCGGCGGCGCGATCTGGATTGGCGCGAGCCCGGGTACGCGCCTGCATGTTTTTAACACGACCTTCGAGGGCAACCGCACCACCAGCATTACCGACGAAGATAACCAGGGCGGCGCGATCTTTGCCGCCAATATCTACGAGACGGTGATTGTTGGCTCCAGCTTCAATGACAACGAAGCGGGCAGCGGTGGAGCCTTCGGCGGCATTGCCACCGGCCTGCTGGTCTACAATAGCGCATTCACCAACAATCGGGCTGCCGACGCCACCGCTGGCGGCATTGTACGCGGGCACGGCGGCGCGCTGCACCTGGATGGCGTGTCGAACTCCTTCAACCCGGATGCGCGCAATACGGTCGAGGTCTGCGGCTCGCTGTTCGACAGCAATACAGCAGTGCGCGGGGGCGGCGCAATCAAGGTCACAATCTCTGATAACCTGGGCACCCGAGCGATCTACGAGCGCTCGACCTTTCGGAACAACCGACTTGTTGGCGTGCCACCGACCGAGGGCCATGGCGGCGCGATCTACCACATTGAGGATGACTTCGCCGGTGGGACAGACGAAGATAACCTGCTGATCAGCGCTTCGACGTTTGTGGACAACTACGCCTACCGCCAGGGTGGCGGGGCCTGGATCCTGGTGCGTGGCAAGGGCCTGGTCGAGCGCTCGACCTTTGTCGGCAACCGCGCCTCTGAGGCGAACTCCAACCGCGTCGGTCAGGGCGGCGGGCTGATCATCTCGATGGGCGTGATCGACGTGGTGAACGCCACGTTTGCCCAAAACTTTGCGACGTTTCAAGGCGGCGCCATCTTCGCAGGCGGCGACAGCGACCTCGGGCGCGTCGTTACCCTGCGCAGTTCGCTCTTTGCGCACAACCGGCTCGACCCGACCCACACCAACCCGGTCACCAGCGCATACCAGGGGTATCATACCAACCGGCCGCTCGTCAACGGGGGCAACAACCTGCAGTACCCGCGCACCAAAGCGCCCGACTTCGACAATGAGGTCAACAACCTGATCACAAGTCCGGCCTCGGCCATCCTCTTCGCCGACCCGCTGCTAGAGGCGCTGGCGGATAACGGCGGCCCGACGCCGACGATGGCCCTGGCCGAGGGGAGCCCTGCGATCGACGCTGGCAGCGGTTGCACCAGCACCGACCAGCGCGACGCGCCGCGGGTCGGTGCCTGCGATATCGGAGCGTATGAGTTTGGCGCCGTAGTCGCAAGCGTTCAGCAGATCTACTTGCCGCACATCCGGCGGTAAGAGCGCCCCGACCACGCTGTTCACGCCATTCCTTTCAATTGGCGTGCGTCCTTGTGGGGCTACACGCCAGCTCTTTCGTCTTCAGACAATTGGATGCGAAACCTGATCGGTCGCCTAGAGCGCGGCGAGCATCCGCTGGATGGCCGAGCGGTGCGTAGGATCGAGCTGAACGCGCAGGAGAGTCGGATCCGGCGTGTATTCCAGCAGGATGTGGTCTGCCTCGTCGCGTACGGCGAGACTAGCTGCCCGGCTGCGCGGCAGGGTGAAGCGCCGATGGCCGTAGCGTTCCCGCTGGGTAACCGGATCCTCGCGCAGGATCAGCAGCCGCAGGTTCGTCGCGACGACCAGGGTCGGTGGTGCGATCATGCGCTTCCCGTAGCGCAGATACGGTTTAGCTGTTCAGCGCTATCACCACGACGCCCGCCCCCACCATCGCAATGCCGAGCCACGCGCCTGGCGAGGGGCGCTCAGCCAGGAAGACGAAGGCGAAGATCGCGACGAGCACGACGCTGAGCTTGTCGACCGGAGCGACCTTTGATGCCTCGCCGATCTTCAGCGCCCGAAAGTAGCAGACCCACGAGGCCCCGGTGGCCAGCCCCGAAAGGATGAGAAAGCTCAGGGTCTTGCCGCTGAGCGTAAGCGGATTGACCCACTTGCCCGTCATCCAGACGAAAGCCGCCAGCGCGAACAGGATCACCACCGTGCGAATGAGGGTGGCAAAATCGGAGTCAACACCTTGGATGCCGATCTTGGCGAAGATCGCGGTGAGCGCCGCAAACACCGCCGAGAGCAGCGCCCAGAAGATCCAGGCGGTTGTGTTCATCGAAGTTTCCTCCTAGAAACAGCCCGCTATCCTGCAAGGTGCGGGTAGGGAAGTGGCGTGTCTGCCCGTGCGTGGATCCGGAATGTTTAACGCAAAGGCGCAAAGGCGCAAAGGGGGTCGAGACCGAATTGGGGCACATATGCGCCCGTTTCCTACGAACCTAGTGCGCTCCCCGCGCCCGCCCCGCCCAGCGTAGGGGCGCAGCAACCCATGCGCCTCCCTCAACCACAGCGCTGCGTTCATCGCGGCTGCGCCCTTCCGGGGGCATGCAACGATCCGGGGTGGCCGGATCGTCGGCGGGAAGGGTGCGGCTGCGCCCTTCCGGGAGCACGGCTTGATCTGGCATGGAACGACAGGCAAGCATCCGTGAAGCGCCTCAGGGAAACTGCCTCCGACGAGCACGCAACTCGAGCACCACCAGGATAAGCAAGGCGACAATCGCCAACCCTCCCAGGAGGAGCGTATTCCAGCCGAAGAGCAGACTGGCAATCAAAAAGCCCACGATCACAAGGCTCAAGAGATCTCGACTTTTGGCATTCAATCCCGGGCCTCCGTTTCTCGGTGTCAACAGCTAAGACGAGCCCCTAGAGTACCACATATCTAGCGCGAGACAGCGCATTCAGCAAAGTGTTCGAGCCGGTAGTCTGGCGCGATGATGTTCCTCAGCGTGCTGACGGCGTCGTTGGGAAAGACGACGGTATACTTTGGGGCGACGTCGTTGCTGTGGCTTTGCTCGCTCCAGCCTGCGGGACGTGCCTTGTCGTAAGGGCTTTGGCACAGGAACTGGCGCACTGGAGGTTGCCACAGCTGAGCTCGGCGCTGCGCCGCCTTTGCCTCAGCGGCCGCGATGTTTTCTGCAACCCGGAAGCGTACCATCTCGTGTTTCCGCCTCCAGTCTACCACGCTTCGACCGAAACAGCGTGCCACCCCACGCCGTGCAGGGGCCGGGCGATCCTCGTCCGACCTGCCAGATGGGCGCCACCGCGATCAACACCAGGATGACAGGCTGGGTGAGAGCGGCGAGCTCGTTGACCAGGGTCGTCACCGTTGGAGTGAGAGATCAATCCGCAGATTACGCAGATGAGAGTGTCCGCTATGTGTGGGTGTGCCCCGCCAAACTCACGTTGTGACGTGATCCCCAGAGTTTCAGTGTCGTTTTGCCCGTCTGAGCGAAGCTCAGTAGGTGCGCTACCCCTGGGCGGTCTTTTGGCATGGGGGTATGAAGCAAGGCATCCGCAACTCCCCAACGCGCTTGTCCAGAAAGCTGGCGGCAAAGGCCATAAAGTGGTAGACATCCGCAAAGTTGCTGGCAATGCCCAGTGAGACCCGCACCGCACCGGCGCTCTTTTTGTGCTTCTGTTGCAAGATCGACTGGAATTGATCCAACGTCATCCGCTGCTCATCCTGAAAGGCCTCACGCATCTCGGCCTCGGTCAGGCCGTGCGCCACCTCCCCGGCCCCAGGGTTGCAGAAACAGCCTGTGCGCAGGGAGATCTGGGCCTGATTCGCCAACTGCTCGACCATGTGGAAATCCACCAGTTCAGCCTCAGGATCGTAGAAGTTGAAGGCGATCGTTCCGCCGCGATCAGTAGTATCAGTCGGGCCGTAGATGCGCACCAGGGGGAGGCCATTGCTGTGGCGCAGCGCCGCCAACTCTTCGAGCAGCCAACCCGTGAGTGCGGCGACCCGGTCGTGGATCAAATCTACGCCAATGCTGTCGATGTACTCCAGCCCGATCTTGATCGCAGGCAGGTTGAGGTAATCTACTGTGCCATCCTCATAGGCCGCCTCGCTATCGGCCAGGTGATGGCTGCACCCCTGCACCGAAGCCATGGTGATTGTTCCGCCGGCAAACCATGGACGCCGCAGCTTTTTCAGCGCGTCTTTGCGGGCCAGCAGACAACCTACCCCTGTGGGGTAACCAAAGATCTTGTAGAACGAGAGCGAGACAAAATCGGGTTTCCAGCGACTCAGATCCAGCCGATTGGTGGGCGTAAAGGCCGCCGCGTCCAGAAAGACATCCCATCCCCTGGCTTGGGCATGTTCAATCAGATCGAGCGGATGCTGCACACCAGAGAAGTTAGACTGGGCGGGGAAGGCAAAGAGGTTGGCAAAGGCCGGATCCGCCCGATCCAGCAATTCGGCCAGTCGCTCCTGGCTGATGCGCAGATCCGGCGGAACCACGGGCAAGTAGTGTACCGCTGCGCCCTTGGCCTGAGCAAACTCGCGGATGCCGTTGACTGAGTTGTGATTGTCAAAGGTCAGCAGATAACGCCCGCCAGCGCAGAAGGGATAGGCCTCACCCACCAGCTTGAGGGCGCCACTGGCATTGGGGGTAAAGATGGCGGTGTACTCCTCTGGCGAGGCCCGGAAGAAGTCATAGACATACGCTCTGGCCTGATCCACCAGGCGAGTGGCAGCCATTGAAGTAGGATTGACCGAGTGGGGGTTGCCAAAAACATGCTGCCGTAACAGGTCTCCATGGCGGCGCACCTGCTCTTCAGCGTACAGGCTTCCTCCGGTATAGTCCAGGTAAATATGCCCCTGCTGATCGAGCCGGGCGTACTCGGTGGCCCGCAGTTCCCGCAGGCGAGACGTTGCTGCGTAGGCTGGATTGCGCTGCAAAAAAGCGGCCCGGGCAGCGGCAAAGCCCTCGGGGGGATAGAGGTCAGCAGCAATGAGGGCCGTCATAAAACTCTCCTTTGGCGTGGTCAGCCACTACCTCACACATAAACCGAACGCTTCAACTGGGCTACCAGAAAATCGCGGAGTGCGCGCGCCGCTGGCGAGGCGACCCGGTCACCTCGCCAGACGAGGCCCAGGGTACGTTCGAGTTTCTGGTCTGTGACCCGTAACACCATGACCTCACTCGTCTCTTGCACGGCCAGTCGTGGGACGAGCGCAATGCCGATGCCCGCCGCCACAAACCGCAAGAGCGTATCGGTCTCGCCGCCATCAAGGACGACCCGAGGAGTAAAGCCAGCCTTCTGACAGGCCGTCAACGTCGCCTCGCGCAATTCATAATTTTCAGGCGACAGCACCCACGAAGCATCTTGAAAATCGGCGATTTGCGCCATGCCTTGCGCAGCCAAAGGATGATCACGGCACACGACGATAACCATCTCTTCGGTAAAGAGCGGTACCACCGTCAGATGTTCGTCTTCAACCGGCAGCGTCACAATCCCCACATCAGTCAGGCCAGCCTCCAGCAGATCAAAAAGAGTCTGCACTCCCGCTTCATGCAAGCGCAACTCGATCCCAGGGTAATGCCGATTAAAAGCCGCGAGCACCCGTGGCAACAGTTGTGTCCCAACGGTCGGTGGTGTCCCAACCGACGCACGCCCGCGCCTCAAGCCAATGCGCTCGGCCATTTCGGCCCGGGCCGACTCCACCTGGGCCATGACCGCACGGGCATGGGGCAACAGCGCTTCACCAGCCTCGGTCAGGCGCACATTGCGCCCAACGCGATCAAAGAGGGCCACGCCCAGTTCTTGCTCGAGCTGGCTAATCTGCTTGCTCAATGCGGGCTGGGCAATATGCAATTCAGCAGCAGCGCGTGTCACGTGTGAGTAGCGAGCTACTGCTTCAAAGTAGCGCAGATGTCGTAGTTCCATAGTTTGCTCATCCTGGTCCTCGCGACCAGAGGTGCTTCAAGAAAACTTTGTTGCGTAGATACGTCAATGTGCCTTAGTATAGCAGATCAGTTCGAGGGCGTGTTATAATCGTAGAGCGTGTGAAACTCGTTGTTCTTGCTCACGTGTCATCATAAGGAATGGAGGTACAGCTATGTACCGCTACCTCATACTCATCCTCCTGGCATTGGTGTTGCTTCTTCCCAGTACGCCCCTGGCAGCTGCACCAGCAGCCAATCCGCAGGCAACAGCCTTCACCTACTTCCCTGAAACTGGGCACAATGTTGGGATGCAGATCAAGCAGTTTTTTGATGCCCACGGCGGTGTGGCCGTCTTCGGTCTGCCACTCACCGAATTGATCATCGGGGCTGACGGTCGTCAGGTTCAGTATTTCGAGTACGCTCGGTTTGAGTATAACCCAACCGCGCCGTTTGCCGCTAGGGTAACTCTTACCCGTGCCGGGGCGATGCTGAGCGAGGGACGGGCCGATCCGGCGTTCCAATGGCTGGCTGGCAGCGCCGATCCTGAACGCGATTTTTACCCCGAGTCGGGCCATACGCTCGGGGGTGCCTTCCGCTGGTTCTGGCAGAGCAATGGTGGGGTACCAGTCTTTGGCTATCCGATCTCCGAAGAGGTGTACGAACAAGACGATGTGACCGGTACCGAGGTGCTGGTGCAATACTTTGAACGTGCGCGCTTCGCGTACCATCCTGCAACCGCAACCGAGCCTGATGCCGTGCGCCTGACCCCCGTTGGACGGATGTTGCTTCAGCGTGATCCGGTGGCCCGCGCCGCCACAGCACCAGTCCGCGCTATTGAGTTGCTCGGACGCGCCACGACAGGCTTTGCGGCCTCGTCCTACGAGCGCATAACGAATGTTAGCCGGGCCACCGAGATGGTGCATGGCATGATTGTGCCCGCCGGGGCCGAGTTTTCGTTCAACTCGATTGGCGATTTTTCGGAGGCCAATGGCTTTGTTGATGGCTATGCGATCGTGGGCGGGCGCCTCGAACGCGTCATCGGCGGCGGCCTCTGTCAGGTCTCAACGACGCTCTTCCGGGCTGTCTCGTACGCGGGCTTGCAGATTACCCGCCGCGTCGGCCATAGCCATATTGTCAATTTCTACGAAAATATCCTCGGGTTCGATGCCACCGTCTTTGTCCCCAGTGTCGATTTTCGCTGGCGCAACGATAGCCCCGGCCCGGTCTATCTGGTCGGAATTACCGATCTGAATGCCTCGCAGGTCTCCTTCGAGATTTATGGCATTAACGATGGCCGCAAGGTCGTTCACAATGCTCCGATCACGCGCAACTGGAAACAACCCGGCGTTGCTGTCTGGCAGTATGATGCATCGTTGCCCCAGGGGGCCGTGCGCCAGATGGTGCAGGGCCGCGCCGGGGTGGATGTGACGCTGAACCGGGTGATTACGTTGGCCAATGGCCGTACCCGTACCGATGCCTATGTCACCCGCTATGCGCCCTGGGAAGATTTCTTTCTCTATGGGCCAGGGGTTACCCCGCCCGCTGGCGTCAAGGTAATTGCCCCCAGACGTTAAGGAGCGAGCGCCCGTCAGACCGCACAGGTCTTGAAGACCTGTGCGGTCTGATCGACGACGAAGAAATGAGGTTCTGGTGAAACAGCCGCCGCTCAGACCCGTATTGACGACTCCCAGGCTGGTCGAGCCGATCTGGGGTGGCACCCGCCTTGCCCCATGGCTTGATCTGCCCCATCCCTACCCAGAACGCCTCGGTGAGAGTTGGCAGGTCTTTGAGGGGAATCTCGTCAGTTCTGAACCGTACGTCGGAAGATCGATCGCCGACCTTGTTGCTCTCTATGAGGGCGATCTGGTCGGCAGTCGCACGCTCCAGCGCTATGGGGCAGATTTTCCGCTGCTCGCCAAGTTCATTGATGCCAATGATCGGCTCTCGATCCAGGTGCATCCTGATGATGCGTATGCCCATACCTATGAGGCCCATACCGGCTTTCACGGCAAGACCGAGGCATGGTATATCATTGATGCCGCCCCAGGTGCAACGGTGACGTATGGCCTCAAAAAGCCATGCACGCGAGAAGAATTTGCCGCCGCTGTCGCCGATGGTTCCGTCGAGCATCTGATGGCCCATGTGTCGGTGGCCCCCGGTGATGTAATTTTTGTGCCCGCCGGGACGATCCACGCGATCAATGCAGGCATTCTGCTCTTTGAGATCCAGCAGAAGTCCGATCTCACCTATCGGGTCTATGACTATGGCCGCTGTGATGCCCACACCGGTCAACCCCGACCGCTCCATCTTGAACAGGCGCTGCAGGTGAGCCAGTTTGCCCCGGCACCCCATGCCCTGGTGCCGCCGCTGAGCCTGGCCCCTACCCGCGATCTCTTGATTGCCTGCCCTTCATTTGCGCTTGAACGCTGGAACTTCGCGCAACCAGTCACCGCTTCGACTGATCAAGGCAGCTTTGCGATCCTGACGGTCCTCGATGGATGCGTACAACTTGTCACCGATACCCGCCCATTGACGCTCGCCCGTGGGCGCTCAGTGGTGTTACCGGCAGCCCTTGGTACCTATCAACTTGTGCCGCAGGGCAAAGCGGTGGTGCTCAACGCATATGTGCCCGATCTGCCGCAACTCATGCAGCAAGCCACAACCGCAGGGTATAGCGCCACGCAACTTGCCGCCACCATACGTCAGTTGCCGTGAAAAACACGTTTCGTTTTTTTGTTGAGCCCGCCACCGTGCGCAACGATCTGGTGCGCCTGGAAGACCCGGCCCTGGCGCATCAACTCAGCCGGGTGCTGCGGCTCAATCCCGGCGATCAGATCCTGCTCCTTGATGGCCTCGGCACTGCCTATACCCTGGAATTGACTGCCCTGAGCCGTAAAGAAGTGACAGGCCAGATCATTGCGCGTGAAGCAGCAACCGGCGAACCAGACCTGCACCTGACGATCTATCTGCCGCTGATGCGGGCCGAACGCTTCGAGTGGGCGCTGCAAAAATGCGTTGAACTGGGCGCCTCGCGCTTTGTGCCCGTGCTCTGCGCACGCTCGCTCGCAAGTGAACGGGCTGACCAGCGCAAACACGAACGCTGGCAACGCATCGTGCGCGAGGCCGCTGAACAGTCGTGCCGTGGCTTGCTGCCAGCGATCGAACCATCACAGACGTTTGCCAGCGCCTGCACCCAGGTACACCAGGTGAGCCTCGCGCTCCTGCTCGCCGAATTCGCTGGCATGCCATTGCTTCGTACGATGCTTCGCACCTATCTCACAACAACCAGTAGCCCCAACCTCACCTCGCTCGCCCTCTTCAGTGGACCCGAAGGCGGTCTCACCCCAGACGAACTGACAACCGCAGTTGACCATGGTATCATGCCTGTATCACTTGGCCCGCGTATTTTACGCGCCGAGACTGCACCGGTTGTCGCAACCGCCGCCCTGCTCTATGAACTTGACAACCGTTCGGCAGTCGCCTGATCTATTGTTTCCCCTTACGTCACACGACGAGAGGTTTAGCTTATGATTCGTATCTCGCGTGCGCTCATCGCTGGCTCTATTGTGAGCGTTCTGGTCGCCATCATTGCCTTTGCCAGTGGCTGGGCGGCGGCACGGCTGGCAGGGACAACCTTTGTCGATAGTTTTCTTGCCAGCCTCGGAACAACCTCTGTCCGACAGGATACACCAGCACAGGTACGTGACCAGTTTGCGGTCTTCTGGCAGGTCTGGCATCTGGTTGAAGGCGAATTCTACCAGACGGAACCTATCGACCAGCAAGAGATGGTCTATGGTGCGATTCGCGGCATGTTGAGTTCGCTCGATGATGAGTATACAACCTTTCAAGAACCTGTTCTAGCCGCCCAGAGTCGCGAGTCAATGCAGGGGAAATTTGAAGGTATCGGGGCCTATCTTGGCATCAAAGAGGGCGAAATCATTATTGATCGGCCCTTCAAGGGCTCGCCAGCCGAACAGGCCGGGTTGCAACCAGGCGATGTCATTGTCGCCGTGGATGGGCTCTTGCTCAGCCCAGAAATCGCCGCCATGAGCGATGGCGAGGCCACCAGTTTCGCCGCAAGCAAAATTCGTGGCCCCAAAGGATCGCTTGTGACCCTGACGTTGCGGCGCGCACCCGACCCTGAGCCGTTTGACGTGGCGATCACCCGCGACGAGGTACCCATCATTACCGTCAACGCCGAGATGCTCGACAACGGCGTTGCCTACATCCAGATTACCGAGTTCAAAGCTACCACCACCGCGATGCTTGATGATACGCTGCGCGAATTGATCCCGCAGCAACCAACCAGTATTATCCTCGATTTGCGAAATAATCCCGGTGGTTATCTACGCACTGCGCAGGAGGTACTGGGTCGTTTTTACAACGGGGTGGCCCTCTATGAAGAAGAAAATGGTGGGGTCATCAAAGAACTCCGCACTATTCCCGGCTCTAGTGATACACGGCTCTATGACCCACCAATGGTCGTGCTGATCAACGGGTCATCAGCAAGCGCCGCCGAAATTGTCGCCGGAGCCTTGCGCGACGAGCGCCCCAACACAACGCTACTTGGTGAGCGGAGCTTTGGCAAAGGATCAGTCCAGAACATTCACCAGTTGCGTGACGGCAGCAGTGCGCGCATTACCATTGCCCACTGGCTCACCCCTGATCGCTCGCGGATCAATCGCATTGGCATCACCCCCGAATACGAAGTGCTGGCCTCAGATGATCCGGCATACATGGTACCCTGCGTCGCCGGACGCCGCCCGAATGAAGGCGCACCAGCCTGTCACGACGCCCAACTCGCCTGGGGCCTCCAACTCCTCGCAGGCATCACCCCACCACCGCCCGCCGAGCAAACAACCCTGCTCCCTCAACCAGGGCCACGGGCCATCTTCTCATAGATGTTTACCCTTCAGGGCGGGAAACCCACCCGCTTCCATCGGTGGGAGGAACGCCCCTGCTTTCGCCCGCTTCAGCGCATACTTGCACGGGCATGCGAATACTGGTATACTACGCTCAGATGTGCTAAGGCACTCGTGGTGCGCACCACGAGCAACGGTTTGCACGTTCACAACTGAGCCTTCGCGAGGTTCCGGCAGGCAACCCGCTGCCGGGTAAAAGGTTCACGGTCTGCGCCACGCACGACACCTTTCGTTGTGCAGGGCCGCCCGTCAGACGGCCTCTTGTGCTGCGCCACCTTCGGGTGGAGGAGCGAGCACAAGCCCAATCGTTCACGATTGGGTATCTGACAAGCGTACGGGCACGGCGGCGCCGTGCCCCCGGCGTGCCCCCACCGCAAAACGCAGCAAGCGCTGCTCGCTTGAGCGAGCAGCGCTTGCTGCGTTTCTGAAGCCTTGATCACCAAGGAAGACGGGGTTGCCTGGGGAGGGCAGTGACGAGAGAGATCCGTCTGGAGTTGATCGTCATCAGTACAAGCAACGGAATGGCGACGATAACTGCCCCAATGATACGAGGAATATGCAAACCAGGAAGCTCTCCCTGGTCAATGTGGACAAGATCTGGTTCAAAACCCGATCCATCTAAGTCAGTTTGAAGGAGTGATAACCTCGGCTCCAGATGCAGTATAATCTCACTTTCTCATTTTGAGGGGAAATTTATGACAACCTTTTGTGAGAGATTATTTACTAATCTGGGGTATGGTATACTTCGACCATGAACACGTCCCGCTTGCCAGTTCGTACCGACAAGCGTCCCAACGAAGGGCTTGTTGAGCTGCGCAATTACACGTTGATCGAGTTGCAAGGTCAGGAAGAGCTTGCAACGATTTATCGTGCCACGCATCAGACACTGGATCGCCCGGTCGAAGTGCATGTCTTGCGGCGCCATGATTGGATCTCGGTGAGTCGCTTTCAGCTTGCCGCCCGCCTGGCGGCTCGCCTGAGTCATCCGGGCCTCGTTCCGGTGATCGATGCTGGTCACGATGAGCAACTGGGCGATTATCTCGTCACTCCTCAGCTTGATGCACAACCACTGAACAAGCTGCTCGAAGCAGGGCCAATGCCCCCGATCCGGGTCTTGCGCATTGTGCAGCAGCTTGCCGCTGCCCTTGATTACCTCCACGGTGAAACGATCTTTCATCGCGATGTGCAACCAGTCAATGTCTTTGTCGGAACCGAAGGCGTCGCCTATCTTGCCAACCTCAGCCTGGCGTCGGGGCCAGATACCCCCGATCTCAGCAGTATTGATGAGGCCGATTACCTGACCCCCTATTCCGCCCCAGAACAACGCCTCAGCAAGGGCGAGGCCGGCACAGCCCTTGATGTCTATAGCCTCGGGGCCGTGATCTACCATATGCTCACCGGCGAGATTCCCGCAGGGGCTGAATTACCTAGTCTCGCACGGCACGATCCCGGCCTGGTCGCCGCCGACCGCATTGTGCAGCGCATGATGGCGGCCCAACCCGCAACCCGCTTCCCATCGGCAGGAGCGGCGGCCCTCGCTCTCCGCCAAGCTCTGCGGAGTTATGTCGATGAGGCCAGCGATGATATGGAAGAGTCGCGCTGGGAACCGGTAGCCGAGTGGCTCGATAATCCCGTCGAGACCGTCCTCCAAACGACTGGTGATGAACAATTCGGCGCTTTTCTGAGCCGCGCGCGCAAACGCGCCGACGAGTTGCACCGCCGTGATGCAATTCGCCGCCACCTTACCAGTTGGAGCCGCGATGGCTTCTTTCATCGTCGCAGCCTCGGTCAACTGATCGAGCTCGAACAGATTGTGAGCTACAACGTCTATTTTTATGAACTCAAGATCTGTTACGAGACCCGAAAAGAGGGTCGGCCACGCGTGCGTACCTTTGCCCCCGATGATCAACCCTCCAACCAGGCCATCCCTGATCTCTGGGCGATCCCCCTGCCTGAGGTCAAGCCTGAGCGAAAAACCCGCCCCACCGAAGCCACAGTGCCCCACTCAACCCGCATTCTTCCCTGCACAACATGTCTTCACGAAGGCAAAATCCCATGTAATGTCTGCAATGGCACGGGCATGGTAACCAAAACCAATAAGATCTCGCATCCCGACCGCAGCCGCACCGAAGAGACGATTGAGGTCTCGTGCCCTCAATGCAAGGGCTATGGCAAAATCGCCTGCCCAACCTGCGACGGTCACGGCAAAATGACCGAAACCCAGGTCTTTCTCTGGTCGCGTGAATTTCGCGTCTGGGAAGAGACCGATGATATCGAGGATTTGCCGCCGGTCGCCCTGAAAACCGAGCGCCAACCCGTCTTTGCAGGCACCATCGATCTCTTTCAGGGCAACTGGCAAAGTGTTGCCCCACTCGCGGCTTTGATTGACGCTGCATCACAGTATGGCGACCAGGATACCCGTATCGTCTCAAGCGAACTGAACGTCCACGGTGTGATGATCACCGAAATTGATGGCCTCCTTGAAGAAAAACCTCAACGCCTCTACTTGATTGGCGAACAGAACCAGACGATCGGCGACTGGACGCTGCTCAACCCCGAACGCCTCATCCTCGCCACGGTCTTTGGCTTGCTCGCCTTGCTTGCCCTATTGACCCTGATCTTTACCTTGCTTTGAGCCTCTGGCTGGGGTTTGATGGCCTGTAGCCCCATATCATCCCTTTTTCAGCGTCGCTGAACATAATTCTCACGCCTGCTTACGTTTGCTACAGTAGAACTGTCTAGCCGATTTGCTACAGTTCGCCATCCCCCCGCTCGGGATGCATCAGGAGCGAGGCTCAGAGGGCTTCGCTCTCCGCAATCGTTCTCTTCGCAGTAGCCAGGTGCTTGATATGACCTGTGTTCCGCGAGAGGTCAGGTTTTATAAAAGCCGAGGTGGATCATGCAACGCCGTCGCCTTACCCGCTGCTGGGTCTTGCTCCCATGTGCAGTGCTCATTCTCTTCTTGACGGCCTGTGGCGAGGCCGCAGGGAGAAGTTCATCAGAAACGATGCTGCTGCCAACAGCCCGCATTACCGGCACCACTGAGCCAATTGAACCACTTGAACTTGAACTCCCCATCACAACGACCGGAGCTGAACCAGAGGCCACTGTCGCTACGCCCGTTGTGCCGGTCGTTATGCCGCAGATACCCACACCACGTAACGGCCCAGGCGATCTGCCCTATCCGCTCACCCTCACCAGGCTCAACTTTGGCGTCGTCGGGCATCTCTACTACACCGACCGTCGCACCACGCTGAGCAAGGCCCGCGAGGCGGGGTTTCGCTGGTTTCGCCAACAGATCCACTGGCGCGATATCGAAGACCGGAGTGGGGCGTTGCTCTGGGGCGACCTCGATAGCATTGTGGCCGATGTCAACAATGCCGGCATGCTCTTGATGATCAATATTACCCGTTCGCCAACCTGGTATACAAGCAACGGGGCCGATGGTCTGCCCGACGACCCCGCGACCCTGGCGCGCTTTGCCGGGGCCCTGGCCGAACGGTACCGTGGCCGTGTCCACGCGATTTTGATCTGGAACGAACAAAACCTCGCCTACGAAAATGGGGGCACCATCGGGCCAGACGATCCGGGCCATTTTGTGGAGATCATGGCCGCCACGTATACGGCGATCAAAGCCGCTGACCCAAGCATCATCGTTGTTGCGGGGGCACCTGCGTCCACCGCCACCAACGATCCTGCGATTGCGATGGACTCGCTCTCGTATCTGCAGGCTATGTATACCTACAAGGATGGCATGATCCGCGACTACTTCGACGTGCAAGCCCTGCATCCCGGTGGATCGGCCAATCCACCCGAAACGCTCTACCCCGAAAACCCCAGCCAAGCCCAGGGTTGGACTGACGACCCTTCCTTCTACTTTCGCCACGTCGAAAATCAGCGCCGCGTGATGGAAGAGGCCGGCATGGGCCATCACCAGGTCTGGATTACCGAGTATGGCTGGGCAACCGCCAATACGAGCCCAGGGTACGAGTTTGGCAACCAAATTAGCTTCGAGACCCAGCGAGACTATATCGTGGGGGCTATTCGTTATACCGCCGAACACTACCCGTGGGTCAGCAACATGTTCCTCTGGAACCTCAACTTTACTGTGCTGCAACGTGAAGCCGGGCGCGACCCGATGCACGAACAGGGCTCCTTCAGCATCGTCAATGCCGACTGGTCACCACGACCCGCCTTCTGGGGCATTCAACAGACCATTGCCGAAATCTC
This sequence comes from Candidatus Chloroploca mongolica, assembly GCF_004762035.2. GTDB lineage: Bacteria > Chloroflexota > Chloroflexia > Chloroflexales > Chloroflexaceae > Chloroploca > Chloroploca mongolica. The sequence continues at coordinate 4,854 of NZ_SIJK02000071.1, read as the reverse complement.
GGCGATGCCATAACAGGCGGGATATGGTATCATAAGGTCGGGTAGCACCCGGCCTTATGCACGTCTATCCGCTCGTCAATGCATAAGCAGGTGTGCAACGTGGCAACAGAGGAGTTTCTGCAATGAGCAAAGACACGCTGACGGTAACGGACAATCGCACAGGAAAGACGTACGAAATCCCCATTCAAAACGACACCATTAATGCTATTGACCTACGGAAAATCAAAGTCTCATCCGAAGATTTTGGGATGATGACCTACGATCCGGCCTACATGAATACGGCCGCATGCAAGAGCACGATCACCTATATTGATGGCGATAAAGGCATTCTTGAGTATCGCGGCTATCCGATCGAGCAACTCGCCGAGCAGAGTTCGTACCTTGAAGTCGCGTACCTGTTGATCTATGGCGAACTGCCCAATGCCGAACGTCTGAAATGGTGGGAATATCGGATCAGCCGACATAACTTTATTCACCAGAACTTGATCGATCTGATCCAGGCTTTTCGCTATGATGCGCACCCGATGGGCATCCTGATCAGCTCGGTTTCGGCTATGTCAACGCTTTTCCCCGAAGCCAAAGAGGTGGATGATCCCGCTGTCCGCGAAAAGCAGATCTGGCGTATGCTTGGGATGATCCCAACCGTCGCCGCTTTTGCGTATCGCCATCGCATCGGGCGCCCCTTCAACTTCCCCGACAATTCACTCAGCTACACCGCAAATCTGCTCTATATGATGGACTTTATGAATCAGCGTGACTATGAGGTCAATCCGGTGCTCGCCAAAGCACTGGACGTCCTCTTCATTTTGCACGCCGATCACGAGCAGAACTGTTCGACCGCAACAATGCGTGGTGTCGGTTCAAGCCGAGTCGACCCGTACTGTTCACTCTCAGCCGCCGCTGCCGCCCTCTATGGCCCGTTGCACGGCGGGGCCAACGAGGCCGTCCTGCGGATGTTGCAGCACATTGGCAATGTGAAGAATGTCCCTGACTTTATTGATCGGGTCAAGAAGGGCGAAGGCCGCCTGATGGGCTTCGGCCACCGCGTCTACAAGAACTACGACCCACGCGCCAAGATTATCCGCAAGGTCGCTTACGAAGTCTTCGAGGCGACCGAGAGCAACCCGTTGCTCGAGATTGCCGTCGAGCTCGAGCGGATCGCCTTGCAGGATGAGTACTTCATCGCACGCAAACTGTACCCGAACGTGGACTTCTACAGCGGCCTGATCTACCAGGCCTTGCGCTTCCCGATCGAGTACTTCCCCTTCCTCTTCGCGATCCCCCGCGCCTCGGGCTGGCTCGCTCAGTGGCAGGAGATGCTGGAAGACGACGAGCAGAAGATCATGCGCCCGCGCCAGATCTACCTCGGCGAAGCCCGCCGTGACTATGTTCCCCTCGACCAGCGCTCATAAGATCAATTGGATAGCCACGCAACAACGCCAGCATACGCTGGCGTTGTTGCGTGCCTGCCGCACCGAGGCATCTTTGCTTGCGCTGAAAAAGCCAGCTATGCTGGCTTTTTCAGCGCAAGCAAGCTTCAGGGAGGCACCCCCTAAAAAAGAATCTGATCCACGTTCGCTTGATCCAACCCCGCCCACGGCGACCGCACCGCCCCGTTGCGCACCTGGCTGCCGATGCGCAACCCCAGCAGCAATGAGATCGAGAGTACCAGCAGGCTCAGTGAGGTGGCATAGACCGCCGTGTAGCCGAGCGCAACATTGCCCGTCAGGTACTGCACAATATCACGCCCAAGCCCACCGCCAATCGTGCCAAAGCCCTGAGCCAGCGCCTGAGTGATGCCCCACAACCCGATAAAGAGCCCCGCATGATTGCGATCCACCAGGCCCATCACCAGTGCCAGCGCACCGACAATGAAACTCCCCCGCCCTGCGCCAATCAGGGTTGCGCCCGTGCGAAAAAGATTCACCTGGCCTGTTTCGCTTGCGAGCGTCACCGCAAGAAAGCCCCCGGCCCCCAGCAGACACCCGAGGCTAATCAGTAACACCGGTGAACGCCCCTTCCACAGCATCACTGCCGCCCCGATAATGCCCAGCAGCATCCCAACCCCCCAGAGCGCCGTTAGGCGAGTTGTCTGAGTTATGGTCATGCCAAGCACCTGACCGCCATAGGGTTCAAGCAAGACATCATGGGTTGCAAAGCCGAGCGTCGCAATAAAGAGCACAATGAAGAGATTGCGCAGCGGGGCTTGACGGGCCAGCAGGCGCAACGACTGCCCAAGCGTCTCGCGGACACGGATCGGGTCAGGCACATCCTCAAGGTCGCCGTTAGGCTTCAGGCGCTCTTGATGAAACATCGCCACAAAGGCCAGGGCAATAAAGATCACCGCCGAACCCTGCATCACCTGAATCAACACAATATGATTGTAATTAATAAGTAACTGACCCATCACAATCGAACTAAAAATAGTCCCGAGCACCAGCATAATCCAGAGCACCCCAAGCACCTTACCGCGCTCATTGGCCGGGGTAATATCGCTGACCGTCGCAAGGTAGATCGTCTCGACCACATTGACGCCGATGCCATACGCAAGGAAGATCAACGTACAGACAAGCATCGCCACGGGGAACGTCAACGCACCATCGCCACTCAGCAGGATCAACGAAAAGGGCGCGGTTGCCAGGCCACCATAGGTCAGAAGCGCACCAAAGACCAGGTAAGGTGTACGCCAATTGCCCGCCGCCCGATCCACATCCGAGCGAAAGCCGACCATCGCTCGTGCTGGTGAAACAAAATAGTGCAGCGAGATCAAAAAACCAACAGCGACCGCAGGAATACGTAGCTCATCAATCAACACCCGGTTGAGGGTGCCGGTAATCGGCGCAAGTGAAACACCCATCCCAAACTGAAACAGCCCCAGGCGCAAAACGCGCAACCAGCGTTGCAAACCAGGACGCGCAGCAAGCCAGGCCCCGATCACCTGTAGCGGGTGCCCCAAGAGCTTACCTGGTGTCATACACTCAACTCCTTAACGTTTCCCAAACAACAACGTCCCACGTGACCAACAGATCAGTCAGCCTTAACTATAACACGCCCCTTGCTTCATAAATGTAATAAAGCACAAAATATCGTTGCGATCTGGCATCACTCATCAACCCTCTGCCCCCTCAAGGTTGGCCCGCATGCGCCGCGGAAGGCCACGTACCACCAGACGGTAAGACGCATCGATCAGTTCAAAGACGAGGGCATCCTCAAGCGTGCCATCGAGCGTGAGCGTGATCCAATGGCGCTTGTTCAGGTGATAACCGGGCTGGATGGAAGGGAAGGTTGCCCGCAGCAGATCGCCATAATCGGGGTCAACCTTCAGCGAGAGGCGCAGCGGATCATCGGTCAGGGCCAGCAAGGCAAACATCTTGCCGCCCACCTTGACCACAAGGGTCACCGTATCAAACGGAAAAGTCTCTTCGGCCCCAGGCTTTGCCCCAAGAGCGGCCCGGAGGCTGGGCAACGTCTGCATGGTCTTCTCCCATCTTGCGCCAAAGAAAGGCGCATTGTCGGCCAAACGCTCTGCAATGTGCCGCATCAGGGCTCAGGCAAACCAGGCCAGCACCGCCAGCACGACCGCAATCGGCAACCGCGCCAAACCAACCCGCACCCAGTTCGCATCACCCGAGATTGACGAAACCGCCTGTCGGCCACGCGGGTTGAAGACAACCAGGGCCGCCTTGAGCCCCCAACCAACCGGGATCAGCACGATCAGCAGCCAGCCCGCCCAGGTCTTTGGGCCGGTAATGAAGCTCACCAGGGCCGCTAGATAGAGCCCGATCAGGAGGACGGCGATGCTGATGAACCACCACGGGCGACGTTCACCAGCATACGCTTCCGCCTCGATGCGCTGCCAACGCCCGCCCATCACGATCATCGCTACACTAGTTGCAGCGGCCGCAGCCGCCAACAACCAGCCGAAGAGGTTAACAAACATCGTTTTGCTCCATTGAAAATACTTCGTCTTGCCGCATCTATGCTTGCTCAACCGGCAGCGTTAACCCACTGATGATCGAACCTTCGACCAGCGCCAGTTCGCTACCTCTCGTCGTGCCATTGCCGATACGCAGGTCACCACCGATTCGCGCCGTTGGCCCGAGCGTCACCCGCCCATCAAGCACGACCAGGTCACCCATGATCAACCCGTCAACATCAAGCGCCCCACCCAGCACGTAGACCGATCCGCCTACCTGCGCGTCGGTGTGCAACACGACGTTGCCCGCACGGATCAGCATATCACCGGGTAGCGGATCAACGGACGTAAAGCTATGTGTACCGTCAAAGATAAATGTGCCGCGATGACACCCAGGGCGAGCTGGAGTTTGCGCAACAACAGCAAGCTCCAACCGTGACGCTGCATCAGCCAGCCGACTGTCAACGCAACAACCCCAGTCAGAAGAGCGAGCAAAGCCATCTGACGGGCTACCTCTGTTTGAGGCAAACCAAGGACGCGTTCGCCCAGATCCTTTAGGCCTAGCTGCACGAACGTCACATTATAGAAGTAACCGATCGCCATCATGCCGATAAACAGCCCGTAGCCAGCGACGACCGGCCAATTGCGTGCGCGTATGTAGCGTAAGATATGCATACGTCTATCATACATCCCTTTCAGCCCGCCACAGCTATCATACCACACGACACATATGGCATGATTGCCGCCTTGGACATCGAAGTAGGGCGATTGCATCATACGAAATCGGATACAACGGGGCACCCGCAAGGGGTGCCCGTACCGGGGCGAGGCACCCGCAAGGGGTGCCCGTACCGGGGCGAGGCCGCATCCGGTGTAGGGGCACCCCTTGCGGGTGCCCTTGCGGGTGCCTTGGCGGGGTGCCTACACGGAAGATGCAA
>NZ_SIJK02000070.1 GCF_004762035.2 Candidatus Chloroploca mongolica | reverse complement strand
GGGAACCGGCAAATCTAGTTGACACCAGGCGGCAAATCTAGTTGACATTTAACAACTGGGAGACCCGGGGCGGCCTAGAGTTTCAAACCCCTTCAAAGCGGGGCTTTTTTTGTGTCCCGGGGCAACCCCCCGGTCCTGGTCGAGACCGTCATGTTTCAAACCCCTTCAAAGCGGGGCTTTTTTTGTGTCGTCGCGTCATTATCTAGCTATGAAAGCCTATGACAGGTTTCAAACCCCTTCAAAGCGGGGCTTTTTTTGTGTCGAGTGAAAATGGAGATTTCCGATGGATGGTGCACGTTTCAAACCCCTTCAAAGCGGGGCTTTTTTTGTGTCTTCCGATGGATGGTGCACGCTTTGCCGCGACTACTTGTTTCAAACCCCTTCAAAGCGGGGCTTTTTTTGTGTCCGGAGTACGTCCCATCCGCTGCGAACTGGGACTTCGCGTTTCAAACCCCTTCAAAGCGGGGCTTTTTTTGTGTCGCCGTCCCGCCCACCGCCACGGCCACCGCGGCCACGTTTCAAACCCCTTCAAAGCGGGGCTTTTTTTGTGTCTCTATCGAGCAGCACCTGGTGATCGTCGGCAACAAGTTTCAAACCCCTTCAAAGCGGGGCTTTTTTTGTGTCAGGTACACCTATTTCTTGCGCAGTACCACTACCGCATTGTTTCAAACCCCTTCAAAGCGGGGCTTTTTTTGTGTCGAGCCGACCGTCCCGCCGACGACCACGCCCGAGCCGAGTTTCAAACCCCTTCAAAGCGGGGCTTTTTTTGTGTCTCGATCCTGCCCGCCGCCCCCGCGGCGGCGCAGGGTTGGTTTCAAACCCCTTCAAAGCGGGGCTTTTTTTGTGTCGTCGAGTCGCTGGCACAGCTGAAGGCGCAGGGGATTGTTTCAAACCCCTTCAAAGCGGGGCTTTTTTTGTGTCCTGCCCGCCCGGGCGCAGGGGCCTATCCAGGTTTGTTTCAAACCCCTTCAAAGCGGGGCTTTTTTTGTGTCGAGCAGACCCACTTCTGCGTGCCCAGTGGTAAGATCGTTTCAAACCCCTTCAAAGCGGGGCTTTTTTTGTGTCTCATCTTCGATGGCCAGGAAAAAGTTGGGGGTCCTCGTTTCAAACCCCTTCAAAGCGGGGCTTTTTTTGTGTCCGGGTGTGGTTTGTGGGGCTGGCAAATCACAGCTCTGTTTCAAACCCCTTCAAAGCGGGGCTTTTTTTGTGTCCCAGCGCCACGCCGACCGCCGAGCCGAGCCCGACCGCGTTTCAAACCCCTTCAAAGCGGGGCTTTTTTTGTGTCCACCGGCCTGTTCGCCCTGATCGTCTACCTGCTGCGCAAGTTTCAAACCCCTTCAAAGCGGGGCTTTTTTTGTGTCTCGGGGGTGGCTTCATCGTGAACGGCATTAAGGTTTCAAACCCCTTCAAAGCGGGGCTTTTTTTGTGTCGATCACCGGCCTGTTCGCCCTGATCGTCTACCTGCTGGTTTCAAACCCCTTCAAAGCGGGGCTTTTTTTGTGTCACCGTTGTAGAGGCAGCCATCAAGCTGATAAAGCATTGTTTCAAACCCCTTCAAAGCGGGGCTTTTTTTGTGTCAGACCGCCGAGACCATCGAGACCGAGACCATGAACAAGTTTCAAACCCCTTCAAAGCGGGGCTTTTTTTGTGTCGCCCAGCCCGTCATGACCTTGCTTGAGAAGGCCTACGTTTCAAACCCCTTCAAAGCGGGGCTTTTTTTGTGTCGAGAATCTGCAGGACAAGCCCGAGAAGCCCTTCGAGTTTCAAACCCCTTCAAAGCGGGGCTTTTTTTGTGTCCACCCACGGCCACCGCGGTCCCGACCGCCACCCCGCCCGTTTCAAACCCCTTCAAAGCGGGGCTTTTTTTGTGTCGGTAAAACCCCTTAGCTACAAACCTCGACCTAAGGGTTTCAAACCCCTTCAAAGCGGGGCTTTTTTTGTGTCACTTTACCAAATTGCTCACCGCACTGGTCAAGTTTCAAACCCCTTCAAAGCGGGGCTTTTTTTGTGTCCCCCCATTGTGGGGGCAGTATGAGGTGGGTAGAGTTGTTTCAAACCCCTTCAAAGCGGGGCTTTTTTTGTGTCGGTTATTGTTCTGCGCTTCGTAGGCGACCTGGCCTAGTTTCAAACCCCTTCAAAGCGGGGCTTTTTTTGTGTCGTCACGCCCGCCATGATCGCCCAGCGGGCCGAAGAGGGTTTCAAACCCCTTCAAAGCGGGGCTTTTTTTGTGTCGATCGAGCCACGCTCGAGCGCGACCTCGACGAACAGTTTCAAACCCCTTCAAAGCGGGGCTTTTTTTGTGTCCCCAGGGTCCCTTGGACCTCTGGGTGGCGCCCAACGCGTTTCAAACCCCTTCAAAGCGGGGCTTTTTTTGTGTCCCGCAACGGCCAGCCCGACCGCCAGCCCGACCGCGTTTCAAACCCCTTCAAAGCGGGGCTTTTTTTGTGTCGGGGTCCCTTGGACCTCTGGGTGGCGCCCAACGCGTGTTTCAAACCCCTTCAAAGCGGGGCTTTTTTTGTGTCGTTATCATGAGTGTTGATGAGTATACGACTATGGTCGGTTTCAAACCCCTTCAAAGCGGGGCTTTTTTTGTGTCAAACCGCAGCCGATTGGGCTTTCAACAATGCCCAAGGGGTTTCAAACCCCTTCAAAGCGGGGCTTTTTTTGTGTCTTGCATTCTCTGTTGAAGAGACCCGCCCCTCTGGGACGTTTCAAACCCCTTCAAAGCGGGGCTTTTTTTGTGTCCACCCCAGCAGCGCCGGCCAGGAGAGCAAGGTTAATGTTTCAAACCCCTTCAAAGCGGGGCTTTTTTTGTGTCCGGCCGATGTCGTTGCTGTCGATCAAGTACTTCCAGAGGTTTCAAACCCCTTCAAAGCGGGGCTTTTTTTGTGTCCAGGCTCGAGATCAACACGACGAACTTCACCGGCTCGTTTCAAACCCCTTCAAAGCGGGGCTTTTTTTGTGTCCCTGGTTCCCGACTCGGTGACCGCTGATCCTCAGAGTTTCAAACCCCTTCAAAGCGGGGCTTTTTTTGTGTCGTCAACCATGTCACGTTTAGTTCTGGTTACTGTATCGTTTCAAACCCCTTCAAAGCGGGGCTTTTTTTGTGTCGAGGAGTTCGATTGGAGCCTACTTGGCGCCTTTATTGTTTCAAACCCCTTCAAAGCGGGGCTTTTTTTGTGTCAGATATACGGAGTCAACCATGTCACGTTTAGTTCTGGTTTCAAACCCCTTCAAAGCGGGGCTTTTTTTGTGTCCAAAGTCGTGTCTGATGATAACTGGGAAGTGATTGAGTTTCAAACCCCTTCAAAGCGGGGCTTTTTTTGTGTCGTAAACATGGCGAAAGCAGTGGCAAGGAGAGTCGGAGTTTCAAACCCCTTCAAAGCGGGGCTTTTTTTGTGTCCCTGTGGCCAAAGTTAGCTTGAGTATTGACGCTAGGTTTCAAACCCCTTCAAAGCGGGGCTTTTTTTGTGTCGATACTAACCTTCTCCAGGTCACTCCTGATGTGTAGTTTCAAACCCCTTCAAAGCGGGGCTTTTTTTGTGTAGCACCGCCAGCGCAACTGGCTGACGGTGCTCGGCAAGTTTCAAACCCCTTCAAAGCGGGGCTTTTTTTGTGTACTTCCCCTAGCGGCGAAGCCAACGCAGTCGGCAATCGAGTTTCAAACCCCTTCAAAGCGGGGCTTTTTTTGTGTATCTACCCTTTCCGGGGATCGATCGCACCCGGAAGTTTCAAACCCCTTCAAAGCGGGGCTTTTTTTGTGTATTCGTGGTGGCGTTGTTGAATCATGGGGCAGTCGCCGTTTCAAACCCCTTCAAAGCGGGGCTTTTTTTGTGTCACGATTGGGTTCTGGTGGCCCATTCAGGGTCACCCAGTTTCAAACCCCTTCAAAGCGGGGCTTTTTTTGTGTCCCCAAAGCGAGCGCGGGGCGGAGAGAGAGACAAAAAGTTTCAAACCCCTTCAAAGCGGGGCTTTTTTTGTGTCCGCAAGAGCCAGCAGATCGGCCTCAATGTCCTGACCGTTTCAAACCCCTTCAAAGCGGGGCTTTTTTTGTGTCCTTCTGACAGTCTTTAAGTCTTAGGAGAACTCTCGCTGTTTCAAACCCCTTCAAAGCGGGGCTTTTTTTGTGTCAAGACCAAGTAGCACCCGCCCACCCACGCCCGCTAAGTTTCAAACCCCTTCAAAGCGGGGCTTTTTTTGTGTCACGGCACCGTGCCCAGCGCTGGCCTCAACCTGTCGGGTTTCAAACCCCTTCAAAGCGGGGCTTTTTTTGTGTCCCCAAAGCGAGCGCGGGGCGGAGAGAGAGACAAAAAGTTTCAAACCCCTTCAAAGCGGGGCTTTTTTTGTGTCCCGCTGAGCGCGCGGCTGCAAGCGAAATCCGCGCCACGTTTCAAACCCCTTCAAAGCGGGGCTTTTTTTGTGTCTACTACCCCCCCCCCAGGGATCGCAGACAGAAAGGTTTCAAACCCCTTCAAAGCGGGGCTTTTTTTGTGTCGTGGGTCAACGTGGGAACATGGAGCGATAATTGGCAGTGTTTCAAACCCCTTCAAAGCGGGGCTTTTTTTGTGTCCTCTCACCACCTCCTCGGTTGAGCAGAGAACATGCAGTTTCAAACCCCTTCAAAGCGGGGCTTTTTTTGTGTCGAGCGAAAGCTCAGCGTTGGGCGCGCCCTCACTATAGTTTCAAACCCCTTCAAAGCGGGGCTTTTTTTGTGTCCCGTGCCCGACGGATTGGTCGAATCGTACACAAGCTCGTTTCAAACCCCTTCAAAGCGGGGCTTTTTTTGTGTCTGGTCGGCAAGGTGACTACCCTCAGCGCGGGGACTTGTTTCAAACCCCTTCAAAGCGGGGCTTTTTTTGTGTCTAATCGTGAACTGAATTTGATCGGTTCCTCCGACTGCAGTTTCAAACCCCTTCAAAGCGGGGCTTTTTTTGTGTCCAGAACACTTCCCGAGATCAAGGAAGTGGACGAATTGTTTCAAACCCCTTCAAAGCGGGGCTTTTTTTGTGTCGGTGGGCCATGCCCACGCAGGCTCAGGGCATCAGCGTGTTTCAAACCCCTTCAAAGCGGGGCTTTTTTTGTGTCACGTCGAGCGGACAGGCGTTGGGCGCGGGCTGGGCGTTTCAAACCCCTTCAAAGCGGGGCTTTTTTTGTGTCCGATGTCTGCCGCCCCGGTGTGGGGTGGCAGGAAGTGTGTTTCAAACCCCTTCAAAGCGGGGCTTTTTTTGTGTCCCGGTCTGCCGCGGCCGAAACCCGCAACACGCCGGGTTTCAAACCCCTTCAAAGCGGGGCTTTTTTTGTGTCTTCAAATGGTTTGTTCGGACCGAAGCGGGCCTGATGGTTTCAAACCCCTTCAAAGCGGGGCTTTTTTTGTGTCACCGAGATCAACACCACCACCATCGTCGCCGAGACCAGTTTCAAACCCCTTCAAAGCGGGGCTTTTTTTGTGTCTCGCACCGCCATCATGATCGGCGAGAGTGCTAACATGTTTCAAACCCCTTCAAAGCGGGGCTTTTTTTGTGTCTTGCGTACATCGCCGAGGCTGATGTCCCCTGATCACGTTTCAAACCCCTTCAAAGCGGGGCTTTTTTTGTGTCTGTTTATGAACAGGAATGAACTTGAAACGTTTATTGTTTCAAACCCCTTCAAAGCGGGGCTTTTTTTGTGTCCCGACTGGCTATTCTGGCGATACTCCATCGCCACCAGGGTTTCAAACCCCTTCAAAGCGGGGCTTTTTTTGTGTCAACGCGATATCGTTAGTTGGGTGGGGGTAGTGTACTGTTTCAAACCCCTTCAAAGCGGGGCTTTTTTTGTGTCGCAGAGCTCAAAGCCCAGGCCGAGGCTCGGTTGGGTTTCAAACCCCTTCAAAGCGGGGCTTTTTTTGTGTCCCGGCCAACTGGGCCGGCAAGAAGGACGCGGAGCTTGTTTCAAACCCCTTCAAAGCGGGGCTTTTTTTGTGTCTACCGGGTGGGGCTAGTACCCACGCTGGGGAAGCCATGTTTCAAACCCCTTCAAAGCGGGGCTTTTTTTGTGTCGGGGAGATCAATTGAATAGGGAGGGAATATGATCATGTTTCAAACCCCTTCAAAGCGGGGCTTTTTTTGTGTCGCCTACGACGTCGCCAACGGGATGGACGGTGCCAGGGTTTCAAACCCCTTCAAAGCGGGGCTTTTTTTGTGTCTGGGTCGCGTCCCGGGCTGGGGCGATAGAGTTGATTGCAGTGCGTCATTTGACGTGCAACCAGGAGCAGGTGAAACTGTATGCAATGTTATTCATGTGGTATCCTGCAGGGTGTATACTTGCTCTGGCTACATTTTAGCAGGTGACTGGTTGGAGTGCAAGATGCAAGCCTGGGTTTCGTATCTGGCAGATGTTCCGGTGGCACTGTTACGACTCATTGCGGCATCGCAGCGGGTGTCGTTGTCGCGCCGTGGCTCGCGTGATGAGTGTTTGCTTCGCGTCCGACGGGCACTGTGTCGCCCTGCGTCGGTGCGTGCGGTCTATTTTTCGTTATCTGCTGAGGCGCAGGCTGCCGCTCAGACGCTCCGGGCCGAGCCACGTACGTTGTCGATGCAGGCAGTGACGTCACGGTATGGCCCTCTTCGCTCGCTCGCTGCACTCCGTCAGGATCGGAAACCTCGTTCATTGGCCGAGTTGTTTGTGCTGGCAGGATGGTTGTTGCCGCGTCCGGCGAGCCGTCAGCATCCGTGTCGCTATGTGGTGCCGCCTGAAGTGCGCGCCTGGTTGCCTCGGCCTCTGCGCATTGATGATGCGAGGTGTATGCCTGAGGCCTCGCTCAATGCTGTGCCAGTTTCTCCGTCAGATCTGCTCGCGGTACGTGCTGCGACGCTGGTATTGCTTGCCGCAGCGCAACACCCGGTGGTCGTAGTGCGTAATGGCTGTCCGTCTCGCGCTACATTGCACCGGCTCCGCGTGGGCTTGCTCCCGCTTCCTGTGCGAGAGGCTGAGGCACTGCTGCGCTGGGTGACGCCTCTGCTGGGCGATCTTGCGCTGCTTGCACCCCATGGTCGTGCGGCTGTCCCTGCTCCCGCGGCAGCGGCCTGGCTCGCTGCACCACATGCCACGCGTGTACAAACTCTGGTTGAAGCCTGGATGCGGGCACCACGACCAGAGGTTGCCTTGCTCCCGCCACGAGCGGCGCAGTCCGGGGTCGATTGGTCGGCGTTGCGCCGTCGTCTGCTGGCGTGGGCAGAGCATGTGCCGGTTACGGTGGTGCCTGATGAGGCGTTTGTTGCGCTGACGGCAGCGTTTGGTCCGCTGGCTGATGCAACCACGCATCCGTTTCGTACCAAGCGGCGACCGCCCTGGAATCACCAGACGATGCGGGAGGTCTGGGGGCGATCCCTCCAGGGGCCGTTACGGTGGCTGGGCGCACTGCGTGGTCAGGTCGAAGCGCAAGCTGTGCCAGGGTGCTGGGAGTATCAGGCACCTGGTGAGCTGCGGGTGGCTCATGCTGCGGTTGGGCCTGAGTTGTTGGCGATGATGCCGTTTGCGCACGTTGTCGGTGGCGATGAAGCTGGCTTGCTGCTGCGTTTTGAGCAATCGGTCATCGCACGAGCTGTTGGCCGTGGGTGTCATCTGGGGCGCGCTCGAGCAGTCCTCGAGCAGCAGGCCGGGTCATTGCCACCAGCATGGGAGCCACTGTTTGCCCTGGCTGGCTCGGTACGCCTGGTGCAACGGACGGTCGTGATTGGCGATCAGCCACAGGTGCTTCAGGATCTCCAGCGCTATCGTGCGATCCATCGTCTGCTTGAGACAATCCTTGCTCCCGGCGTGGCGCTGGTACATCCCGGTCAGGAGGAGCTTCTGGTTGCGCAGCTTGCGCAGCTGGGCTATGCGGCTCAGGTGCTTCCGTCACGACACGAGTCTGTGCCGCTGCCGGATCTGACCCCGGCAGAAACGGCCACATTGCTGCTTGCCAGTCAGTATTATCAGGCGACTGCGCCAGCACATGCGCCTCCAGGCCCGCACGATGCGTTGCTGGAACGGTTGCGTGCCGCGTTGCCAGCTGCGCTGCGCAACGCGACTGATACGGCCCTGGCTCATCTGCTGGCAACCCATCACGCGACCACAGAGCCTTCGGCAACGCCGCCTCTCCATGAGCCGCCACCTGATCACGCGGCACAGTTGCATCGCTGGCTTCAGGCATTGCGTGAAGCGATTCAGAAGCGCCGTGTTGTTGCTGTCCTGTATCAAGGCGTGCTTGATCCGTATCCTCAAGAGCGAGTCTTGCAACCGGTGCGCCTGGAACGGCACGGCGCTGTCTGGTATGCCTATGCGTATTGTTTTCTTGCCCACGGTGAGCGCTGCTTTCGGTTAGATCGGGTCTGGAAGCTTGAGGTGCTGGATCTGACGCAGGCCGAAGAACATGCACGCTCGTTGCCAACTGCTCCTGCTGATGAACAAGGCCACGATGATAGTGCAAAGCGCAGAAAGCGCGTGCCACGGACTGGCTTTTTTGCGTCACCACCGCCACCTTCCGAGCATCACCCCCTGGTACGGGTCTGGTTACAGGAAGAGGAGTGACAACGTTTTGCAGGGAGGGCTGGCCCTCCCTGCAAAACTTTCAGATCAGGTAATAGCCCGGATCAGTGGTAACCCGGCCAATGCCGAGAATGGCAATGCGCTGAACAGCATCAGCATCCAGGCGATAGCAACGCACGCTGTCGGTATTGGCGTCAATAATTGTTCGTAGTTCTTTCCCAATAGTGGCAAACTCCTGCGTAGTCAGTTCGCACTCAAAGACGCTGTATTGCACCCGTGTCCCATAGCCTTTGAGCAGATTCATCACTTTGGTGCGCCGTTTGTCTTCCACAATGTCGTAGCTGATGATCGTAAACATGGCTGCTCCTCAGGGCGTATAGCCACGATACCGCTCTTGCTCACTCCGCACGACGCGCGCCACCGCCTGAGCTTGCAGCAAAATCATGCGCCGCATGGGGGTCTGTTCACCGGTAGGCAAACGGGTTGCCGCCTGCATCACGGTTTCGTAGCGCTCGACCAACAGCGCCCGGCCTGTGGCGTCAAGATAGACGGCGTCAGGACGTTGCGCCGGTCGCTCGAACTGGTCACGCCGCATCGCGCCTGTCCCTACCAGTTCAAGCACCAGGCGATCGACGACCAGTGGGCGAAATTCTTCCATCAGGTCAAGCGCAAGCGATGGTCGCCCGGCTTCGATCACATGAAAGACGCCCAGGTAGGGGTCAAGCCCAGTGAACTGGACGGCATTGAGCACGTCGTGCATCAAGAGGGTGTAGCCAAACGAGAGCATGGCGTTGACGGGGTCGGGTGGTGGATAGAAGGCGCGCCCCTGAAACCCCCATGCCTGTTGCAGCGCGGTGCGCCATGCCCCAAAATAGGCCGCTGCACCTGCTCCTTCATAGCCGCGCACGGCGTCTACGTCAACCGCATGTTCCAGCGAGCCAAGCGCAGTCGTAATCTGGGCAACCGCGGTTGGTGCCGCCGACCAGCCACTCGCCGCCAGCATGGTGCGTTGATTGCTCAGCTTTGCCGCAACGATGGCTCGCGCCAGTTCCAGCGTCCAGGCTGGATCAATCACCCGCTGCATATGCTGCAAACGCAATGCCCCAAAGCGCGACGGCCCTGCCGTCAAGGTGGCATAATGGCGACTGCCGCGCTGATTCGTGAGCATCACGGGCACGCCGCGTCCAATCAGGTCAACGAGCAAGGCCGTTGACATCTGCACCCCGCGCCCCATCAAGACAACCTGATCGATCTTGTTGAGCGGGATCTCTTGCAGGATCTGCCCCTGCTTGCTGATAATGACCCGCTGCGCCTCTTTACGTACCATAGCCCCTTGTTCTTGCACATAGAGCGTTGCCATTGCTCATCCCTCCTGTTCAGGTTTGCGCTGCATCCGCCGCCGGACATGGTCGGCTTGCGCCCGTACTCGGTCAGCTCCATCGCGCATGTGCTTGCCCGCCTGACGCGATGCCTCGCGTAACGCCCGTTCCGCCTCTTCAAAATTTGCCAACCCCTGCCAGTGATGTGAACCGTTTGCGCGTGGGGCCAGCGCCTGGCCCAGAAATTCAAGCCCATCGGCATAGGCAACAATGGAGGTCTTGGCTTCGTTCAGGTGCAGATGGAGCGTTGCCAGTTGACGTTGCATCAGGATCAGCGCCCGTTCCGCCTCGTCACGCGAGGCACACATCACAACCAGGTCGTCCAGGTAGCGCACCAGACGGAGCCCGTGGCTCGTCATGGCCAGGTCAAACGGGTGCAAGTAGATATTGGCGAGCAGTGGCGAGAGTGCGCCACCCTGGGGGGCACCACGGGTCGCGCTGGCTGCGTGGGCCCGTAACGCCAGTTCACTCACAGCGACCGCGCCTGCTGCCAGCGCCCCACCCAGCAACAGACGCTGCGGGCCAATCCGTTGCAGGTGGGGGGCCAGTTGGCGTGCCCCGTTCAAGGCCGGTTGCACCAGGCTCAGCGCCGCGAGCAGGCCACCGGTATCCAAGCCGGGCCGCCGCGCCGCACCCCATCCGTTGAAATCCGGTTGTTCCCACGAGGCGGCGGCGTACAGATCGCTCACCCCCGGCGGCATAGCAGGCAGCGGCGGTGGCGGCGGCTCGGTTAACATCCCCCGCAACGCTGTGCCACCTTGCTGCAACAGGCGCGCCAGACCTGTTGGCTCAGAACCATCAGGCGCATCTTCGGGCTGATGCAGCGTTCCGACCTGAAGCCACTGGCTGATCAGATGCAGAATCGCCGGCTCATCAATGCGTTGTCGCAACAGACCCATTAAAATCCGATGATCAATCGTATCAAAATAGCTGGCAATATCGGCATCAACAGCCCACAGCAACCCCTGATCGGCATAACGCGCCACGCGTGTCACCGCCTCGGGCACCCCAACAAAGAGCCGACAGCCATACGAGCAGTCGAGCAAGAGGGGTTCAAAGAGCGGCTGCAACACCTGCTGCACCGCCCGCTGGGCCACGCGATCACGGATTGCCAGGATCGCAATCGCACGTTCACCGCCACTTGCTTTCGGAATCGTCACCCGGCGTGCAGGCAAGGGGCGATAGGTGCCCATGCGCAACTCCTCAGCGAGCCGCGTCATTTGACTCGTCCAGTCCGCCTCAAAATCGCGGAGCGTCACCAGATCACCCCCGGCACTGCGACCACGCCGCACCACCTCGATATTGCTCCGCACCCGCCGCCACGCCAACGTCAGATTCTCGACCCCCACGACCTGTTCCAGCAAGGCTGGACCACGATACATTGGAAACACAGGCATAACGCACCTACCCTCCTTGAAAACGGATTAACGCCATCCGGCCCCCCAGGGCCTCCCAGGCCAAGGCATCAGCCAGACGATTCAATTCCCGTGGAATCGCCACCAGTTCAAGCTGCCCAAACTGTTGGCACAGCGCCTGCGCCTGGACATACAAGGCCCGCAACGCCTCCTCACGGACAGCGGCGCGGCCAGTCAGTTGATCAATCACCAGTCGACTATCACTCAAACAGCGCACCGGCGTCCCTGGATACAACCGGAGCATCAACGTCAACCCGGCAATCACCGCCTGATATTCGGCGGCATTGCAACTCGCTGCAGCAGCGCGCAAACAACGCGTACGGAGAACCTCACCCCGCGGGCTGCGCACCACCACACCGAGGCCGACCGTTCCTGTTGGCACATGGCCAGGTGTGCCATCAACCTGCAGAATCAGCGAAGGTTTTACGGTAGCCATGACGACACCACCATCGCGAGCAGCACGAGTAGACCGGCCCCCGCAAGCAAAGAACTCGCCAGACACCCACGTACGACCCGTCCCAACGACATCGGCGACCCAAAGATCCCCCGTGGATCAACCGTGAGCGCCACCAGGCCCAACAAGGCCAGGATCGTTGCCAGCGTCAAGACACACCAGATCATCACCGTCCCCCTTTCCATCCAGCTTGCTCGGTACAAGCCTTGCCAGAGAAGAGCAAGACGAAGGCAAAACGTAACAGGCAAGTTGGGTGATACGTTTTGCGTCTGATCTGCTCTTCTTGCACTGACCGGATATGCACCGTTCGCTTTCAGCATAGTCTTTTGCACGTCACAAATGTGCTCATAGTGCATGAACACATTTGTGACGCTCTGACAAGCTATGCTGGGGTTGTCGCGGAGACCTGCCAGGTGGGCGCCGCAGGGAGCCTGGAAGTCGCGGAGACCTGCCAGGTGGGCGCCGCAGGGAGCCTGGAAGTCGAATTGCAACGCCTCCGCGGTCATTCCGAACGAAGCCGCAGGCGCAGTGAGGAATCTGCACGGATCGGCATAGAAGACCCCTCACGTTCGTTCGGGGTGACATGGGCGGGCCGGTGCATCAACCTGGTTGCGCACGGCATCACTGGGCCCACCGGCCATTTGATACTCAGGGTGACAATGCGACCAACTCAACGGGAATTGGCATGAGAGCAACAGCGCTACAGGGAATGAGCAAGGAGAAGAACATGAGCACGCAAATCAGCACGACGGTTCACGATGCGGTAGGTGGGGCGGTGATCGAAGGGCTTGCGCTGGCGAAGGGCGAGATGCCGACTCAGCCGTCGGCAAACCAGGTGCCGATGCCTGGCTTTCATACGGGCCTGGCCACGATGCCTCAGCATCTGCCCCGTCAGGTCTTTGGGCTTGCGGCCCAACTGGTTGTGCCCCCAGGAACGTGGGCAGTTGTTCACCTGCCTGGCGGCGAGGCGACGATCTATACGCCGGGGAGTTACTGGCTCTGGTGTGCGCCGGGTGCGATCCTTGTCCAGTGGGTTGATGCACGTCGTCAGCAGGTGGTCATTGGTCCGATTGAAGGGTGGAGCGCCGACAAATGGCGGTTTCGGCTCTGGATGAGCGTGGATCTTGCGGTTGCTGATCCCTTGATCATTGCCGCCCACCGCGAACCAATCGTCGCAACGATTGCTGCGGCCCGGGCTGCGGTGCTCGCCTATATCGAGCGGTATCCGCACGCGGCGCTGACCGGCTGTCAGGATGAACACGGAGGCATGGATGGGCCGGCCGCGTTTGTCCAGGCTCGTCTGTGCAACGATCCGGCGCTGGCTGGCCTCGAGATCATCAGTGTGCGCGTGCTTGATCGTCAGGGTGACGAACGCCAGATCGAGGCAGCTACGGCCGCAACGGTTGCCGCCGCCCAAATTGATGAAGAACTACGGGTCGATGCGGCCCGCCACCGTGCGCGGCTGCAGGAATTAGCCGCCAGGGCGACCGAATCTGAACGTGAGCATAGTCTGCGGATGAGCGCCGGGGCCGCTGAAGCCCGCGAGCGTCTCTTGCGGCAACAGGCCGAGGTGCAACAGGCAACCCTGGCTGCGCAGTTGGAGATCACGATGGCGCAGATCAAGGCCCATGTGGCCGAAATTGCGCACGATGAGCAGTCCTGGCAGAAGGATCAGGCTCGCTATCATCTGGAGTGGGAGCGGTTGCAGCAGCAGCAGGCCGAGGCTCATCGTACCGAGCAAGAGGTACGGCTGCTGGAAGTGCAACACGGCCTGGTGCGTACCGAGGGTGAGCTTGCGCTGGCGGCTCAGGAACGCCAGCATGCCCAGTTGCTCGCTCTGGCCGATTTGCAACAGAGTCTCACCGAGCAGCGTGACCTCCGCGCCCAGGCGGTTGCCGAACGCCGTGAACAACACGAGCGGGCCTTGCTGGAACTCCGTCTGCGGCACGATGAACTGGTCGCCGAACAGATGACGCGCCTGGAACAGTGGCGCGTCGAGCATCGTGACCTCACGGTGGCCCAACAGCGCCAGCACGACCGTCAACTGGCCGGTATCGCAGGCGCCGCGCGCATCGCCGCCGCCGCAGCCCATAGCAGCCCGACGATCGCCAGTGAAGGCTCAACCGTCGCCGACGCTGGCCTGAAATTGCTTCAGGATATGACTGAATAGCGAAGATTTTCTCGCTGGCAAAAAGCAAGCTTTGCTTGCCTTTTGCCAGCGAGACAAAAAAGGGTTATACTTGCCCCTATGAGGAATGAGCTATGACCATGGATCAGAACTGGTCGACCAATGCGACGCTCACGCTCCCTCCCCTCTCGCTCATGCGCGTTCGTGTGGCCTATCGCATGCTTGCAGCAACAATGCTGCCCGCGTACAAGGGTGCGCTCTTGCGGGGCGGTTTTGGCTATGCCTTTCAGCGTGCGACCTCAGCCTGCCCCCCGGCGTGTTGGGGCCATTCGGCAACCTGTCCGAACACGTTGATCTGTCCCTATCGCCAGGTCTTTGAACCGACCCGCCCTGCTGGAAGCGGTGGTACGCTCCATAATCTTCACGACATTCCTCGCCCCTTTGTCATTGAACCACCACTGGAAATAAAACGTGAATATAGAGCTGGTGATGCCCTTGAATTCGGACTGGTTCTTGTTGGCAGCGCGCTTGATCTCTTGCCCAACTTTCTCTACGGTTTCGCCGAGCTTGGGCAGACCGGGCTTGGGCGCGATTATGTCCGGGCGCACCTCGAACGTGCGGATGTTTTGCTGCCCTTTCAACAACTGGGGGTCAATGTCTATACCAATGGCGAAGTAAATGTCCCGGTCGAACCACCAACCCATAACCTGGCCGAACTTCCCATTCATGCAGCACAGTTGCCCGCCGATCTCCAGCTGACCTTGCATACCCCGCTGCGCATCAAGACAGGCGGGGCTTTTATCGAGCACGTTGACCTCGGGGCCATCGTGCAGGCGACCTGCTGGCGGCTCGCTGCCCTGACCAGTTTTTATGGCCTGGTTCCGTGGGACGCTGATTACCGTCCGCTTGTCAGTGCCGCACGCCAGGTGCGCGTGGAACGTGCCGCGATCCGCTGGGTTGATTGGGAACGCACGAGTACCCGCGGCGGCGAACGCCGCTCAATGAAACTCGGTGGTCTGGTGGGCAGCGTCAGCCTGCGCAATGTGCCAATTGACGTGCGCACCATCTTGCTCGCCGCAAGTCTGCTCCACACCGGCAAAGCGTGCGTTTTTGGCCATGGTCGCATCGAGGTT
This sequence comes from Candidatus Chloroploca mongolica, assembly GCF_004762035.2. Classification (GTDB taxonomy): domain Bacteria; phylum Chloroflexota; class Chloroflexia; order Chloroflexales; family Chloroflexaceae; genus Chloroploca; species Chloroploca mongolica. Next base: position 11,548 of record NZ_SIJK02000070.1, on the reverse strand, counting down.
TCACATATGTGACGGGGTGATGTGGTGTAATAGCAGTAATCACAGTCGCTGTTGAAAGAAAGACGTTATGCAGTATCTCTTTCTCGCCAGTATCGGGCCCGTGCAAGAATTTATCGCCAGTGCGCGGCGCAGCCGCGATCTCTGGTTTGGTTCATGGCTCTTGAGCGAGCTCTCGAAGGCTGCGGCGCTTGCCATTGTACAGTTCCAGACCGAAGATCTGGCACGGCTGATCTTTCCCGCACCCGCCGCCACCGCCTTGCTCGTGCCCGAGACGAGTGAGACCCCGCTGGAGCAGCGCTTCAATGCGGCGAATCGGTTGCTCGCGATCATTGAGGTTCCGTCAACCCAGGCTGACGAGGCCGCCGCAGCGGTGCAAAGCCTCGCGAGCCACGTCAAGACCAAGCTTGATGAACGCCTTACGGCGATCCGCGATACGACCTTTGCTGGGATTCGTGGCCGTCATATGCTCAACACAACGCTGGCCTGGCAGCAGATCAGCGATCTCGTTGAGTATACCTGGGTCGCGTTGCCGCTCGAGACCCTTGATGGCGCAACCTATGCCTCTACCCGCCAGCGCCTTGAGGCGATGATGTTCGCACGCAAGGCAACCCGCAATTTTGCCCAGGTGACCTGGGGTGAGACGGTGCCGAAATCGTCGCTCGACGGTATCCGTGAGTCAGTAATCCCTGAAACAGCCTATCCCCGACGCACCGATCAACCGGCCGTCCGCGAGCAGAAAGTTCAGGCGCTCTTCGATCAGTATGGTGCCGGGGCCGCCGAGCGTCTGTCGGGCGTCGATTTGCTCAAACGCCATGGGCAGCGTGGCAAGGAGAACCGCTTTCCCAGTACGTCCCATTTTGCCGCACTGCCGTTGATGCTGCGTTTGAGTGACCCCAAGTATGCCGAGCAGGTGCAACCACTCTGGTCAACCTATCTCGCCAAGCTGCGGAGCCTCGAGGTGAATCTGCATGCCGAGCAGGTGCCTGAGCAGTTCGCGTTGGCGGGGCCTTTTGGCGTGTACGATGGTTCGCTGCTCTTCGAGACACGGCTGGTTGATGTGTTGAGTGATGAAACAATGCTTGCCGCAGCCCAGGCCGCCCTGCGGACGTTCTATCAGGGGCTTGCTTTTGTCGAAGCACCACGCACGCCGCTGCCCTACTATGCCTTGCTGCATGCCGATGGGGATCGCATGGGCCAGGCGATTGATCACGAGGCGCACCAAGGCCCGGCGCAGCATCGCGCCTTGTCGCAGGCCCTGAATGCGTTTGCCACCGGCGTCCCTGGCATTGTGCAACGCCATCACGGGGCCGCGGTCTATGCCGGGGGCGACGATGTGATGGCCTTTTTGCCGGTGCATACCGCCCTGGCATGCGCCCGTGAACTGGCCGATCTCTTTGCCGTACAGCTTCAACCGTTTCAGAATAAACAGGGCGAAACGCCAACCCTCTCGGTTGGGCTCGCGGTCGCCCATCATATCGAGCCGCTCGCCGATACATTGCGCCTTGCGCGCAAGGCCGAAAAAGCGGCCAAGCAGGTGCCTGGCAAGAATGCCCTGGCGATCACCCTCAGCAAGCGCAGTGGCGTAGATCGCAGCATTGCCGGCACCTGGAGCAACCCCGCGCAGCGGGAGGACGACCCCTGGGCCGCGATGGATACGCGCCTCACGCAGCAGTGGATTATGCTCCATCGTCACGATGATCTGCCCGATGGGGCCGCCTATGAATTACGCGATCTGGCAAACCAACTCACCCTCGCTGAGGCAACCGAGGAGGCGGCGACCACGCAGGCGACCCTGGAGCGGGCGATGCGCGCCGATGCGGTGCGCGTGCTGGGCCGGAAGCGTGGTCAGCGGGGACGCGCTGCGTTTGATCACGGCCTGAAGGACAGCCTGAAAAGCTTGTTAGCAGCACAAGATGACCAGGGCGCATACGTTGTCACGCTGGCCGGTGTGGCTGATGAGATCATTCTTGCCAAGATCTTTGCCGATGCCTGCGATCTGGCTGAAGGTACGCTGCAGAAAGGAAAAGAGCTTGAAGCTGTGGCTCATTGAACCGCGTGACCCGTTGATTGTGCGCGATGGCCGACCGTTCGGCCCCGATCCCGGGGCGCGTGCGACCTCGCTGCCGTTTCCGCTGCCTTCGACAACGAGTGGAGCCTTTCGCGCACGGCTTGGGGCGGCCCTCGGCGGCGATTTTACCCGCCAGGAGCTGATCGATCAGTTGCGCGCAACCAGGGTGCGTGGACCAGTGCTGGTCGAGCTTGACGACGAAAGTCGTGTGGTCAACTGGCTCTTGCCTGCCCCTGCCGATGCGCTGCTTTTGAAGCGGGAAACGCCAGCGCAACACGTCTGTCGTCGCTTGCTGCCGCTTGAACCCTTTCCGGGTACCTTGACCGATTATGCGGCTGAAACATTGAGCATGGTCGCGCCCGTCGTCTATGCGCCCGATAAAGTGGCCCCCGATACGCCTACCTTCTGGTACTGGGAACAGATGCAACCCTGGCTGCACGATCCGCCTGACGAGCAGACGGTTCAACCTACGACCCTCGGTCATCGGGGGCCATCAGCCGAAGAGCGGATGCATGTGAGCGTGCGTGCCGCGACCGGCACCGCCGCCGAGGGCATGCTCTTTCAAACGAGTGGCCTGGTCTTTACGCATCGTTCTGGATCCAGCGCACAGACCTCCCTGACGAGTTCGCGTCGGCTCGCGCTGGCGCTCTTTGCCGAGGCTGAGTTTGCCGCGCAACTCGCCCCGATGGGTGGCGAACGTCGGCTAATGCACTGGTATCCGGCGGTTGATGACGCGGCAACCCCGTTGCCCGCGACCTGTCCCGAGCCCATCCGTGCGTTGATCCGCACGAACCGGGCCTGCCGCGTGGTGCTCGTGACCCCGGCCATGTTCGAGGCCGGTTTTCGCCCGGCATGGCTGCTCGCTGCTCACGCGGGCCTCACTGCAACCCTTGCCGCTGCCGTCGTCGCCCGCCCACAGGTGGTATCAGGCTGGGATCTGCTCGCTGACAACGGCCCGGGCCGTTCACGCGGCAAGCCGAAGCCAACGCGGCGCCTCGCACCCGCCGGCAGCGTCTATTTTCTCAGGCTTCCCGATGCGACGCAGGGCGATGATGCGGCCATTGATGCCTGGATCGATGCGATCTGGTTGCAGTGTGTGAGCGATGCCGCCCAGGATCGCGCTGATGGCTTTGGCTTGGCGCTGCTCGGTGGCTGGAACGGAACCTTGCGTACGATGAAGATACAGGAGCAAAGCAATGCGGACACCTCCTCCTGACGCGCCAGCAAACATCAGCAAAAAGGCCACGCCTGACCTGGTGACCCAGGTGCGCGCGTACCGCCTGCTCACCCCACTCTTTGGCGGCGGCGCGATCCCACAGCAGGCCGATGAAGTAACGGTGGTGCGTGGCACCGAGGTGCGTGGGCACCTGCGCTTCTGGTGGCGTGCGACCCGCGGCGGCCAGGCCAATGGCGATCTCAAGCAGCTCAAAGCGGACGAAGATCGCCTCTGGGGGGCACCGAGTGATCCTGCGAAGCGCAGTGGGCCGTCGAAGATCCAGGTGTTCGTCGAGCCAACGAGCCGAGGGGAGGTCTTTCAGGTCAAGGATGGCCGCGGGGAATCGGTTGGCGTTGGTCATTTCCGCTCACCCTACAGCTATGTGGCCTTTCCGCTGCAACAGACGCAAGGCACGGTGCTTGCCAAGGTTGGTTTTACGCTAACCATCACCTACGCGGCCCAGGATGCCGCCGAGGTCGAGGCCGCGCTCTGGGCATGGGAGACCTTTGGCGGCCTGGGTGCCCGCACGCGACGCGGATTTGGGGCGTTGCAATGGGTGGATCAGCCTGACACGCCCGCGGGCGATCTGCTCACCCGTGTGCGTCAAGGGCTGAACAAGCATGTCGTCAACGGAACCTGGCCCAGCAATGTGCCCCATCTGACGCCAACGATGCCCATCGTGGTCACCCGTTCGTATCAAGATAGCCTCGCCGCGTGGCGCTTCCTCTTTGAACGCCTGAAAGAGTTTCGCCAGGCCCGCACAAAACGCCTCGGACGGAGCAATTGGCCTGAACCAGAGGCGATCCGCAACCTGACGGGCTATCGCTCGAAGGCCCATCAACCCATGCCCACTAGTGGCAAATTTCCACGGGCGGCGTTTGGCTTGCCAATCATTTTTCAGTTCAAACGTGATGATCAACGTGAAGGCGATCCTCGTGGCAATAATACGCTGCTTGGCGAAACAAAAGATGGTCAGATCCGTGATCGCCTGGCGAGTCCCCTGATCCTGCGCCCGCTTGCCGATGGGGGCGCAGCGTATGGTCTGGCGGCCGTGCTGCAAGGGGTCGCGCTGCCTGACCGCCTGATCATCAAATATGGTCAGCGCCTCCGCAACGGACGGGATCACGACCAGGTTGACGCAACCCTGACCCCAGACGAAGCACGTGAACTGCGTGGCCCCAACAATCAGGGGACGTTGCTTGGCCCCGAGACGGATGTCGTGCAAGCCTTCTTAACCTTCCTCGAAAGGAACAACAATGCCTGATACGTCGTCGGTAAGCGTGGTTTTGCTCCACGCCCTCTCGCCCTTGCACGCCGGAACAGGCCAGGGCATCGGCGTGATTGATCTGCCGATTGCCCGCGAGAAGGCCACTGGACTGCCGTTTCTGCCTGGTTCATCGTTCAAAGGAACCCTGCGCGATTGGTGCGAAACGCAGAAAGATAAGCCAGCGTGCGAAAAGGTCTTTGGGCCGCCCACCGAACGGGCCGATGAACACGCCGGAGCAGCGCAGTTTGCCGATCTGCGGTTGCTCTTGCTGCCGGTGCGTAGTTTCCGTGGCACCTTTGCCTGGGTCACCTCGCCGTATCTGCTGCGCCGTTTTGCCCGCGAAGCACGCGAGGCCGGGTTGCCCGCCCTTCCGACCGTCATTCCTGAACCGGCCGATGCCGCGCCAACCGCGCAGGCCGATGCGGCTGAGGCGCTGGTCACCGCAACATCAACGCTTGGCCTTCAACAGGGCAACGCGACCTATGTCTACCTGGAAGATCTTGACCTTGCCTTCAAGGACGATGCGCAGGCAACGCTCTGGGCGAGTTGGCTTGGCCAACAACTCTTTCCGAACGGTGGCGATCACGCCGCGTGGCAAACGATGCTGCAAGAACGCTTCTGTCTTGTCCACGATAATATCATGAGCTTTCTGCTCGAAACCGCGCTTGAAATTACTGCCCGCGTACGGCTTGAAGATACCAGCAAAACCGTTGCCCAAGGCGGTCTCTGGTACGAAGAAGCGCTGCCTGCCGAGACCGTGCTGACCGGATTGGTGCTTGCCAGCCCGATCAGCGCCAGTGGTGCGACCACTCAGGATGTTGAAGCGATCTTGCATGACGCAAGTCGGAGCACGCACCAGTTTGGGGGCAAAGCCACTGTTGGGCGCGGTCTCTGTCGCTTTACCGTCGCACGAAAGGGGAAAGCGTGATGCAAACGCGCAATCAACGCCTGGCCGCCACCATCTATGCCCAGGTTGCCCCACTGAAGGATCATCCTGAAAAGACAAAGTATGGCTCGATGGCGCATCAATTGCCGGTGCTGATCCAGACCGCCGGACTGGCGCAGGCGCTGACCTTTGTTGCGGCCAAGGGCAATGCGAAAAAAACCGATGATCAGGACGCCTATTTTCGGCTGCTGCGCGATCTCGCCCACGTCGTCCTTGATGGGCCAGCTGAGCAGCGCACGCGGGCGGCCCTCTTGCAGCGCAGCCGCGAAGCCCCGCTGGGGGCCTATATGCTGCTTACGCGGCGCACCCTCGAAGCATTGCTCTGGTATAAGCGGTTTGCCCAGGCCGAACTGGATGTCGAGCAGGGGCAGGAGGTAGCTTCATGATGCTGAGTCGTCGCAAAGCACTCCAGGAATGCGGCTGGGCGAGCGAGCATGCTGGCCTACTGCTCGACCGTTATCTCTATCGGGCCGGCAGTGCAAGTGGTGAAAGCGACTCGCCGCAGGCCGAGCTCGTTGCGCAGGTCACCAGCGTCCGCGAGCCAAAAGCCTATAAGCTCTTTTTCAAGCAGTGGCAAGACGCACTGACCAACCGTGGAGCCGCGCAACGGGTTGCCCGCACCCGGGGCCGCCTGATCCTCAACCTTGGGGCCGAAAGCGTCATTGAGACCTCGCTCGCGCTGCACCGCACCTACGGCATGCCCTACCTTCCTGGCAGCGCCCTCAAAGGCCTTGCCGCCGCGTATGCGCGCCAGTATCTCGAAGGCGAAGCATGGCAGGCAACACGTGACATCAAACAACCCAGCTACGGCGAGCACTACAAAACCATCTTTGGCACCCCCGAAGAAGCTGGCTACATCACCTTCTTTGACGCCCTCTACCTTCCCGGAAGCGGCCTCAACGGCCAGGCGCTCTACCAGGACATCATCACGGTTCACCACCCCGACTACTACCAGGGCCAGGGCAGCCCGCCCGCCGACTGGGACAGCCCAACGCCAGTGCCCTTTGTCAGTGCCACCGGACACTACCTGATCGCTCTGCACGGCCCGCCTGCGTGGGTCAACCTCACCTTTAAGATCCTGGCCCTAGCCCTCGACGAACTGGGCATCGGGGCCAAAACCTCAAGCGGCTACGGGCGCATGGCCTTGCTTGAACCACCAGCACAGGCACAAGCGACAGCCAGCAGTAGCAGCGCAGCAACCACCAGCAGCCGCACCGCAACCAGCAGCAGCCGCACCTACGACCTGAGTCGCTACCAACCAGGGCACAGCTTTGCCGGCGAAGTCAGCACCGTCAGCGACGACGAATTTCAGATCCAGCTCCCCAACATCCCCCCAGAGGTCGCCATCGGCGTCATCGCCCGCGGCCCCGACGTACCGAGTTGGACCGTGCGCGCCAAAGCCCGCGTCGAAATCGTCCGCCGCCATGAACGCGCTGACGGCCTGGTCATCTTTGAGCTCAAGCGAGCGCCGAAGAAGTAGGAAAGGCTTTCGCTATGCCGCTCAAAGCCATTACCTCCATACAACCCTGCCCCCGCTTGCGCCGCCACGCCCGGTCTTCCGCCTCCACTATACGCTCGATGCGGTTGTCGCACGGCAACGCGATGTTGCGCTCTGGTTTCCACAGAGCAGCGTTACCTTCCATGCCGATGGCTCAGCCGATGTCTCTGCAGAGACCCACGATCTCTGGCAGGCCCGCCAGATCCTGGTGCGGTATCGTGAACACTGTATCGTGCATGAACCCCCTGAACTCGTCACCATGATGCGTGAAGCCAGTCTGGCTATGGCTGCGCGGTATACACACAACGATCGCTCAGAATCGTGACAAGGTCGCCCGCCACGCACCTTTTTTGACGCAAAGGCGCAAAGGCGCAAAGATATGAAATACCTTTGCGCCTTTGACAAGGTTTCAGAAAGAGCTTTTGAGCATGACAGTGGTAGTGCCGACTTCAGTCGGCTGAGGCCGACTAAAGTCGGCACTACCACGACGTAGGGCGCAAACTGTCAAGTGCCTACGAACCTTGTCTTTGCGTCAAATCTGCCCGGTACGATGATCGCTGTGCCACCAGGGCGATTGCATCTTCCGTGTATGCACCCCGCACGGGCACCCGCACGGGCACCCGCACGGGCACCCACACGGGCACCCACACGGGCACCCGCAAGGGCACCCACACGGGCACCCGCAAGGGCACCCACACGGGCACCCGCAAGGGGTGCCCCTACGCCGGGCCCGCCCCCCGGCCCTGTAGGGGCACCCCTTGCGGGTGCCCCACCCCGGTACGGGTACCCCTTGCGGGTGCCCCGTTGTATCCGGTTTCGTATGATGCAATCGCCCTGGCTGTGCCACAAAATGGTATGGTAAATACCAAATAAGCATGCTATACTGATGCCAAACACGAAGCAAATTCGTGAGCATAGAGGTTGGTCTGGTTGGAGCGACGATGCCGACGGTTCTTGCAACAGCTCTTCCTGAACAGGGTCAATTGGTCGAGGTGCGCCAACGTCGCTACGTTGTCACGGAGGTGCGGCAGAGTACGCTTCCTCCCGACCCGTTGGCGGCCTACGATCCCACCCCACAGCATCGGGTGACGCTCGCCTCGGTCGAGGATGATGCGCTCGGCGAGGAGCTCCAGGTGATCTGGGAGATTGAGCCGGGTACCCAGGCGGTTGAGGGTGCCGCGCTGCCCCAGCCCAGGGGTTTCGATGACCCCCAGCGTTTCGACGCGTTTCTCGATGCCGTGCGCTGGGGTGCCATCGCTAGCGCTGATCTGCGCGCCCTCCAGGCCCCCTTCCGCTCCGGCATCACCATCGAGGATTATCAGCTCGATCCGGTCGTGCGGGCGATCCAGATGCCCCGCGCCAATTTACTGATCGCTGATGATGTCGGCCTCGGCAAGACCATCGAGGCCGGCCTGGTCGTCCAGGAGCTGATCCTGCGCCACCGCGCCCGCGCGGTGTTGATTGTCTGCCCCGCCGCACTCCAGATCCAGTGGCGCGACCAGATGCGCGACAAGTTTGGGCTGGAGTTCCGCATCGTCGACACCGAGTTGATGCGCGTGCTGCGCCGTGAGCGTGGCCTGCACGTCAACCCCTGGACGCACTTCCCGCGCCTGATCACCTCAATTGACTTCCTCAAGCGTGAGCGCCCGATACGCCTGTTTCGCGAGGTGCTGCCTGGCCCCGATGAGCCAGCCTACCCGCGCCGCTTCGACATGCTGATTGTCGACGAGGCGCACAACGTGGCCCCCTCGGGCCGCGGCAAGTATGCCACCGACTCGCTGCGCACCCTGGCCATACGCACGATCGCCCCCCACTTCGAGCACCGCCTGTTCCTCTCGGCTACGCCGCATAACGGCTACCCCGAGAGCTTCACCGCCTTGCTGGAGTTGCTCGACCCGCAGCGCTTTGCCCGTGGCGTGGCGCCGGAGCGCACCAGCCTGCTCGCGGTGATGGTGCGCCGGATGAAGTCGGAGCTGCCGCCGCGCTGGGACGGCTCCCCGCGCTTTCCCGCGCGCACGCTGGAGGCGATTGAGGTCGCCTATACTCCTGAGGAGTTGCGCGTTCATCAGGTGCTGCGCCAGTATACGCAGTCGCGCCTGAAGGGGGCCAGCGACCAGACCGAGCAGGTGGCCAGTGAGTTCGTGTTCAAGCTGCTCAAGAAGCGGCTCTTCTCCTCGCCCGAGGCGTTTGCCCGCACGCTTGCCCAGCATACCCGGTCGTTGGAGACGGCCCGCAAGCGCGGGGCCAGCCCGACCCGCACCCCGGTGGGCATCCTGCGCGCCCAGCTGGAGCAGGCGGATGAGGAGTTTGGCGACGATGAGGCGGCCGATACGGCGCTCGACGATACCCTCGATACGGCGACGCGCCTGTTCCGCGAGCTGACGCCGGAGGAGCGCACGCTGCTGGACGAGCTGCGGGCATGGGCTGAGGCCGCACGTGGCCGACCCGACCAGAAGACCCGCGAGCTGATTGGTTGGCTGAAGGCGCAGTTGCTCACCCCCGACGGCCAGTGGACGACCACGCGGGTGATCATCTTTACCGAGTACCGCGACACCCAGCGCTGGCTGCTCCAGATGTTGACCAGCGCCGGACTGGGCGGCGGCGAGCGCCTGATGAGTCTCTACGGCGGGATGCCCACGGACCAGCGTGAGCGGATCAAGGCGGCCTTCCAGGCCAGCCCGGAGGTCGCGCCGGTGCGTATTCTGCTGGCCACCGACGCGGCCTCCGAGGGCATCGACTTGCAGAACCACTGCTCCCGGCTGATCCACGTCGAGATCCCCTGGAACCCGAACCGGATGGAGCAGCGCAATGGCCGCATCGACCGCCACGGTCAGCGCGCCGCCCAGGTGCAGATCTTCCACTTTGTCAGCAAGGGCTGGCGCGAGCGCCAGGTGCGCGATACGCTCGCCCCAAACGAGCTCGCCGCCGACCTCGAGTTCTTGATGCGGGCCGCGCTGAAGGTCAACACGATCCGCGAAGACCTGGGCAAGGTTGGGCCGGTGATCGCCACGCAGGTCGAGGAGGCCATGCTTGGACGGCGGGTGCGGCTGGAGACAGCGGCGGCCGAGCGGGATGCCGAGCCGGTGCGTCGGCTGCTGAAGTTCGAGCGGCAGCTGCGCGAGCAGATCGCCAAGCTCCACGAGCAACTCCAGGAGACGCGGCGCAACCTGAAGCTGGAGCCGACGCGCGTGCAGACGGTGGTGCAGATCGCGCTGGCGCTCGCCGGCCAGCCCCCGCTGCGGGCGACCACGATCAACGGGCTTGCGGCCTTTCAGGTTCCCTCGTTGACTGGCAGTTGGGCCACGTGCGGTGCAGGCCTGGCGCACCCGCATACTGGCGTGCCGCGCCCGATTGTCTTCGACCACACCCTGGTTGATGGGCGCGACGATGTGGTGCTGGCGCACCTGAACCATCGGCTGGTGGCGATGGCGCTGCGCTTGCTGCGGGCCGAGGTCTGGGCGCCGGGCGGGCGCGGCAAGCTGTACCGGGTCACCGCGCGGATCGTGCCGAACGATGCCCTAGAGCGACCAGCCCTGATCGGCCATGCCCGACTCCTGGTGCTGGGCACCGATCACCAGCGGCTCCACGAGGAACTGATTGTCGCCGGCGGCCAACTGCGCGAGGGCCGCTTCGCCCGTATAAACCTGACCGAGACCCAGCGCGTGCTCGCTGCCGCGACCGACCGCCCCGTCCCCGCTGCGGTGCAGGAGCGCCTGGCAGCCCAATGGCCCAAGCACCAGGACGCGCTGCTCGCGGCGCTAGAGGCGCGCATGCGCGAGCGGGCGGCCAGTCTCGCGAAGCAGCTTGCCGAGCGGCGTGACAAGGAGGTTGCGGACATCACCGCCATCCTGGGCGAGTTGCAGCGGGCAATCGCGACCGAACTGGACGAGCCGGCCATCAGCCAGCTGATGCTCCCCGACTTCTCGGACACCGAACGTGAGCAACTGGCCCGCAACCGCGACAGCCTGCGCGCCCGCCTGGCCCAAATCCCCGGCGAGCTCGCGGGCGAGACCGCCGCCATCCGCGCCCGCTACGCGAACCCGAGTCCACGACTGTTTCCTGTTGCCGTGACGTTTTTAGTGCCGGAACGATTGGCGTAACGTCGCTGAGGTGTTTTAACGCAGAGACGCAGAGACGCAGAGGCGCAAAGCCGTATGCTTTTTTAACGCAAAGCCGCGAAGGCGCTGAGTTTGAGAGCAAACCTATGTCCATCGCCCGCCACCACGCCGAATGGCTCTCGTTGGTAGAGGTCTCAGGGCCGTTCCTGAGCATGCCGGTGCTGCTGCGCGTCTTCCCCCAGGGCTTGGACGCGCACGACGCCGAGGTCAGCCGAGGCGTGCGCCGCGCGCTGGAGGAGTGGCAGGACAACCAGCAGGGCCTGCGCCCTGACCCGGCCATCCACACGGCCTGGGTGCGCTTTGTGTTGCGTGAGGTGCTGGGTTTTCCGTGGGGTCTCGGGTCTCGGGTCTCGGGTCTCGGGGGGCAGGCATCGGGTATGGGGTATGGGGTGTCGGGTGTCGGGTATGGGGTGTCGGGTGTCGGGTATGGGGTGT
>NZ_SIJK02000006.1:165616-170976 GCF_004762035.2 Candidatus Chloroploca mongolica | reverse complement strand
GGCGGCCGCCATCGACCGCCTCTTGTTCCGGGCCTGACTTTGCATCAGCCCTGCGCACGAACGGTGCCAGACAGACCAAGAGTGTGATAGGATTGCGCATGGGCTTTTGTTGTTTCGTCGTTGGTTTGGTTTGACACCCCAACGATACGACAAAAGCCCGTTGTGCGCGACTCTTCAAGCGGCACGGCTCACTCGGCGACGATGGTGACGTACAGATGTTTGGTTGTTAAGGGGCCGACGAGGTGGTCATTTTGGCGAGGGTATTGCACAACGGAAAAGTTTGATTACACTACCAACGCATTGTGTGTGTTATGCTACGATTCAGCGGCTCTGTTCCCCTTATTGACCCTCCAGAATTACGATCCACGACTGCTTTTTTATAAAGTTTTCACCTCTGATTCTCTCAAGTAAAGGGTGGCTAGACATGGCAAGGCATCGATCCGCATCCATTTCGCTCTTAATCATTCTTTTCATGCTGTTTGTGTCTGTTGGATCTGGGTTTCGCGCTCAGGCCCAGATTGTGGATCAAGAATTAGTTGATCCGGCAATCAGTGCCGAGGTCGCAACAGCTTCTGAGCTTGAAGTGAGCGAGACGGGCCTGTATATTGTTCGTTTTGCCGAGCCTGCCCTTGCGAGTTACACGGGGGGCTTGCTCAATCTACCGGCAACCAGCCCTGAGGCTACCGGGGCACGCAAGCTCGATGTGAACTCTGCCTCGTCACAGGCGTATCTCCAGTACCTCAACACAAAGCAAAAGCAGTTTGAGGTTGCGCTTGACCAGATGCTGCAACGGCAGGTCGAGGTTGCCTTCAATTATGTCGGGGTGCTCAATGCCATCGCCGTGCGCGTAAGCCACGACGAGGCCCAACGTATCGCAGCACGGCCCGATGTGGTTGCGGTCTATGCCGACACAATCCGTGAACTTGCCACCGATGTTGGCCCAGGCTTGATCGGTGCCCCTGCGATCTGGAATGGTGAGACCAGTGCGCAGGTTGCCAGCCGTGGTGAAGGTATCGTGATCGGGGTGATTGACTCGGGGATCAATGCACAACATCCGTCGTTTGCGGCGACAGATGGTGATGGGTATACGCACACCAACCCCTATGGGGCAGGCGTCTACCGCGGCTGGTGTGTGGCTAATCCTGGCTTCTGCAATAGCAAGCTCATTGGTGCCTACAACTTCTACAATAATGGCGGTAGCCCCGAAGATACGGATGGTCATGGTAGCCACACGGCCAGTACCGCTGGCGGCAATGCCCACACTGCTACCTTCAACGTTGGGTCAGACACGTATGATCTTCCCATTCAGGGCGTTGCCCCACGTGCGAACATTGTCGCCTACAAAGTGTGTGATCCCGGTTGTCCCAGTACAAGTAGTATTCAGGCGGTCAATTCGGCCATTCTCAATGATCAGGTTGATGTGCTCAACTACTCGATCTCGGGTAGCGATAACCCCTGGAATGATCCGGTTGACCTGGCCTTCCTTGAAGCGAGCAATGCCGGTATTTTTGTCTCGGCCTCGGCCGGCAATCAAGGCCCTGGCCCGAGCACGGTTGCCAAAACGGGGCCGTGGAATGCGGCAGTTGCAGCAAGTACCCACAATCGAGCCATCGTGCAGACCCTGGATGTAACGGCACCGACAACGCCCCTTGAGTTGCAAACTCTCCCAGTTGTACCCGGTGAAGGGACGCTGATTGCTGCAGATATCACGGGCGGCCTTCGTTATGATGCAACGAATAATCTCGGCTGTGAGGCGTTTGCCGCAGGGACGTTCACGGGCAACCTGGCGCTGATTCAACGGGGTAGCTGTCCGTTTGAAACCAAGGCCACGAATGCTGTCAATGCCGGCGCAACGGGGGTGGTGCTCTTCAACAATGTTGGCGGGCCACCCATTGCTGCTGGCGGTTTGACTGGCTCACCGCCAGTGGTCATGCTCGATCTTGCCAGCGGAGCGGCGCTGCGTGATTATGTCCTTGCCAATCCGACAACCACCCAGGTACGGATCAATGCCGCAACGTCGCTGATCTATGAGGACGCCTGGCAGCATATTGTGGCTGGTTTCAGTTCGCGTGGGCCTAGTCAGTTTGAGTTGATCAAGCCCGACTATACCGCCCCCGGCGTCAATATCCTTGCCGCTGTCGCTGCTGATTCCGGCAACCCAGTGCAATATGGCTTTTTGCAGGGCACCTCGATGTCGTCACCCCACGGCGCGGGGTCAGCGGCACTGATGATGGCGCTGCACCCTTCCTGGTCGCCCGCCGAGATTCGGTCGGCAATGGCAACTACAGCCGTGAATGACCTGCGCAAAGAGGATGGTCTAACGCCCGCTGACGCCTTTGATGTTGGCGCAGGACGGCTGAATCTCGCCCGGGCAAGCACGGTTGGCCTTGTGTTTGATGAAACTGGCGTGAATTATCTTGCGGCTGATCCATTAGCCGGTGGTGATCCTAAAACCTTGAACCAGCCAGGCCTGGTCAATTATAATTGCGCAGGGCAATGCACCTGGACGCGCACCATCAAGAGCGTGCTGACCCAGCCCGTAACCTACACGGCATCGTTTGCTGGCCCAACTGGCATGTCGGCAACGGTTACCCCGGCAAGCTTTACGATCAACCCTGGAGCGACCCAGGTGCTCACCATAACAGCCGACGTCTCAGGGCTCCCGCTGGATGAATTTGCCTTTGGCCGCATCACCCTGCAGACACGTGCAACGCATCCAGCGCCACTGCTCAACCCGAACAGTACAACCTGCCCGGCAGGGCCTGAAACCGGTGAGTTGACCGCAGCGACCCCAGTCTTCCATAGACCATCCGGCGCTGGGGCGAGTTGTAATCTATCTCCAACTGGCACGGCTGTACACCATGAGGTCTATTCCTACAACCTGGGAGGGCCAGAACCGCATCATCTCCTGGCGAGTACGGTAGGTGGGACAAGCATGGATACTGTGCTTGTCTTCTATCAGGCCCCAGACGGCTCAGCGAATCCGTTTGACCCCACGCAACCATGCCTCAACACGGTGGCCTATAACGATGATGCTGCTTCTGGTGGTTTGCAGTCTGAACTTGAAGTGAGCAATCTGCTGGCTGGTCAGGTTGATGTGGTGCTGACCACCTTTGCAAACAATGTGACGGGAACCTACACCATGCAGGTCGAGAGCAATACCTGTCAGGATAGTGGTGTCAGACGTGTGGCTGCCACCAACCTTCCGGTTGTCGTTTTGCCGGTTGCTGCGACCCCAGGGATAACGGTTACCCCTGGGCTACTGGCTGCGACGCAACCGGTGGATGCGATCACAACGCATGTGTTGACGATTGGCAACGAGGGTGGTACCGATCTGACCTGGTCAATTGATGAAGCTTCGCAAACTACCGTTCTGCTGGAACTACCGGAAGATGAGGGACTGGAACGTCGTGCGCCCAGCCTGCATCCAAAGCTCGTGAGTTCAGCGACGATCCGGGGTGAAGCTTCACCCACGGTGAGCAGCGTTATGCTGCCAGCGAATGCTCCCGGTCAGGTCAATCTCATCCTGGATGATGGCACGGCAGAAAATGCTATCGGCCTCACTTCAGGGGGGCATTTTCTCTGGTTGAACCGCTTTACCCCGGGGGCAGTTGCTTATCCTTTGACCCTCGATCAGATTCAGGTGCTGTTCCGTTCAAGCAACGGACCGCAAATTGGCGATGCGGTTGATCTCTATGTCTACGAGGATGCCGACGGTGATCCGAGCAATGGGGCAACCCATGTTGCCTCGCTGACCGGCCAGACGGTACAATCCCTGGATGCTTTCTCGACCTATCCGATCTCTGTCACGCTGAATGGCCCTGGTGATGTGCTCATAGGGGTGGTGAATCGTGGCTCAGTCACAGCAGGTGTTTTCCCGGCAGCGCTTGATCAGACAAACAGCCAGCAGCGTTCGTGGATCGGTTTCGGCGATGCGGCACCTGGCAACCCACCGGCGTTGCCGCTGGGCACCTTTCGTCTCATTGATACCCTTGGGGGGCCCGGTAACTGGATGATCCGTGCCCAGGGAACGAGTAGCAATGCCTGTCTGGCACCCGCTGATGTCCCCTGGTTAACCATTGAGCCCACGAGCGGGACAACTGCACCTGGTGCCACGACGGCAGTCACGGCCACGCTTGATGCGACTGGTCTGGCAGTTGGTCAGTACTCGGCCCTCTTGTGTGTCAATAGCAACGATCCGAATCAGCCTATGGTCGTAGTGCCAGTGACCCTCGACGTTGTCACTGTTCCCGAGATTGAGGTTGACGTCGCAGCCATTGCCGCTGTCCAATCTGTCGAAACGACCACAACGCACGCGCTCACAATCAGCAATACGGGTCTGGCCGATCTGGCCTGGTACATCGAAGAAGCTCCAGGCGCAGCGTCGGTTGGCATTGCGCCATCAGCGGTACCTACGCTAACGGTGCTGTATGACAATGGCCCCTTTATTACCAGCTTTGGTGATGGACCAGATGGCGCTGATCTGAGCTTGCTGCAGACGAGCCTGGGTATGAGCACCCTTGGGTTTGCCACAGGGCTGCTCGCTCCAGGCCCTCATTTCCGCATCTCTGATCAGTTCACCGTGACCGATGCCAGCGGTTGGAGGGTTGATGAGGTGGTCTTCTATGCGTACCAGACCGGATCATCGATTGCTTCTACGTTCACAGGGGTAAACTTCCAGATCTGGAATGGCCCACCAGATGATCCGGCGAGTATGGTTGTCTTTGGTGATACGACGACCAATCGGTTTGTTGAGAGTAGTTGGACCAATGCCTACCGGGTCATTGACACCAATCCCACCTTAACTGAACGACCAATCATGGCGATCGTCGGTCGTGCAGGCGTTGATCTGCCACCTGGCACCTACTGGCTCGATTGGCAACTGGCTGGCAGCCTCGCCTCGGGGCCATGGCAGCCACCGATTACCGTCATTAGCCAGACCGTCACCGGCAATGCTCTGCAACGCGGCGACACTGGCTGGGTGCCACTGCAGGATATCGGGTCAAGTACCAATCAGGGTATGCCCTTCCAGCTACGAAAAGTGGTGGGATGCAGCAATCCATCTGATGTCGCCTGGATGTCCGTCGATCCCACCAGTGGTACGACCTTGCCCGGAGCTTCAAGCCAGGTGACTGTGACCCTCAATGCTACAGGGGTTGCCCCCGGTGCGTATGAAGCGTATCTCTGCCTGCATAGCAATGATCCCTTCAAGCCTCTGATCACAGTGCCGGTCAGTATGACGGTGGAAGCTGTGCAATATGGGGTCGATCTGCGCGCCGCTACCTCAACTGGCTCGGGACGTCCTGGCACGGTCGTCACGTACACCCTGGCGCTGACCAATACCGGCAACCTAACCGATA
>NZ_SIJK02000006.1:163955-165516 GCF_004762035.2 Candidatus Chloroploca mongolica | reverse complement strand
CGCTAGCAGCGGGTGAAGGGACGAATCTGGCGGTCACCGTCACGATCCCGGTCACAGCCACGGGCGGGATGCTTGATACGGTGGTCGTCACCGCGACCTCCGAGGCCGACCCGGGCACACCGCCCGCCACGGCGACCAGCACGCTGACCACGACTGCCGAGGCAACCTACGGCGTAACGCTCCTGCCACCAGACACCGCCCAGACCGCGCTGCCCGGCACGGTCGTCACGTACACCCTGGCGCTGACCAATACCGGCAACCTAACCGATAGCGTCAGCCTGAGCACGGCGGGGAATGCCTGGCCGGTCACACTCCCGCCGACGGTCACGCTAGCAGCGGGTGAAGGGACGAATCTGGCGGTCACCGTCACGATCCCGGTCACGGCGAGTGGCGGGATAACGGATACCGTCACCATCACAGCTACATCGAGTGGCAATCCTGGTACAACAGCACAGTCCGTCCTCGCAACGAGCACAACAGCCGTACCATCACGCTACTCGGTCTGGATGCCACTGATCATGGTAGATTGGAACAGCCCGGAATAGCCCTGCTACCCTCGCATCCTTACCTGACACCGAAAGAGGGGCACCTGCGGTGCCCCTCTTTCGGTAAGCAAATGTATACGATAAATTGTGATTACTTCTCAGTTCAACCTATAGACATATAAGCACGAGACTTGTATAATGGGCACGCACCCGCTACTCGCCTCAGCGTTCCCCCCCGATGGGCGCTTGAGCCCGGAGCTATCTACGCACGATACTGTCCGGCATCTGGGCCGGCCCATGACGTTTGCTCGTTCGGATAGCTTCCTAGAAAGTGCGAACGATGCCCTACCGCATTACTCGTCATGGCGATGATCTCGTCTGGGTCACTATTGAAGGACACCTGAGTCGCGATCACGCCGAGAATTATTATGCCGAGATGTGGTCCCTGCTCGAAACCTGCCCGATGCCGACTGATCTTCTTGTTGACGGACGTTACATTGCCGGGGCGTCGCCTGGAGCGCGCCGACGAACGGAAGAGATCGCTCATCACCCTCATTTAGGTCACTTGGCCTTTGTCGTCAACACCCATCACCTCTTGATCTTTGCTCCTCTCGTCAAACTTGTCAGCGGGATTGGTCTTTTTGGCGACGAATACGAGGCGATGCAGTATTTGCGTGGCAATCGAGGCACCCCGCCCCACACAGTACACCTGGATCTCCCGGTCTTCCAGGAAGTTGCCCGTCCTTCCCCGGCCCCGATGATCATGCCCGAACCCGAACCCCTCGGCCCACCGCCAACGGCAGTGGCACGTGCCGTTGCCGCCGAGATGCACTCGCCCTCGCGCATCATCACCGCTCGTCTTGATCCACCGCCCCCGCTCACGCCGCGAACAATCACAACCCGTCACAGCAACGGGAATGGCGGTCGTCCCTCGTATACACGCCCCTTACCGCCGCCGCCAGCGCCACGCATCGGGCGCACCTGGGACGAGGAAGATATCGACTGGTAAAGAAGGGGCCGAGACGCATCGAACCCACCTGGGACGAGAAAGATATCGACTGGGAAAGAAGGGGCCG
>NZ_SIJK02000006.1:0-163855 GCF_004762035.2 Candidatus Chloroploca mongolica | reverse complement strand
AGACGCATCGAACCCACCTGGGACGAGGAAGATATCGACTGGGAAAGAAGGGGCCGAGACGCATCGAACCCACCTGGGACGAGGAAGATATCGACTGGGAAAGAAGGGGCCTATGGCCCCTTCTTTCCCAGTCCTATTGCCATATCCTCGGGGTCGGCGAGGGGGAGTTGTTCCGGCTCGCTGGCACGCAGGGTACGAGCCACGGCTGCGATAAACTCACGAAAGAGCGGATGGGGGCGATTGGGGCGCGAGAGAAACTCGGGATGAAACTGACTGGCGACATACCAGGGGTGGTCGCGGAGTTCAATAATCTCGACGAGGCGACCATCGGGTGAAAGGCCACTGATCACAAACCCGGCCTCTTCGAGGAGCGTTCGATAGGCATTGTTAAACTCGAAGCGGTGGCGATGCCGTTCATTGATCTGGTCAACGCCATACGCTGCATACGCCCGGGTATCTGGGGTCAACACACATGGATAGACACCGAGGCGCATCGTACCGCCCTTCTGAGTAATCTCGCGCTGATCGTGCATCAAATCAATCACCGGATGGGGCGTATCAGGCATAAACTCGGTACTATTGACCTCGGCATTCTGGAGCACATGGCGAGCAAAGCTAATTGTTGCGCACTGCATCCCGAGGCACAGCCCGAGGTAGGGGATCTGGTTGCGCCGCGCATAGTCAGCCGCCAGGATCTTACCCTCGATGCCACGGTCGCCAAAACCACCGGGAACCACAATCCCATAGACCTTGGCAAGCAGTCGTTCAGGGCCATCGCGTTCGACCTGTTCGGCGTGGATCCAATGCATATCAATATCAAACTCTTGATGCAACCCGGCGTGGCGAAGGGCCTCGACCACACTGATATAGGCATCTTTCAATTCGATATATTTGCCGACCAGGGCAATCGGCAAGACACGCTTGGGTTGTCGGATCAACCTGACGAGATCGTGCCAAACATTGAGATCGGGGGCGATATTCTGCAGATCAAGGTGATCACAGAGATATTCGCCAAGCCCGGCCTGTTCGAGTACCAGGGGAACCTCATAGATCGATTCAACGGTTTGGACAGGGATGACGGCACGGGCATCGACATCGGCAAAAAAAGCCACTTTGTCACGAATCTCGTCGGTAATCGGGAAATCAGCGCGGCAGAGGATCACATCGGCGGTAATGCCAACATTGCGTAACGCCATCACCGAGTGCTGGGTTGGTTTCGTCTTGAGTTCACCAGTTGACCCGATATGGGGCAACAGGGTCACGTGAATATAGAGCACATTATCACGCCCAACATCCTTACGCATCTGGCGGATCGCCTCAAGAAACGGCAGACTCTCGATATCACCGACCGTCCCGCCAATCTCCACAATCACCACATCAGCGTTGCTCTGCTGGCCGACGGCGACAATGCGAGCCTTAATCTCATCGGTAATATGCGGAATCACCTGGATCGTACCACCGAGATAATCGCCGCGGCGTTCTTTCGCGATCACGGATGAATAGATCCGCCCGGTAGTCACATTGCTCAGGCGGGTCAGATTTTCATCAATAAACCGCTCGTAGTGGCCAAGGTCGAGATCCGTTTCGGCCCCATCCTCAGTGACAAAAACCTCACCGTGCTGATAGGGTGACATCGTGCCGGGATCGACATTCAGATAGGGGTCGAGTTTCAGGATCGAAACCCCTAAGCCACGGCTCTTGAGTAAGCGACCAATAGAAGCCACACCGATACCTTTGCCGACCGATGAGACAACACCACCAGTGACAAAGATGTACTTGACCATTTCTTTACTCCTAGCCCAGGATCGGGCGCAACACAACCAGGCGTGTCTCTTCACGTTCGGCGGTCAACTGCGAGGCGTTGAGCGTCAGCTTATCTTCGGCGGTCAACTCTTTGAGGCCCATCTCGGTTGTGAAGCGTTCGAGGGGCAGCAACGGCTGATCGAACGAGAGCTGCGCAAGGGCATAGTGCATTGGCACAACGATCCGCGGCTCGATCTGGCTGATCACATTGATCGCCTCGGCTGGGCCAATCGTCTCGCCGCCACCGACCGGCACAAAGAGCACATCAACATTGCCGATGGCCTCGAGCTGGGCCTGAGTCAACTCGTGACCGAGGTCACCGAGATGGCAGAAGACCACCTCATCAAGGTGGATCACATAGACCGTATTGTAGCCACGTTCAGCCCCACGTTCTTTATCGTGATAGGTACGCACCCCGGTGATCATGATGCCACTGACTTCATACTCACCGGGCGACTCAACGACAAAGAGCTTTTCGCGCAATGGCTTGACGGCGGCCACATTATTGTGATCAGGATGATTATGGCTAATCGTCACAATATGGGCGGTTGGGCGACCGATATCAAGGCCAAGCGAGCGATTAAAGGGATCACAGAGCACGGTACCATCGCGCCCACGCAGGCGAAAACAGGCATGACCAAGAAATTGCACATCAGGCATCAGCGCGCCTCTTTAATAACAGACACGGGGCCATACCCCGCCTCACGTCTCGTCACCCTGCGAGGCAGAACATTCATACCAGAGGGTTTCGAGCAACGGACGAATGACAGCGAGGGCAAAGCCTCGTCGTTGGAGGAGACCGCCGAGACGGCGCTGAAACGTGGCGCGGTCGGGGCTTGCACAGTACCGTGCAAGGACTGATCGCGCTACCTGTTCCGCCGCCTGCCGTTCTCCTTCGGCATCGGCACCGGCCTCGGCCAGTGCTGCTGCGATTGTATCACGATCTACGCCTTTGTTGCGCAACTCGGCAACGAGTGCACGCACCCCCCGGGGGCGAAACCGTTGCCGGTTTTCGACCCAGTAGCGACTAAACGCCGCATCATCAAGCAACCCAAGGTCTTGCAGACGCTCGAGAACCTGATCAATCACCTGGGGGGGATGCTCTTTCTGGCGCAGGCGCAAACGCACCTCGGCGCGGCTACGAGGCCGAGCATCGAGCAAGCGCATGGCGGACAGGAGGGCCTGTTCTACCTGTGCTGATGCCGCCAGGCGTTGCCAGGCGGCATCATCAAGGGTCAGACCGACCCACAAACCCTCACGGGCGAGGGTTGCGAGGCTTATCCCAAGGGCAAAGGCCCCATCAATGAAAATATTGACACGCTGGCTATCGTGAAGCTGCGCAGTGATGGCGGTAATGGTGCCTGCGGGCATCGTGGCTGACTAGCTACTCCTCGTCTTCAAAGAGGCCGGCGTCTTCATCGTCGGCAATGGTTGCAACGGGCAGCACGATCGGATTCGAGAGGCCCTGGGCTTTGATCAGGCGCTCGATCTCTTCGGTCAGCGCCGGGTTCTCCTTCAAGAAGTTACGCACATTCTCGCGCCCCTGTCCGAGGCGGTCTTCGGCAAGGTAGAACCAGGCCCCGCTCTTGCGGATGATATTCATCTCGACGCCAACATCAAGGATATTGCCCTCACGCGAAATGCCCTCGTTGGCGAGGATATCAAACTCGGCCTGGCGGAAGGGTGGGGCCACCTTATTCTTGATCACCTTGACGCGTGCCCGTGAACCAATCACCTCTTGCCCCGACTTGAGCGTCTCGATGCGGCGAATATCGAGGCGCACCGAAGCGTAAAACTTGAGTGCCTGCCCACCCGTAGTGGTTTCGGGCGAACCGAACATCACTCCTATCTTCATACGCAACTGGTTGAGAAAAATAACGATGGTTCGGCTCTTGTGGATCGCTCCTGAGAGCTTGCGCAGGGCCTGGCTCATCAAGCGGGCCTGGAGGCCGGGTAGGCTGTCACCCATGTCGCCTTCGATTTCAGCCCGAGGCACCAAGGCCGCCACTGAGTCGATGACGATGACATCGATGGCATTGGAACGGACGAGGGTTTCACAGATCTCAAGCCCTTGTTCACCGGTGTCGGGCTGTGAGACGAGTAGATCATCGATCTGGACACCACAGCGCTTGGCATAGATCGGGTCAAAGGCATGCTCAGCATCAATGAACGCACAGACACCACCGAGTTTCTGGGCCTCAGCGATGATATGCTGGGCCAACGTTGTTTTGCCACTGCTCTCGGGGCCAAAGATTTCGACGACGCGACCGCGTGGCAAGCCACCGATGCCCAGTGCAATGTCTAGGGCAATTGAACCAGTGGGGATCGCCTCAATCGCCAGACGTGAGTTGACCTCGCCCATCTTCATGATCGAGCCTTTGCCGAATTTGCGGTCGATCTGGCTCATTGCGGCAGCCAGGGCCTTCTCTTTTTCGGGCGCGATTGCCATCGCGGGCGCTCCTCCGTTATGTGCTGACACTCGTGCTTCTCCTTCTCTCTACTCTACTATGAGGGAGGGGCGCTGTCAACGCAGATTGACTCGCCCGCAAATCTGTTCTATTATAGCACGCCCGTGCGTGCTTGGCAAGTTGCTTGCATGATTTATACCGCTGGCGCACGCCAAAGGATACGCCGCGAAGCTATGTTATAGTGAAAGAAAGGAGGAATTAAAGATGATACGTCGCATTCCACCGGGTGAAGGTCAGGAGTCGGTCTGGGATTATCCTCGGCCACCGCGACTCGAAGCGACCTCGCGCCATCTTCAGATCTATTTTGGAGGCATTTTGCTTGCCGATACGCGGCGGGCCTTTCGGGTGCTCGAAACCAGCCATCCTCCGGTCTACTATATCCCTCCCGAGGATGTGCAGATGCGTTATTTGACTCGTACGGCGCGCAGTAGTTTCTGCGAATTCAAAGGCCAGGCGATCTACTATACGCTTCAGATTGAGAACCAGCGTGTTGAAGATGTTGCCTGGGCCTATCCACGACCAACCCAGGGGTTTGAGGCGCTTGCCAATGCTCTGGCCTTTTACCCTGACCCAATGGATGGATGTTTTGTTGATGGCGAACGGGTGACGCCGCAACCAGGCGGTTTCTATGGGGGTTGGATTACGTCGGATATTGTCGGGCCTTTCAAGGGGGGGCCTGGAACCTGGGGATGGTAGACGCGTTGTGTGGTGGCAAACAGCCGATGAAACTGGCTGTTTGCCACCACACATGCATGCGTTGCTCGGGCAACAGCCTAGTTATGGTCGCTCAGTGGGAGGCAGATCGTAAAGGTTGTCCCCTGGCCTTCCTGGCTGGTACAACTGATCATGCCGCCGTGCTGCTGCACAATCTCGCGAACAATGTACAGGCCAATGCCCAGACCAGTGAACGAGCTGTGCTGAACATTGGCGGCACGATAGAACTGCTCAAACAAGTGTTGTTGTGCCTCGAGAGGGATACCAATACCCTGATCGCTGATCGCCACACAAAGATGTTCGTCTCTCTGCTCGAGGGTGAGGAGGATGGGGCCTCCTGCCGGACTATATTTGATGGCATTGCTGATGATATTCTGAATTACTTCTTCAATGCGCAGTTCGTCAGCAAAGATCGGCAGCGGATCAGGGGTGGCCAGCAGTTCAAGGGTATGCCGACTCAGCGTCGGGCTCACCTCGGCCACGATCCGCTCGACCAGCCTCCTCAGATCAAACCAGTCGCGTTCGATAACCAATTGGCCGGTCTGAATGCGTGATAGATCAAGCAACGACGTCAACATCCGGTTGAGACGCAGACTCTGCTGAACAATCGCCTGAATCGGGCGGGTAAAGGCTTCACCAAGCTGGGCGTGTTGCATGCGGCGGTCGAGCAACTGCGCCTGGCCGAGCATCACGGTGAGAGGGGTACGCAAGTCGTGTGAAGCGACAGCTATGAAATGGTCGCGGGTGGTGACGGCTTCTTGCATCGTGCTATAGAGGCGGGCCCGCTGCAGCGCCTGGGCACATTGCACCGCGATCGCCCACAGAAAAGCCCGTTCATCCTGGGGAAATTGACGCGGCTCAGCAAAACTAACCATACAGACGCCCATCACCTGGCCCTCGACTTCCAGTGGCAGCAGAGCCAGACCGTGCGCATCTGCCGCGAGTGGCGGTGGAAGGGTAACTGATTGATAGAGCGCCTCCCTATCGGCCTGTGAAACAAGAAAGACTGGGAGCGCAGTCTTCAAGGTCTCGCCAAGCGGATGAGTGGTGTCGAGTAGCATCGTGATCGGCACAGGGGCTGAATCACCAGTGGGGGGGGCATTGGTGCTATGTAAGACTTCGAGCGCCGTGCCATCGGCACTGCGAACATACATTGCTACCTGGTGGGCATCGAGGGTCTGCCGCACCTCTTCAACAACGACACGCGCCACATCTAGCGGCGTGACGGCTTCAGAAAGGGCTGAGGTAATCACCTGTAGACGCTCTACCCGTCGCACGGCTTGCTCGGCCATCTGGCGCGCAATGCGCTCGCGGGCAAGGAGAAACTCTCGTTCATGCTGGATGCTATAGCGCTCGCTGACATCAATCGCCGAAGGAATTAGGTAACGGATATTGCCATATGCGTCACGGAGCGGGGCCAGCATAAAATCGATCATCATCAGGCGCTCGTCGGCGACCCGCACCATCACATCATACCGTGAGGTCTCACCAGCCTGGCCACGCGCAAGGGCCAGGCATAGTTCGGCCTGAACGTCAGGATCGTACGACCACCAGTAGGTCTCGTGAAATGGCTTACCAATGACATCGGATGGTTGCAAGCCAGCCACCTTGAGGGCAGACTGGTTAGCTTCGATCAGGATGCCATCAAACGTCACTACACCAACAAAAGCAAAAAGGGCATCAAGGAGGGCCTGTGGTGAGAATGAATATAGAATGTCGGCTTCACCTGGTTGCATACGGTTCTTCTCAATCATCCTTGCGCCAGGGCGTATCCTCCAGCCAGCGTGTGCCTTATGTTATCAAGAACGAGCTTTGCAACTCATGCTAACACACGTCGGTCTATTTTGGCAGAGCATGCACCTTTTTCGTAGGGCTACGTCAAAGTGGGAGGGACACGAATCAGGGCAAGCGCGGCCCCTACGGAAGCCGCGGTCGCCCGCACGGAAGCGGCAATATTCGTCTAACCCGCACGCCGCCACAGCGCCAGGAGGCTGTTGCGCAGCGCCGCGAGCGCCTGTGGGGCTTAGCGCATAAGGTTCACGGCTCTGAACCAAGGAACTGTGGTTCCTGGCATCTCGTGTGACCACGTGAGCAGGGTTAGACTAGTGTGATCATGCTTGTTGCGGAGGAGCTGCTGTTTTATAGGGTTGGTTGAGCATCTGCTCGATCTTCAGCTTCAACTGCTCAGGGTTAATCCAGATGCTTGCTTGCGGAGCTGGGGTATTATCTGGTCGGCATGCTAGTCGGTCAAACCCGAAGCTCCACTCACCACACATTTCTTTGAAATCGTCGTTAACGAAATTCTCAGCATGGATTTCTAGTACACTCATAGGGGTATCTCGTTTGTGGCTTTGCAACGATTGATCTCATTGTCCAAATAATCTTCCAGACAACCTTGGTGCTTCTTTCTGCATGACAGGCTTCGTTCTGCTCGTTGACGCGGATCGAGGCTTGGTCGGAGGCGAACCAATTGCCATTGGCGAGCCCAGACTGAGGATGACGGCGGCCTCGGCTGTCTACTACCCATCCGGGGTACGCGGTACCGCGCCAGTTCTGGACAACAACCTCGCGGAGCAAAGTCAGCAATGCAGGTTGACTGATAGTGGTGTCGTGGCCCACGGCGAGATCGCAGGTGCAACACAGGTGTACCTGCTCAAGCCGCAACGAAGTGTTTGCCACCGCCTACACCTCAATGAGTGTGAACAACGGCACCACAATCTTGAACGTTTCCGGATCGGAAATAGCATCCATATTAATATCGGAGATCTGTATTCCGAGGAGTATACCACAACTTGGCCGAGTTGTCACCATAGGGTGTCAGAATCAGATCAAGGAAGAACGTGTTATAATTTGACCTATAGAAAATCCCTTAACTTTTATTTAACGATAGAGCGAGTTTCTATCGATGCTGCCCTCAGAAAAACAACTCCTCGATGAACTGCGTGCCAGTGAAGAGCGTTTTCGTGCTTCCTTTGAGCAGGCTGCCGTCGGGATGAGCCATATCCGCTATGATGGTGCCATTATGCGCGTCAATCAGCGGTATTGTGATATTGTCGGTTACACCAAAGACGAACTAAGTCGGCTCACACTGCACGATATTGTGTATCCCGATGATAACGAAGTCGATGGCGTTTTGGCCCGCAAACTCTTGAGTGGTGAACTGCGAACCTATACGATCGAGCGTCGGCTCTATCACAAGAACGGCGCGATCATTTGGGTCAAGGTCACGGTTTCACCGATTTATGATATTGATGGCCAGATTATTGAGGTCCTGGGCATTATCGAGGACATTACCGCCCGCAAAGCAGCCGAAGAAGCCCTGCGCGAACTCAATGCCACCCTCGAACAACGGGTTGCCGAGCGTACCCATGAATTAAGCGTGGCGAATGAACGCCTTCAAGCCGAGATCATCGTACGAACTCAGGTTGAACAGGTGCTCCGCGAGAGTGAGGAACGTTACCGGCGACTTGCCGAGAATGCGCCTGATATTGTCTACCGCGTGGATCTGCAACCTCAACCACAGATTACCTATATCAGTCCGGCGATTAAGGAACTGACGGGCTATAGCGTTGAAGAGTTTTATGCCTCACCGCTGTTGGTGAGCGACATTCTCTTCCCCGAAGATCGGGCAATGCTGACGCAGAGCATCGCTGATCCAACGTTGCTGATTGGCCCTTTCGAGTTGCGCGGTCAGCATTGTGATGGTTCACCCCTCTGGTTTGAAGTTCAGAGTACGCTGCTACGCGATGACAACGGCACCCTTGTTGCCATTGAAGGCATCGCACGCAATATTACCGAGCGCAAGCGGACTGCTGAGCAATTACGGCAGAGCCGTGACGAGCTCTTGATTATGAATCAAGAGCTTGATCGGGCGAACCGCACCAAAGACGAATTTCTGGCTCATCTTAGCCACGAGTTGCGTACGCCGCTAAATGGAATCCTTGGGCAGGTCGAGTTGCTTCGGGCACAGTTGTATGGCCCGCTTAATGCCTGGCAAAAGCGTGCGATCCAGGATCTGGAGGGGAACGGGCGCGATTTGCAGACCTTGATCAGCGATCTGCTCGATTTGACCCGGATTGAAGCAGGCACGCTTGAGCTGCAGTTTGGCCTGCTTGAGGTGTACGAGCTCTGTGTTGCGTGTGTGCGTGTGGTTGCCGAAGCGGCACGTGCCAGGCAGGTTCAGGTACAACTTGAGCTTGACCCAGCGATGACCGAGCTTTACGGGGATCATCGGCGCATCAAACAGATGCTCATCAATCTGTTGAGCAATGCCGTAAAATTTAGTCATGCTGGGGGCGTGGTGCGGCTCGAACTACGCGGCAACGCCGAGCAAGGTCGGGCGCTCTTTCATATCGTTGATACGGGCATCGGGATCGCCGAAGCCGATCTTCCGCGGCTCTTCCAGCCCTTTGTGCAGATTGACAGCGGCCTAAGACGGCATTACGGTGGGATTGGACTGGGGCTTGTGCTGGCTTCGCGGCTGGCAAAGCTCCACAACGGCGACCTTACCGTCACCAGCAGCCTGGGCCAAGGGAGTCGGTTTACCCTGAGCCTGCCCTGGCAGCCATACTAGTGGGTAACGTACATTTGAAGTGACGCACAGCCAATCACGCTTCGGGTGAGGTAAAGGGAAAAAAGGGTTTCAGCGCATCCGAGAGCATGAGGTCGATTTCGTAGAGACCGGCGCTATACCGGCCCTTGAAGGGCAACCCAACCCGTTTCACCAGGGCAATCATGCCAAGATTATCGGCATGGGTCAACAGGATCATGTGGCGCACGCCAGTGACGAGCGCAACCTGAACAAGCAGATCAAAGAGTTGCCCCCCCAGACCAGAGCCTTGATAATCGTCACGGATGACGACCGACGCTTCACAGGTATCACGGCGGTGATCCAGAAGACCGTAGCGGGCGACCCCGATGCACTCATCGCGCCCCTGCTCTTCAACCAGGGCAATCAGGGCCCGCTCGTGGGTCGGATCGATCGAGGCCAGGCGGTGCGCTTCAAGATCAACCCGTTCTTCCTCAACCTTATCAAGGGGCACGAAAAAACGCCGGTAGCGCGTCTCTGACGAGAGACGGTAAAACATCCGCTTGAGCAAAATAGCATCTTCGCGGCGCATGTGGCGCACCTTCACCCGGCGGCCATCACGAGCTTCAAGGGTAACAATGGCCCGTGAATCTGGTTGCTCTAAGGTTAATAATGTCCCCATGACTTTTTACTCCTGGCCGTGGCACAATGCATGCATGTTTGCCTCGGCACTTTGTGCGCACTGGTTGAGAGATGTTTTATGCCGCAGTGCGTCATGATGGTATTGTACCATACAAACGTTACCAGTGGATAACCAAAGATGGAGTTTCGCGTGACGGCACCCTTGATCGCACTGGTGGGGCCTACCGCTGTAGGCAAGACAGCGCTCGCAATTGCTCTGGCGCACAGATTGGATGGCGAAATTATCTCGGCTGACTCACGTCAGGTCTACCGACGGATGGAGATCGGGACGGCGAAACCGTCGGCAGCCGAGTGCGCTGCTGCGCCGCATCACCTGATTGATCTGTGTGAACCTGATGAAGCTTTCTCGCTGGCGCGGTATCAGGATCTGGCGCTGGCGAGCATTGCTGAGGTGGTCGCACGTGGGCACTTGCCCTTGCTCGTAGGGGGAACCGGTCAGTATCTCGCGGCGGTGCTTGAAGGATGGCAGATCCCCAGGGTGGCCCCACAGCCCGCGTTGCGGGCCGAATTGCTGGCCGAAGCCGAGCACGACGGCGGAGCACAGCTCTATGAGCGGTTGGCGGCAGTTGATCCAATGGCCGCCCTGCAGATTGGCCCGACCAACGTGCGCCGCATTATTCGCGCCCTCGAGGTCTATCTCGTGACGGGCGAACCAATTTCGACCCAGCAGACGCGGCAACCACCGCCGTACCAGATTCGTACCATCTGGCTTACTCGCCCACGTCAAGAACTCTATGCACGGGCCGATGCACGGGTGGATGCGATGCTGGAGGCTGGCCTTGTTGAGGAGGTAGAGGCGCTGGTTGCCGCCGGGTACGGCTGGCACCTCCCGGCAATGTCGAGCCTCGGGTATATCCAGTTCAAACCGTATCTCGAAGGTGAGGCCGACCTGCAAGCCTGTATCGAGCGACTAAAATATGATACCCACAGCTTTATTCGGCGTCAGGGCGCATGGTTTCGGCGACTCCCTCAACTTGAGCAATGGACACCTGGACATCCTGAGTGGGTGGGGTAGCTTATCTCGCTTGGCTCGGCCAAGCGGCCAATGAGACTGGCCGCTTGTCCACGCCACACGTGGTTGCAGGGTGTCAGGCAATATTTCTGCGTTCGCTACCGCCAAGACGCATGAGCGTCATACGGAGGAGCGCCAGATCCTCATCAGAGAGACGCGCAAGTGACGCATCACCAGGACTGACAGCCTCACTCAACAATAGCAACGCACGCAGCGCCATAGGTGAGACACTTACACTATCACCTGAGGAGGCAATAGGGAGATGCTTGTGAGATGGCTGCGTATTTGAACAGACTGGAGTCATACGGGCTCCTTTCCTCCTGGTTGATCTACGTAAATAGTGTAGTCTGTTGCTTGGTAATCGTCAAGAGCATTGAAGATGAAGTACAATAGAAAATGGTGGTGCAGTAGAGCTAAGGGAGTGTGCCGTGGCACCTGCGGTAACGCTTGGGCGTGATGGTCTGTTGCTTGATGGGCAACCTTTCTATCTCCTGGCTGGTTGTATACACTATTTCCGCTGGCCTCACGCAGAATGGCGCTCGTTGTTGACCCAAGCCCGCCGGGCGGGGTTGAATACGATTGACACGGTCATACCATGGAATCGCCACGAACCTCGTCCTGGTCACTTTGATTTTGCTGATGAGGCCAATCTTGCGGCTTTCCTCGATCTTTGTCAGGTGATCGGGCTCAAAGTGATCGTTCGTCCGGGGCCCTATATTTGTGCCGAATGGGAAAATGGTGGCCTGCCGGCCTGGTTGACGGCGACCCCTGGGATACGTTTGCGTGTTGATGATCCGCAGGCGCTCAAAGCTGTTGAACGCTGGTTTGACCGGTTGATGGAGGTGCTCGTTCCGCGTCAGTATACCAGGGGCGGCCCGCTTATCCTCTGTCAGATCGAGAATGAGCACTGGGCGTCGGGGGTCTATGCCCACGATTTTCATCAGCAGACGCTTGCGGCAGCGGCAACGGCGCGCGGCATCGAGGTGCCGCAATATACGTGTGTCGGGGCGATGCCCGGACGACCTGAATTGCGCAATGGATGGAGTGGCATTGCCGAAAAGCTCCTCCAGACTCGGCGCCTCTGGCCGGATAATCCGATGATTGTGAGTGAACTTTGGAGTGGCTGGTTTGATAGTTGGGGTACCAGTCGCCAGACGCGCAAGACGGCAGCGAAACTCGATATGACGTTACATCAGTTGACGGCTGTCGGTGCGGCTGGCTTTTCACATTGGATGTGGGCCGGTGGTACCAATTTTGGTTCGTGGGGAGGGCGCACGGTCGGCGGCGATCTGGTCTTTATGACCACCAGTTATGACTACGATGCCCCGGTGAGCGAATATGGCGAATTGCGCGCCAAGGCGCTCGTGGCGCGTCGGCATCACCTCTTTTTGGGGAGCCTGGGCGCACGCCTGGCGCCGATCCTGGCCGATGCGGTGCCGGGTGGGCTGACCGTGCTGAGCCCGCCAGCCGTCTATGGGCGCAATGAGCCGGGAACTGAGCCGTACCGGACGGTACGCGCCAGCCCGGACGCTCCAGAGGCGTGGCGCGATTTTCAGGCTACGTTCCTGATGAATGCCGGGCTAGAAGGGCAGACCTATCAGGTCTTTCTGGCGCATCCTGATCGTCATCTGACCGTCGAGGTTGAGCCAGCGACGATCCGCCCGATCTTTGCCAATTTGCCTTTGCACGACCAGTTGCGCTTGGTGTGTCATACCGGGCGCATTCTCGGTTTCTGGCGCTACCGCGAACGTGATCTGCTAATCATCTATGGGCAACCTGGCGAGCAAGGCATGGTGGAACTGCTTGATCAGCATGGTGAGGCGCCCCCCGTTTTGACAATGGCTTCCCCTGGCCTGCAGACCTCGTTACACAAAGATAGCATCCAGGTACACTACTGGATCAATGAGACGCCGGGTATGCTCGATCTTCGCTGTGGTGCCCGTCATCTGCGCCTGATGTTCGTGACCGACGCTGCGGCGGCGCGATGCGAATTGCTGCCCGACGGTACGCTTCAAATCCCGTCGCCACCTCCGCCTCTGCAGGTGACCCAGCTGAATCTCCCGACCGAGCGGTTTGGCGTGGTCGAAATGATCACGCATGAGGGTTGGCGGAACCTTACCCGTCCCGAACCGCTCGAGCGCCTGGGATGCGATTATGGGTACGGCTGGTACCGGGCGACCCTGGAATTGGACGAGCCGCTCGAAACGCGGCTGGTTGCGCCCTGGTTGCATGATCGGGCGCGGCTGCTGATTGATGGCGTGGACGTCGGCTGGTTCGGGGTCAGTCAGCACGGGCCACGGTATACACTGCCGCTGAAGCTTGAGGCCGGGCCGCACGACGTGCGCCTGCTTGTTGACAACCTGGGGCGCTTTAACTATGGGTTGAAGCTTGGCGAACTCAAGGGATTGCTCGACACGCTCTATCTTGATGGCGAAGAGCAGGATCTCTCCCAAGGTTGGTCGGCGCTCTGGCAGGAGGTACAGTTTGCGGGTGAGGCCGTGGCACATGCGCAACCCGGCGCATTTCGACCCGACCAGGACGCAGTCGATCTGCGCCATTTTGCCTTTAGCGGGCCTGCGGTCTGGTTGCTGCGGACGCTTGAGGTGCAACCTGGGCGGCGCTATCTGCTGCACATCACTGGTGATCGGAGCTCGGGGGCGCTCTTTGTGAATGGTGAAGCCATCGAGCGTTTTAGCCGTCATCGTAGCGGAGGTTTTCTCAAGCACGACGTGACCGACTGGTTGCGCCCGGGGGCGAATGTGCTGGCCCTCTTTTTGCAGGGTTATGCCGGAACCCCCTGGCAGGCGACGCTGGTGAGTTATCCAATTAAACGCCCGTTGCAAGCCCGCTGGAGTTTTCGCGCCGGAGTGACCCCGGATCTGCCGACCAGAGCCAGTTCAACCGGGCCGGCTTTCTACCGTGTCACTTTTGCCCGGAGCGAGTTACCAGCGAGTACAGCACGCTTGAGCCTACGGCTTGACGGCTTTGCCAAAGGGCACCTCTGGCTCAATGGGCGCAACCTGGCTCGTTTCTGGCAACCCGGGCCACAAGAAGCGTATAAAGTGCCTGTTTCATGGCTAACAACCCAGAATGAACTATGGATCTTTGGCGAGACGGGGACAGCCGGGCAGGTTACGCTGATCGCCAGGGGACAGAGCGGGTGAGTATGCGGGGCAGACAACCACCTACACCTGGGTTGCGCATTGTCATTGTGTCATGGAATGTGCGCGAGTTGCTGCAAGCGTGCCTTGCGAGCATTGAGGCATCGCTGGCCGGAAGTGATCTGGAGTATCAGATCATCGTCGTGGACAATGCGAGTCACGATGGTACGCCAGCGATGGTGCGCACGCTCTATCCGCAGGTGAGCCTGCTTGAACCGGGGCGCAATCTTGGTTTTGCCGGCGGCAACAATCTGGCCTTACGGCAGATCATCGCCTCGGAAGGCGAACACAGCCCCTACATCCTTCTGCTCAACCCCGACATCAAGGTTGTTGGCGCGGCCATCCCCCGGCTCGTAGAGGAACTGGTGGCGCATCCCGAATTGGCGGCGGTCGGCCCACTGTTGCGCTACGGTGACCAGACGATCCAGTCGTCCCGGCGTCGGTTTCCGACCCGTGCCACGTTCTTCTGGGAGAGCACCGTGCTTGATCGGCTCTGGCCTGAGAATCCGTGGGCACGGCGGTACCGCTGTGCCGAGACGCCAGAGACCGTGGCCCAGCCGGTCGACTGGCTTGTCGGGGCCGCGCTGCTGGTGCGCAGCGAGGCAATTGTGCGGGCAGGCTTGCTTGACGAGCGCTTTTTTATGTATAGTGAAGAGTTGGAGTGGCAGGCCCGGCTGCACCAGGCGTGGGGCGGGATCAGGTTTGTGCCCGACGCGGTGATGATCCACTACGAAGGCAAAAGCAGCGAGCAAGCGGTAGCGGCTCGTCACCTCAACTTTAGCCAGAGCCGCCTCTTGCTGGCGCGGATCTGGTATGGCTGGCGCTGGGCAGCCTGCCTGCGCATCTTCTTGCGCCTGGGTTTTGCCTATGAACTGGTCAGCGAATGGCTCAAATTACGTCTTGGACACCGTCCTGAGCTGCGTCGGACACGAATAGCAATGTATCGGGATCTTTTGCGAACCTTATAGAATAGTGTTTCTATGTATGATCAAACGCTTGCCGACCACTGGCAGATCCACCCGGTTGACACCTTTCGGCAGGGCATCTATCCACGTGATGATGAAGGCTGGTTTCCGGCGCATGTTCCTGCTCACTGGCAACAACTGAGCGGCTTTGAACACTATGCAGGCCGAGTTGTCTACCGCTGTCGGTTTCCGTGGTCGGATGCAGAGGCAGCGGATCAAGCGGTGCGCCGCCGATGGCTGCGGCTGAATGGCGTCTTTTATCATTCGCGTGTCTACCTGAACGGGGTAGACCTGGGGGCGCATACGGGCTATTTCGAGCCGCACGAACGCGAGATCACGGGCCTGTTGCAACGCGAGAATACGTTGCTGGTGGAGGTTGAGTGCCCTGATGAACGCAACAAGAGCGGGAAGACGATGATCACCGGCGTCTTTTCGCACTGGGACTGTCTTGATCCGCAGGCGAATCCGGGCGGAATCTGGTTACCCGTTGAGTTGCATCACAGCAGAGCAGTACGGCTAGCGCGGGGGCGCTTGCTGACCCTCACGTGCAATGATCGTTTTGCGCAGATCCGCTTTGATCTCGAAATTGACGCGGCGACCGCGTGCGACGCAACCGTGCGCCTGACCTTTACCCCACGCACCTTTGCCGGTGAAGCGCAACAGATCGAGCAGCAACGCAGCCTTGGACGTGGCCCGCAGCAACTTGGCGGGCTGATCAAACTGCGCGAACCGCGCCTCTGGTGGACACACGACCTGGGGCGACCGGATCTTTATGATGTGACCGTTGAGGTGCTGGTTGACGGGCACATAAGCGATGTTCTACCCATCACCTTTGGCGTGCGTACCTTCGAATTGCGCAACTGGTTGCCCTATCTCAATGGTGAACGCTTTCTGGTCAAGGGCAACAACTACCCGCCAGGGGACATGCGGATTGCCACGATGGACAAAGCCCGGTGTGCCGCCGATCTTGAACTGGCACGGAACTGTCATATGAACATGCTGCGTGTGCATGCCCATGTTGATCACCCGGCGCTCTACGAAGCGGCCAACGAGGCGGGCATCCTGCTCTGGCAAGACTTCCCGTTGCAATGGCTCTATGCCTCGAGCATTCTTGAAGAAGCGCGGCGTCAGGTGCGCGTGATGGTGCATCAACTTGGCAGCCACCCTTCGGTCGCGATCTGGTGCATGCACAACGAATCTTTTTTGATCGAAGATACGGCTGATGAAGGCATCTGGACGCGGATCAAAATGCAACTGAGCGTCTTTGGGCCAAACTGGAATCGCAATGTGATGGACACCCAACTCAAAGCGATTGTTGAGCAAGAAGACCCGACGCGGCCTGTGGTGCGCTCATCAGGCGAACTGGACATCACCTATCTGCGGGAAGGCACTGACGGCCACGCCTACTTTGGCTGGTACCGCAACTATGGCGACCTGCGCGACGCCGAGGTGATGCAAAAACGATTTCCAAATAACATGCGTTTTGTGACCGAATTTGGCACGCAGAGTTTCCCAAATCTTGAGAGTAGTTTGCGTTTTATGCCTGATCCGCTGACTGATGAAGCGATTACGCAACTCGCCACGCGCCATGGCTTGCAGGCAGAAATCATGGACAACTGGCTGCCGTGGCGGCAAGCCGGATCGCTCGCCAACGTCATCAAACTCTCGCAGGACTACCAGATCTTCATCAACCGCTACTACATTGATCGGCTACGCAACAACAAATACCGTCCAACGGGCGGCATCATCGCCTTTCTCTTGCTCGACCCTCACCCGGCGGTACTCTGGAGCGTCGTTGACTACTGGCGGGTGCCCAAACGATCCTACGAGGCCATGCGCATGGCCTACAGCCCACAATACGCCTACTGCGTCTTTGAGCCACGAATGTACAGCATCGGCGAGGCCATCACGCTCGCGTTGAGTGTGGTCAACGACGCACGGCGGGGCATTGTCGGGGCGCAATTGGAAGCGCGGCTGAGCGATCCTGGCGGCAACGTGCTCGCCGAAGTGCGCCACCGGGTCAACCTGCCAGCTGATTGCCTCCCGATCATTGTTGATCGACTGCGGCTCACGCCAACGCAAGCGGGCCGTTACGCCTTGACCATCGGGCTGACCGGGGTCGATCACGAAATTCACCAGATCTACGAAATTGCCGTAGGGTAGTGCCTCCGGCGGGTAGAGTTGGGGGCCGTGCCGTGGACGTCAACGCCTCGGCGAGCAAGGCGCAGGCCACCTCGTGGCTACATGCGCTTCAGCTCTCTTCGCCTGGATAAGGCCGAAGGGCGATGAGCCTGGCTCGGTCGGCGACCAGGTCTAGCCGATTCATGCGCAGAAGGCGTGCAGTGACGCGCCCGTGAGCAGTCAGTGGCTCGATCACGCCGGTGTCGACGCGCAAAAAGTGATCGGCCCAGCGGTCGCGCCGTGGATGGAAAAGCGCCACCACGTTGCCAGTCTCCGGATCGAGTGAACAGATATCGCTGCCCTTGTTCCGGTTACATTCAGCACAGGCGAGGCACAAGTTCCACTCGACTGTCGGCCCATCGTGCTTCTCGGCATAGATGTGGTCGACCTCGTGGGTAAAGAAGGTATCATCCTCGTGCATCTGGCAGTACTCGCAGCGGTCGCCTGCCCGTTCGGCGACCAGTCGCCGCAGTGCCTCTGGGATGTAGGTCATACGTCGGCTGCCAGTTTTTCACGGGCGCGGATCTTGAGGCGGCGTACAAAGTGCTCTAGCTGCAGATAATTCTCCAGTTCAGCACGCTCGGCATCGTTCAAGGTCGTGTTGCGGTTGCCGTCGAGCAGGTAGCGCAAGCGCTCCTGGGCCACAGGCGAGGGCCGCAACGCGATGACCGCCTCCGGTGTAGGCGCCGAGAGCAGGAAGTCGAGCACCTCCTCGGTCGGGTTTGGCTCGGGCATCATAACGGCCATAGGTTCCTCCGCCTGATAACACTCTGTCGAAAACTTAGTTTTATAGAAAAATCCTTCGTTGATGGTCGCCAGACCACGCTCCCCATAGTGTACACGATTCATCGTTGATGTGTAGCCCTATCCGAACAACTGACGGATCTGCCTGAACACAAAAGGCCAACCAGCAGCATAGGCGTGCTCTGGGTGGGCGCGTTATAGTGAAACCCTTTGATATGGCCACAGGCCCCCAAAGATTTCCCAGATGAGCGAAAGATGTGGTATGATATTGATATCTATAACGCATCGCGTAATATGAACGTCTGAACACCAACGGTCAAGGAGGACCAGATGCCCTATCAGATCAAGCGTGTGGCCGTGATTGGGGCTGGCACGATGGGTGCGGCGATTGCTGGCCTGGTTGCCGGTGCGGGTCTGCCAGTGCTCTTGCTCGACATGCCGCCCAGCAAACTCACTCCCGAAGAGGAAGCCAAGGGGCTGTCGCTCGCTCACCCCGCTGTTCGCAATCGGTTTGTGCAGGCCGGTTTTGACCGGATGCGCAAGGCTCGCCCTTCCAATCTCTACAATCAAAACAGTGCGAAACTCATTTCTCTTGGCAATACCGAAGATGACTTCGAAAAATTGGCCGATGTCGATTGGATTGTCGAGGTCATTATCGAGCAACTGGCCCCCAAACAGGCCTTGATGGAGCGGATCGAGGCGGTGCGCAAGCCGGGTGCGATTGTCACCAGCAATACCTCGGGCATTCCCATCGGGTTGATCGCCGAGGGGCGCAGTGATGAGTTCAAGCGTCATTTTTTTGGGGCCCACTTCTTCAACCCACCGCGTTATCTCAAGTTGCTCGAGTTGATCCCTGGTGAGGCAAGCGATCCGGCGGCGGTGGCGGCTTTCCGCAGTTTTGCCGAAAATACGCTCGGCAAGGGTGTAGTGATCTGCAAAGATCGGCCCAATTTCATTGGCAACCGCATCTTTAGCTATGCCGGCCAGGTTGTGCTCAATGAGGCACTCGCCCGTGGCTATACGGTCGAAGAGCTTGATGCGTTGACGGGTTCGCTGATCGGGCGACCCAATACGGCCAGTTGCCGCCTGCTTGACCAGGTTGGCGTGGACGTGATGCACTACGTGGCATCAAATCTCTACAAAGCTATTCCCGAAGACGAGAGCCGCGAGGTCTATACCAATAATGACCTGCTCGAGCGCATGGTCGCCGCCGGTCGTCTGGGCAAGAAGGTCGGCCAGGGCTTCTACAAAGAGGTGCGTGAGGGCAAGAAGCGCGAGTTCTGGTCTCTCGATTTGCAGAGCTTCGAGTATGTTGCGCCGCAAGGCACCGCGTCGGTTGATGCGTTTATCAACGAGGCCAAAAAGCAGAAGGCGTTGCCTGAGCGTTTGCGGTTTATGCTGCGTCGTGCCGCCGAGCAACCCGATGACCGGGGGGCCGCGATTGTCACGCTGGCCATCTTGCCAATGATCGCCTATGCGGCACGTCGGTTGCCCGAGATTGCCGATAGCGTCGCCGATGTGGATAGTGCTATTCGTTGGGGCTTTGCGCATCAACTTGGGCCATTCCAGATCTGGGATGCGCTCGGTGTCGCTGAGGGCGCCGATCTGATGAAGAGCCAGGGTCTGGACGTGCCAGCCTGGGTCGATCAGTTGATCGCCAAAGGCGATGCGCAGTTCTACGGCGACGGCACAGCCTACAATGTTGCCACCGGGCGTCACGAGCCGCTTGTGCGTGACCCACGCGCTATCGATCTGGCGGCCCTCAAGGCCGCAGGGCACGAGGTGCTTGGCAATGCCGCAGCGAGCCTGATTGACCTTGGTGACGGTGTGCTCTGCTTCGAGATCCATTCGAAGGCCAATGCGATCGGCGGGCCGGTTGTCGAGATCCTGCTCGGCGCGATAGAAGAGTTGAAGAACGACAAGTGGGTCGGCATGGTCATCGGCAACCAGGGGGCGCGCTTCTCGGCAGGCTTCGACCTGAACGAGTTGGGCGCTGCGGTGCAGATGGGTGCCTGGGACGACCTTGGCGAGTTGATCGAGTTGGTGCAGCAGACTTTCTACAACCTGCGCTACGCGGCCAAGCCGGTGGTGACCGCACCATTTGCCCACACGCTTGGTGGCGGGGCTGAGTTTGCGATGCACGGCGCAGTGACCGTTGCTGCGGCTGAAACGTATATGGGTCTTCCCGAGTTTGCCGTTGGTCTGGTGCCGGGTTGGGGTGGTTGTACGCAACTCAACCGGCGCATTATTGCCGAAACAGCCCGCAATGGCGGCGATACGCTCAAGGCCTTCCAGCAGGTCTTCGAGACCCTGGCCTTTGCCAAGATCGCAACCAGCGCCCTCGAAGCCCGTGACCTCGGCTATCTGCGATCAACCGATCGCATCGTCTTCAATCAAGACTACCTGATCGGCGAAGCGAAACGCGAGGTGCTACAGCTCGTCGGCGAGGGCTATACGCCGCCCACGCCGGGCAATCACTGCTACGCCCTCGGACGTGACGGCCTGGCAGCAGCGCGGATCGCTATCTACCAGTTGCGTCAGGGCAACTTCGCCACTGAGTATGATGCCATCATTGCCGAAAAGATTGCGCACATCCTGTGTGGGGGCGAATTGAGCAACCCACAATTCGTTGATGAGCAATACCTCTTGAGCCTCGAGCGCGAAGCCCTCCTGTTCCTTGGGCAGGACGAGCGCACGCTTGCACGGGCCAAACATATGATGGAGACCGGCAAGCCCCTGCGTAATTAAGGAAGTTCGCGTATGCTGGTGCAAACGGCTAGCTTCGCTAGCCGTTTGCACCAGCATACGCACGGTACCGATATCAGACAAGAGGATATATCAGGAGAACAATCACATATGGACGAAGCTGTCATTATTGCTGGTGCCCGTACCGCCGTTGGGAAATCAGGCCGTGGTACGTTGCGCACGACCCGCCCCGATGAATTGGCCGCGCTGGTTGTGCAGGCGGCCATCGCTCGCGCACCAGGGCTTGACCCGCGTGAGGTCGAAGATGTGATTATGGGCTGTGCGATGCCCGAGGGTGAGCAGGGGCTCAATCTGGCACGTGTTGCCGCCCAGCGAGCCGGGTTGCCCGATAGCGTCTGTGGCGTCACGGTCAACCGTTTCTGTGCCTCGGGTCTGCAGACCGTCGCGATGGCCGCGCAGCAGATCATGATGGGGCAGGCTGACGTGATTATCGCCGGTGGGGCCGAAAGCATGAGCATGGTGCCAATGTCGGGCAACAAGTTCTCGCCCAATCCGCACCTCGCCCAGCACGATCCGGCCGTCTATCTCGGCATGGGTCTGACTGCGGAGAATGTCGCCCGCGACCACAAGGTGAGCCGTGAAGACCAGGATGCGTTTGCGCTCCGTTCGCATCAGAAGGCGCTGCATGCTCAGCAAGAGGGCTATTTTGCCCCCGGGATCGTGCCGGTTGAGGTGCAACTGACCGAACTGGTTGCTGGACGGGCGCAGACACGCACGATGACGTTTGATCGCGACGAGGGTCCGCGGGCCGATACGTCACTCGAAGCATTGGCGAAACTCAAAGCAGCTTTCAGCGCCACTGGTAGCGTAACGGCAGGCAATAGCTCGCAGACAAGCGACGGTGCCGCCGCTGTGCTGGTGATGAGTCGTCGCAAAGCAGATGCCCTGGGGCTCAAGCCTCGCGCACGCTTCCTCAGCTTTGCCGTTGGCGGCGTAGCCCCGGAAGTGATGGGCATCGGGCCAGTCGTCGCGATCCCCAAGGCGCTCAAGTTGGCCGGTCTCGAGTTGAGCCAGATCGACCTGATCGAGCTCAACGAGGCGTTTGCGGCGCAGGCTCTCGCCGTTGCGCGTGAGCTTGGCCTTGACATCGAGAAACTCAACGTCAACGGTGGGGCCATCGCACTCGGGCATCCGCTGGGTTGCACCGGGGCCAAGCTCACCGTCCAGATCCTCGACGAACTCGAGCGGCGCGGCGGGCGCTATGGCATGGTCACGATGTGCATCGGTGGTGGTATGGGTGCCGCTGGGATTTTTGAGCGCTTGTAACCTAGCAACGACCGATCATTCATTGCGTACCGAAAACCACCAGCTACACTGGCGGTTTTCGGTACGCTGATCCTAAAACAACAAATTCCCCACAAACCCGAGCACCAGCGACAAAATAACGAATAACGCGACCAACCCGAGCACGGCGAGGCCAAGGATGTTGCCCAGGTTGAGCGACCGTGACGGACGAGCCTCTTCGCCTTCGCCGATCTGCCGGACGGTGCGTACCGTCTGCGTGATCAGGGTTTCGGTGCTGACCGGTTCGACGCCGATCCATTGCCAGGTGCTGCTGCGGGTGGGGACAAGCAGTTTGCGGGCCGGGCTGGTATGAACCAGTTGCACGAGTTCGGGTGACAGACCTTCCGGGCCACTTGTTGCCATCGTCCACGGTCCGACAATCAAGCCCGCCTCGGCGAGTTGGGCAGCGGCAACGCTGGCGTCCCCATCAGGTCTGATCAGATCAAGCTGAAGGCCAGGCAGTTCCTGTTGCAAGCGGGTCGCGACGGCTTGCCCAAAGGTACCGTCGCCGGGCGCAACAATCGCTACGCGCAGCGCAGCGAGGCGGGCCGCAAGCTCGCGCCGCTGGGCCCGTCCATCGGCACGCACCTCGGAACCGTGGTAGAGCCAGGCCAGGCCAGCGAGGAGGGTAAAGGCAATTGCCTGACCAAGATCGCTGAGCAGATTGCCTTCACTTGGGTCGCCGAGAATCAGGCGCAGCAGGCGGGCAATGACATAGATCGCCCCGCTGAGCACCACCATCGTTGCCACAAAGAGATATCCATAGAGATAGATTTTGCGCACAAGCGACGTGCGTTCGGCACTTCCCGCTGGCCCGGAGAGTTCGGCTGCCACCATAATGCGGCGCCAAGGCCAGATCCAGACCGCAATGCCAGCTATCAGCGCCGCCGTGAACCAGGCAAGCTGGGTACTGAGCAGATCGGTAAAGCCGCGGTCAGCAAAGGCGCGGATGATCACACTGAGGATGCCCCCGCCACCAACGAGCGCCGCCGCCAGGCCAATCGCGGCCACAAGATAGAGATAGGTACGACGCACTGCCGCCTGGCGCGGAACCTCGCTGGATCGTGTGGCATCCTGCTGTAACACACGAGCGTGATACGCCCAGAATATCCCCGAGGCGATGATGATCGTCAACGGCTCACGCAGATCGCCTTCGGGTGAGAGACCGAGCAGTTGCTGCAACAGACCGGCAAGAATAAAAGTCGCATTCGTCACTGCCGCCAGCACCGTCACAAAGACGATCGCATAGAGATAGAGCTTGCGCAGTGCCGATTCGTGCTCATCTTGATCTGGCCCGTCAAAGAGCGCCTGCGCCCAACTCCAGAAGATGAGCCAGACTGGCACGCCGATGGCAAGGCGGGCAATGTCATCATAGAGGCTCAAGAGTGAGAGCGCTCCTGTCAACCCGGAGCCGGAGCCGAACTGGAAAAGGAGCCAGCGGAGCAGACTCGTTGCGGCGGAGGCGACCATGATCAACCCGGTGGTACTGAAGGCAAAGAGATAGAACCGGCGGAAACCAGCCGTGAGATCCGTTTCGGGGAGTGCCGCACGATCGGCATTGACGATCCGGTGGTGATACCACCAGAGCAACCCAAGGACAACGATAGCAACGAGGCTGCGTAGCAGGTGTTCAGTTGCGGTAAACCGGCCAATGAACGAGGAACCCGATCCGCTCGAAATGAGGGTGAGCAGCGCTTGCACGAGGCTCACGCCATTGAAAATCGCCGGCCAGAGCAGCGCGGCCATCGTCGCATAGAGATAAAACCGCCGCTCGGGGCTGCCGCGTTCTTCAGGATCGCCGCTCGCCAGGCGTTGCCCCCAGATCCAGTGACCGAGAAAGATCGGCAATCCAATAATGATCACGGCAAGCTGAAAGGCAACGGCAGCCACCGGATCGCGGCCATCGGTTTGCAAAACCCCGCGAAGAAGGGCAATCGTGGCCCAGGTTGTCGCATGGAGACTGACAGCGCAAACGAGCAGGATATACCAACGTCGAATGGTAGCCATCGTTAGTTGCATCCTTCCGTCTCATTCCAGCACCAAGCCCAGTAGCGATCAGCACCGGTCAACTTCCAGTTTGCCTCGGGGGCATCGCGCACGAGTGACATGACAAAGGTAGAACTATACTGACCACTGCCAAAGAGCCCCCCCTGCGAAAAATAGGTTTGACGCACATTCACTGTCGCCTGGTTATTGGTTACCGTACTCGACAAAACCTCCCAGGATGACGAACTCTGGTTCATCTCGAGGCCGCTGGTATAAGAAGAGATATCACGCGTAAAGAGCTCAAGCGTCGCTGGAAACCCGGGCAACTCAGGATCAAGATAGCCATACGCACGTGCCAAATCGCCTTGGCGAAGCGCAAGCAAATAGTTATGGGCCACCCCTTCGGGCGTTGTTTCAGGCTGAAATGTTGGCTCAGGGCGCATCATCGCAACGACAAACGCAACCACAACGAGCACAACAATTCCAACCACAATGCCGATCAGAAAGGTGTCT
The DNA here is from genome assembly GCF_004762035.2 of Candidatus Chloroploca mongolica. GTDB lineage: Bacteria > Chloroflexota > Chloroflexia > Chloroflexales > Chloroflexaceae > Chloroploca > Chloroploca mongolica. The sequence goes on along the minus strand of NZ_SIJK02000006.1, from coordinate 139,028 downwards.
TTTCTTTTCATAGGTTCTATTCCTAGACACACACGACCAGCGAAGCTGGTCGTGTGTGTCTGCAATCATAATTCTTGGGGAGCTAGAGCCGTACGGTGCCGCGGAGGAAGCGCAACGCAGTTTCAGCGAGGATAGCGGAGCCGATAGGGAGGCTGCGTTCATCAATGTCAAAGATTGGCGTATGATGGGCACGCATCACACCGTCATCAATGGCAGCCCCAAGCATCAACATTGCCCCGGGAGCCTTCTGGCACATATAGGCAAAATCCTCAGCCCCAAGCCCTGCCGGGGCATGATCAAAGGCGTCACTGCCGAGCATCGAGCCGGCTACCTGTTCAAGCCAGCCCGCGACACGCTGGTCATTCCAGCCTGCAGGATAGCCACGCCCGATCTTCAACCGATAATCGCCGCCGAAGGCACGGGTCACGGCGAACGCCTTCTCGACCTCGCTGATCAACTGTTCACGCACCCGCGGATTGTAGCTGCGCAAGGTCCCTTGCAAGCGCACCTCACTCGGGATGACATTTGACGCCCCCTGCGCCTCGACGACGCCAACGCTGAGCACGGTTGGCTCGACGGGATCAATGCGCCGGGCCTTGATGCCATAGAGTGCCGTGAGCACCGGGATGAGCATGTAGATCGGGTCAGTGCCCTCGTGGGGTGCGGCCCCGTGGCCGCCTGTGGCAAGCAAGGAACCAGTGAAATCATCCACGGCCGCCGAGGTCCAGCCGCCACGGATGGTCACTTTGCCCATTGGCAACGTCGAATCAACATGGAGCGCAATCACGGCGTCGACACCCTCCATGACGCCTTCTTCGACCATACGCAGGCCGCCGCTCTTGCCTTCGTCGTCCCAACTCTCTTCTGAGGGCTGAAAGATGAAGCGTACGCGCCCGCGTAGGCGTTCATTGGCAAATTGTTCACGGAGCAGATGGGCCGCCCCGAGCAACATGGCGGTATGTGCATCGTGGCCGCAGGCGTGCATCACGCCGTGATTCTGTGAGGCATACGCGGTTGCATTTGCCTCAATAATCGGGAGTGCATCCATATCAGCGCGGATCGCAATGGTTGGCCCACCACCGGGGCCAAGTTCGCCGACAACGCCGGTACGCGCAATGCCCGTACGTACCGTGATATCCCCAATCTCGGCCAGCGTATCGACCACCATGGCCGCCGTCCGTGTCTCGGCAAAGCTCAATTCGGGGTGCGTATGAAGATCTCGCCGGAGACGCACGAGTTCAGCGGCGAGCGCATTGGCACGGTCAAGCATATGTTTTTCTCTTCGATCGTGATGGATATGGGCCGTAGGCCCATATCCATCACGATCAGGGCTTTCCGACCAGTAAACATGTTTGGCAAGCGTAGGCTCCCACGTCTTGCCCCCGTGGAGGCGAGAACAGAAGCGTATTGCTGATAGTATACCATCACCTCGAATGAACCATCTCGGGCAAAGCAGGCATGGTATAATTCCGCACGTTGAGATTGTCAGCCTACAGGTGAGGAGAGCATTATGAAGGAGCGGCGTGTCGTTGTGACGGGGATGGGGGCGATCAGCCCGCTTGGTCTGAGTGTTCCCGAGTTGTGGCAGGGCATTGTTGAGGCGCGCAGTGGCGTTGGCCCACTGACCCTGTTCGACCCGACCGGCTTTGACACACGCTTTGCTGCTGAGGTCAAGGGCTTCGATCCGGCGAATTTTATGGATCGCAAAGAGGCACGGCGGACTGATCGTTTTGTGCAACTGGCCGTCGCCGCATCGAATGAGGCGCTGCATCATTCAGGCTTGAAGATTACCGAAGCGAACCGTGATGAGATTGGGGTCTTTATCGCCAGTGGCATTGGGGGTATTGGCACCCTGAGCGAGCAACTCGATGTGTTGCGGGCACGCGGTCCGGGGCGGATCAGTCCATTCTTGATCCCTTCGATGATTACCAATCTTGCGGCAGGCCAGGTCTCGATTGTCAGCGGGGCGCGTGGGCCGAGCTATTGTCTAACGTCGGCCTGCGCGAGTTCAGCCCATGCGATTGGCGAGGCTGCCGAGACGATTCGGCGGGGTTGGGCCAAGGCGGTGATCGTCGGGGGCAGCGAGGCGAGCATTACGCCAATCGGGATTGCCGGGTTCAATGCGATGCGGGCGCTTTCGACGAATAATGACCAGATGGCTACAGCCTCACGCCCATTTGATGCGACCCGCGATGGCTTTGTAATGGGTGAAGGTGCCGCCTCACTCATCCTGGAAGATGCCGAAGAGGCGATGAACCGCGGCGCAACGATCCTGGCTGAAGTGGTCGGCTATGCCTCGACTTCTGATGCGTACCATATCTCGAATCTGTCTGAGGATGGCGAAGGCGTCGCCCGTGCGATCCGCCTGGCCCTCAAGCGTGCCGAGATAACCCCTGATCAGGTCGATTACATCAATGCCCACGCGACGAGCACGCCCGCGGGCGATCCGGTCGAATCGCTGGCGATCAAGCAGGTCTTTGGGGGACGCGAAACGGCCCCGCCAATCAGTGCCAGCAAATCACAGTTTGGGCATCTGCTTGGTGCCGCCGGTGCAATCGAGACGGTCGTCGGCGTGCTGGCGATGCAGCATAATCTCTTGCCTGCCACGATCAACCTGACCAGCCCCGATCCTGCCTGCGACCTTGATTATGTCCCAAACATCCCCCGACCTGGCCAGATTAATGTTGTGCTGAGCAATTCGTTTGGCTTTGGTGGGCACAATGTGTGTCTCGTGCTCAAGCGTTTTGTTGCCTGAAGTGGAGGATGTTCGCCGGCTGGTTCAAACGCCAGCGTAACTGGCGTTTGAACCAGCGAAGAAGTCAGGTTTGGGGCGCAATCCCCAAGAATTGCGCTTCTATGTTGGAAGGCAGTAGCCCTCCAGGATACACCAGGTAGTCATGCTTATGCCGAGCCGCTTAGAAGAGATTATTGGCGTTACCTTCCACGATCCCCTGTTGTTGCAGAGTGCGTTTGTGCATCGTTCGTTTATGCATGAACATCCCGAACGGGTGCCGGGGCTCTCTTCCAATGAACGGCTTGAGTTCCTTGGTGATGCGGTGCTCAATTTCCTGACGGCGGCGTGGCTCTTTGTGCGCTACCCAGATCGCAGTGAAGGTGAATTGACCAGCCTTCGTTCGGGACTGGTCAAGACAACGACGCTAGCCGGGTTTGCGCGTGAACTCGATCTCGGCACCTATATTCGCATTAGCCGTGGCGAAGATACGCCTGCGGCACGGAACCGTGATGCGCTGCTGGCCGATATCTTTGAAGCGGTGCTCGGGGCAATCTATCTTGACCAGGGCGTTGAAGGGGTGGCGCTCTTTGTGACCCCCTTCCTCGAACGCCAGATGAAGACGATTGAATCAGGTGGCGGCGAGGTGAACTATCGAACCCGGTTGCAAGAGGTCGCTCAGGCTCGTTATGGTCAGACCCCTATGTACCGCGTGATTGAAGAGGATGGGCCGGCCCATCAGCGTGTCTTTACGATGGAAGTTCGCGTTGGTGAGCAGGTGCTCGGCATTGGTCGCGGCTTGAATAAGCAAGCCGCAGCGCAAACCGCTGCCCAGGAGGCGTTGCATCGCCTGGCTGTTGTTGAGGATGATCCAGCATGACGCGAGGTCTGATTACAGGCGGTACGGGCTATCTTGGGCAGGTGTTGATCCGCCAGGCCTGCGCACTAGGTTATGATGTGGTGGCGACCCATTACACGCAGATACCTGTGCCGGTGCCTGGGGTGACCTGGGCGGCGCTGGATGTGCGCGATCCGCACGCCGTTCGGTCGCTCGTTGAAGCGGTGCACCCAGCCTGGGTTATCCACACTGCTTTTTTGCAGAACGGCCCCGAGGTGATGGCAATTACCGGCGAAGGGGCCGGCCATGTCGCGGTTGCGGCAGCTGCGGTCAATGCACGTCTGATCCATCTGTCGAGTGATGTTATTTTCGATGGCGAACGTGACACCCCGTATACCGAAGATGACCCGCCGGAGCCCGTCACTGACTACGGGCGCGCCAAGGCGCACGCCGAGGCGCTTGTTGCGGCGGCGCATCCCAAGGCGGTCTTGGTGCGTACGTCGCTGATCTATGGGTTCGACCCGATTGATAAGATTTCGCGCTTTGTCCTCGATGTCGCCGAGGGGCGTGCCGCTGCGGCTTTGTTCACCGATGAGTACCGTTGCCCGATCTTTGTCGAAGATCTCGCCGCTGCGTTGCTCGAATTGCTTACACTCCCCTACCAGGGTGTGTTGCATATCGCCGGGGCAAGCTGTGTCAGTCGCTATGCAATGGGTTGCCTGATCGCACAGGCGTGGCAGATCGATCCCACCGGCATCCCCGCCGGGCTCAGTGCCACGAGTCCAATCCGGCGCCCCCGCAACTGTCGCCTCGCGATTACACGTGCCCAGGCGTTGCTTCAGACCCGCCTGCGGGGCATCGATGAGGTGCTGCGCGAGCGGGGCGGTGAGCGGCGGGAAAGGGTGTGATGGATGCGAATTGGGCTTGATGCGCGCTATGCCACCGAGCATTTTCCAGGGATTGGCCGGTATACCGTCGGTCTCGCCCGTGCGTTCGCCGAGATTAGCCACGGCCATACGCTGGTGCTCATTGTTGATCCCCGTCAGTTGCGCGAGAGTCGCTATGATCTGGCGGCGATCGCGGCGATGCCCGGGGTCGAGACGGCGCATCTGGCGGCAGGGCCGTTTAGTCTCAAGCAGCAGGTTGCGCTGCCATCCCTCGCCCGTCGCCTCGGGTTGGATGTGTTGCATTCGCCCTATGTGGTCAAACCGTATCTTGGCCTACCTTGCCCGTCGGTCGTCACCGTGTATGACCTGATCGGCTGGCGCTATCCGCGCACGCTCTCGGCACGGGGGCGGCTCTTCTACCGCCTGACGATGGATCTGGCGCTGCGCACCGCAACGCGCATCCTGACGATTTCGGAGAGTTCGCGCGCCGATCTTGCGTATGTCTACCCCTATGCCGCCAGTCGCCTCGTGGTGACGCCTCTCGCCGCCGAGCGCCGGTTTCAACCCCAACCAGCAGAAGTTGTCGCCCAGGTGCGCCAGCGTTATGCGCTCCCCAACGATTATGTGCTCTATGTTGGTTCCCAGAAGGCACACAAGAATCTTGAACGCCTTGTGCGGGCGTGGGAACGGATGCTGGAGTTTGAAGCGCGCCAGACCCCCGGTGCCTGGACGCTGGTGCTGGCCGGTCATGCCGAACGCGGGCAGACGAGTCTGCACCAGTTTGTCAAACAGCGTGGTCTCGCCGACCGGGTTCGCTTTGTGCCCAATGTGGCCGACGAAGACCTGCCCGCGCTCTACAGTGGTGCGACCGTCTTTGCTTTCCCATCGTATTATGAGGGTTTTGGCCTACCCCCGCTCGAAGCAATGGCCTGTGGTGTGCCGGTGCTCTGTGCCTATGCTTCGAGTCTGCCTGAGGTCGTGGGTGAGGCCGCGCTCACGGTGGATCCCTTCAATGCGCTTGAAATGGCCGAAGGACTCTGGCGGTTGCTCAACAATCCGCTCTTGCGCCGCGATCTCGCGGCCCGCGGTGCCCGGCGTGCCCGTGACTTTTCGTGGCGCCGCACTGCGCTTGGCACGCTCCGTGTGTACGAGGGACTCGCGGCCCGCTCCTGATGTGGCGCGAGTCTGGGTGCGCGAGCGTCCCGCTCGCTTCGGGAACACCAGCGGGCGAGACGCCCGCGCACCCAGGAAAGCGAGAAAACTTACGTAAACACCCTTTGCGTCTTTGCGCCTTTGCGTCAAATCATCAGCAACCTGAGTTGACCTTCGGTAGCCCGCCGCAAGCCGCCGCGCTTGAGCGCGTGCGGTTAGGCGGGCTTCTCGTCTGGCTTCAGCCAGATCATTGCGCTCAGTGAACACATGTGCTATACTGCTTCCAATGTGGGTCTTCGGGCTGCACAGCTTTCGCCTTCGGGCGACGCACCTGAACAGCAGGAAATGTTGCCGGTTGCCGCGCCGAACTCCTGCGCGGCGTAAAACATTTCGGGTGTTCCTCGAACTGGTGCAACACGTCCCTTCGGGGACACGGCTCGGACGGAGCCATTAGGCGCCAACGTAGCGGATTGCCGCATGCGTTGCCTAAGAAGCCGCGAGGCTTTTGCCTCTGCGGAGCGTCACAGACTCCTTCGTCACGGCGCGGGCAAGACCTTGCCAGGGTTGAGGCGGCCCCCCGGGTCAAACGAGGCTTTGATGCGGTGCTGCACCGCAAGCTGCGTTGCCCCCAGCGCCTCACGCATAAACGCTAATTTCAGCGTCCCGATGCCATGTTCCCCCGAGAGCGTGCCATCCACGGCGAGCGCAATGCGGAAAATTGCTTCGGCACACGGCCAGATGCGCGCACTTTCGGCAGGGTCACGGGCATCGAAGAGAATATTTGGGTGCAAGTTGCCGTCGCCGGCGTGCCCAAAGACGACGATGGGCAACTGATGGGCTTCGGCGAGTGCTTTGATCAAGCGTACACTCTCGGCAATGCGCGTCAGTGGCACCGCGATATCTTCGCCAAGCCGGTTAGGGCGAATGCGAGCCAGCGCGATCGAGACCGCCCGGCGCGCCTTCCAGAGTTTCGCTTCGTCGCTGGCACTCTGGGCCACCTGGACGAGCCGGGCACCCCCGGTACGAGCCAGCGCGGCGAGCGCCTCGGCGTCGTGCGCTACTGTCTCAGGCTCACCATCGCTGAGCATCAACAGCATGGCCCCCGTCTCGGGGGGCAGGCCAAGGTGCAGGTACGCCTCGACGGCGGCGAGGGTCGTATCGTCCATCAACTCAAGCGCCGACGGCACCAACCCCGAGGCCATGATCTGTTCGACGGTTGCGCATGCATCCTCAAGCTTGGCAAAGAGGGCCATTGTGGTGCGCCGAGCGGGCGGCAGCGGCACAAGCCGCAATGTCACTTCGGTGATCACGGCAAGTGTGCCCTCTGAGCCAACCAGCAGTTGGGCAAGGCTCTGCTCGGCACCTTGCCCGGCGAGACCATCACCCCAGCGCACGATCGTACCATCGGCAAGCACCGCCGTGACGGCGAGCACATAGTCAGAGGTCACGCCATATTTGACACAACGAGGCCCACCGGCATTGCATGCCAGATTGCCCCCAATCGTCGACGCCGTCTGGCTGGAGGGGTCAGGTGGATAAAAGAGGCCCCGTGTCTCGGCGGCCCGTTGGATCTCGGCGGTAATCGCGCCTGCGCCGACGTGGGCAACCATCTGCTCCTTGTCAAGCGTGATCTGGTCAAGCCGATTGAGCCCGAGGATCAGTGCATGCGGCGTTGGCGTTGATCCACCAGCAAGCCCGCTGCCCGCCCCGCGTACCACAACTGGCAAGCCATAGGTTGCCGCAGCACGCATCAAACCAGCAACTTCGCTGGTAGTTGCTGGCAACGCAACCGCCAGCGCCTGTCCAAGCGGTTGTGCAATCGAGGCATCCTGGTCGTAACAGGCAAGATCTTCCCTGCGCGTCAGCAGATAAGTTTCCCCAACCACCGAGCGCAGGGTCGTCAGGATCTGCTCGCGGCCAGTTTGGCGCACCAATCGTTCGTGCAACGCCAGGTCGGACGAGCTTAGCAATGGCGACAATGGAGCAAGGGCCGTCTCGCGCAAGCCTGCCAGCATCAGGTTGTGCTCGGCATCCTGCGTTGGCATCCCCATCTCGGTGGTGATCGTACCGCCGGCCTCGGTCGCAAGAGCCTGCAGAATGCGCAACAACTGTTCAGCTTCATCAGTTGGCGTAGCGAGACCGAGGTGCAACGTCCCGACTCCGGCATCGCCCCAGATAGTGAGGGGCAAGCGGTACCGCGTAGCGAGCGTGCGGGCGCGGGCAACAAAAGCGGGCAAGGCGGAGCGAGGGAGCGTCAGATCACGACGAAGCGCTGTCGATTTCAGATGCGCAGCCGCCAGGTCGTACCACTGGTGCCACGGATCGCCCTCGCCGACAGGCATCACAGTTGCAGCAGTGTCAGCCGCGATCTCCCTCACCAGACCAACCTGGCGCACCAGCAGTGCTGACAGTCCTTCAAGCTCAACAAGCAGCGCCCCAGTGCCATCGGGTTGTTCAGCGACTGGCAGGGCACTGAGCGCAAGCCCTGCATGCACCAATTGGGCAGCCAGGCGACATGCCTCGGCCAGCGAGGGGCAATGCAGAAGCGTTGTTGCGCGATCGGCGGGCAGAGGGCGCAGACTAAAGGTAAACTCGTGGGCAACGCCCAGATCGAGTTGGCTTGCCGCGAGTGCCCGATGCAAGCCATAGCCAGTGGCCCGCTTGATCGTCGGGCCACCAATGCTCAGGTTTGTGCCATCGGGCAACGTGAGCTGCGCCGCACGCAGATAACGCCCAATTGTCCCATAGCCGAAACGTCGGCGACCGCCCGCATTGCAGGCAACCAGATCGGCCAACGTCAGACCAGGCACAAGCGGAAAGATCGGCAACGCAAGCCGATAAGGCGCAAGCTCCTCGTGCAGCGTCTCAATCGGCGTGGTTGCAGGGGCAGTTACCAGCAACGCCCCGGGCTCGACAGCAACTACTTCCACAGATTATCCCAGATGTCTTGAATCGTCGTCTGGACACCCGCAATCGTCTGGCGCACCGGGTCAGGCGACAGGCGGGCATCAAGGCGGGTCCGGCTATCCTCAATGACCTCGCTGAGCAGACGATGGGCCTCGACTGCATAGAGGCGGGTCATCGCATCGGTATAGACCTCGATCAACTCGTGCCGATCGGCCCTGGGCGTTTCGGCCAGCATATTGGTAAGGATTTCGCGTGCATTATCGCGGAAAGACTCAATAGACATAAAAACCTCCCTGTTCGTACTCTCTTCATTATACGACGGGAGGGAAGGCTTTGTTGGGGCTGTGCCCCATACCTATGAAATCCTCGCCTGCGCGGGGAGGGGGTTTGGGGGCCTACGGCCCCAAGAAAAAGGTTTCTGCTGGCGACAACAGCCAGTTTCACTGGCCGTTGTCGCCAGCAGAGGCGCGGCGTGTGAGGGCCGTCGCCCTCACTGGCCATTGTCGCCAGCAGAGGCACGCGAGGGGCGAGGACGGTCGCCCTCACTGGCCATTGTCGCCAGCAGAGGCACGCGAGGGGCGAGGACGGTCGCTCTCGCTGGCCGTTGTCGCCAGCAGAGGCACGCGGCGTGTGAGGGCGGTCGCCGTGTTAACGATCAGGCGACGACGAGCGCAACACTTCACGCGAGCGGCCTCCCTCGGCTGGCCCGACAACGCCCTGTTGTTCAAGCAGATCGATCAACTGGGAAGCCTTGCTATAACCAATGCGGAGGCGGCGCTGCAACAGTGAGGCCGAGGCGCGCTGATGTTGTTGCACCAGATCGATCGCCTGGGTCAAGAGTGCATCCTGTTCATCAACCGAAAGAAATTCGGCGGGGGGCTTAAACGTCTCATCAGACGCACTCGCAGATTGCGTCCCAGTCTCAGCCGGACGAGGCCCGGGCAAGGTTCCGCTAAAGGGCGGGCCATTGACCCCGAGCGAACCACCGGGCTTCTGCGTCGGATTGGTCGAAGTTTCGTCAGGAGGCATCGCCTTGCGCCAGAAGTCAACAATCTTTTCGACCTCGCGATCCGAGACATAGGTACCCTGGATGCGTACGAGTTTGGCGGCATCTGCCGCCATATAGAGCATATCGCCGCGTCCGAGCAACTGATCGGCGCCGGGCACATCAAGAATGACCCGGCTATCAACCTGTGACGTGACGGCAAAGGCAATGCGCGAAGGAAAATTGGCCTTGATCAGCCCTGTAATGACATCAACCGAGGGACGCTGGGTGGCAATAATGAGATGGATACCGGTCGCACGGGCCATCTGGGCGAGGCGACAGATATAGGTCTCGATCTCATCGGGGGCCATCATCATCAGATCGGCAAGCTCATCAATAATGATCAAAATATAGGGCATCGGCTCGAGGTCAGCGCGTTTGCGCGCAAGTTGTTTATAGCTATCAAGATTGCGCACCCCGTGGCGAGCAAAAATCTTATAGCGCCGCTCCATCTCACGGGTTGCCCATTTCAACGTTGGCACCACCCGTTCGAGCTCGGTAACGACGGGCGAGAGCAGATGGGGGATATGATTATAGACAATCATCTCGACCATCTTGGGATCAACCAGGATCAGCTTGAGTTCATCGGGCGTATGGCGCAGCAGCAACCCGCAGAGGAACGTATTGATCGCCACCGACTTGCCCGAGCCGGTCGCACCAGCGACAAGCAAGTGGGGCATACGGGTCATATCGGCAATCATTGGCGTACCGCTCACATCCTTGCCAAGCGGCAGTTTCAGACGAGCGCGGCTCACCTCAAACTCTTCGCCATCCATCACCTCACGCAAACTGACCAGCGCAATCGAGGAATTGGGAATCTCGATGCCCACCGCCGATTTGCCAGGAATCGGGGCCTCAATGCGAATCGACGACGCGGCGAGCGCCAGCGCGAGATCTTTTTCGAGCGAGGTGATCTTGCTAACTTTGACGCCTACCGCCGGCTGCACCTCAAACTGGGTCACTGCAGGCCCAGGATTGACGTGAACGACCTGCGCCTCAACCTTGAAGCTCGCCAGGGTATCTTCAATCAACCGTGAGCGATGGCGAATCACATCATCGCCAACCTGACTAACGATCGTTACCGGATCAAGCATATCCAACGAAGGCAACGGCCATGCGCGATGGACGGAAGCCGTTTCGAAACCATCGAGTGCCTCTTGTACGACCTCGTGGGGCCGGGCGGGTGGCAATTCGACCGACGGTTTAGCGAGAACCGAAGGCACCACGGGGTCGGGCGTAGCAGGAGTAGCCAGAGGAGGCACCACGGTGGTGGCTGGTTCGGGTTTGGTTGACGTCCCAGGCCGTTGAAAGAGACTGGCGCGGGTCGGGCGAGCCGCAATAGGCGTGGGCACAATCGTATCGTCGGTACCCTGAGGTGGCGGCGTAAACGGAAGATCGGTATCGGCACGTGCCGTAGGCTCAGGCCGACGGGAGGCCTGCGAACGGCGCGGCGCACTCCAAAGCAACTGCCAAAACGCCGCCGTACGTGCAACCGCCCCACCGAGCAACTCACGCAGCGTCAGATCAAACGTCAGTAGCACACCGATCAGGCCAATCACAACCGTCACGAGCACAGCGGCCGGGCGCCCAATAATGCTGTCAAAGCCCTGCACGAGCCAGAAACCGGCCCATCCGCCCCCTTCATTCTTGAGCCGAGCCTCGAACGACAGATCATGCACGGGAAACTCGAGCAGGTTGAGAATCGAGGCAATAATCAGGAGTGTCCCGATCAGGTGGGTTGTGGTAAGCCGCGAGTCACGAAACTGCTCTTGAATCAAGATCGCAATACCCAGCAAACCGAGTATAATTGGTACAACAACAGCGCCCCCGCCAAAGGCTTGACGCATCACCTCAACATAGAGCGCCCCAGCCCCACCGGCAATCCCAGTTGCAAAAAAGATCACGGTTACCAGGGCCAGCGTCAACAACCCGAGAGCAAAGAGGTCACGCTGATGTTCAGGGCGCATCAAGGCAGGGGGGGGCGTCGCACGCGCACTTTTTCGCGGTGCTTTGCTGGTACGGGTAGCAGGTTTGCGCCCAGTGGATGGTTTCTTATTGCCTTGTGCGGCCATCTTTACTCCTCGCCGCGTGGCGATCCCTCAAGGTGGTAGTATAGCACACATGCGCGTTGTAGTGATAGGAGAAGCAAATGTGGCGACGGAAGAACAAGTTTGAGCGACAGTTAGATACGCTTGAAACACATGCCTCCGAGGCGGTTGGACAGCTTGCCGGCACGATCCGTGGTCGGTTTGATAACGAAGTAGGCCAAGAAGTGGCCGCTCACCTGAGCCAGCTCGCCCGTCGGGTTGATGAACTCGATTTGAGTGACCAGGTTGCGGAACGGCGGAAAAAATTGGAAAAAGCGGCGAAAAAGGCGAGTCGTCGGGTTGATCGGGCGATCAAGGATCTCGAAAAAACCCGCGGCAAAGTTGCCCGTGACGCACGTGAGCTTGCCTCGCAGGTTGGCGAAAATCTTGAGCATAGTGGTCAGCAGATCGCCACGATAAGCCAACAATCAGTCCCTGAAAAGCCCGGTGGCTGGATTATGCCCACGTTGCTTGGCTTGCTTGTCGGTTTCGGCCTGGGCTTTTTTGTCGCAAAGAAGACAAGCAAAAAAGAGCCCGAGGCGCACTGATGTAAGCATGTAGTTCGATGCGCAAAAAGCCAGCTTAGCTAAGCTGGCTTTTTGCGCATCGAACGCATACGTCGTATTTGCCCTACGACTGATGATCAGACAACGGTGACGGCGGCGAAGCTGCGCCCGTCGCATATTCTTCGACCTGTTCCGCGAGTTTATCAGTGAGCGACAGCCCCATCAAACGCGCCATCCAGCGTGTTTCGTCATAACTATCGAGCAGCACGACGACCAGAACCGTAATTGGCATCGAGAGAAAGGTACCAGGCGGACCTAGAATCCACGTCCAGAAAAAGAAAGCCACAAACACAACGGCAGGTGACAGGCTCAACTCGCGTCCGATCAATGAAGGTGCGATCAGATTCTCCATCGCCAGATTGATCGTCGTAATAATCAAAATCACAATGATCGCCCGCACCAGCCCCTGTTCCGCCAGGGTCAGCAAGAATGCTGGCAAGGCTGCCATCGGAATGCCAACATAGGGAATATAACCCAGCACAAAGATCAAGGCCCCCCAGAGCAACGAAAACGGCACTTGCAGCAAGACCATCCCGATCGTTGAGCCAACGGCAACCGTAAGATTGATATAGGTACGCACCCCAAAATAACGCACCACACTGCCACCGAAAGTGGCAAGCCGATGCACGAGGGGGCTTTGCTCGCCAAGCCCCGAGCTCAGGCGCTTGCGGAGCGACGGCATTTCGATGAGAAAAAAGAGGACCAGTACGGTCACGATCAACGAATTGCCCAGCACGTTGCCGATGCCTGCCAGGATCGATCCCAACACACCCACGAGCGAAACACTATTGAGCAAGCCAAAAAACTGTAACTCATTGGCAACAAATCCATAACTTGCCAACCACTCACGCAGCATTTGCTCTTGTTGCGCGAGCAGACGTTGATACGTGCCAAGTTGTGACGTCAGACGGGTAATTGATACCCCGAGTGCGGTGGTCAGCATCGCGGCAAAGGCGATCATGCCGAACACCATGATCAGCAGCGCAAACCACGAAGCAATACCACGTTTTTGCAGCCAGAGATAGATCGGATTACACAGCAAAGTAATCACAAGGGCCAGAAGCAACGGGTTGAGCAACGGTGCTGCAACCCGCATAGCTCCCAGGATCAGTACCAGCGAAGCGATGATCAACAAAGGGCGCAAGATCGTTGTCGCCTGAGGCTGGGGCAATTCCATAGCCACTCCTCACTCAGTCAAAATGGTTCTCCCTTAGTATACCGTTTTCTGGGGATTTAGGTGACGCTTTTTGCCAACCTGCAGCCCCAAGAATTGTTCCTTCACTGACCAACAAAGCCAGCTACGCTGGCTTTGTTGGTCAGTGAAGGAATTGGTTTTCGCGTACCGTCATCCCCAACTAGGGTTCCAGCAATGGTAAAGCCGACGTGGGTACCACGGTTGGCACAGGGGGCGGAGGATTAGAGGAGGGCAGCACCTGGCTGATCATCAAGATCAGCACCAGGACTGCAATAATCAGCGCCACCAGTTTTGGTGAAAAGCCTTGCTTGCGCGGGGTCTCGTTACGAGCGCGTTGGGCTGGCTCACCTACGGTCGTCGTACCGACGACAAATGCTTTGGCGCTCGTCAAGGCGCGCGAAGCGATGTGCCCAGCCTCGGCGAACGTACGCTCGGTACGCAGTGGCTTGCCCACCGGCGCAGCCTCGCCAGCAACCGCATCAGCAGCCACAGACTGACGAGAGACGCTCGCCATGCGGGTATTAAAGAGATATTCACTCCCAGGAACCACCCACAAACGCGGCGATCCCCAGGCATCCTCGGCATCCGCGAGTGCTGCTCGTCCATCAGTTGTGGCCAGATCAACTGGTTCATCAGCGACCAGCGCTTCATAACATGGCCCACAAAAGGTGGCAACGCCTGCATTATCCAGGTCGCCAAGCGCGAGGGTGGCCAGGCCAAGTCGGTCATGCACGGCCCCCGCAATGCTCGCCAGAGCTGCCGCTTCAGCCCCCAGATCAGCCGCAAGGGTGAGTAAGCGCAACTCCTGGTAATCGCCAATAATGCCAGCCAAACCTGCGGCATCAAGCGCACGACCCAGGCGTAGACGCGCTGCCGCCCCCTGCCCCGTTGCATCAGCAGCAACAAGGTGGAGGGCATGGCACGGCTCTTCAGCTAGGGCCTCACGCAGCATGAACGGGTCAGCATCGCGCAACAGATCAACGACCAGGCGGCCCTCGCGCACTGGTTGCGCCAGAGCATGGCCCAATGGTGCCGCTGCTGCCGCTGCCGCCCCTGGTGCGCACGCAATCAAGAGGCGTATCGGGCCGCTCAAAGGCAAAGCGGGACGCGAACGGGTGATGCGGCCAACCCGAATCAGTGGGTAATCGTCACGGATCGCTGGTTGCCACGGGGTTGAACGCCCCAGCGTGATCCATTCCCAGGGCAGAACCGCCACCTCAGGCAGGGCCATGTGCAACTGAATCTGGACGTGGTTCCCCGCTTCGCTGGCGGTGTGGGCGGCTTCGAGCAGCAATTGATGCACCGGCGGGGGAAAGAGTATCGGCCCGAGCATTTCACCATTGGTCACCATATCATTGGTGAGCATGGGTAACTCGATCTGGGTTTCAATAACTCCGCCCGGACTCGTCGCACGAAGGGTATATCCAGTCGTTCCTTGCCCACTAATGGCGATCTGAAAGGGTATTGCCACTGCCACGCTGCTTACACCTGCCCCTCATAACACTATTGCAACCCGAACGGGTTTGTCAAAGTGTTTGTGTGCTTGCGCGCGGCTACGCCGCACGCAAGCACACAGCACCTTCAAAAATGATGTAGGATTGCAATATAGCATGTCCCTCCCGATCATGTCTAGTGAGTCGCGGCTTATGCCTGGCTACTCAACCAGCAATTCGATCCGCTCACCCTCTTCGGTGTCGTTCCATACGAGCAACCGTCCCGTCGCACCGCGGGCGATGCTCCCCAGCAATTCGTCCCGTGCGGCCTCGCTGAGGTGCGGTACGAGCCGTGCCCCCAGCCGTAGGCCGACATTGATCAGGCCCACAGGGATAGCTACATTGACCTTCTGATGACTCGTGTGGAGATCGGTGACGCGCACCCGTACCAGACGTGTCTGTCCCTGTTGTACTGGGCTTGTCTCTGCTGCCAGTGCATCAAGCAACTGAGCCGCCTCATGCGAAGAGACTTGCCCCGTTTCGACTAATTTCAAGATGCGGTCGCGTGTGTTGAGCATAGGCCTCCGGCGGGAGCTTGGGGGTTACAGCCAACCCAAGCATCTTGCTGGTACAGACGAAAACAGCCAGTACCAACGAGGTTTGTTAGCGCGATCGCCCTAAGGTGAAGGTGTATGAGGCCGTCGCCCTGATGTTTAGAGAAAGAGGGCGTAAACCCCAGGAGCTTTCGCCCTGGGCTAGCAGCCCTTTCCTCTTGAATCCCACGAACTTTCGCCGTGGAAGGCGTCACACGTATAATATACTATCATCCATCCATGTTGAAACTAGAGTGTAAGGGTAGAGCATGATGAAGGCAGCCCTGATGTTTCCCGAAATTACCATTGCTGGTACGCCCTATGAACGTGGGCGTATGTACGGTGCGGCAGTTCCTTCGCGTATTCGTCACAGCATCGCGAGCTATGCGCGCCTTTTTGCCTATCGCCGCGCCCTCGATTGGGCGGCAAGCCAGGCCGAGGCGCTGCGTTTTGTGCCCTTGTTGACCGAGGTGGCCCCTGATCTGCTTGAAGAGATGCGTGGGCTTGCCGATGGTGCCGGGGTTGCGCTGGCCGAGATTGTGGCGCTCAATGTGCGTACCGAGTTGATGGCGGGCATCCCAATTGGCTATTATCACCCCGATGGCGCTGCCGCGATGGCGCGGAATCGCGCCGCCGGGGTGCCGGAACATCCCGACGAGCAGCCGCTGAACCTGGGCATGGTCGCCGATGCGCCTGAACTTGACCGTGATACAGGCGAGTGTACGACCGCCGCTGCCTATGGCCCGGCAACCACCGATGGCCGGATGTTGCTGGCCCAGACCTGGGATTGGCAGGGTGATCAGCGTGCTGCGTGCCTTATGCTCCGGGTGCATGCCCCTGGTGAACCAGCAATCTTGACGATGACCGAAGCCGGGATGCTGGCGAAGGTTGGGCTCAATAGCGCGGGCCTGGTGGTCGGGTTGAATCTCTTACGCTCGCAGAGTGATGGGCAACATGTCGGCATGCCTGTCCATATCTTGCTCCGCAAGATGTTGCAGGCCACGACGTTTGCTGATGCTCGCGCCCTGGCCGATCACGTTCCCGCTGGCGGATCATCCTGTGTCACCCTTGCAACTACCACGGGCCAGTTGGTTAGCCTCGAAATAAGTCCGACTGGTGTGGCTGAGGTCTGGGCCGAAGATGGTTTGCTGGCGCACGCGAACCATTGCGTTGATCAAACCGCCGCCGCTGGCGAATGCCCGCTCGAGGCAACCTCGACCTCGCGTGAACGCCAGGGGCGCGCCTGGGAGTTGCTGCGGATGGGGTATGGTGCCCTTGATGTGCTGACGCTTCAAGCGATCCTGCGCGACCGCCATGAGGCACCACGCTGCATCTGTCGCCTCCCCGATATGCGTGTCCCCCGACTTGACCGGGGCGAGAGCATCTGTGGGCTAGTGCTTGATCCTCACAACGGCGTGATCTATGTTGCGCCTGATGCGCCCTGTCAGGCAGCTTTTACGCCGGTCACCCTGGCCTGATCCGTCTCCTTTGCCGGTGCGAACGACAGCATGGCTGGTGTTGGCACCGGCAAAGGAGACCCTTCATCGGCCAAACTGGCGTTCAAGCTGGGTCGGGGTCATCAGGATCATCGTCGGACGACCATGCGGACAGGTACGCGGGCTGGTGCAGGCTTCGAGTTGCTGCAAAAGCTGGCGCATCTCTTCGAGCGAGAGCGTCTGCCCGGCGCGCACTGAGGTATGGCACGAAAGGGTGGTGAGCATTGCTTCGCGCCAGTCGAGCGGGGTCGAACCACCGCGCCCAGCCAGGTGATCGGCCAGTTCGTGCAAGGCACGGGGCAATTGATCGGCAGGAAGGGTGGCGGGTACAGCGCGTACCATCACGCCTTCGCCCCACTCATCGAGGACAAAGCCCCATTCGGCCAGGCGCTCAGGATTGCCAAGCAGGAGCGCACTTGCTGCCGGGGTCAGGGGCACTGAACGAGGCAGCAACAAGCCCTGCGACTCAACACTGCCCCTCGCAAACTGGGTCATCAGGCGCTCATACGTAATGCGTTCGTGGGCGGCATGTTGATCGATCAGATACATCCCCTCGGGGGCCTCGGCAATAATATAGGTCAATCCGACCTGCCCCACCACACGCAACGGTGGCAGCTTACCGCTTTGACGCAGCGGCTCGGCTGCGGGAAGATCGTTTGCCGTGCGGGGCTGCGGCAAGGCACCCTGCCAGTCACCTGCAGCGTCACTGGAAGCATCACCGTACGCGTTAGCCGTTGGCGGTGGGCTAACTGATGGTGCAAGAGCTTCGCCAGATGAGAAGGGGGCTTCGTTCCCCCCAGCATCCCAACGACTGCGCTCGCGATCCCATGCCGATGCGCCAACCCCCCACGCTGACGGCTCAGGTTCACTCGGGGCCGCTTGCCCAAGCTGGCGCAACTCGAACCGGCGCTGCGCCGTCGCTTCATCAACCTCCCACGTTGGCACCCCGGCCCCAGCGACCAGCGCCTCGCGCACGGCCCGCCCGAGGGTGCCATGCACTTTGGGCGCATAGCGGAACTTGACCTCACTCTTGGTGGGATGCACATTGACATCAACCGCCAGAGGATGCACAAAGAGATTCAGTACCACAAGTGGATGCCGCCCGCGCATCAACATCGTATGGTAGGCATCCTCAACCACCGCAGGCAACGCCCCACGTGGCTGCAACGCTCGCCGATTGGCAAAGAGATGCAGATAGCTACGCGAGCCACGGGTCAGGCCGGGCGGCGAGATCAAGCCCTCCACCCGGATCTCCTGCTCACCTTCGCCAACCTCGGCGGCGACGGGCAGCATCTGGCGGGCGACATCAAGGCCATAGAGCTCGATCAACACGGCACGCAGGTCGCCATCGCCACTGGTCTGCAAAGCCAGGCGCCCTTCGAGTTGCAGCGTAAAGCGCACCTCGGGATAGGCCAGGGCATACTGTTGCACCACCGCGCTGATCGCACTCAACTCGGTGGCCTCACTACGCAGATACTCACGGCGCACTGGCGTATTGTAGAAAAGATTGCGCACACTGAAACTCGTCCCCGGCGAGCACCCCCGCGGGGTACGCGACTGCACCTCACCCCCGGCCAGGCGCAACTCGGTGCCGACCTCTTCGGCAGCGGTACGGCTCACACAGATCACCTGGGCGACACTGGCAATCGAAGGCAGAGCCTCACCACGGAACCCGAGGGTACCAATGCGCCAGAGATCCTCGGAGGTAGTGAGCTTGCTGGTTGCATGCCGTTCAAAGGCGAGTTCCAGTTCGTGGGCTGCAATCCCGCCCCCATCGTCCTGCACCTTCAACTCACGCAGGCCACCGCCACGCGCCTCAATCGCAATGCGGCGCGCACCTGCATCAAGCGCATTCTCCACCAGTTCCTTGATGACCGAGGCCGGGCGCTCAACTACCTCACCGGCGGCAATCTGCGCCGCAACCGTCGCATCAAGCAGCCGAATAGGCATCACACCCTCCTTGTGCGAACATGTTTGCGTGCTTAGTATACCATACCCCAAGAAGCTAAGGAAAACGGGGGCGTGGGGAACGTGGTTCGCCCATTTTCAGCGTAGCCCTGGCAAACGGCCAGCGAAACTGGCCGTTTGCGCCAGCATACCTTTCCTACAAATCTGGGGTCGGGCTACTGGCAGGTGTTGGCAAGGGCGTAGCGGTAGGCAGGGAGGGAGGGAGAGGAAAAAGGGTCGCGGCAGGAGGGACACGTGAGGGCTGGGCGGCGGGGAGCTCTCCAGCCGGAAGGGAGAGCCAGACATAACTCACCGTACTCACCAGGAGCAAGAGCATCACCAGTGCAAGCAGGCCTCCCAGCGGGGTCAGAGGGCGTTCGACCGGTGCGCTACGGGGGGCGGTCACGACGCTGGAGGCATCAGCGGTATGCGTGCGTGGCTCATCATCATCGCCGGTAAGGGTATCAACCTGGGCCACCATCACCGTAATATTATCAACACCACCCCGCTCATTGGCGAGATCAACGAGGCGTTCGACGGCCGCATCAGGCGGCAGCATCCCCGCGAGTTCGGCAATCTCTTCATCGGTAATCAAGCCGTGCATTCCATCCGTCGAAAGAATCACGGTATCACCGGGGCGCAGGGCAAGGGCAAAGAGATCGACCTCCACCTCGGAACTATGGCCAAGGGCGCGGGTAATAATATTGCGAATATTGGAAGAACGGGCCTGGGCGGGGGTCATCAAGCCTGCTGCCACCTGATCGGAAACAAACGAGTGATCATGCGAAATCTGGGTAATCTGGCCCTCGCGTACGAGATAAGCCCGACTATCCCCAACATTCGCGACATAGAGACCACCAGGGGTAAAGAGGGCCGCCACGCCGGTGGTGCCCATACTGCCACGCCCTGCTTCATAGATCGCCCGATTGGCCCCGATAAAGGCCTCACGTAGCATATCCTCAGGTTCGACCTCGGGCCGAAACGCAGAGATAATCGTCTCTACCCCAAGTTCACTCGCAACCTCACCAGCAGCATGGCCACCCATACCATCACAGACAACCAGTAGGTTGATTGAACCAAACTGCTTACTCGCGTAAGCATCCTGGTTAACCTCGCGCCGCATACCAACATGGGTACGGGCACTGAAGCGCACACGCATCGGTTACTCCTCGGGCGAGCTACAAAACATAGGTCAACTCCTCCGACGCCCTATTTCAGCAGACGGGGCAAGACGACCATAGCAGCGGCAACAACGAGCAGCGTCAGAAAAAAAAGATTACCGGTTGAACTGGTTAACAAGATAGCAAGTGCGACCACAATTGCTGCCATAAAGAGACAGCCACGCTGGACACGGGCAATGCTCGTTGCCACTTCATCAGGCTCGGGTGGTGATGTTTTCATGAAAAATAGGGAAGACCCGTTGTTCCTTTCATTGTTGCAAAGCGATCGATTTAGCCACTGGTGTTGATTGGTACCGTAATCGTAACTTTTGTCCCCTGCCCTGGGGTAGAGGCCAGTTCCGCTGTCCCATTCACCAGGCGGGCACGTTCATCGATATTAAGCAACCCAAACGAACCACGCTTTTCGTATGAGCGCATAATTTCGTTCAGATCAAAGCCAATTCCATCGTCTTGCACGACGGCGATCAGGTTATTGCCATCACGTTGGAGACGCACCCAGATATGTTTGGCTCGCGCATGCTTGAGCGCATTATTAATTGATTCTTGAATGATATTAAAGAGCGTCCCCTCGGTTTTCGTTTCGAGGTGGACTTCCTCAAGCCCATCAGCCTCAAGCACGAGTTTGGTACCGGTACTATTCTGCTGAAAGCGTTGCAAATACTGTTCAAGCGTCACTTTGAGGCCCTGCGTTTCGAGCACCAGGGGGCGCAATTCAAACAGCATCGTACGTACCTCGTAAGTCGTACGTTTCGCCAGGGCACTCAGCTTATCGAGTTCATCGAGTACACGCTCGGGGTCGCGTTCGAGCAACCGCTTGATAAACTCAACATTCATCGTGATCGCCGCAACGGCCTGGGCCGGCCCATCGTGCAGATCACGGGCAAGTTGATGGCGAACTTCCTCTTCTTTCGAAATAAGCTTATTCCGCTCTTCCTGGAGATCGAAGATCAACTGGGCATTATGCAGGGCAATAATGGCATAGTTGACCAGGGCGGTTAAGCCTGCGATCTCATCTTCGGCAAACGTTTGAGCGCGCTCGATGGCAAAGACCACGATGCCATAGGTGCGCAAGTTGGCCCGGAGCGGGATGAGACAGGCATACCGACAGTTCGTAAGGCTATCAAAGAGCAGCAGGTCGGGATCGGGGGTGGCAAGATCAAGGATGTGAGGGTTCGGTTTATGCAAGGCCTCGGCGAGCCCAGCCGTGACCTTGATCTGCCGCGCCTGATCACTGATGCTCAAAAGATGGCTTGCGCCAATATACAGTTCGTCGGGCACACCCGCCGAAAGCAGCACCATGCCTGCTGTATAGGGGGTCAGCTTATAACTCTCGCGGAGCGTCACCTCCAGGACTTGCCCATAGTCTACGGTACTCGACAGGGTATAGGCCACCTCATAGAGCGACCGGCTCTGGGCGCGATACGCATGGGCCTCTTCGAGCGCCTTTTCAGCCTCGTGGCGGGCGTTTTGCACACTCGCCCGGTTATTCTCGCTCCAGCGTTCAGCCAACCCGGCGGTAATCCAGGGCACAAAAATCAAGGTCAAACCGCGCAAGAAGAGGGCGACATACTCCAGGAAGCTTGTCTCAAGGTCAGAGGCAAAGACCCGGCGCCAGCCGATAAAGGCAGCGATATAGCAGAGGGCAGCGACGATCCCCGAAAGCAAGCTTATAAGCTTTGTCTGGCGGATGGCCGCATTAATCAATGGGACAAGATAGAGGGGAAAAAAGATGACGATCTGCTCGCCACCAAAAAACATCATCAGGGAGATAAAGCCAATGTCGATGAGATATGTGAGTTCGAGCCAGGAAGCGACAGGTGGAATAAAGAGAGCTATCGTTGCCAGTACGCTCACCGCAACATAGATCCAAAAGACAATGACCAGGGGAGGACTGGCACTGGAGACAGGCCATACAGGTTGATCAGTGAGAAAGTTGGTAATTAAAAACAGCAGCAGGATGGTCAACCAGCGGGCCAGCGCATAAAAACGCTCGCCCTTAGGCAATATCCACTGCTTGGGCTGGAGAGGTTGCGAACCAGACATTTCACTCGCTGTTGTTGTGGCCTTCACATCTAAGAACCATCTTTATTGACAGAACAGGACGTATGTGTGCGGCGCTGGTGCTTGCCCCATATGATGGGTTATGGACTGGTTGTTGGCAAGTTTGCTGCCAACAACCAGTGTTTCAGAAGGCCCTGGCGTATCCAGGCCTCCCTCCTCGTAGCGCAAAGACTAGCCGAGCGTCTTCAAGATATCGAGCGTGCTCCGCACGGCACTGGCCGACTTGGTGAGCAACACCATCTCTTCTTCATTTAACGGCAATTCGATGATTTTCTCGATGCCGCCGGCCCCAAGAATCACGGGAACCCCGAAATAGATATCATTGAGCCCATACTGCCCGGTGAGATAGGCAGCGACGGGAATGACCCGCTTCTTATCCTTCAGCACGGCCTCGACCATCTGGGCCGTTGCAGCGGCGGGTGCATAGTAGGCACTACCTGTCTTGAGCAGATTGACAATCTCGCCGCCGCCCTTGCGTGCGCGGTCGACGATCGCCGCGAGGCGCTCGGGGCCAATAAACTCGGTGACAGGAATACCACCAATCGTGGAGAAGCGGGGCAGAGGCACCATCTCGTCGCCGTGCCCGCCCATCAACATCGCCTGAATGTCCTCGACCGACACTCCGGTCTCCATCGCAATAAACGTACGATAGCGCGCACTATCAAGCACGCCAGCCTGCCCCATCACCCGTTCTTTGGGAAAACCGCTGGCTTCTGCGGCGACGTAGGTCATCGCATCAAGCGGGTTGTTGACCATAATGATCACGGCATTGGGAGAGAGTGGGGCGGCCTGCGAGATGCAGCTGCGGGTAATATCAGCATTGACCTTAATCAGATCTTCACGGCTCATCCCTGGCTTGCGTGGTGCACCCGAGGTGACCACAATGATATCAGAGTCGGCCGTATCAGCATACGAGTTGGTGCCAAGAATCTTGCAATCAAAGCCCTCGATTGGCGCGGCTTCATAGAGATCAAGCCCCTTGCCTTGAGGGACACCCTCAACGATATCAAGCAGAACAATATCGCCAAGCTCTTTGGCGGCTACCCAGTGGGCGGTGGTCGATCCGACGAACCCGGAACCAATGATGCTAATCTTTTTTCGCATAGCCTACTCCTAAACCTCTGCGCTGAGCGCTCGGATAGCAGATGCCTTGTATCACAACAAAAGCCATATGATACGTGTGCATTGTAGCACACTGGACGAAAGATCGGGCAACCTGGCGTTCATCGCTGCGTCCCTGCGGCAACACGGAGTTTCGTCAGCGTCGCTTCGAGATCATCGGTCAGTGGTGAAACAAATTCACGCCAGGTGCCATCGTGGGGGTGACAGAAACCGAGGCGATGCGCATGCAGAAACTGGCGGTTCAAGCCAAAACTCGAGCGCGAACGCCTGCCGCCGTAGGTCTGGTCGCCGAGCACGGGATGGTTGGTATGCAACATATGCACCCGAATCTGATGGGTGCGCCCGGTCTCCAACTGTGCCTCAAGCAACGTATAATCGCCCAACTCCTCGCGCACCCGGTAGTGAGTACGGGCATCGCGCCCGGTTGGGCGGTGGGTGACGGTCATGCGCAACCGGTCAGATGGATGGCGTCCAATGGGGGCATCAATCACGCCTTCATGCTGTTTGAAGCGCCCTGCCACGACAACCAGATAGATCTTGAGCATCTGGCGGGCGCGTTGCTGCTCGGTCAGCGCTTGCATCGCACGATCATGGCGCGCTACCACCAGCAACCCTGACGTATCCTGGTCAATGCGATGGACAATGCCCGGGCGGATCCCGCCGTTGACCTGCATCTCGGGGTAGCGTGACAGCAAGGCGTTTGCCAGGGTACCCCCAGGATGTCCGGGGGCAGGGTGAACAACCATCCCCGCTGGTTTATCGACCACCACAATATCAGCATCTTCGTAGACAATGCACAGCGGGATGGCCTCGGGTTCCAGGCTTGTTGGCTGCGGTGGCGGTACCGTTACCATCACCCGTTCGCCCCCACGTAAACTATGGCTCGCACGTACCATCCGCCCGTTGACAACCACGCGACCTTCGTCAATCAGTTGTTGCACGTATGACCGCGACAGATCCGCGACACTCCGCGCCACAAAGCGATCAAGCCGCTCACCAGAGCCATCAGGGGGAACAAAGAGCTCAAACGAATCAGGCTCTGTGACGTTATCCATAGGGCACTTATACCTCAACATCTTTGCTCAATAACTCACCCAGCAGCGTATCATCGCGGGGAGGAGGCAGGGACACTGGGGCGGGTTCATCGCCAACAAAGATCAGATACGTTGCAAGGGTGATCGTGCCAACAGTAATGGCGCTATCGGCCAGATTGAAGACCGGCCACCAGCCAACGCTGATAAAGTCGACCACATACCCATGACGGATCCGATCCAGCACGTTGCCCAAGGCACCCCCGACAATCAGGCCAACTGCACCTTGAATGAGCCGCCGATGATTGGGCAGATAGACGGCATAGGCGTAGATCAACCCCCCGGTAATGAGTAGTGAGGTCACAATAAAGAGCGCTGATAAGTTCTGGAAAAGACCAAAGGCCACCCCGGTATTACGGGTATAGATCAGCAGAAACCAGCCATCAATCAAATAGATGCTGCGCTGATGGGGTTCTGGCCCAAGCGTATTGATCGCCCAGACTTTGCTAATCTGATCAAGGACAAAGACACTTACCCCCACAAGCAGTGGAAGAAGCCAGCGTTGCGTCTGGGTAGATGGAGATACTGATGCACTCAAGGTTATCTCACTGACTGGTCAGCGTCTCATGCTTGCGTGCACGGCGCTCGGCCAGATCCTCACGCAAAAACTGGTAGATGAGCAGCACTGCCCCGATGGTGATCGCACTGTCGGCCACATTGAAGATCGGGAACCACCCGACACTGATGAAATCGACCACATACCCGAGCCTGATGCGATCAATCAGGTTGCCAAAGGCCCCCCCCATAATCAGGCCCATGCTCGCCTGAATAAGGGTCTGGTGATGGTCGAGATGGGCTGTATAAAAATAGATTGCCCCGGCAACAATGCAGAGAGCGGCCACCGTCAGCAACTCGGGGTGCCCCTGAAACATGCTGAAGGCAACGCCCGTATTGTGTGAATAGACAAGGCGGACCACGCCACCAGGCAGGGCGATCGACCGCGCCATTGTCTCGGGGCCAAGGGTCTGCACAACCCACCACTTGGTCGCCTGGTCAAGCAAGAGAAAGGTACTTGCGATGGCGAGCGGTATAGCCCATATACGAATAGTGTGCGAACGCTGCACAGATACCTCCTAAATGTATGGCGTTGCAACGCCACGTCAGTAGTTTGACGGAGCTTTCATGTCATTATAATAGATTCTACCTCTTTTTTGGAGCGGCAACGCCTTATCTCTAGGGCTTTTGCAAAGTTGTTGGGGTTGCGCCCCAAACCCCAGTTTGTGGTTCGTGTTGGCGGCTTCGCCGCCAACACGAACCGCAAACTCTCGTGGAGCGGCAAAGCCGCTCCACACCCCACCGCCGGAGGCGGCCCTTGCCGCAGTCCTACTTCCATACTAGTGTCCTCTTGACAATAGCCTCACTTAGGGCGTATACTAGTGTCAGATCTACAACAGGCCGTGCGACCGTTTTTGCGACGGGCTGTTAGTGTCAATATGACAATTCCCCGTTCGGTCGCATGGCTCTCTTTGTGGGCGTAGATAGTGTTTAATATACACTAATAAGCACGTGTTAAGCAATGGAGGTTCCGAGGTGTCAGTGTCGCTCTATCATACGCCGCCCGAGGCTGCGGCGGTGCTCGCCGAAGAGATTGCTGCGTTGAAGGCCGAGCGCAACGCGGTGATCCTTGCGCACAACTATGAGTATGGTGAAATTCAGGATCTTGCTGATTATGTCGGCGACTCGCTGGGCATGGCCCAGTATGCTGCCCGCAGCGAGGCCCCGGTGCTGGTGGTCTGCGGGGTTCATTTTATGGCCGAAACGTCGGCGATCCTCTCGCCAGAAAAGATCGTCTTGATCCCTGATCCTGAGGCCGGCTGTTCGTTAGCGGCCTCGATCAACGCTGATCAGTTGCGGGCGTGGAAGGCCGAACATCCCGGTGCCGTTGTCGTCAGTTATGTAAATACCACGGCTGAAGTCAAGGCGGAAAGCGACTATTGCTGTACCTCGGGCAATGCCGAGCGGGTGATCCGGGCGATCCCTGAAGATAAGACGATCCTCTTTTTGCCTGATATGTTTCTCGGCAGCTATCTGCGCCAGCAAACGGGGCGCAACATCGAGATCTGGGCCGGTGAGTGCCATGTTCACGCAGCGATTCGCCCAGCCATGGTTGAACGCCAGCGCGCAGCCTTGCCCGGTGCCGATTTTCTGATCCATCCCGAGTGTGGCTGTGTGAGCAGTACGATGCACTACCTTGCCACTGGTGCCCTGAACCCCGAGGGTACCCATATTCTCTCGACCGAGGGTATGATCCGCCACGCCGCTGCGAGCCCAGCGCAACAGTTTGTGGTTGCCACCGAGATCGGCGTGCTTCACCGGATGCGGAAGGCCAACCCCTCCAAGGAATTTGTGCCGATTGATGAGTCGATTAGTTGCAAATATATGAAGATGATTACGCTGGAGAAGGTGCGTAATAGTCTGCGCGACCTGACCCATCGGGTGACGGTTGAGCCGACGCTCGCGGCACGCGCACGGACGGCCATCGAGCGCATGGTTGCGCTCTGAGCTTGGTCTGCTGGCTTCGGCTACAGCCGTGTCAGGAGCAAAGATGTGGAAAACACTTATGAATAATCTTCCGCGTTATGCGCTCGCAGCGTTGCCGAGCGTTATCTTGAACCGGCATACTGATGTGCTGGTGATTGGTGGGGGGGCGGCTGGTTTGACCGCAGCGTTGACGGCGGCGGCCTATGCCGACGTGTTCGTGCTGGCGCGGGGGCCGCTCCGCGAGAGCAATTCAGCCCTTGCCCAGGGAGGTATTGCGGCAGCCCTTGATGCCGCTGACTCACCGCGAGCGCATGTGGCGGATACGCTGGTCGCCGGGGCCGGGCTGACCGACGAAGATGCGGCGACCGTGTTAGCCAACGAGGCACCAGCCTTGATGTGCGAGTTGGCAACACGCGGGGTTCCCTTCGAGCGCGCCGACGCGATGCATTTTGCCCTTGGGCTTGAGGGCGGCCATTCAGCCCGCCGGATCGTGCATGTCGGTGATGCAACCGGCTGGGCCGTCACGGCTGCGCTGATTGCCGAGGCACGGGCGCATCCGCGTATTCATCTGCTCGAAGGTTGGCAGGCGGTCGATCTCCTTGATCGCCAGGGCCAGATCATTGGTGCGCTTGCCCGTGATCCGCAGGGCCAGTGGCATCGTTTGTTGGCTGGCGCAACGGTGCTCGCCAGTGGCGGGGCCGGAGCCCTCTATGGGTTGACCAGCAATCAACCAGCCGCCCTCGGTGAGGGCATTGCGATGGCTTATCGTGCCGGGGCTGAGATTGCCGATATGGAGTTTGTCCAGTTTCACCCGACGGTCTACCGTACGCCGAACGGCGAGGGCTTTTTGATTACCGAGGCGGCACGCGGCGAAGGCGGGATCTTATTTGCGACGACCGGCGAGCGCTTTCTGCCGGCCTATGATCCGCGGGCCGAACTTGCCCCGCGTGATATTGTGACCCGCGGGATCTATGCTGCGATGCAACGCACTGACAGCGACCATGTCTTGCTTGATCTGACGCATCTGCCATCGGCCCGGATCGAACAGCACTTTCCCACGATCTGCGCCCGGCTGCGTGAGCATGGCCTTGATCCGGTGCGTCAGCCTATCCCCGTGGCCCCCGCAGCCCACTATTTGATGGGTGGAGTGCGAACCGATCTGACCGGCGCGACAAGTCTTCCCGGTCTCTTTGCCGCTGGCGAAGTTGCCTGTACAGGTGTGCATGGGGCCAATCGCCTTGCGTCAAACTCGCTCCTCGAATGCATCGTTTTTGGACGACGGGCAGGTCAGGCTGCGCTGCAATGGGCCGACGCAGAGGATTCACGCCGCGAAGGTGTCCATCTGGAACTGGTTCCCGAACGCAATGTTGCCCTCACGTCGTCACCTGCGCCAGCCGCCTGGCGGGCCAGTCTGGCGACGATTATGCAGACCTGTGCTGGGCCACTGCGTGATGGCGCTGGCCTCGGCGAAGGGTATGTCCAGCTCACCCGGTGGCCCGAGCAGGCCGACTGCGACGATCCTGATGCCATTACTGCTGTCAATGCAGCCATAACTGCGCGTTTAATCCTCCGAGCGGCCAGTTTACGCCAGGAGAGCCGGGGTGGGCATTTTCGCCGCGACTTTCCTCAGGCCAGTGAGACCTGGCGGGGCCATAGTGTCCAGCAACGTTCGCGTGAACCAGCCACCCTTGCCAGTCTAGCTCACTTTGAGCAGATCGCACACGCAGCTGATTGAGGCAAAGTCTCCAGGTAGCTCTATGCTATAATACAAAAATACACTGTAAACGAGGTAATCTTCAGGATCAAACCCGGAATGGAAGAGTTCGAGCACCTTGATTATTATGCGCTCCTTGGCATTGAACGCAATGCCAGGATCGATGCGATCAAAAAAGCCTACCGTCAGCAGATGATACTCTACCATCCTGATCGGTACATCCATACGAACGCCGATGAACAAGCATATGCGAGTCGTCGAGCGCAACGGATTAATGAGGCTTATCAGGTGCTGAGCGATTTTGTCGCACGTACAGCCTATAATCGCCGCTTGGCCCCTGAGAACGCTGAGCCCGAGGTGGCGTCGCTGAAACGTGCCTCGGCAGCGCCGCCGGCCCCACCTCCTCGTGATACGCTGGCCGACCTGTACGACAAAGCGCGTGACCATCTTGATGCCGGAAGGTACCCGCAGGCAATTGCTGATTTCCGCACCATCCAGCAGATCAATCCGTTCTATCGTGATAGTGCGGTGTTGTTGGCTCAGGCCGAGGCCGCGCTCCGTCGGGCTACGCGGGCCACTTCCAAGGCTCGCCCAACCCCAAAACCTGATAAGAGTCGGCGTAAACTGGTGTTCGGGGGTGTCGGTGCGCTGGCGATGGCCGGCCTTGGAGCGCTTGGCTGGGGGTTGCGTGACCGTCTCAGTGACAATGCGGCTGCCGAGGCACCACAGGCTGATCCGTTGCCATCGCCAACGACGCCACCGGCCTCGCCTGCGCCAACGGTGCCCCCAGCGCCAACCCCTGCCAGCACGGTGCCGACTGCGCCGGTGTCACCCGATGCCACCGCAAGGACCGCACCGGTACCAACCAGCGATCCCACCGCGCCCCCGGTGGCGGCCACGCCCGTCACCTTGCCGGAAACAGGGCCAATCGCCTATGCCAACGATCTCACGTCGGGTGAGGGTTGGCCCGAGGTGGGTGGGCGCGGGTGGAATGTCGGGTTTGCGCAGGATGGGTATCGGATTACCGCTGTCCGTAGCGCCGGCAATATCTGGGCCTTCAATACCTCACCGGCCGGGATGGATTACCTGATCGGTGTTGATGTGACGGTCACCGGCGGTGCTGGTGGCTTGATGGTGCGCTTTGCCGAAAGCAATTTTCTGGCCTTTTTTGTTGAGCCCGCGACAGGCCGGTATCGGCTTGAGCAACGGGTGAATGGAAGCGATAACCGCCTACGCGATGAGGTGCATCCCGCGATTGCCACTGAGCCACAAGCAACCAACCGTCTTGTTGCCCGCCTCGCTGGGCTTGAGGTCGCACTCGGCATCAATGGGCAAGCCGTGGCGACCCTGATTGTTGAGGCGCCACCACCAACCTCGCGCTATGGGATGATTGCCCTTGCCCGTGAGCCTGAGGTTGTCGCGTTGTTTCGCAATTTGAGCATTCGTGAGTTGTGAGGGGCTGTTGGCCCTCTCAGTATAAGGAATGGTGTTATCCTGGTGATGCCCTCCTTCCAGATGCTTGTGCGGCGCTTGCTCCTCCTCCTGGCCGTGCTCCTTTGTGGAGTGTTCGCTGTCACGCCAGTCACTGCCCAGGCAAACCTGAGCCTCACGGCTCTCCCTGCTTTTGATGGCAACTATACACCCGGCACATGGTTGCCGGTGCAGCTTGACCTGCGCAACGATGGCCCAGCCATTGATGTGCTGGTCGTCGCCGGGGCCGCTGGATCGTCGCTGCGCAATGGGCAACGGGTTGAATTGCCCGCCGGAGCAGTCAAGCAACTGACGCTCTATGTTGCGCTCGATCAAGAGGTGCGCTCACTGGTGGTGCAGGTTGAGCAGCAGAATCTGGTGCTCGCTGAAGCTGAGCTTGAGCTACGTCCCCGTCGCGATGAACGGATGCTCGGCTTGCTTGTCGCGTCCGATCCCCAGTTGAACCTGCCCCGCCGCCAGGATGTCACAACCTTTCCCTTCAATACCTTCCTGCTCGACCCGGCCTTCTTCCCTGACCGCATGGCAGGCTTGAGTAGCCTCAATCTCGTGCTTCTTCACGATGTTCCCTTCGCGAATCTGAACCCTGCCCAGCGTGAGGCGCTGATCGGTTGGGTCTATGCTGGTGGTCATCTGCTGCTTGGTGGTGGGCCAACGGCTGCCCGCACAATCGCCGAGATGCCGCCAAGTCTCTTGCCCGCTACGCTCGGAGCAACCCGCCAGATTGATGATGCACCGCTGGTTGCGTTGAGTGCCGCACCCGGCCCCGGCGCATTGCCTGGTCTCCAGTTGCTGGCTGTGCCTGGGGCAATTGCGACTGGCGCGGCGGACGCTCCGGCATGGGTGAGTCGCCAGGTCGGTCGTGGGAGTGTGACCCAACTCGCGTTTGATCCTGGCGCACCTGCCCTGGCTCGTTGGGAACAAGCCCCGGCCTTCTGGCAGAGTCTGTTGCGCCCTGGGCAACGCATTACCACGCCCTTTGGCACACAGAGCACCGTTGATATTCTGCAAGAACAGACTATTACCGCCGGTTTGTCGAATCTGCCTGCGCTGACGTTACCACCAGTTGATCTCATTTTTCTGGTACTTGCCCTCTATACCATCCTGATTGGGCCTGGGATTGCGCTCATTTTGCGCCAGTTCGATCGCCAGGCCTGGGCCTGGGTTGTTGTGCCAGGGGTCGCGGTCGCTACCGGGGCACTGGTCGTTGGCCTTGCCCTCGCCATTCGACCCGAACAACGGCTGGTGAGCCGCCTGGCCCTGGTAGAAATGACCGAACCCGACCTTGCCCGGGTGCGCGGTTTTGTTGGCATGCTCGTGCCACAACAACAGGAGGTGCGGCTCGCAACGAGCGATGAGGCGCTCGTGCGCCCTGTTCGTCCCGCCGCAGGTGTGTTTGGGCAGGTCAATGGTGTCATTGGCGATCTGGCGCAGTTGAGCCCCGATCTTCCGCTGCCGCTTGAGGCCTGGCAGATCCAGGGGGTGATGGCTGAAGCGCATATGCCCATAGAGGGCATACGGGCGACGATGCTGCTGGTTGATGGTACGCTGCAGATCGAGGTGGTCAACACGAGCGATCTGGTGCTCCGTGAGGTGGTCGCGGTCTTTGGCGAGCGTGTCGTGAGGCTGGGAACGCTCAATCCCGGTGAAGAGGCCACGGAACCATGGCCCCTCGATCCCCCTGAAGATGTCGTGCGCAATACGGCGCTCAGTTTCCTGGTGCTCCGCGAAGAATTGGAGGCCGGGCAAGGGCCGGGGCAGGCGGCGAGTCGCAATGTCCTGGCACGCGAGGCGCTGCTCAATGCAGCGGTCATTCAGAATAATGTGCTCAATCAAGAAGGCCCCTTCGTCTTCGCGTGGCTCGACCAGAATCCGCTCGGTATGCAGGTCAATGTCCCCACTGCCGTCCAGGAGGTAACGTTGCTGGCGCTACGTCCGGTCTTCCGCGGCAGCGGGCCAATCTTGCTCAATGAAGGTTGGCTCAGACCAGACTGGATCGCCTCGCAGCAGACGCAATGTTTTGGTTCGCGAGGGGCAGGCGTACCGGCGACAATGGTGCCCACCATTGTGGAGTTACGGCTTCCCAATGAACTGGCTTCGCTGCGCGCTGAACGACTCAGCCTGGTACTCGAGAGTGAGCGCACCTGGCCGAATGCGGGCGTGATCACCGAAGTTTATGATTGGGAGCGTGAACGCTGGGTGGAGCAGTCGTTTGATGGCCCCGGTGAATTGCAACTCGAAAACCCCGCGCCATTTTTGCGCAATGGCCGCTTGCAACTGCGGCTCGATGGGCGCATTGTCGAGGCTGGCTGCCTCTATCTTGGGGCACGCCTGCAAGGAGTCTTGCCATGAGCCGCGGCCCGTCGATGCCAATTCTCTTCAAAGAATTTGCCGTACAGATGCGGGGCAGCCGTTCGGCCCTCTTGTTGGCGCTCTTGATTGGCCTCGCGTCCATTGCGGCCCGCCTGATCTACGGCGCAATTGTGGGGCAACTTGACCGTGGGGCACCGCTCGTCAGTGCCCAGATCGGGCAAATTCTCTTCATTACGCTCAGCCTGGTCATCCAGGCCCTGATCGTCTTTCTCGCTCCTGCGACAACCGTCAATGCGATCAGCAGCGAGCACGAACGCGGTACCTTTGCGATGCTCCAGACGACCCCGATGACCCCGATTCAACTGGTCGCTGGCAAACTCGTCGCTGCCTTCGCGCTGTTGTTGATCCTGATCCTGGCGGTCTTGCCGGTCTTTGCGGTCGTACTGCTCTTTGGTGGGGTAAGCTTTGATGATCTCGTGCGGGTCTTGATTACGATGCTGATCACAGCCCTGCTCGGCAGCGTCTTTGGGCTCTTCTGCTCGGCAGCAACCCGTCAGACCTACAGCGCCACCCTGCTCTGCTATGCGCTCTTGATCAGCCTGGTTGGCGGCACGTTACTGGCAGCTAATCTCTGGTCGCTCCTCAACAGCATGCTGCCTGCTCCGGCGATCTACGTCTTTGCCAACCCATTGTCGGCCATGGCTGCGGCCCTGGTGCCGGCGCGCCCGCCCGACATTATCTCGTTTACAGGAGGCTTGCGCCCGCTGGTGCTGCTCAACCTGCTTACCCGCGGGGTAATTGATGCAGGTGCGCAGGGTGTCTTGCCCCTCTACCGAGCGACTTGGATGCTCTATGGTGGTTTGAGCCTGATCTTCTTTTGGCTGACCCTGCACCTGGCGACGCCCCGCCGTCGCTGGCGCCCAGGCAAGGTTGATCTGGCGCTATTCCTGATCTTGCTTGGTTACCTCGTCCTGGCGTATGGTGCCCGCGACTGGTGGATGGCCGGGCTGACACGGGGGTGAACGTTGCTTCTGGTGAACGAGGCTAGCAAAACTAGCCTCGTTCACCAGAAATATTCCTACTCAACCGCAAAAATAACAACCCCATTGTCGGCATAGATCTGGCGAAATCCTGGCTCATTGGCAAAGAGGGTCGGCTGCAGAGGGCCGCGGCCTTCAACCAGATAGATGTGGGTAATCGACTCGCTGGCGATCAGATCAAAGATATCCTGCCTGTTCTCGAGCGTATGGTTGATAATCCGGTCGCCAAGGGCGTGCATATGGGCGACATATTCCGGATCGCCATAGCTGAAGAGCACTGGCGGCACCGTTGTCCAGCGCCCAGCGAGCGGTGACAGCCACCACCCACCATCAACACCCCGCCGGGCGGCTGGCAGCCAGGGGGCAGCATTGACGAGAAAGCGCGCCTCGGGTGGCGTATTGGTTGCGACCCAGTCAAGCGCCACACGATCCGCAGGGGTCGCCAGCACGGTCACTGTATTCGGCACTTCACTCATTGTTTGTGTACCCCAGATACCTGCCGCCACCAGGCCGATGAGCCCGGTCGCATAAATGGCAGGCCGTAACACCGGACGCACCATACGCACCAGGTGCTCACTCACCAGTGCCACCCCACCGCCAATAAGCACGGCAAGCGGCAGAAAGAGCGAGATCACCACGGCATCGTTGGTCAGCAACCAGAGATAGGGCAGGCGAACGAAGAACGGATTGAGCAGCAGCAAGCCCAGACCAACCAGGCTCAAGGCAAGGTGACGTACGCGTAGTCCATTGAGCAACATCACTAGGCCCGTTGCCGGCAAGAGATACGGCACCAGCCAGGGATTGGCCATCACCGCCAGCAACCCGACCCAGAACGCCACGATCGCCGCAGCACGCTGGCGATACCAGAGCCCGATCACGGCACTGCTCAGGGCGAGGGCAACCAGCAACCGGGTATGATCAACCCAGAGCAAGCCTTCATTCAAGGCATTGTAATCCTCGTTGCCAGCGAGCCCACCCGAGGTAGCAGCGGGCAAGAGCGTGCGTCTCACGAGCAGCAGGATCCAGGGGAGCGTCAACACTCCTGCGGCAACCGTCGCCACAAGCGCGTCCCTGAGCGCAATGCGCACGACAGCCCACGGGCGCGTACTGGCCCACAGCAACGCCTGGGCAACAAGCAGCGCCCCGGCAAAAAAGACGACCCGCATATGCACCAGGCTGAGGCCGGCCATCAACAGGGCCACAAGTACCCACCATCGGCGCCCATACCCACGCAACGCCTGATGCCACACCAGCGCCAGACCGGGCAGCATCAGCAAGCCCACCAGTTGGGTATAGCGCCCCCACGACAGATAATAGGCCGGCATCAACGAGAGCAACCCTACGACCAGGGCAGCGACCGGTGCCGCCACTGGACGCCGCCACAACACAAGTGCGAGGCTTGCAACCGTTAGCGTATGGAGCGCATTGAAGATCTGGCCGGTCAGCAGAATCGCCTCAACTGGGGCAACCCCGCTGAGGCGCACGAGCGTCGCAATGACAACGTGATAGCCCCAGTGGTAGGGCAGGTCATTGACGGGCAGGTAGGGCTCAAGCGAATGAGGGGCCAGCCCGGTCTCTACCGCAATGCGCACCAGCAAGGTATGATGCACCGAGTCAACCCAGGGTGGCAAGGCCACGCCATCAATTTCGGCCATGCGTTGGAGAAAGGTGAAGCCAAAGATCGCGAGCGTCAACAGCGCCATCAAGGGCCATTGCGGTGAAGGCAACGCCAGCGAAGGGGGAACCGCATCACGACCACGCCAGGCCGTCACAAGGGTAGCCAACCCCAAGAGAAGGCTACCTACCCAGAGCATTGGGGCACTCACGGGCAGACCAAGAGGCCATAACCACTGGTAAAGCAACGCCACCAGGCTCACACTGAGACCGAGCCAGATCGTCAAACGCGGCAGCCATGGCAACGACGCCCGTACCAGATACCGTTCAACGAGATAACCAGGGGCAATGAGTAGCGCGGCCATGGACACAACCAGCCGGCCCTGCGGTGCAGCCAGTCCCGCGACCAGGGCAAGCACCACTCCCACCACAAGCAAGCGTCGCTGCTGACGCATATCCTGAACGACCGATTGCAACGCACATCCTCGCTACACTAGAGCCTGCGGTACACGTAGGGTATTGTACTACGTCTATACCCGACCTCTTCGCTGAAAAAACAGCCAGCTACGCTGGCTGTTTTTTCAGCGAAGAAAGCCTCCTGGAGGCCGCAGGCCCGCCAATCCCCCCGCCGGAGGCGTCTTTGCCCAAACGTGGGCGCAACGTTACCCGTTGACCACGTTTGACAGTCCCCTCACGCTCTGCTATAATTCACGGGGTTAAGGGCGGTGTTCCCGCTCTATTTTCATGTTGTCGAGAAACGAGTTGTTGGCCGCAGCACCAGCAGACCTGCAGCGGGCTCCTGCTACTCGTCATGCAGCTGTCGAAGGAGAAGGTTGCCGTGTATGCGATTATCCGTGATCGCGGAATGCAATACCGCGTTGAGCAGGGTCAAGTTCTTACCATTGACCTCGTAGCCCATGCTGAGGCCGGTGCTGAGCTTGAGCTTGGCGAAGTACTTCTGGTCAGTGATGGTGAAAAGGTTACGGTTGGTTCGCCGCTGGTCAGTGGGGCTATGGTACGGGCCGAGGTGCTTGACCATGTCAAGGGCGACAAGATTGTTGTCTTCCGCTACCGCAACAAGAAGCGCTATCGCCGTCGCACCGGCCATCGCCAGCGCTATACACAGATCAAAATTAACGAGATTACGATCTAGAAGAGGAACAAGTCATGGCACATAAAAAGGGTGTAGGCAGTTCACGCAATGGCCGTGATAGCAAGCCCAAAATGCGTGGCGTCAAGGCGTACGGTGGGCAGCGCGTCGTTCCTGGCAATATTATTGTTCGCCAGTGCGGAACCAAGATTAAGCCTGGCAAGAACGTTGGCCTTGGGCGTGACTATACGATCTATGCAATGATCGAGGGTGTCGTCAAGTTTCAGCCCTACTCGCGCAGCCAAAAGATGGTGAGTGTCATCCCCTTCGAGGTTGCTGCTAGCGCTGATTAACGAGCCGGTTGTCAGTCTGGCCTGTTGCGTCAAGCCTGTCGAAACGCGAAGAAATAGCCCGGAAGGCCTGATGAGAGCGATACGTTCTCGCCTTCCGTAACGAGGAGCGTAGTTGTGAAGCAGGGCATTCACCCCAAGTACAATACCGATGGCGTGGTTTGCACGACCTGTGGCACCCGTTGGCAAATTGGCACGACACGCCAGAATCTGCGTGTTGAGATTTGCTCGAATTGTCACCCGTTTTACACCGGTGAGCAGCGCATTGTTGATACTGCCGGTCAGGTTGATCGTTTTATGAAGCGCCTCAGTGCTTCGCAGGATCGCCAGGCCGCCATCGAAAAGCAGCGCACAGCCAAAAGTCAGCCCCAGCCCAAGAAGAGTTTGCTCAAAGAGCTCTATGGCGACGATGCGTAATTCGCGTCGCTTACGTGGCATAACAAAAAGCGCACTGGCCAAGCCAGTGCGCTTTTTGTTATGCCACACGACTCAGGACGCTTGTCCGCCGTCATATAAAGCGACCATGCGCATGGCGTGTGCTTGCACCTCTGCGCACAGGGCAGGTGGGGCGAGGACTTCGGCGTCGGCACCCCAGCCAAGAATCCACGGCAAGACCTCGCGGATGCCGCCAATGGTCATCACGAGTTCGCATCCACCGTTGGCTAGTTCGGTCAGACGCTGCGAGTGATGCCAGAGGCTCTCGCGGATCTGGGGGGCCACGTGGGCGCTGAAGCGCACCTGCACTTCTACCTCGGTCTCGTCCATCACGCCCCACGCACGGGCAAGGAAGGCGTACGGGTCAAAGTCGTCAGGCACCGTATAGGTCTCATCAAGCAATTCGGCGCTCTCGATGCGCTCGATTTTGAAGGTACGAATCGCCACGCGTAGGCGATCATGCCCAATCACATAGGCCGCTGGCGCACTGCGTGAAACCTCAATGAAGTAGGGCGCTACGTCACGTTCGGTCAGTTCACGGTTGGGGGCACGGTAACGGAGCCGCACCATGCGCTGTTCGGCCCAGGCCAGGGTCAGGACTTCGAGGATGCGTACATAGGCCGTGCGTACGGGGCGTTCACGGACAAGATCGGCAACCCGGGCAATGTGCTCAGCAACGGTACCGGCTGGCATCCCTGCGGCAAGCTTGTCGAGCGCCGAGACCGTGTGCGGATTATGTTCGTCGCTATGATGCGCCAGCAAGCGGGCGGCAAAGTAGAGCGCAACCGTTTCATTGAGATTGAGCCGGATCGTCGAGAGGTAGGTGGCACGGTTGATGCCAAAACGTCCGCTATCCTCCCAGATCGGAACACCCATTGATTCAAGGGCTTCCAGATCGCGGTAGATGGTGCGTCGGGTTACCCCACAATCGCGGGCCAGATCACTGACGCGCAAGCCCTCGGGTGCATTGTAGAGCCGATGCTCGATCCGGCGGAGGCGAGCCGCTTTGCTGGCAACGCGATGATCATCCTCCTCGGCATAACTACTCTGGGGGGCTGAGGTTGCAATTGCAGCGTCATCGAGCTTGTGCATCGTGCGACTCCCAATCCGTGCTACCTGGCTGGGTGAACAAGCCAACTGCGCTGACTTGTTCGCCCAGCCAGGCGCATTTAGATGGCGAAGGAGACGGCAACCATGCCAAAAAACAGGACGGAACTCAGGATGGTGATCAGGCGCAAATCGCGCCGGACATACATATAGTCCTGCGTATAGTCAGGCGCAGGCGCATGGTGTCGCGTAACAGTGGTTGGCCCTGGACGCCGCTGCTGGGGGCTGCGGATCGGCTGCCGACGACGCTGTTGTGAGCGGGAAGTGCTGGGCATAAGAAGATCCTTGAGCTTGGTGACGCTATCGCTACAGACACGGTATTATACCATGCTGCGGCTGGGGCAAAGCCCCAGCCGCAGCATAGGAACGGGGCTGATGCAACCCAAAAACTGCTGAAAAGCTGTTTAGCGGACGCCAAGCAACTCGACGGCGTCGATTTCGTTCCAGTTGGCACCGTTCCGCTGGTCAATGGTGAGCCGGACGCCAACGATCCGGGTGAGCGTCTGGGGAAAGGTGCTTTCGCGGGCCAATGGGCACGTTTCGGACGGGCCTGGTTCGCCGGTGTAGACGGTAAAGACCTCGCCGCGTTCGTCGATCAATTCGATCTGGCTGACAAAATCCGGGTTAAAGCTGTGATAGATCACCACACCAACAGCAAAGACCGGGGTTGCATAGCGTAACTCAAGGGTCTCAAGCGTATCAGGGGTGGCGGCGGCCCAGGCGTTGGGGCTATCCTGGCAGCCGACAACATCGGGTGGCCCGGTAGCACCTGCCGGATCGTAATCGGGGGCATAAAAACTTGAGGCTGTCGCCTCGCTGGCCCACTGGCGGATCAGGGTTGCGGGATTCAGGGTCGGTATGGGGGCGGATTCTTCCCCCAAACTTTCAGCCGTTGCGCTGGTATCCTCTTCGGCAGCCGCAAGGGCCTCTTGGTCAAGCTGGAGGCGGAGTGCAGTGATGGCGCTATACTCGCCGCTATTGTCGCTGACCCAGACGATGCCGCCAGGGGCGGCGGCAATCCCGTTGGGAAGGTTGAATTCGCCGGGGGCGGGTAGATTGCCACGAGTGACGGGCTGGCCGCCCCGGGCGACAACCCTTCCGCCTGGAGCGAGTTGGAGGATGCCCTCGGTGTAGGTGGCGAGATAGATGAAGCCATCGGCGTCTACATCAATGGCACCGGCGGCAAATTGTTCGGGTAGCGCCGGATCGCCAAAGCGCGCCAATTCTTGCCCGTTGGCCCCAAGCTTAACGACACCACCAAAGGTATCGGCGAGATAGACATTGCCACTGGCATCAACAGCCAGATCGGTTGGCGAGAGGTCAGGCGTCAATTCTATGCGCCCGAGCGCACGCCCGGTGGGACTAAAACGCACAATGCTACTGATGATCCGCCCGCTCTCGGGGCCGGGACGGGCATCCAGGGCATAGACATTGCCTTCGGGGCTCACCGCGATGCGTTGCGGCGAGGCGAACCCGAACTGATCAGGGCCACTGCCGGCGCTGCCCCAGCGTTCGACAAAGGTTCCATCGGCGGTGAAACGAGCAATTGCATTGCGTCCAAAATCGGCAACAAAGAGATCGTCCTCGGGCCCATAGGCGACATCATACGCATCAAGGATCGTCTGGGGTTCGAAGGTGCCGATCAGATCGCCGTCGGCAGCAAAGATCCAGACGCCACGGCGACTCTCGGCGAGATAGATCGTGCCATCAGGCGCGGTCGCAAGCCCGCGGGCGGCCACAAAACGCCCATCAGGTGGGCCGGCACTTCCGCCGAGCCGTAAAACAAAATCGTCGGGGCCACGATCAACCACCACCGGCTGCTCGGCACGATCAACAATCGGCACTGGCGTCGGGGTTGGCAACGGGATCAAGCGGATACTCTCAAGAATCGCTTGATAGAGGGCGGCCTCGGCAGGCCATGCCTCAGCTGAGGCCTGACCAAGTACCCGCAGAGCCATTTGCGACCCCAGCACCGCAGAAAGTTGACCGGCGGCACCTGGCGCACGCAACTCGGCGGTGACGCCCGCCCCGCCATCAAGGGTGAGCACCCGCGTCGGACTGATGACATAGCCGGACTCCTGGGCCGCCATGCTACTCCAAGCAAACAGCGCCTCGGCATCCTCGGCAATCGCAGCGCCAAAGCGTCCGGTCAGTTCATCAAGGGGGATGGCGTCAATACTCAACACCAGCGCAGGCCCGGGACTAGCGAGATCGAGGGTCGCCTCATCAGGAGCAAGTTGCAGCACCTGACCAGTCTGACGCGTGGCCCAACCAGCCGGGTAGTTGAGGCGAAACCCCTGAACCTCGGCTGTGAGCGAATTCGCCAGCACAATGGCTGTCGGCGAAGGTGCTACCGTTGGTGACGGCTCGGGGGATGGTGCCTCCGTGGCCGGTGGGATAAGGGCGCAGGCGCTCAACACGAACGCAAACACGAAGATGAGAACGTGACGCATCACAACTCCTCCTGGCCACGGCGCTACGTCGAGCGCACAGGTTCTGGGGCTGCCTTGAGAGGGTCATGGTTGGCCTGATTGACATAGAGCATCTGGGTTGGATAGGCAAACTGAATATTTTCAGCGGCAAAGCGCTCAAAAAGAGCCAGATTGATCGCCTGTTGCGTATCCATATAGACCAGGAACTCGGGGGAGAGGACAAAATAGACCACTTCGAAGGTCAGGGCAAAGTTATCGAACTTCTGAAAATGGGCGCGATCAAAGCGCGTGTGGGCCTGGGCTTCGATCGACTCGCGAATAATTATGGGTATCTTGCGCAATAGTTCGGGGTGTGTCTCGTAGATAACCCCGAGCGAAAAGACGATGCGCCGTTCTTGCATGCGCGAGAAGTTTTGAATGCGACTATTAAGCAGATCAGCATTGGAAAAGACCAGATGCTCACCCGAGAGGCTTCGGAGGCGGGTGGTTTTGATGCCGATGCGCTCGACGGTACCGGACATCGTCCCCACGACAATAAACTCTCCCGGCACAAAGGGCTTATCGAGCGTAATCGAGAGCGACGCAAAGAGATCGCTGAGGATATTTTGCACAGCCAGGGCAATCGCAATACCGCCAATGCCCACACTTGCGAGCAGCGGCGTAATATTGATCCCGGGCAGATTCTCGAGGATGAGCAGCAGAACGATCGAATAGAGCACCAGACGGGCTATCGTCGTCAGCAACTGGGCGGTCGCCACGCGCCCGCGGTCAAGTTCAAGATGACGCTGGGTATACTGTTCACCCCAGCCCGTAATCAGGGCATTGCCCCAGATCCCGAGCTGGATCAGGAAAGAGATTCCCGCAACCGTCCTGATCAAGTCTTCGAGACCATCAGGCAGGATCAGAATGGTTGAACCAAGATAGAAGGCAACAACAAACTTGATCCACCCCTTGGTCTTTTTGGTGACAATGGCGATGGCGTCATCAACAAAGGTGTCGGTTGTCTCGGGATGACGGGCAAAGCGCCACCGCAAGCCAAGTTGCAACAGCGTGATCACCAGAAAGATGACGGCCATGATGATCAGGGCAATCAGCCAGCGTGTTGGCGAATTAGTCGTAAAGATCGCGGTCAGATCGTCAAAGATCGTCATCCACTCATTGACTGGCTGGAGCAATTCAGTAAGTTCGGTTTCCAATTCCTCTAGTTCAGGCATAACTCCTCTTCAAGAAACGTCCGAATCAGGTCACGCAGTTGTGCTGGCTGGTCAAACTGGATGCCGTGACCGCTTGCCGCAATAATGGTGGCGCGACAGTGCGCAATGCGCTCGGCGAGCCGAAAGAAATCGGTCGCCAGATTATTGACTTCGCCGTCACCATTGAGCAACAGCACTGGACAGGCAATGCGGTCGGCCTGGTCGTAGCAGATATTGCCACCGGCTGCATAGATCGCCTGAGCCGCCGCCGCCCAGCCCTCGATCAACGGGGCGAGTTGGTCTGCGCCGTGGTTGGCAATGATCTCGTCGCGCCAACTGGCACGGCTGGCATCCCAGGCACTGACAGGGAGCCATTGCTGGGCCGCTGCGGCCATCGGGGCCGAGATGACCCCGGCGACACCCCAGGCAACCACGCCACAGACGAGATCGGGCCTAGTTGCCGCCAGCAGCAATGCACTCTCGGCACCATCACTAAAGCCAAGCACGACGACTGGCCCCGGATTGAGATGCTCGAGTAGCCGGATCATATCGTCGGCATCACGCTGGTAAAAATCAGGCGGAAAGTCACGGAACGGGGGGCGACTTGCCCCATAGCCCCGCAAATCGGGGGCAATGACCCGCCAGTTTCTCTTCAGATAATCAATCAAGTCACCCAGGTGACTACGTGCCGTCCCCGTAAAGCCGTGCAACAACAGCAAGGGATGGCCTGCACCTTCATCGTCATAGGCAAGATTCAGATCATCGAGCACAACGTGGTGCATATAAATTCCCCTATAATAGTAACAAGCACCCTCTTATTATAGCCGAAGCGCAGTATGACCATGACGATTGATGAGTTGCGAGCCATTCCGCTCCTTGCCTTGCTCGATGACCGAACGCTTGCCGATACGGCCCGTCGCATGCATCGTTCAAGTTTTCGCCCGGGACAGCAGATCCTCCAGGAAGGTGAGCAACCGCCTGGTCTCTTCTTTGTGCAGCGTGGGCGCGTGCGGCTCTCGTGCATGGCGGCTGATGGGCGTGAGCAGGTACTGGCGATGGTTGGCCCTGGAGAACATTTTAACGCCGTGCCGCTCTTTGATGGCAACCCCAACCCGAGTTCGGCCCGGGCGATGAGTCCGGTGGTCTGCCTGCTTTTGCCACGTGAAGACCTGATTGCCCTGATCCGCCAGCATCCCGATTTTGCCCTGGCGGCGCTCAACGCGATGGCTGGGCAATTGCGTGAACTTGTCACCCTCGTTGAAGACCTGGCCTTTCGTTCGGTACGGGCGCGGATGGCACGACAACTGCTAGCCGAAGCGGGTAGTGGTGCGGCGGAATTGACC
Source organism: Candidatus Chloroploca mongolica (assembly GCF_004762035.2). Lineage (GTDB taxonomy): Bacteria > Chloroflexota > Chloroflexia > Chloroflexales > Chloroflexaceae > Chloroploca > Chloroploca mongolica. The sequence continues at coordinate 96,096 of NZ_SIJK02000006.1, read as the reverse complement.
CATCAAGAACTGGCCGAACGTGCTGGAACCGTACGCGAAATCGCGGGACGGGCGCTGCGCCGGCTGGCCGAAGAGGGCATGGTACGGCTCGAACGCGGGCGCGTCATCGTGCTTGACCCCGAGGGCCTGGCACGCGTGATCGAAGAATAAAGTTTGCGATACGAAAGGTTTGTGGAGTTATGAGACTTTAGTGGTAGACGAGGGCATAGGCCTTATAGTAATCTGTCTACGAACAACTCTTTCTTCAGTTTGAGCTAATGAGGAGCAAGCCTGTGCCGTACATTATTGTCGAACCCTGCATTGGAACCAAAGACGCGTCGTGCGTAGCCGTTTGTCCAGTTGATTGCATTTACGAGGGCGAAGATCAGTACTACATCAACCCTGACGAGTGCATTGACTGTGGCGCCTGCGAGCCAGAATGCCCAGTTGAGGCTATTTTTGCTGACGACTCGGTGCCTGAGCAGTGGAAGAGCTATATCGAGAAGAACCGCACCTTCTTTGGTGCCTGAGTTGGTTCCTCCCCCAAGCACATATGGTTCTTCTGCCACAAAACCCCAGCAATGCTGGGGTTTTGTGGCAGAAGAACCATTGGGTTTCAGGGCATTAGCCCTAGCAAAAAGCTTGATAGCTCTCGGGGGTATCAAGATCAACGCAGACCGCAGGATCAGCCACCTCAAGCCAGTGGACGTGTGTGGTTGGATTGCGTAACAGGACGCGTGCGCCCGTATCACCTTCAAGGGTTGCGACCGTTGGAAAGAGCGCGGCGGCAAGCAAGACAGGATTACCCTGCTGGCCCTGGTAACGCGGCACAATGGCGTGAGCTTCGGGGTGCGCGGCAAATGTGGTCATCAATTGATTGATGAGCCCTGGCGTGACGAAGGGTTGGTCAACGAGCAGGATCACCGCTGCGATTGCATCGGTGGGCAAACTTGCCAGCCCACAGATGAGCGAAGCCGCCTGTCCAGTTGCAAAGGCGGCGCACTCCACAACATGCACCCGGCTGCGCATCTCGCCGAGGGCCAGCCCTACGGACGTGGCCTCGGCCCCCAGCACCACCGTCAACCCGGCGAGGCGACTGGCGAGGGCAACCGTGGCAACGTGGCGTACCAACGGCTGCCCCTGCCAGATCAGCAACGGCTTGGGCGACCCCATTCGGCGCGACTGACCGGCGGCCAGCAGAACCCCATAGATCACGGGTTCAGTTCAACAACCTGGGCATTCAGCCAATAGACCACCCGCTCGGCAATATTGGTTGAGCGATCGCCAATCCGTTCAAGTTTATGCGCGATCAACAAGAAATCGGCCGCCCGGGCAGGATTGGGATGGCTTGCCAGACTGTGGGCCAGGGTATGCTTCACCTGTCGATAGAGCAGATCGACTTCGGCCTCTTCAGCAGCCAGCGCCTGGGCCGCCGCGAAATCGCCGTTACTGATGACATCAAGCGCACGCCCAAAAACACCCTGTACCATCGTGGCAAGTTGCATCAGATCGGCTGGTGGCTCAAGTGGCTCGGCTTCCTCGCCCCCAAGCACCATGCGGGCAATCCCTTTGGCATAATCGCCGATCCGCTCGAGTTCACTCCCGATGGCGATAATGCTCAGGATGCTCCGCAGATCGCGTGCGACGGGCTGTTGCAAGGCAACCAGGGCGATGGCATGATCTTCCAGGGCACGCTGGGCCGTATTGATCAGGCGATCATCTTGTTGAACTTCTTGTGCCAGTTCACGATCCTGATTTGTCAGCGCCGTCAACGCACGTTCAATTGCGATATTCGTCTGGACACCAAGATCTTGCACCTGGTGCCGCAACGAAGCAAGTTCGGCATCAAAATGATCACGCACGCGCATCATACACCTCCTCGTGTAACTGCTCAGCTCTCTTCTTTGCTCAGTTTACCCGATCAGATCGCTTCAGTGCAACGAGAGATTCGGTCACAAAAGAGAGAGGTCTGATTACCGGCTGAGGGCTTGCGGGCCTATGGCCCGCAAATCCTCAGCCGAAGGCCTAACGTTGCCACAGGATTTAACGCCGCCCAAGGCGCTGCAACGCTTGCCATGTCATCCCGTTGGCAAGCAGCGGCACAAGATGAACGGTGAGCAAAAGCCCCCGGCTTGTCGGCGCCATACCGGGACTAACGAGGGCGATGGGCATCGAGAGCAACAGGATCAGATGGAGCATGCCAAGATCAACGGGTCTGAGTTTGCCGCGCAGCCCTTGTCCAAGCAGTGCAGCGGTGAGCAGCGCAGTAAGCCTCACCGTACCAAGGGCCACACGTTGGGCTGCTGGGGTCAGCGCCATCTGGTTGGTAGAGGCCCCCCAGAGAGGCAGGCTTAGCAAGCATGTTTGCAGACTCAGAGCATATATTTTCATCAACAAAGGAACTTCTATATTACCATGGGTATCTACGGTTGCACCAAACATGATCGCCGTCGTATGCGCCCCACGGTCGCGGTCATTGGCAAGATCGCGCAGCGCACCGTGGACACCATTGACCAGCATGATCACGAGGCTCTCGTAGAGGGCAAGCAGGGCCGTGAGACGGGTGGGCTTGCCGCGTTGCAGCGCCCCAGCCGCAAGCAGGGCCGTCCAGCCGAGGGCCTGGATAAGATCGGTGAGGATCGGCCAACACGCCCGCTTCCCCCAGTGATTATAGGCTCCTAGCGCCAGCACAGCCAACCCGAGGGCAAGCCGAGCAGGTCGCAGCGGTGTGGTTGATACCATACCCGTGGTTTGCAATGCAAACGCTGCGGGCACCGCAAGGATGGCGACTGCCCCGGCCTGGGGCGGCGAAATGCGCCCCTGGATCAACGGATAGTCGGCACGCAGCGGCTGGGTGCGATCAAGCTCGCGATCACACAGATCGTTATGCACATATGCAAAGATATGAAAAGCCGCCCCCATACCTACAAGCTTTATCATCGCACCAGGTGACAACCGCGGCTCAACACTGACCGCCCCGAGCACCGGCAGCACCATCGTTGCGCCGCTCGCCGAAAAACGCACAAAACGATAGATATCATCCAGCCAAGGCTTGAAATTCATCACACCTTCACTTGACAAACCAGGATAACCGTGGTAAAATCAGCACATAAGTTCAGTTCTGCTCGGTATTCATTACGGCGGACAAGGCTAACACAAGACAACGAGGAGGAAGCCATCATGGCAAAGGATCTGAACAAAGTACAGTTTACGGGACATCTTGGCGCAGACCCTGAGATGCGCTACACCGCTCAGGGAAGTGCCGTCACCAACTTTCGGGTGGCGAGCAACCGCACCTGGAAAGACCGCGAAGGTGGTGCTCACGAAGACACCGAATGGTTCCGTGTGGTTGCGTGGGACAAACTAGGTGAGATCTGCAACCAGTACCTGACCAAAGGCTCACGGGTCTACATCGAGGGCCGTTTGCAAACGCGCAAGTGGGTTGATCGTGACAATCAAGACCGCTACATCACCGAGGTGATTGCACAGGATATGATTATGCTCTCGACGCGTGGTGAACGCGGCATGCCTGCAGGTGACGAGCATTTTGGTGATGCCGAGCAGTTTGAGGAAGCACCGCCCCCACCTGCCGAAGCGCCACCACGGCGAACTCCGGCGGCTGCGACATCGAATGGCAGTCGGTCAGCGCCTAGCCGCAGCATTGCGCGGAACCAGCCCCAGCCAATCGAAAATGACGAGGATATTCCCTTCTAGGGTTACGTTTTCTTGCAAGGGCTCCCATACGTCAGCATAGCTGACGTATGGGAGCCCTTCGCAGTGCCTCAGGTTAGCCGGAAGGCTTAGGCATAGATCGGGGTACACCAGCGGCGATAGGTGGTGAGCCGTGCGCGCACAAGATCGGCATAGAGACGTACCAACAAGCCAGAGATCGGGCCAACCTTGCCGTCACCAACGGTACGGTGGTCAATTTCAACGATTGGTTTCAGTTCGGCCCCGGTACCACAGAAGAAGGCCTCGTCGGCAACGTAGAGTTCGGTGCGGTCAATGGCACGCTCAATGACCGGCACGCCGAGGTGCTCGCGGGCCAGTTCGACCACGACCTGGCGCGTGATGCCTTCGAGCACGTCGCTATACAGCGGCGGGGTGATCAGTTTGCCGTCGCGCACGATAAAGAGGTTTGCCGCACTTGCTTCGGAAACGTGGCCGTCACTGCCCAAGACAATCGCCTCATCGTACCCATTCAAGAGCGCCTCGGTCTTGGCCAGCGCCGAGTTGATGTAGGCTCCGCACGCTTTGGCGCGTGAAGGGATGATATTGTCATCAATGCGTCGCCACGACGAGACACAGGCACGTACCGAGTCGCCGGCCATATACTGGCCAAAGCCAAGGGCAAACATCGTAAAGGCGTCAGTCAACCCATTCATCTGCACCGCAATCGCCGGATCGCTCTTGTAGACAAGTGGTCGGATGTAGACATCCTCGCGAAAGCCCTCGCGCCGCAGCAGTTCCACGGCAATGTCACACAACTCATCAACACTATAGGCCAACTTCATATAGAGAATGCGGCTCGAACGATGCAGTCGTTCCATATGGGCGCGCAACTGAAAGACATACAACTGCTCTTGCTCGGGTACCCAGTACCCACGAATCCCCTCAAAACATCCCGTCCCGTAGTTGAACGTATTGGTCATCACACTGATCTGAGCCTCTTCAATCGGGACAATGGCACCATTGAAAAACGCAAAGCGGTTGGCTGGCATGGTCTACTCCTACAACATCTTCAAACTTGAAGCGGATCGCATATGATCGCCGCCGGACGTCCGGCGACTCTGGTAAGCACAACAACAAGTGCCCGTTGGCCTGGGCCCCGCAACTGACGGGCTAGCTGGTCGGTGTCGAGCGGTGAACCGCGTTTTTTGACCGTCACTTCACCGGCGTCGAACGTACGCAGACGGGCTCGCAAGGCTTTGAGCTGAAACGGGAGCCAGGCAAGAATGCGCCAGGCACGGGCTAGCGGGGTTGGCGTATGGACAGGCGCGGTCAAATACGCAATCTGGGGGTCAAGTTGCGCGGCATCAAGCTCAACGGCAAGATTGGTCACCATGCCTGCGCGAATAATCGCTGGATCAGGCTCATAGAGCCAGGCCGCAGGTGGAGTGAGACGGTGACCTGGAGGCGGCGAGGGATGCTCGGTGCTGCGTGTTACAACCTGATAGCCGCCCGTTGCATCGAGGTGATGCAGTACCGTTGCTCGGCGGCGGGTGGAGACCAGCGGGCCACACCAGAGCGTCGTCTCTTTCAATTCGCCATCAAGTGAGACCAGTTCAACTTCGGCGTCACCGGGCAAGGCCTCACGTGGAACCCCCGGGGCCAGTTTGATTGCCAGCGCTGGGGTGACGACCTGCCAGCCGAGCACATGGTTCAGGGGCGGCTCGTAGGCATCGACATCTTTGAGGCGCCGGTCACCGCGGCGGCGTCCGGGGTCACAAAAGAGCGCCTCGGCGTCCGGGGGCGGGCTTGCAAGCAGATCGCCCACCCGCGCCGAAACCTGTGCGCCGAAACCGAGCGCCTCGGCATTGGCCTGGCACATCGCGACCCGCAGAGGATCGCGGTCAACCGCCGTAACCATGGCCCCGACCGTTGCCAGGGCCAGCGCATCAGCCCCGATGCCACAGCAGAGATCCGCAACCTGGCGATACCTACCCAGGCGGGTTGCACGATGAGCCGCGACAGAGGCGGCACTCGCCTGTTCAAGGGCCTCACGGGTAAAATAGAGCCGTTCAGCCTGAGGGAACTTGGCACGCGCACGCTGACGCAACTGCACCGTCTCGACTACTGCACGAGCCTGCTCAGGCGTGCAGAGGCGGCGCAGCCGCTCAAGTTCGGGCAACACAGTCGCCTCACTGGTCAGGCGTGGTGTCAATTCAGCCAGCACGGCCTGGCCTGTGCTGGTCAGCAGCCAGGAAAACGTCGCGAGATCCACAGCTAATCTGCTGCACCCTTCACCTTCATAATATCGGCGTGAATGCGAGCGGCCAGTTCTTCGGCCTGCTGACGCGCCACGGCTGGCATCAACTCACCAGACTCACGCGCCCGCCAGCAAGCAGCAAAATGACCATCGCCATAATCAACAAAAGGAGGTTCTTCCTCTTGGCACTTTTGAATCGCAATCGGGCAGCGCGTATGGAAATGGCACCCAGACGGCGGATTGAGGGGGCTCGGCACATCGCCTTGCAGAATAATGCGGCGGCGCTGTTGTTCCACCCTTGGGTCAGGAATTGGTACTGCCGAAAGCAGCGCCTGGGAATAGGGATGTAACGGCATACTATAGAGTTTCGAGCCTTCAGCGAGTTCCACCATCTTGCCGAGGTACATCACAGCCACGCGATCCGAAATATGCTTAACCACACTCAGATCGTGGGCAATGAAGAGATAGGTCAGCCCGAGCTTATCCTGCAACTCCTCGAGCAAGTTCACCACCTGGGCCTGGATCGAGACATCGAGCGCCGAGACTGGCTCATCGCAGACCACAAACTCAGGTTCGACAGCCAGAGCGCGGGCAATACCAATCCGCTGACGCTGACCGCCCGAGAACTCGTGGGGATAGCGACTAGCGAAGGCCGGATTGAGCCCAACCAGACCAAGTAACTCCTCGATACGTTCGCGGACGGCTCGCCCCTCACGGAGCTTGTGAACCCGAATTGGCTCACCAATAATATCGCCCACGGTCATACGCGGATTGAGTGAGGCATACGGATCTTGAAAGATCATCTGCACCTTACGGCGCATCTTGCGCAGTTCATCACCGCGGATCGCCGTCAGGTCGGTACCCTGAAAGCGCACCTCGCCCTCGGTAGGCCGATAGAGTTGCAGAATAGCGCGCCCGGTCGTACTTTTGCCACACCCTGACTCACCCACAAGCCCGAGCGTCTCACCGCGCTTGATCGTAAAACTCAGGCCATCAACTGCCTTGACCGTACCAACGCGACGCTGGAAGATGATCCCACGCGTCACGGGGAAATGCATCTTCAGATCCTTCACCTCAATCAGATTTTCGCCACTGGTGCTGTCATAGGCAGAAACTGTCATGCGCGGTCTTCTTTCACTCTAGAGCAACTGTCAATGATCGCCTGCAAACCTTCGTTCACAGACTCGTCACACACCCTGATCCTCAAGTTTGAGTTCAGGAATTGGTGTTTCCATCGAAATATCAAAAAGACATGCCGCACGATGATCGGGGGCAACATTGCGCAGCGGGGGTGTCTGGGTCAGGCAGCGTTCCTCGACATAGTCACAGCGAGGGCTAAACGGACAAATCGGGGGCAGGTCGATCAGATTGGGCGGCAACCCACGAATTGGATTGAGCTTGTGGCCGCGTTCTTCGTCGAGCCGTGGAATCGAGCGGAGCAGGCCAATCGTATAGGGCATCCGTGGATTCGCAAAAATCTCTCTTGTGCTGCCCTCTTCCACCACCTTGCCCGCATACATCACCGTCACGCGGTCGGTCATCCCGGCAACGACCCCAAGGTCGTGGGTAATCATCAACACAGCGGTCTGGAGTTCTTCCCGCAGGCGATTAATCAATTCAAGAATCTGGGCCTGAATGGTCACATCGAGGGCCGTCGTTGGTTCATCGGCGATCAGCAACTCGGGATTGCACGAAAGGGCCATCGCGATCATCACACGCTGACGCATCCCACCCGAAAACTGATGCGGATAATTATCGAGGCGTTTGGAGGCACTAGGGATGCCGACCATATGCAACAACTCACCAGCTCGATTATACGCCTCTTTGCGCGAGAGACTCATATGCAATTCAAGCGACTCGGTGATCTGCCGCCCGATGGTCAGCACCGGATTGAGTGACGTCATCGGATCTTGAAAAATCATCGCGATGCGATTGCCCCGGATATGGCGCATCTCCTCATCGCTCAGCGCCAGCAAATCCTCGCCGTCAAAAAGAATCTGGCCCCCAGCAATCTTGCCTGGAGGCGAAGGAATAAGGCGCATAATCGAAAGCGAGGTGACACTCTTGCCACATCCCGACTCACCCACGATCCCGAGGGTTTCGCCACGATCGACATGAAACGAGACACCATCAACCGCTTTGACCACCCCATCCTGAGTATGGAAATGGGTCTCTAGGTTCCGAACTTCAAGCAATGGGGCCATCGCTATCCTCGCTTGGATATCCAGATGTAGCACATAAAGAGAGACGGTGGTAAGACCTACCACCGCCTGGCGATCATGCCAGGATCGTGAGAGAGCAGCTGTGCTGGCGCATTCGTTTTGCCTAAATCTAGTGTTGCTGGATCGTACCACGAGCACGGCACACTGTCAAGAATTTACCGTATTTGCACAATCACCAGAGGCGTGGTATACTCTTGCTGGTTGTGCAAATACGACCCCGTAGCTCAGTGGATTAGAGCGTTTCCCTGCGGAGGAAAAGGCCGTGCGTTCGAGTCGCACCGGGGTCGCCAGTTGAAGGTCAAGCGTCCAGTTGCAAACTGGGCGCTTTTTTGTTGGGGCACGGCCGCGCCGTGCCCCAACGGCCGCGCCGTGCCCTCATCATGCGCCGTGCCCCCATCATGCGCCAAAACAAGCCGTCACGGTGAAGCGTTCGCTGCCGTGTCCCCCGGTGACGATCAGCGAACCGCAGCGCAGCCAGGCGTGGGCCTCCATCGTGGTTGACGCGGTGGGATCAGTTTTGTTCAGCGCGACGCCGAGGTAGAGCGTCGTGGGGATGTGGCGGCGGGCGAGCCAGGATCGGGCCGCGAGCGCCTGCGGAAAGCAATTGCTTGTCCAGGGGGTCAAGCGATGCACACGAGCGATGGCTAGCCCCACCCGGCGGGCCTGCGCGAGGTGTTCAGGCGATGCCTCGGTGGGCGTCTCGACATGCAATGTGCCGAGCGCGCGGGCCAGGCGGCGAAACGGAACGACGCGCAGGGCGAGGCGTGCGAGGCCCAGCAACACAAAGACCTCGACCAGCAACCAGCGGTCGGCCCACGAGAGCGCGGCCAGTTTGCGCAGTTTTGCCTGATGGCGCGTGAAGAAACCCTGTGCCAATGCTAGCTCCAGACCGATGAGATGCACAGGTTGATTATACTGCACTTTGCTGTGCAGAGGGCATAGCGCCGCGATTACGCGGCGCTGGCCTATACGTCTTACTGGTCTGTCAATGAAGCTTTCCGACACCCCTGGGAGCGAGGGCGTCCCGCCCTCCAACGCTCGTCGAGGGCGGGACGCCCTCGCTTCCAGGGCACCAAGTACCAGGAAACTTATCGTACAACTAGCGGCAGGTAGACCATGCTGGTGTTGCTGGGGCGACCGCCGTTCTGCTGGGCAGCCCAATCCGGATCTTTTGTATTCAGGAACGTGATGAGATCGGCATCGGTTGCGCTCAGGAAGTTGTAAGAGATATCGAGCTTCGTCAGGGTTGTCAAGGTGGCAAATTCCGCCGGGATCTCACCCGTGAGCTGATTGATGCTCAAATCCAGCAGTTCCACGCTGGTCAATACCCCTGTTGCAGCCAAACCTGGTGCCTGCACCGGCACTGCGCTCAACTCTGGAGGAATGCCGCAGCTCAACTGGTTGTCGCTGAGATTGAGGATGCGCAGGTTCGCAAGGTTGCCCAGGGTCGGCGGGATGCAGCCGGTCAACTGATTGCGCTGGAGTTCCAGACGTTCAAGCCTGCTCAGATTGCCCAGTTCAGCCGGGATGGCAGCGGTTAACTGATTATCATGGAGCACCAGTTGGGTCAGTGCGGCGAGATTGCCGAGTTCGGGCGGAATGGCGCCGGTCAGTTGATTGTCATCGAGCTCGATAATCGCCAGCACCGGAAGATTGCCGAGTTCGGGCGGAATGGTGCCGGTCAACTGATTATTATCTAACTGAATATTTTCCAACTTTGACAGCGATCCGAGCCAGGCTGGAATATTGCCACTGAGCTGCGTGCCATCAACTTCGAAACGAATTAGATTGCTCAGATTCGCCAGGGTATCGGGAATAGCGCCGCTGAGTTGTCGATTCTCACCGAGGTTCAAAATCTGTAGATTCGTCAGATTGCCGAGCTCTGGCGGCAGCGTACCACTCAAGACATTGCCCGACATTTCCAGCCGTTGCAGATTCGCCAAATTGCCAAGCACAGCGGGGATCGTGCCGGTCAACTCATTGCCGCCGAGATTCAAAGTGCCCAGATTCGCCAGATTGCCGAGCGCAGGGGGAATCGTGCCGGTCAACTCGTTGCCGCCGAGATTCAAAGTGCCCAGATTCGCCAGATTGCCGAGCGCAGGGGGAATCGTGCCGGTCAACTCGTTGCCGTTCAGCACAAGCTCCTTGAGATTGGACAGGCTGGTTAGTTCGGTCGGAATGGTGCCGGTCAACTGATTGTCACGTAGGTTCAGATACTGAAGCTCGGTGAGTTGGGCCAGCTCGGTGGGGATCGTGCCGGTCAACTCGTTGCCGTTCAGCCAGAGGAGCCGCAGGTTGGCAAGATCGCCGAGTACGGGAGGAACCGTACCAGTCAACTGATTGCGCTGCAATTCGATCCACCTGAGGTTGGCAAGGCTGCCAAGTTGTTCAGGTATGGTGCCGCTCAACTTGTTATCCTTCATAAAGAGCGATTCAAGATGGCTGAGATTGCCGATCGCTGGGGGCAAGACGCCAGTCAAGTTGTTTTCATGCAGCCACAGACTGATGACCTGATTTTCAGGATTGCAATTCACCCCCTGCCAACTGCAGGGCGTATTGGTCTCTTTCCAGCCGGTATTGTCCACCCAATTTGCGCCGTCGGTAGCATCATAGAGCGCGACCAGGGCTTCACACTCGGCCTGAGAAATTTGGGTCTGAGCGGCACAATCGGTAACGGCACTGGTTGTCCCCACGAAGCCACCAAGCAAACCGAGCAACAAAGCAAGCAAACAGATCCTCAAAGCAAGCCGTTCCATACCATATCCTCTATCCACTACAAGTCCAGGATGCGACCTACATGTTCACACTTCTCCTGAGAGCGGGGGCATCTTGCCGTCGACCGCACACCGAGGGCGAGACGCCCTCGCTCCCAGGCTTGCGCGTTTCCCCTATTATCAGACACTGTTGCGGCGTTGTTGCGGCGTTGTTGCGGCGTTGTTGCAACAACAGAGATTCAGACAGCGTTGCGCCGACTCTGCGCACGCACCTGTCAGGGCACGGCGCTGCGGTGCCCCGACGGGCTTGTTCTGCGGCGCGGGGTGTGGGCGAAGCAACTGCCGCGCCCAAGAATCTCGCGTAAGAGCCTCGGGCAGCGCTACGCCGACTCTGCGCACGCACCTGTCAGGGCACGGCGCTGCGGTGCCCCGACGGGCTTGTTCTGCGGCGCGGGGTGTGGGCGAAACACGTGCCTCCAGCACATCGACCGAGGGTCTACCGCTTCATAGTGCAGAGAACCTCGTAGAAGATCTGTGTCCCCAGACGCAGGTTATCGATTGAACTGCGTTCGTCAATGCCGTGAAAGCACGCCAGTTCGCCGGGGGTGATGATGGACAGGAAGAGACCGTAACTGTGTGGTGATAGAGCAAGATCGGGTATTTGCTACCGTCGCCGCAGAGACGGGCGACCAGGTTCGTTCGATGCGGCGCAGCTTGGTACTGCGTCGCCTTCAAGCCTCGTGCGTCGAGCAGATCGTGCAGGTATGCGGCCGTTGCCCGTTCGTCACCGGGCGGATTGATTGATTTGATCTTCAGGTAGCCGCTCAGCACGTGGGCTGCTTCGTTCCCGATCTCGCTCCAGTTGATGTTTGCCCCAGTTTGCATATTAACGCTCCTGAAGCACTGGTCGTCTCAGCCGGAAGATCGCAACAATGATCGGCAGCACCAGCATGTGGATGATGGCAAAGATCATGAACATGAGGCGAAAGCCAACGCTATCAACGAGCAACCCTGCGAGGAGTGTGCGTTGCGACAACCTGCCCTCCTTTGCCTGGTTGCGACCCTGAAACGATGATGTGCGTATTGTAGCAGCCTGCATCTGCATCCATCCCCGGCGCCTGTGCGTGTCCGCCCTATCGCCGTGATTCACCCTCGCGCACGGCAGGGGGCACGTCCGCAGGGCGGCAGCGGGCATGGCATCGCAGCACGGGCGGCGGGCACGGCATCGCAGCACGGGCAGCGGGGCACGGTGGCATCGTAGGGCCGAAGCACGCGCCCCACTCGATGCGTGGTGCAAGCGAAGCGCGTGGGGCGCGTGCTTCGGCCTGACGGCCACGGGGTGCGCACGGGCACGGCGGGGGGCACAGGCACGGCGGGGGGCACAGGCAGCGGGGTGCGCACGGGCACGGTGGGGGGCACGGGCACGGTGGGGGGCACGGGCACGCCGTGCCCCTACGATTGGGTTGGTGGGTGGGCACGGGCATCGTTTGGGCACGGTGGGAGGTACGGGCACGGGCAGGCCGTGCCCCGATTTTAGGCGTGCGCATTTGTGAACCCTCATTGAGGTAGGCTGGGATCAGAACGATCAACCAGCCGAGCCATAGCAATGAGGAAAATCATGCCTAGCAAACTCACATCGACCACATGCGCATCGACTCGGATCAATACATGCAAGTACACCTCTGATCCGGGATCTGGTCTAGGAGGTAACGGTAGAACTAAAACACCGTATGCTTGTCCTTTGCAGGACAACAACAAACAGGCCAGCATTGCTGGCCTGTTTGTGTTTGCACATAGACCCTAACGCCCGAGGCGTTGGCGCAACTCGGCAGTGAGTAGGGGCAAGACCTCATTCACATCGCCGACGAGTCCAAAGGTTGCCACGCGGAACATTGGTGCTTCGGGGTCTTTGTTGATAGCAACAATATTGCGACTGGTCCGCATTCCCGCAAGATGCTGGATCGCCCCCGAGACGCCAGCGGCGACATAGAGCTTGGGGCTGACTGTCTTGCCCGTCTGCCCGACCTGGTGCTCGTAGGGCACCCAGCCGGCGTCAACAATGGCACGCGAGGCCCCATAGGCCCCACCGAGCGCCTCGGCGAGCGGTGGAATCAGCTTGTAGTAATTATCCTTGTCGCTGAGGCCGCGGCCACCGCTGACGATGATCGCCGCATCGGTCAGGTTGACGGCACCAGTCTTCGGGGCCACATTGCTGACCTGGGTACGCATGGTTGTAGCGGGCAACGGGAGGCTTGTGACCGTACCGCCACTTGCGCCACCTGCCGCCTCGGCAAAACTCTGCTTGCGCACCAGGGCAACCACGGTGCGCCCGGCAGCAAAGGTGTAGGTATTGATCACATTGCCGCCGTGCGACGGACGCACTGCGCTGACGGCCCCACCCTCAACCTTCAGATCGGTCACATCAACGGCCAACCCGGCATCGAGATCGGCGGCCAGCGCTGCGCCGAAATCGCGCATCTGGAAACTGGCGCTCGCCAGCATCAAGGCTGGCTGAGCAGCCCCGACAGCGGCGATGGCGGCGGCTACGTGACCATCAGTTGTGTAGGTCGCCAGCGAGGCATCGCTCACCGTATAGACCGTTGCCGCACCGAGGGCGGCCGCCTGATTTGCCAGGCCCGCCACATCGCCACCGACCACCAGGGCATTGAGCGGCCCGCCGAGGCTTGCCGCTAATTCTTGGCCCTTGCCCATCAACTCACGCGAGACAGCGGCGACATCACCGCCGACCTGCTCAATATAGACGAGAACACCCGCCATTGGGAAGCTCCTTCTAGATGATCTGATTTTCGAGCAACTTATCGACCAGCTTGCGAACCTTTGCTGCGGCATCAGGGCCATCAATGATTTCACCCGAAGGCCGTGGAGGCGGTGGAACGCGGCTCGAAATCGTAGCTGCTGCGCTCAACCCACTCACCCCGAGGTCAGCAGCCGTCCAGACCGGAGGCTGGATCTTCGCCACCTTCTTGATCTTCAACAACGACGGATAGCGTGGGTTATTAATATCCTTGATCACACTGACAACAGCCGGCAGGCTTGCCGTCACCGTCTCGATCACCGTCTCGAGGTGGCGTTCCGCCGTCACTTTCTTGCCAGCGGGGTCCACTTCGAGCACCTTGCCCACATAGGTCAACTGCGCCCATCCCAGAGCACGGGCCAGTGCTGGCGCAAAAGCGCCACTCTCATCATCGGTACTATTCCGGCCACAGAAGACCAAGTCAACATCACCCAGTTTCTTGATGGCAGTGGCAACAACCTTGGCGGCCGCGAGGGTGTCAAGGTTCGCGAACGACGCATCCTTGAGCAACAACGAATCGGTTGCCCCCATCGCCAGCGCACGGCGCATCTGCTCAACCCACTCATCACTACCCATCGAAAGCACCGTCAACTTGCCACCGTGCTTCTCATTCCAGGCCAGACCCTCCTCGATGGCGTACTCGTCGAAGAGATTAATAATTTTCTCAATCCCATCGGCGTTAATGCTGAGGTCAGAATTGATCTTGACCGAGTTATCGCGTGGTACCTGCTTCATACACACGACAATGTGCATACCCAACTCCTTACATGTCCTGGCACACAAGGTGCGCGGCTATGAGTGTTCCTAACGCGGTTGATTGTACCACTTTTTAGCATACCAGTCAGACGCTTTTAGGCAAGAGAGATGCATCATTTCGCGGTTGCCTGACGTATAATATTTGTGGAAGATACGTCCTCAGAAGCGTGCATCTGCTGGCACCAGAGGCCAGCTGCGCTGGCCTCTGGTGCCAGCAGATGCACGGTAAGGTACAACCAATGCCATTTTGTCCTCAATGCGGGGCACAGAACCCTGCTTCAGCGCGTTTTTGCGATCAATGTGGCGCACAGATGATCCCCTTGCCCGCCCAAACATTGCCACCGGCACCGTCGCCAGCACCGCCGCCAGCGCGCCCGGTGCCTCCGGTCGTTCCGGCGAGCCCCGGCGTGCAGGGGGGCGTTGCGGTTGCCTCACCAGGGCCGAGTGTCTGTCCGCAGTGTGGCACATCGGTGATTCCGGGCGAGGCGTTCTGCGATAACTGTGGAGCGGCCCTGCTTGGCCCGATGCGGCCAAGTGCGCCTGCGGCAGCCCCGGTGCTCCCTTTTGGTGGCGTCCCAGCCCAGCCAACCTACCCTCCACCCCAGCCAGTCATCCCGGCCCAGCAACCGCGTCCGGTGCCCCAGGCGCCGCCGCCGCCACCACCGCCGCCAGTGCGCCCGGCCCCACCAGTCGTTCCAGCGTCACCGCCCCCGGTACGCCCGGCCCCGCCACCACCACGCACCATGCTCGCCCCGGCGGTCTTGATCATGCAGGCAAACAACGCCCGGCTCTCGCTGCCCCCTGCGGCTGAAGCACTTCTTGGGCGGGCCGACCCGGTGAGCAACTTCTTCCCCGATCTCGATCTAACCCCTTACGGTGCCGTCGAGCACGGCGTTGGTCGCCGTCATGCGCGCATCTTTGTGCATGGCGGCCAGATCTACCTCGAAGACCTCGACAGTACCAACGGCACCTTTCGCAACAACGCCCGGCTTACCCCTCGTCAGCCGGTTGCCCTCGTCAACGGCGACGAATTGCGCCTGGGGCGGCTCGTGATCACCATTCAGTTGTAGGGGAATGGGAAGAGTTCTTCTGACGCACGCTGGCAGCGTGCGTCAGAAGAACGCCGGGTTTTTAGGCCGGTAGCCCTGAAGTTATGGCTGATTCATCAAAATTCGTAGTGATTTGCAGGTTCCATTTCTGTATAGCTGTGTTATACTGGGCAACAACAGATGCATAAAGGGGTACATTTTGCGTTTTTGCATACGGCCAAGGAATGATTTTCCAATGCTTGTAGCATACCCATAGGCAGTCTGATTCGTGTAAGCTTGTTGTTGTATGCATGGCGTCTGATTTCAGAGTTGAGCAGATGTAGCCTGCAGTGGTTGCCACTTCTCTCTCCTAAATTACCCTGATCGTCTGATTTCATAAACTCGTGTACCTGCCAGGCCTGTACTGGTAGCGTTCAGTGTTGCCTCTCCTCGCGTGCCTTTTCCATATCGTGGTGAAGTGCGTATGACTCTATGCTGAACGTAGGGCAGCAGCTCTCGCTTTGCTGTGGGCAGCGTTTTGAGCTTTCACCTAACTTGCGCAAGGCGCAGGTTCACGAGCGGTTGATTGGTCGCTATCGAAGACTACGTAGCTTCAGGAGGAACACACATTGATGAAGGAAGACACCACTTCTCGCATTCACCCGGGGATCGAACAGGCGCAAGCGCAGTTACAACAGGGCCGCATCAGTCGGCGTGATTTTTTGCGCGTGGCAACGCTACTTGGCGCATCCCTTCCCTTTGCGTCAGTGCTGGCTGCCTGTGGCGGCGGCACAACCACGACTGCGCCCCCTCCAGTTGACCCTGTGGCTCCTGCCGAGCCGGCCCCTGGTGCGATCAAGCGTGGCGGTGTACTACGGGTTGGCATTGCTGTCCAGGCAGTTGATCATCCGGCACGGTTCTCGTGGACTGAGAGCGCCAATGCATTTCGCCATGTCTTTGAGTATCTGACTGAGACCGATGAGAATAATATTACGCACCCGTTGCTGCTGGAGAGTTGGGAAGCCAGTGATGATCTGACGGTCTGGACCCTCAAGTTGCGTCAGGGGATCAAGTGGACGAATGGCGATGAACTGGTCGCCGAGCATATTCGCTATAACTTTGGCGAGTGGCTCAACCCGGATGTTGGCTCGTCGATCCTCGGTCTATGGGAGGGGTTCCTGACGATCGATGGTGTCGAGGTGGTCGATGATTATACGGTTCGCCTCAATTTGAACGCGCCGAAACTGGATGTGCCCGAGAACCTCTATCACTATCCAGCCGTGATCATGCATCCCAGTTTCAATGGCGACGTCAAGACTGGCACCAACCCGAGTACCGGCCCGTACACGCTCACCGAGTACGTTGTTGACGAACGAGCCAAGTTCACCCGTCGTGAGGACTACTGGCAGTTGGGGGATGATGGCGATCCGTTGCCCTACCTTGACGCAGTGGAGTTCATCGATCTTGGCACTGACCGTACCTCGTATGTGGCCGCAATGCAGACTGGGGCCATCCACACGATGTACGAACCCAATGTCGAGAACTACCTCTCGTTGCGTGATGACCCGAATATCGTCGTCTACAGCATTGACACCTCACAGTCACGCGTGCTGCGCATGCGGGTTGACCAAGAGCCGTGGAGTGACAATCGGGTACGCACTGCCCTCAAAATGTGTCAGGATCGCGAACAGATCCTCAGCGTCGCCTACAACAACGAAGGTCTGATTGGTCACGATGTTCACGTCTCACCAGTTCAGCCGGAATTTGCGCCGATGGATACCCCTGCCTATGATCCTGAAGGAGCCAAAGCGCTGCTCGCCGAGGCAGGCTTCCCGGATGGTCTCAGCTTCAATCTTTCGGTTGGCACGGGTTGGGCCGATGTTGTCGCGTACGCCGAGACGCTTCAGCAGGATGCGCAGCCAGGTGGCTTCAATATTACCCTGGACACGATGCCCAACAATGCCTACTGGGATATCTGGACCGAAACGACGGTTGGCATTACGCCGTGGACGCATCGCCCGTTGGCGGTGATGCTGTTGCCGCTGGCCTATATTGCCGATGAGGCGGGCAATCCCGTGCCGTGGAATGAGACGCGCTGGGTTGACGAAGAGTTTTCGACATTGCTGCGCCAGGCCCAGGGCACGCTCGATATCGAAGCTCGACGGTCACTTATGGCTGACCTGCAGCGCATCCAGAACGAGCGTGGCCCGGTGGCGATCGCGGTCTGGCAACGTGTCTGGGAAGTCTTTAACCCGGCCTTCCAGGGCGTGGTTGCGCATCCAACGCTGCACAATCAGTGGTTGCGAGTCTGGTACGATCCCGACCTTGACCCAAGGGCGTAAGCTCTGGAGCCGCCAACCCCAACCCTAACGCATA
The DNA here is from genome assembly GCF_004762035.2 of Candidatus Chloroploca mongolica. Classification (GTDB taxonomy): domain Bacteria; phylum Chloroflexota; class Chloroflexia; order Chloroflexales; family Chloroflexaceae; genus Chloroploca; species Chloroploca mongolica. Next base: position 78,277 of record NZ_SIJK02000006.1, on the reverse strand, counting down.
CGGTGCCGTAGGCACCGTATGCGTTAGAAGAGGATCTTTTATGCTCAAACTCCTCTTACGTCGTTTCCTCTTCTTGATCGTGACGCTCTTTGCCGTATCCGTGATAGTCTTTGCGATCTCAGAACTGGCACCAGGGGATATGGCAACCAATGTGCTTGGCAATACGATCACCCCGGATCAGCGGGCGTCGTTTAATGCCCAGAATGGTCTCGATCAGCCAGCGCTGACCCGCTATCGCCGCTGGATGTTGGGCAGTGACCGCGAGGCGGCACGTCTGATCGGTGCCCCTGTCGATCGGTTTTACGATGCTGAAAATAACCAGACCGGCTGGTGGGTGGGTGGTTCCGAGGGGACGATTTATCGTCATCGCTCAGAGGATGGTGAAACGATTTTACAGCTTGAACGGGACACGTTGCCCGATGGCAAGCTTGGCCCATCACGCATTGTCACCCTCGGCGATGAGATCTGGGTGACGAATGACGAAGGCGAAGAGATCTTCTGGGGTGTCAATGAAGATGGCCGTGCCGCGATGTGGATCCGTGGGTTGAACCAGAGCGAGGAGCGTTTGACACGGGCCGGTTGGATTAGCACAGCTGGTGCCCCAAGCGCGTATATTCCGCTCCAGAAGGGTCTTTTACGGGGCGATCCTGGGATTTCGCTGATCACGCGGCAGCCTGTGATCGAGACGCTTGTGCCGCGCTTGCTCAATACGCTCTTTCTCGCCGGCATTGCGTTTGTGATCATTATGCCCCTGGCGCTCTTTCTTGGAGTGATTGCTGGGCTGTACGAAGGCCGCCCCCTTGACCGTATCTTGTCGGTTGGTGGCCTGGTTGCGACCGCAACCCCAGAATTTGCCAGCGGCGTTTTTCTCATCGTCATCTTTGCGGTCTGGCTTGGCTGGTTCCCTGGTGCGGTCGTCATTCCACCAGGAACCTCGATTTTTGAGCAGCCTCAGATGCTGATCTTGCCCATTATGACCTTGATGCTGGTTGAACTGGGCTATGTGCTGCGCGTCACCCGTGCCAGCATGAGCGAAGTCTTGCGCACAAACTATATTCGTACCGCTGTGCTCAAGGGCTTGCCCTACTGGAAAGTCATCTGGCGTCACGCGCTGCGCAATGCGCTGCTCGCCCCGATTACGGTGATCATGCTGCATATCAACTGGCTGATTGGGGGCATTGTGGTGGTCGAAACCCTCTTTGGTTTTCCCGGATTGGGCAGTTATGTGCTCGCCTCGGCCCTCAACAATGACGTCTTTGCCCTCCAGGCCGCAACAATGATCCTGGTCGTGATTGCGGTTGTCTCGCAATTGCTGGCCGATCTGATCTATGTCTATTTGAATCCGCGTATTCGTTATACATGAGCGAACCTGCCTATGGCTACTGCAGAACAGACCGCTGGTGACCAGTTGCCCAGCCCTCCAGCGACGAGCACGTCGCGCTGGCAGCGCCTTGGGACGCAACTCGGTCTCTTTCGCCGCTCACGCATTGCCCTCGTTGGCCTCTGTCTGGTTGGCTTCTGGGTGGTGGTTGCCCTGTTTGCCGATAATTGCCTTGTTACGCCGGCCTGTTATGCGGGCATTGTGCGTGGCGATGATATTACAACCTGGGCAACATCGGACGAGTATCGCTCGTGGCTTTCGCGCTATTCACCGGTTGAGCAGTTTCGTGGACGTACCCGTGAAGGTCCTTCATGGGATCACTGGCTCGGCACCGATACCCGTGGGCGTGATATCTGGGCGCGCCTTGCCCACGGTTCACGGCTGATCCTAACCCTGGCCCCGCTGTCGGTGATGGTGGCTTTGCTGATTGGTGGCACGCTGGGCTTGCTCGCGGGCTATTATGGCGGCATGGTTGATGAGGTGACGATGCGCATTCTTGATGCGATCATTGCCTTTCCGCAGATCTTGCTCTACCTCGTCATTATTGCCTCGTTTGGAGCGTCGGCAACCAATGTCTTGATCGCCATCACGATTGCCGGTGCGCCAGGCATTGCCCGTCTGGTGCGTGGCCTCACCCTCGACATCAAGACCCGCGATTATGTTGCTGCCGCCCAAACCCAGGGCGAACGCTCGTGGTACATCATGGTTTTTGAGATCCTGCCTAATGCCCGTGGCCCGATCATTATTGACTCGATGCTTCGCGTGGGCTATGCCGTCTTTTCAATTGGAACGCTCGGCTTTCTTGGCCTCGGCTTGCCCCCACCTTCGCCCGATTGGGGGAGTATCGTCCAGGCTGGACGTTCTTCAATCCAGGCCGGACGCCCCTGGGAAGCACTCTGGGGTTCGCTGGCAATTGCGATGGTTGTCGTCGGGCTGAATCTGATTGCCGATGGCATGTCCGAGGAAACGCGGCGCTATCGCTAAGGGCTTGCGATCAATGTCCGTGTCGAAGAAAGAGGAATAGCTATGCGAAGGTCAGAAGACATCGCCAATCGCCCGGTCGTCAAAGTCGAAAACCTTGGCATCGCTTACGAGACGAGTGTTGGCGATGTGCTTGCGGTGCGTGATGTCTCGTTCGAGATCTTTCGGGGCGAGGCGCTTGGCATTGTGGGCGAGTCGGGGTGCGGCAAAAGTACCGTGGCGTTTGGCATGGTCAATTATCTTGGGCGCAATGGCAAGATTGCCCATGGCTCGATCTCGTTCCAGGGGCAGTCGCTGGTTGGTCGAAGCCCCGAAGAGTTACGACGTCTGCGGGGCGACCAGATTGCCATGGTCTACCAGGATCCGATGACGTCGCTCAACCCGGTGCTGCGCATTGGCACGCAAATGGCCGAGGTGTTGATGACGCACCGAGGGATGGCGAAGGAGGAAGCCCGCGAACGCTGCGTCACGATGCTGCGCAAAGTCAATATGCCCGACCCCGAACTGGTGCTGCAGAAGTATCCCCACCAGATTTCGGGTGGGCAGCAGCAACGGGTGGTGATCGCGATGGCGATGTTGAATAATCCGGCATTGTTGGTGATGGACGAGCCGACGACGGCATTGGATGTCACCGTGGAGGCAACGGTGCTCGATCTTGTTGATGATCTGCGGCGCGAGTTTGATACGGCGATCATGTTCATCAGCCACAACCTCGGTGTGATTGCACGTGTCTGCGATCGGGTTGCCGTGATGTATGCCGGCGAAGTGGTTGAAATCGCATCCGTGCATGAACTCTTTGCCAACCCGCGCCATCCCTATACCCAGGGCCTCATTCGCTGTGTGCCGAGACTTGGCCGCAGCAAGGCAAGCAGTGTCCTCTATCCGATCCCTGGCCGTGTGCCTTCACCCGATAACCAACCCGCCGGCTGCACCTTCGAGCCGCGCTGCGCGTATGCCCACGAGTCGTGTCGGGCCAAGCGCGTGCCATTGCGCCAGTTTCAGCCCAACCATAGCGTGCGCTGCCTCTTCGCCGAAGAGATCGACGCCTCACAGTGGACGCCCAATGAGCCGATGACGCCCCTTGTGCAGACTTCGTGCGATGCCGAGCCAATCCTTGAGGTTGATTCACTCAAGACCTACTATCGCCAGGCGAGTTCGTCACCGCTGAGCTTGATTGGTCTCGCCAAACCGCGTTATCTCAAGGCGGTTGATGATGTCTCGTTTAGCTTGCCCAAGGGCATTACCCTCGGCGTTGTTGGCGAATCAGGCTGTGGCAAGAGCACGCTGATCAAGACAATCATTGGGCTTGAAGAACTGTCGGGGGGCAAGATTGAATTTATGAGTGTTGATCTGGGGGTCAAGGTCAATAAACGCGATATGGCGACGATCCGTGAGTTGCAGATGGTCTTTCAAAATCCGAATGCAACGATGAACCCCAGTTATCCCATTGGACGCCAGCTTGAACGCCCGTTGCGGCGCTTCAAGATTGTCCCCCCGAGTGAGATCCGGGCCGAGGTTGTGCGCCTGTTACGAGCGGTCAAGCTCGATGAACACTACTATGATCGTTTGCCCAATCAATTGAGTGGGGGCGAAAAGCAGCGGGTTGGCATTGCCCGTGCGTTTGCCGGACGGCCTGATCTTGTGCTCTGCGATGAGCCCGTGTCGGCGCTGGATGTCTCGGTACAGGCCGCAGTGCTCAATCTGCTCGCCGAGATCCAGCAACAGCAGAACACAACGCTCTTGATGATTGCCCATGATCTGAGTGTGGTGCGCTTCTTTTCTGATATCATTGCGGTGATGTACCTTGGGCAGATCGTCGAGTTTGGCCCTGCCGAAGCGATCTATGCTCCTCCGTACCACCCCTATACCGAGTCACTGCTGGCGGCTGTGCCTATCCCAGATCCCACGGTTGAACAGGCGCACGTGCGGCTTTCGGGCAATGTGCCCAGCCCGCTTGATCCGCCGTCGGGGTGCCGTTTTCATACCCGTTGCCCTCGCCGCCACCTCTTACCCGATGATGGTAAACTATGCACAACGACCGTCCCACCATGGCAAGATGTCGGTGATGGTCATCGAATTTTCTGCCATATTCCGCTCGATCAACTCCGTGCCTTTGAGCCTGCCGTCAAGATGTCTCAGGAATAGCGCCCCCTGGCGCAGGAGGAGCCTTATGCTGGTTAAGGATTATATGCTCCAGCATCCGATTATGATCGAACCGCATAAACGTCTTGCCGATGCGCGTGCGTTGCTGGTTGAAAATGATATCTATTATCTGCCTGTGGTGGGCGATGGCAAGCGCTTTCTTGGGATGATCACGCCTCCGCGTCTCGCGATACCACCCGAGCGTATGGCGAGTCTGGATGTGTGGGAAATCTCGAATTATCTAGCAAACTTGACTGTCGAAAAGGTGATGCTGAAGGCTCGAGATTTGCCGACGATTGGCCCGCAGGCAACACTTGAGGAAGCGTCGCATCTGATGATCAAGACCAAAGTTGGCGGGCTGCCGGTGCTCGAAGGCCAGATTGTGCTTGGCCTGATTACTGACAATCATCTGCTGGTCGAGTTGAGCAATCTGCTCGGTGCCTTCGAGCCGGGTTGGCGCGTGACCGTGCGGATCAAGGGCAAACGCGGTGATTTGCTCCGCCTTATTCGTGCCGTGACTGATCGCGGCTGGACGATTATGGCCCTAGGCAATGTGCGTACACCCAAGAAGCCCGAGGACTGGGATGTTGTGCTCAAAGTTGTTGGGTGTACCCGCGAAGAACTGGTGGACGCGATTGCCCAACTTGAGGGCCAGGTGTTACGGGATATTCGCGAGACCGCAAGCTATGCGTATGTGAAGTCATGAAAGCGAGCGTCGTTGGCTCTGCTCTTTTGCCCTTTGGTGTGGCGAAGGTGGCGCATCAAGCCCAGCCAGTGCCGTGCCTGGTCGGGCTTTCGTTGCAGCATCCACCGGTGCATCTTGTTGCGCAACCTTGCAATGGGTTGCTGGTCACCGGGGCGCGTGCTGATGCGGCATTGCAGTATGCCGAAGCTTTCCTGAATTTCCATGGCCTACCTGCGCACGTTGAACTTCAGGTTGAACTGGCGGTCCCCGTTGGGCAGGGACTTGGCTCTGATGCCGCGCTGGCGTTGACGGTGGCGCAAACGCTTGCTCGATTTTATGCTCTGCCTGATGACGATCTCGTCGATCTCGCGGCTGCTGTGGGCCTCGATGCAACTGATGCGCTTGCCATCTACGGTGCAATGCAAGGTGGTTTGCTGGGTGTCGAGGTTGCGCTGGATGAGGCGAGCCGCATGTCTGGCCTGCCTGCCCTTGTGCGGCAGCAGCGCATTGCCCATCCCGAGCGTGAGGCCTGGGTCTTTGTCCTCGTCTTGCCGCGTCTCGCCCCTGGTGCCTCGGTGCCAGACGAACGCGCTCTGCTTGCTCAGATCGCCCGTGTGTCTGCATCCATCGAAGATCCGGAAGAATCTGGCGAACAACTTTTTGCTGCTGCCGCAGTCAATGATCTCAATGCCTTCGCACGTAGCCTGCAAAGCATCGAGAGCCAGACGCGACAAGTGCTGGAACAGAACGAGATAGTGCCGGCTCTGACAACAAACGACAAAAACGTGTTAGACTTTATGCGCTCACACGGTACCATCGCGCAAGGCCGTTGTCTGACCGGCAACGCATGGTGGGGGCTCATCGCCGGAGCCTCAGCAAGCCAGGTTCTTCGGGCTCAGCTACGTCGCTACCCTGGCCTTGCAGGTGGTATGGTGATAGCTGCCATTGCGAGCAAGCGCTCGTAAGAGGTTGAGCTTTGCAATGTTCTCGCCAGTATAAGCACGGGGTCTAGGGCCAATACTTTTCAAATAAGCTCACGCGAAGGCGCGAAGGCGCGAAGGGTTCGCTCACGTACGCGAAAAACGTTGCGCCTTTGCGTCAAAACAATCGCCTTCTTTGCAAGATATTGGGTCAATGGGAGTGCCGACTTCAGTCGGCTTCCGGCTCAGCCGACTGAAGTCGGCACTACCTGATGTCATGCTGAAAAGCCATGAACCGGCTGAAGCCGGCACTCCCTTCGACAGCAGAGCAGAAACCTTATTTCACAAACTACTCAACTTCATGTACACGAGGCCAGCAGAAAAAGGATTGGGTATGCGTATTGCCATCGTTGGCGTTGGTGGTGTCGGCGGTTATTTTGGTGGGCGCCTCGCGCAGGCTGGTCACGAGGTTCATTTCATCGCCCGTGGTGCCCATCTTGCGGCTATCCGCGAGCATGGGTTGCGCGTCGCGAGTTTTCAGGGTGATTTCACGATCCAGCCGGCGCTGGCAACTGATGACCCGGCTGACGTGGGTCCCGTTGATTATGTGCTGGTCGGTGTCAAGAGTTGGCAACTCGCCGAGGCAGCGGCTTCGATGCGACCCCTGCTTGGCCCCGAGACGGCTGTTGTCCCGTTGCTCAACGGGGTTGAGGCGAGCGACACGCTTGCCGAGGTGCTTGGCCCGGATCACACGATGGATGGCATCTGTCGCATTCTGGCGTCAATCGGTGGGCCTGGCCTGATCAAGCATAGCGGCATTGAGCCGTCGCTCGCTTTTGGTGAACGTGATAACCGCCGTACCCCACGCGCCGAAGCGCTCGCGGCGGCCTTTAAAGCCGCCGGGATCCGTGCCTCGGTTCCGCCTGATATTCAGGTGGCAACCTGGGAAAAATTTATGTTAATCTGTACCTGGAGTGGTCTCGGGGCGATTACAAGAGTGCCCATTGGCGTATGGCGTGCCACGCCTGGTACTCGCGCTCTTGCCGAAGCCGTCTTGACCGAAGTTGTTGCCGTAGGCCAGGCCCGTGGGGTTGCCCTGAGCATCGAGCGTGTTGCCACCGTCATGAACTTCATTGACGAAATGCCCGCTGGCGGCACCTCATCAATGCAGCGCGACATGATGGAAGGCCGCCCGTCGGAACTCGAAGCCCAGAACGGTGCCATTGTGCGTCTCGGTGCAGCCACAGGTGTCCCTACGCCAACCAACAGCTTCATCTACCACTGCCTGCTCCCCCAAGAACTGGCAGCACGTCGTGCGTTGTGATGCGGAGAAAGAGGGCCTGTTGCGCCAGGAAACAGGTTACTGCTCGTGAAAGCTGCCAGCTTTGCTGGCAGCTTTCACGAGCAGTAACCTAGGAACCACAAAAACATATGATCTTTGACACGCAGACACTGATCGCGATGTTCGGGTTGATTGGCGCGGTGATCATTGGCGGCGCACTGATGGCAGGGCCTGCCGAGCGTACCGGTTTGCCGGGGCTAGCGGTGTTTCTCCTGCTGGGCCTCGTGCTCGGGCCGTTTGGGCTGGGCCTGGTCAATATGACCCTTGATGATCCCTTTTTGCGCGTTGTCTCGACGCTCAGCCTGGTGCTGGTGCTCTTTACCGATGCGATGACGCTCGATCTTGGTGAGGTGCGTCGCAATAAGACGCTCGCTGCATTGATTCTTGGCCCCGGGACGCTGGTAGCGGCTTTTGGCCTTGCCGGCGCAGCCTGGTGGTTGCTTGATCTCCCGCTCGTTGCCGCCATCATTCTCGGTGCTGCGGTGGCTTCGACCGATCCGGTCGTCTTGCGCGGCATGCTTCAGGGCAGCGGCATGCCACCCAGGATGCACCTTGCGCTGCGCCTCGAGAGCGGAATGAATGATGTGCTGCTCTTGCCGATTGTGATGATTGCGCTGGCGTTTGGGGTCGCCGGAGGAACGCCGCCCGCAGGGACGCTCGTGAGTCTGCTGGTCAGCCTCTTTTTGCTTGGGCCGCTGGCCGGGATCTTTGTTGGCGTGGCCTCGGTGCGTTTGCTTGTTTTGGTGCGTGACCGCTTTGGGGTGCGCCGCGAGTACGAGTCGCTCTATGTGATCGGCGTGGCGCTGACTGCCTTTGCCGCCGCTGAAGCCCTCGGTGGCAGCGGCTTTCTCGCGGCCTTCGCCGCTGGCCTTGTGGTCTCGTCGCTTGACGTTGAACTCTGCGATTGCTTTCTTGAGTATGGGCAGGTTACCGCCGAGATGGCGCTGCTTTTTACCTATGTGTTGCTCGGTACATCGCCGATCTGGAGTGGTATCGGGGTAATCGGGCCGGCGGCGTTGCTCTTTGTGGCGATCGTGCTGCTGGTGCGTCTGCCGATCTTTGCCGTGGCCCTCGGCGCGGTCGGGTTGACCCTCCGCGAGCGCCTGACCCTGGGGTGGTACGGGCCGCGTGGCCTCGGGGTGCTGCTGCTGGCGCTGATCGCCGTCTTTGGCGACCTCCCCGATGGCGAACGAGTGGTCGCCCTGGCGAGCCTGGTTGTCCTTGTGTCAGTGGCCCTGCAGGGCGGCTGGCCGCTGCTGCGGCGTCGGCGGCGCACCCCGTCTAGTGCGCCAGCGCCGGTGCTTGCTCCCCAGCAGCGCCTAACCGAGGGTGAGTTCATCCCACTGATGCCCACCGCGGGCCAGGTCGAAGCGATTCCGCTGATGCCTGCGCCAGGTCTGCCGGAACGGATGAACCTGGAGCAGATGCGTCTGCACCGGTCGCGTGGCGAGCCAGTGGTGCTGATTGATGTGCGTACCGAGCGCAGTTATCGGGCGACGGAAACGATGGCCGATGGTGCGCTGCGTGTGCCACCCGATCGCGCCGTTGCGGCCCTCAAAGCCTTTGGGGTGCCGAGCGAGGCGTGGGTCGTTGCCTACTGCACCTGAGGGAGCGAAGAGACAAGCGCCCGGGTGGCGCGAGAATTGCATAAAGCAGGCTGGCCCCGTGCCCGTGCCCTCGTCGGCGGTTGGCAAGCCTGGGTTGATGCCGATTTGCCCTTGATGCCGCGCATTGAAGAGTGAGCCTTACCACCTCAAAATATAGTCTCGTTGCTGTTGGGTCTCGGGGCTGTGCGGATGGTAGATGCGTTTGGCGACCCCTTGCCAGTGACGGGCAAGCGTTGCCAGCGCATCTTCACCGCGCATGCCGCGGCGTACCAGCCAGCAACCAACCACGGTGCCTGTTCGCCCGATGCCGCCCCAGCAGTGAAGGTAGACCGTCTGCCCGGCGGCGATTTCGCCATCAAGGTAGTCCAGGATCGCCTCCATCACGGCCCGCGACTGCGGAATGCTGCCATCATCAATCGACATACGCCGGTAGCGCACGGTCATCTGGCGGAACTGAGCCTCGGTGGCGAGCAGCGCCTCGTATGGCACAAGCGCGTCGACCTCGGTGAGATCAAGGAACGACGTAATGCCGGCATCGAGGTGCAAGGCAATGCGCCGTTGCGCCAGATCCGGCACCGCCGCGCCTGGATACTCACCCGCAATGAAATTGGGCGCAACCCGGTAACTGTTGTCGTGGGGAAGATCTTTCATCATGATGCAGTATACCGTGCTTTTGTTGCAGTGGTATACTGGAATAGATGCAGCATGTGGCACCTGGAGCTGTTCATCTAAGGAGATCTACACTACAATGGAAAAACCATGGCTGGCGTCGTATGAGCAGGGTGTTGCGCCAACCCTCACCTATCCGCAACAAACCTTGAGCGATCTGCTTCGTGAGACAGCTCGCCTTTATCCTGAGCATACTGCGACCAATTTCGTCCTCAAATATATGTTGGGAGGGCGTTTTACGGTTGGCGGCAAGCTCAGCTACAAGGAACTCGACACCCTGGTCGACCGTATGGCGACAGCCTTGTATCAACTGGGTGTGCGCAAGGGCGAGCGGGTTGGGCTTATGCTGCCCAATTCACCGCACTACCTGATCGCCTTTTTTGCCGCGATGCGTATCGGGGCGGTGGTAGTCAATATCAATCCAGTCTATACCAGCCGTGAGTTGCAACATCAACTCGCTGATGCAGACGCCGAAACGATTGTCTTGCTCAACCTCTTCTGGCCGCGCCTACGCGAAATTCGTCCTGAAACATCAGTCAAGCGCGTTATTGTTGCGCATGTCTTTGATACCCTCACGTTCCCTTCGCGCTTGCTGGTCAAGCGGAGTCAGCAGCGCTCGGCAGAATGGGTAGAAGTGCGTCCTGAAAAGGATATCTTCTTTTTCAGTGACTTACTCCGCTATCCGCCGACTCCACCCAAGGTGAATATCGATCCTGATGAAGTTGCGCTGTTCCAGTATACCGGCGGCACCACGGGTCTTCCCAAGGCCGCGATGCTTTCGCATAAGAATCTTATTGCCAATGTGACCCAGGTTGATGCGTGGGTTGTTGATGGGCAGCCGGGGCGCGAGAAGTTGCTTGCGGCGATTCCGTTCTTTCACGTCTATGGCATGACGACGGCGATGTTGTATGGGGTGCGTCTGGGCGCTGAGTTGGTGACGGTGCCGAATCCACGGCCAATTGAGAATGTGATGCGGATTATTGCGACCGAGCGTTGCACGATCTTTCCGGGTGTGCCGGCCATGTATATTGGTATCATTAACCATAAAGATATTGCCTCGTATGATCTGCGCTCGGTGCGCGTCTGTGTCAGTGGCTCGGCACCGTTGCCTGTGCAGGTGCAAGAGCGTTTCGAGACGCTGACTGGCGGACGCCTGGTTGAGGGCTATGGTCTTTCCGAGGCTTCCCCGTTGACCCACGGCAATCCTGTCCACGGCCGTCGCAAGGTGGGCAGCATTGGCGTGCCTTTTCCCGATACTGATGCGCGGCTGGTTGATCTTGAAACTGGTGCCAATTTGCCTTTTGATGACCAGGCCCAAGGCGAGTTGTGCGTGCGTGGCCCGCAGGTGATGCGGGGCTATTGGCAACGCCCAGAAGAGACCGCTGAGACGATCGATGCCGAGGGGTGGCTCCATACTGGTGATATTTGCAAAGCTGACCCCGAAGGCTATTTTTATATCGTTGATCGCAAGAAAGATATGATGATTGCCTCGGGGTTTAAGGTGCTGCCCCGTGATGTCGAAGAGGTGCTCTATATGCATCCGAGTGTGATGGAGGCGGTAGTTGCTGGCATTCCGCATCGTGCGCGCGGCGACGATACGGTCAAGGCGTTCATTGTGCCCAGGCCCGATACCCATCCTACTGCTGAAGAGATCCGTGCGTTTTGCGCGTTGCACCTTGCGCATTACAAAGTGCCGCGCGAGATCGAGTTCCGCGATGATTTGCCCAGGACGATTGTGGGCAAGGTGCTCCGACGGTTGCTGATCGAAGAAGAACATATGAAGCAGCAAACCGTTGTGCATGATACTGGTGAGCCTGGTAACCCTTGATAAGGAGGTGCGGAGGGGCCTGGCTCCTCTGTGGAACCGATATGCTGCGTACTTTATTGCGTTTTTCACGACCGCATACGATTATTGCCACGAGTGTACAGGTCTTCACGCTTTTCCTGATCGTTGTTGGGAGTTTGCAGGCGCTGCCAGCGGCGCTGGGGCCGGTTGGTCTGGCGTTGATCACATGCCTTGCCTTGAATCTTTATGTCGTTGGGCTTAATCAGTTGACCGATGTGAGCATTGATCGCATCAATAAGCCTCATTTGCCTCTAGCCGCGGGCGACTTCTCGCCCCAAGAGGGGCGGCGCATTACGTTTGCCGCTGGCGCACTCGGGTTAGTGCTAGCGCTGATTGCTGGCCCCTATCTCTTTGTGACGGTTGCGCTCATCATGGCGATCGGGACGATCTATTCGGTGCCGCCGTTGCGCCTCAAGCGCTTTCCTATTCCTGCGGCACTGAGCATTGCACTGGCCCGTGGTTTGATCGCTAACCTCGGTCTTGCGCTGCACTACAATCAAGTTTTTGGTGGCCAAATCCCGGTGGTGACGCTGAGTCTGCTCGGGCTCTTCTTTTTTGGCTTTGCCCTCGTTATTGCAATCTACAAAGATCTGCCCGACCGCGAGGGCGACCAATTGCACCAGATCGAGACCTTTACGACCCGCCTCGGGCCACGCCAAGTACTTAATAGCGGGCGGGTGATTTTGACGGTCTGTTATGCGATCCCGATGCTGCTTGCGCTCCTCTGGTTGCCTGGTGCGGCCCCCTTCTTTCTGCTCTTGAGCCACGCCGTGTTGAGTGCGATCTTCTGGTGGGGCAGTATACGGGTGGATTTGAGTGACAATCAGAATATTACTCGTTTTTATATGTTGATATGGGCGCTCTTTTATGCTGAGTTTGTAGTCTTAAGCATCTATGAACTCATTCGGGTAAGCTTGTGATGATGCCACGCACCCTCTGGAGGCAGACGGCAAGTCTTATTGCCCTGGGGCGCCCGTTGCACCTGCTCGGTGGGGCGCTCTTTTATAGCCTGGGGGCGGCGACAGCGATCTATGCCGGGGCGGCGCTCAACTGGGTTACGGCGCTCGGGAGTCTGTTGGCGATGCTCGCGGCCCAGTTGATGGCGCACTACAGCAATGATTTCTTTGATTTTGATGCCGATCTGGCGAATCCCAATCCAACTCAATGGTCCGGGGGGAGCCGCGTCTTGCCTGCGGGGCATCTTCCCCCGCAGGTTGCCCTGATTGCGTCGCTCGTCTTCGCGGTGCTCGGTCTGCTCTTGATCCTCTGGTTTGCCCCACAAACGCCTGCACCAGGGTTGACCATCGTTGTTTTTCTTGTCGCGGCCTTTTTTGCGTGGAGCTACAGCAGCCCGCCACTCTGGTTGAATCGGCGTCGTCTCGGCGAGTTCTTTGGTGCCGTGACCGTGCCTGGTTCTACGTTGCTCCTTGGTTTTGTGGTGCAACGCGGCAACCTCGAACTGCTGCCTCTGCTTGTGGCCGCCCCGCTCTGCCTGATGCAATTCGGGCAACTGGTAACCGTCAATGTGCCCGATGCCGAAGGCGACCGGCTCGTAGGCAAGCATACGCTGATCGTCTGGCTTGGCCCGGATCGTATGCGTGGCCCCTATCTGGCAATGCTTGCCCTTGCCTACCTGAGTTTGCCCTTGCTCGTTGTCACTGGCTTGCCATGGCCCGTTGGGCTTGCGGTGCTTATCACGGCACCGATTGCGCTGTGGCTCGGCTTCCAGGTGATCCGCGGGGCATGGTACAAACCTGCCACCTGGGATGCGCTCGGCTTCTGGAGCATTGGCCTGATTGTTGGCACCGCCTTGTGTCAGTTTGGGGCTTTTCTGTTGCTGCTCTAGGCCCCCGCCAACTCCACGTTTACATGCCCCTGGGCAGATGTTATACTTGGACTGATAGTAGTCAGCTTTGGCGAGAGCAAAATGTTCACTGGAGAGTCCACGAGTGCCTCGACGATAACACCTGATCAGCCTGATGCGTTGCAGCGCTGGCGTGATCGCTTGCTCAAAGTGTTGATCCGTGTTGCCCTGGTCTTCTTTGGCCTCCACTATCTTCTCTATTTTGTCGAGCGATGGGAAACCCAACAGTTTGTGTCCCTGGGAATCAGAACGCTCCTGTTGATCGCACTGTTTGTCCTGGTGTTCATACCCGAGAATAGGTATCGCCTCCAACTCTACACGCTCTTGAGCATCGGGTTGGGTTTGGCAATCATCAGTACGTTCCAATACGGGTTGGTCGGCATCGGTCGCCTGCACCTTCTCTTTACCGTCATTCTCGCCAGCCTTCTCCTTGAGCCACGGCGTGCTGTCCCTTTCACTGTATTTGCGGTGACGCTGGTAGCAGGCATCCTTGTTGGAATGGCTGTCGGCATCGTGCCAGTAGCCCCTGATCTTGGTGTTCGGGTGGTGAGCACCGATGCGTTGCTAGTCAATACAGTTGCCTTGATTACCTATGCGGTCTTGATCGGCAATGCCATTGGCTGGTTGATCAACCGGCTCTCCCGTAGCTTGCGTGAAACGGCAACTGCCCTTGCCGAACGTGATCGCTTGAATAGCCAACTTGAATTATTGGTCGAAGCTCGCACCGAAGAACTGCGTCGCAGTCAGGCGCTGCTTCAGACATTGATTGACAATTCTCCTATAGCGGTTTATGTCAAAAGCAGTGATGGGCATTACCTGTTGACCAATGCCTTTACCCAACAGGCCCTGAACCTGAGCCAGGAGGAACTGGAAGGCAAGCGCGATCTCGATCTTTTTGGCGAACGGGCGCTGCCCTGGCGGATCCAGGAACAGGAGGCCATCGCCCGTGGTCGACCGATTGAACGTGAAATTGAACATATGCAAGATGGCACACTGCATACCTACTACGTTACCAAATTCCCCATCTATGATGCGACCGGAGCGATGATGGCTGTCGGTGGCATTGCCTATGATATGACCCCGCGCAAACTGGCCGAAGGCCGCCTGGCCTACCAGTTGCGCGTGCAACTCGCCATTGCGCGTTGTGCCCGTCAATTGTTGCGTGCCAATGTCGAGGATATGCAGCATCAGGCGCTGCTGATGAGGGTCTTCGAGGAGTTTCGTCAGGCCACTGATCTCTATCATATCGGCCTCTATATCCTGCAACCGATCAACGGCGTGCCTGCCTATCGGGCACTCTTTCAATCTCCCGATCCAATGCGAATCGATGATGGAACCCCTCTCGCTGAAGTCAATCCGGTCTTTCTTGCGCGCCTGCTCAGAGGTGAGCCTGTTGGCGGCCCGGCGGAAAAGATCTTCATTCCTGGTTCACCGAAACATGCCTTCTGGCAACGCCGCAAGATCGCTGGGATCGCCGCGACCCTCATTACCGTCGAAGGGCGTCCCTGGGGTTTCGTTGGCTTTGGCTTCGCAGGACCCTATCGACCGCTCGAACCCGAAGAACTGGCCCTGTTGAGTGCGATGGCCGAGATGGTCGGGGCCTTCTTGAGCCGCCTCGAAGCCAATCGCATGCTGCGTCAGCGCCTCGATGGCCTGGCCGCCCTCAATCAGATTGCCCAGTCGCTGATGAGTTGGACCGATCTGCCGATGGCCCTGCGCACAGTTGGAAGGGCGTTGCTGCCACTTTTTGAAGCGAACCGTATTGCTATCTGGCTCTGTGAAGAGCAGACTGAAAACCTGGTCGCACTGGCGGTCATTGGTCATACTGATGCAATCAGCAGTGGTCAGGTTGTTCCGATGGATGCGCTCACCCCTGCCCAGATGGTTCTGGCAAGTCTCAATGGCACGGTTACGACAGAACCTGCATGTGCGCTACTGCTTGGCCCTGATGATGGCACAGCCCCCTCAACAGGTACGTACCTTATGCAACCGTTGATTGCGCGTAAACGAGGCTTCGGACTCTTTGTCATCCATGCGCCTCCAGAACGCACGACTTTTGGCACGAACGAACGTGAACTCGCCCAGATTATTGCGGGCATGCTGAGTAGTGCCATCGAAAATGCCCGCCTCTATCAAGATACGATGGTACGTACCGCACAGGAAGAACGGCGCCGCCTGGCGCGTGAACTGCACGATTCGATTACACAGTCGCTCTACAGCATGACGTTGCTGGCTCGTGCCTGGACGATGACGGTTCACGAGGCTACGACCGAAGATCTTACCAACTGGTTTCGCCAGATTGAGGAGATCTCGCTCCAAGCGCTCAAAGAGATGCGCCTGCTGATCTATCAATTGCGTTCGCCCCAACTCGATCAGCAGGGGCTTGCCGAAGCGCTGCGGCTCCGCCTTGAGGCGGTCGAAGAGCGAACAGGGATCAAGGTATGTCTGGATGCAGATCGCTACCAACGCCTGCTGCCTTCGATGGTTGAGCCGCAACTCTATGCGATTGCGCAGGAGGCTTTGAATAATGCGTTACGCCACGCTGGGGCTTCGCTGCTTTCGGTGGTGCTCTGCAGTGATGAAGCGCACGGTGTCTTGCTCGAGGTGAACGACAATGGTCGCGGCTTTCTGACCGTTGCCCCCTCGGCCGGGCTTGGCTTGATCACCATGCGCGAACGGGCCGAAGCGATCGGTGGTGAGTTGCATGTGGCGAGTGCCCCTGGTCATGGCACGGTGGTGCGCGTAACGGTACCCTTGCTGGCCTTGGGTAACGGAGCGGCCCCCGGCACAAAGCCTTTCGCTGAGAGTGCAGTGATGATGAGGTGAAGCGTGTTGAAAGTGCTGGTAGCTGACGATCATCCGATCGTGCGTCAAGGTTTGCGGCTCTTGCTCTCGGCGACGCGAGAATTTGAACTGGTTGGCGAAGCGGCCAGTGGCGCCGAGGCGATCACGCTCACTGCCTCACTCGCGCCTGATGTGGTGATCCTTGACCTGATCATGCCCGGTATGGATGGCGTGACGGCCATTCACGGGTTGTTACAGGCGGCACCCCACGTACGCGTGCTCATTCTGACCAGTTTTACCGATGATGAGAAGTTACTGGCCGCATTGCAGGCAGGTGCTGCCGGATGCATTATCAAAGACTCGAACCCTGATGACCTGCTTGGGGCCATCAGAGCCGTGGCCCGCGGTGAGAGTGCGCTGCATCCGCTGGTGGCGCGCCGCTTGCTCCAACGCCTGCAACATCCTGCCCCGCCACCTCCAGCGCCGCTTGACGCGCTGACCGGACGCGAGCGTGATGTGTTACGGTGCGTTGGGCAGGGCTTGACCAATCAGCAGATCGCCGATGAACTGCATATCTCGATCCGTACCGTGCATACCCATATTCGCAGCCTGCTCGATAAACTCCACCTCGAACATCGGACTCAACTCGCCCTCTTTGCCCACAATCAGCGCATAAGCTAGTACGCCGTCTATCTTCTGCGGATGGATAGCCATCTTCCGGTAAGGGCGCAGCGCACTTCGCCCCAACGCCCGCGAACCTAGTCGTATCAGGCCAGTCAGTTGCACTTTTCTGCAATGATCAGTCAGTCCTTCTGCTAATGTATTGCCATCTCTGTGCCACTATAGTACAGTTAGGGCAAACCTGACCTCAAGGTTGTTTCCGAATCATATGAGTGTGGAGTTTTCGATGAAGCCGCGTCGCTGGTATAGCAGCCCGGAGTCCCAGACATCCGGGCCACGGTATTCTGTCGAGCCCTTTCCCCCTTCGATTTATTGGCACTTCACGACCATGACCGCGCGCCAACAGGGAGGTATCATCAAGCGTGAGCAGATCATCGTGGTTGAGCCAGCCGCCCCACTAACGCGGGCTGAACAGGCCACGCGCTGGCTTGTCAGCCTCTCGGCGCTCTCGCTACGTTCACGGATACGCGTGGGTTAAAGCAAGCAGCCTGGTGCCATCCCACGTATTAACTTTGCTCGCGGGCGAGATAATAGGTCATGCTGTGGAGAACCGCAACTGGATCGATATAGCGCACCCACACGTCATCGGGTGTCTGGAGAATAATCGGGGCATAATTGAGGATGGCGCGCACACCAGCCTTGATCAGCAGGTCAGCCACGCTCTGCGCGTGGGCTGCAGGAACTGAAATGATCGCCAGGCGCACCTGATGCTTTTCAATGATTACGGGCATCTCGGCATAATCGCGGATCTCATTCTCGCCAACCTGCTGTCCAATCTTTGCTGGATCGGTGTCAAAGAGGCCGACAATCTGCAGACCCTGTTTCTGGAAGCCTTCGTAGCGGGCAATCGCCTGACCGAGATAGCCAGCACCCACCAGCACGACGGGCCAGCGATGGTTCAAGCCCAGAATGCGTTCGATGTGGGTGAGGAGCTTCTCCACATCGTAGCCAATGCCCTGCTTGCCAAATTCACCAAAATAGGAGAGATCCTTGCGGATTTGCGCTGCCGTTACATTAATGCGCTCTCCAAGCTCCTGGGAAGAGACGGAGAGCACACCTTCATCCAGCAAATAACGAAGACTTCGCGCATAGAGCGGTAGTCGGCGGATGACAACATCAGGGGGTACATCAAGACGTTCCACTCCACTCCTCCGCCCACAGATTGACACTCGGCTGATTTCGTGAATTGTAGCACGAAGTTTCAGGTGGTGTCAAGGTTTTTTACCCCTCGATATCTTTGCGCAAACGAGCCAGGCGGACATCAAGATCAGTGAAGGTTTGTTGCAGATCGCTCAACTGCCCACGTTGCGCACGCACAAAGCGGGTAAAGGGGGCATTGCGTTCGCGGATCTGACTCATCGAGCGTTCGACTTCGCGGGTGACCTGTTGCTCAATCCCCTGGCGCAGTTTGGCTCGCATATCATCAACCCGCTCGCGCAGGGCTTTTTTGGCCTGCCGTCGCTTGGCAGGTAGCAAGGCAAAGCCGCCAACCGCCATCAGCGTCGCCGCCAGAATACCGGTGAAGTCAATCCAGACTGCCGAGGCAAGCGTGACGACGACCGCGCCGAGGCCGACGGCGCCCGCTTCGGTCAACGCCGTTGCAGCAATGGACGCACGGACTTCATCGACCAGCAGAGCCGACTCTTGCTCTTTATCATAACTTGCGACCACCGCACTGGCCGTGCGTCCCACCGAGTCGAGCAAGGCCCGTCGGTTGTATTCAAAACTTCCGCCAACCGTGCCAATCAATTTATCAGTGTGCTGACTCGAACGTCGTTTGATATACTCATCAATGCTCTGCTGGAGGCGCAGGTTCTTCTCGATGATCCAGTCAATGAGCGCATGAACCTTGTCCTCGATCGCGCTATTGAGGTCACCGACAACCTCCTCTTCAAACATAGCCCGAAACTTATCGCCATTCATCAGATCAGTCAACCGCTGAATCCTGATATGCTCATCAAAAAAGTGATCGCCACGCGTCACCAGATCTTGCAGGATCTGGTCGATTTCGCCCAGATAGTAGCGTGCATCGTTCTGCAGATCCTCCTGGAAAAGGGTTAACTGCTGATCGACATTCTCAATCGTCACCAGATCTTCGCGCAGCGTTGCGAGGAGAACTTCGGTTGCCCCCTGGTATTTGCGATTGAGGCGCTGGGCCACCCCGAGCGGCGAAAGCAATTTCAGCCTGACGCGGGTCTCTTCATCAAGCGTATCAACGACATACTCTTCCACCTTGCCAAAGCGGCTCGTCTCCCAGAGGCGCTCACGCTCTTCGCCGTCGCTCTGGCGGGCGCGGCTCGCCTGGCGTGCCGAGACGGGAAAGATCTCGGGGGTGACACCAAGCAAGGTATGCGCATTGTCACGCACAAACTCGAGCACCTGTTCTTGCTCAGCCGGGCTTAGAATATCAATTTTGTTCAGCAGGATAATGATCTTCTTGCCCCACTCTTTGATCAACTCCAGAAAACCGCGTTCGCTCTCAGTAAACGGACGATCGGCGGAGGTTGTAAAGAGCACGAGGTCGGCGCGGGGGATAAAATCGCGGGTCAGTTGCTCGTGGTGCCGAATGACCGCATTGGTGCCCGGTGTATCCACAATGGTCAGTTGGCGCAGTACGTCGGCAGGGAAGGTCGTCACGCGTAGCCCACTGGAACGCAGGTTACTTGTTATCTCATCGCCATGCTGCAAGAGCGTGATCGCATCGGTGGTCGGGGTCACCCCTTCGGGCAACAACTGGTCACCGAGCAACGCATTGAGAAAACTCGACTTGCCCGAGTTAAACTCGCCAGCGACCACAATCAGAAAGAGGCCCTCAAGATGCTCAAGCGTCTCGTTCAGCGTGCGCTGATCGGCTGCATCAAGATCGGCCCCAAATGACTCAAGCGCAGCAGCCAATTGTTCCAGGATTGATCGTAACTCGGCCAGCAAAGCCTCCTGGCGATCGGTGATCAATCGTTTGCGTTGCAGCAGCCCATCCATAAATGTCATAACCTAACGCTTTCACTCAATTCATATCCTTATATGTCACATTTGATGTAATTCAGCCCACATGCAACCCATCTCAGAAGGTGCTATCCTAGACAGCATCTCCTTCTCCTCTCACTCTGGGGGTAGTGCCAATGGCACTACCCCCAGAGTTTTTTGCTTTAGACGGCGCGTTAAAGAGCGCGTAACAGCGAGGCGAAGCCAGCAAAAACCAGGGCCAGCCCGATCAAGCCATAGAGCACAACGGGGGCAAGTTCGGCCCAACTGAATGAACGCAAGCGACGGGGTGATCCTGCCGTTTCGATGCGTTGACCACGCCAGTAGGTCACCCGGGTTGTCTCACGGGCACCGGGCAAGCGCCCCCCGCTCAACGTCCAGGCCTGCCATGCCTGCCAGAGCAGGTAGCCCCCGCCACCCCAGAAGGTCAGCACAGTCACAGGCCAGGGCAAGGTCTGGGCATTAGCCAGTACAATAATGAAACCAAGCAGCGCCACCCAACGCCAATCAAAACGAAGCTGTCTCATGCAGTCTTACCTTTGCCATGATACGTATATCGTATCATACCATAGTGTAGACAGGCGAGGCAGCGCATCGTCACCTGACTCGATCGCGAAAAAGCCGCCTGCAACGCAGGCGGCTTGGATCAACGAACAGAGACGTGAATGTGAGGATGACGACCTATTTCCCTGATTGACTGCTCAAACTCAACGTGGCGAGCGATGGCCCATTCAACACCGGGTGCATGTGTTCAGGAGGCATAATCGCTTTCACAATCGGTACAAGCTCACGTAACTCAATCGGTTTGGCAACATAACGAGCTACCCCCAACTCGCGCATACGCGCACGCAACCCAGGTGTATCATACGCGGTAAGTACCAGCACCGGAATATCAGGCCGGAACGCTTGGACTACTCGTATCAGGGCTAGCGCACCATTGGTGTGGGGACTCGGATCGACAATTAAAAGATCAACATTGCCCATTGCACACGAGAGCCACGCCGCGTTTGGCGAGGGTGCAACCCAAACGCTAAAACGTTCGCCAAGCATGGTTTGAAGCCCGCGCTGGGTAATCAGCGCAGCAGCTGGGTCATCATCAACAATGTAGATCTGACGAACAGGCATGGGATACGCTCCTCCGCCCTACCAGGTACGGAGTAGAATATGCGAAGCGACACAATTCACCTACCCCTATCGTAGCAGTCTCAGCCCACTCTGTGATGGGGCGACGCCGCAACTGGTAGTAGCAAAATAACAACTCATCTGATTTGACCTGACAGGCAATCTAGAGCGTTGTAAAGCCACAACTAGCTATGTTAGGATGGCAAAACGATTTACACTTTTGCTGTGGGGGACGCACTCTAATGCATCAGCGTGCGGTTAAAAGCTAAAGGGGTCAATTATTGATGTTTCAACAGTATGCCGACGAGCGCTGGGCGCTCATCGGCATAGTATGGTGGTCTAAACTGCTTGTCATCGAGGTGCGATCTGCGTTATGCGTTGACTGGTAAAAAGAGCGTAAACACGGTTCCCGTGCCTATTTCACTCTCGACCGTAATGCGCCCTCCGTGCTGAGTGACAATATGGGCACTAATCGCAAGCCCAAGACCGGTGCCCTGAACTTTGGTGGTATAAAATGGTTCAAAGAGGTGGGGGAGGTGCTCAGTGGGAATGCCTACGCCTGTATCTGCGATATAAATCCCTATTGTTGACGGTGCCTCAGGGCGTGCCTGCAGCATCTGCGTGGTCACCCGCAGCTCGCCGCCCCGTGGCATAGCGTCACATGCATTAAGAATAATATTGAGGAAGACCTGGCGGAGCTGATCGGCGTGGGCGATGGTATGCGGCAGATCCGGCTCGAGGTTGGCAACGGCTTGAATATGCCCGTGGCGCAGGTGGGTCTGGACAAGTTCGAGGGTTTCGCGGAGCAACGCATTAATACTCGTTGCCGCAAGCTCGGCGCGAGTTGGCCGATAGAAGTCGCGCATACGGGTAATAATGCGCGCGATGCGGCCGAGCTCTTGCTGGGCAATCGCGAGGAACGTGCGTTGGGGTGCATCCTCGGGCAAATCTTGCTCGACCAGATAGAGACTATTGCGGGCGGCATAGAGGGGGTTATTGATCTCGTGCGCCACCGACGCCGATAACTCACCCACCGCCGCCAGTTTGGCACTCTGCAACAACTGGGCCTGGGCCGTATTCAAGCGCGCCTGAGCCTCGGCGTGCAGCGACTGGGTGAGGGCCAGGTCGCGTTGCAAGACGACGGCACGGGCACGTTGGGTCACTTCGTCAATTGCGACTGCGGTCAGATCGGCCAAGGCCTGAACAAACGGAATATCACGCGGGTGATAGAGATGGGCATGCACCCCACCATACAGCACCAGTGCGCCCATCTGGGCACTCTCGACGCGCAGCGGGGCCAGCAATGCGCTATAAGGCGGCCAGGATGGCAACCCATCCTGCAAAGCCGCGAGGTTATGCGGACTCATCCTGTCCAGCGCGAGTTCAAGTTCAGGGCCAACGAGCAACATTGCCCGCGGCGACATAATCGCCATCTCGGCGAGCCCGGGCCCACATGGGCGTCCTTCTTCGTCAGCCGACGCCCAGAGCACCAACCGGTCGCTCTCGGGATCACGCAAGAAGAGATGGGCGGCACTCGTTCCGGGAAAGAGATTCACCGCTTCACGGACAACCAGTTGCACGATGGCGTCTACATCGCGACTGATCAACAAGACCGCCGAAATTGAGAGGATCGCACTCAAACGGGCACTTAACTCAACAGCCCGACTCTGTTGCAGTTCCGCCTCACGCTCAACTGCCTCTGCCCGCGCCTCGGCAATCTGCAGGCGCTTCTCGAGGGATTGAACATATGCACGAATTTCTTCGAGATCGCCCATGGTTATCGCTCCAACGCGTTGACACTGCAAAGCGTCGCACAGTATAATGCCGAAAAGATGAATCCCCCAAACTATAGTGCTTTTTGGCACGGAGTGCAAACGAATGACGCAATCTGCCCATATTCTTGTTGTTGATGATGAGCAAAACATCCGCCTGACCCTCTCGACATTGCTCAGCCGCGCCGGATATATCGTCACCGTAGCGGCGAGTGGTGAAGAGGCCGTGGCAATGTTCGAGCGTCAGCAGTTTGATCTGATGCTCGTCGATCTGCAGATGCCGGGCATCAATGGCATCCAGGTCGTCGAAGCCTTGCGCCAGCGCTCAAATGATACGGTGGTCATTATCCTCACCGGCCATGGTTCGTTGGAGACAGCGATCGAAGGGTTGCATCAGGGTATTTTCGATTACATGCTCAAGACAAGTGACCCCGGACAAATAATTGAGCGTGTAAAGGCCGGGTTAAATGAACGTATGAAACGTCAGCGCCAGAATGCGCTGATCAATGCTATCGGGGCCGCTGCTCAGGAATTGACCGGGGCAATGCCAGGGGACGATACCGCTACCCCGCTTGCCGCAACCACTCCATCCCCATCGTCGTCGGTGACCCAGCCTACGCCCGTGATGCCGACGACCAGCAGCAATGATCGCCAGGTGCTTATCGGTCAGTTGCAACTCGATACCTGGCACCAGACAGCCATGCTTGGTGGGCGCTCGCTCAATCTGACGCCGACCGAGTTTCGTCTGCTGCTCTGCCTCGCTGAGCACGCCGGACAGATGCTTTCATATACCCAGTTGGTGCGTTGTGCCCAGGGCTACGAGGCCAATGATATGGAGGCTGGCGAGTTGATCAAGCCGCATATTCATCATCTGCGCCAGAAAATCGAACCCGATCCAAGTGCGCCGCGTTATCTGCTGAATGTGCGCGGCAAAGGGTATATTTTGCAGATTGATTAACTCGGTTGCTTGACCGTTTGGAGTGCCGACTTCAGTCGGCTTCCAGGCTCAGCCGACTGAAGTCGGCACTCCGATCACCGCAAACGGTCAAGCTCGTTTGAAACATGCCTAACAGCAAAAGAAGAGATGCTCAATGAATGAAACACCTCATATTCCTCCACGGTTACAGGAAATTATTGAAGACTTCCAGGCGAGTGACCGTACCGAAAAACTCGAATTAATGCTGGAGTATGCCGACCGCCTTCCTCCTTTGCCCCCGCATCTGCAAGGCCATACTGGCATGGAACAGGTGCACGAGTGTATGAGCCCGGTCTTTGTCCAGAGTGAACTGATTGACGGGCGCATCATCTTTCATATTGATGTGCCAGCCGAAGCACCAACGATTCGTGGGTATGCCTCACTGCTCACGGAAGGTTTCGAGGGCTTGACACCACAAGAGGTGCTGGAGGTACCGGGGAATTTTTTTGAGGCGATGGGCCTGCATCAAGTGCTGAGCCCCCAGCGGCTCAATGGCATTACCTCGCTGCTGGCCTATATGAAGCGCCAGGCGCTTCGTCTGCTCGCACCTGCGTGAACAGTGCGCCAACCAAGCCCGCACCGACACCCGATCATGGCGTCTGTGCGGGCTCGATCTATCTTACGCTGCTACCCGTGCATTGAGCAATGCACGGGCCACTGTATCAAGGATTGACGCAGGACGCGGACCAGGGGTCATGCCGATCCGGCGTATCAGCACCCGGCGGTAGAGATGAAGCGATTCGGGCGCAAAGTAGCAACGGCGGCGGTGCGCATGATGCGGCACATGGGGTGATGGTCGCAACTGAATAATCATTGAAGACCTCGCACAGTTTGTGAGCTACTTCACAGATTTATGATACTGCTCACGGCGCACTGCGTCAAGAGGTAATCAATGCGCAATAATTGTGCATCTGCTTTGCTTTTCAGAGGTCAAAGCTATGATGGATCGCACGTACGGCGTCATCGCCATCGCTGGCAGCCACAACGAGTGAAATATTATTCTCGGTACTGCCCTGGGCAATGGCAATAATATTGATGCCAACATTTCCCAGCGCACCAAAGACGCGCCCGGCAATACCTGGGGTGCCGCGCATCCCCGAGCCGACGACAGCAATGATGACAACCTGGTCGAGCACTTCGACATGCTCAACATTGTGGCTGGACAAATCGCCCGCGAGCTCGGCGCGCAAGGCCGTGACTGCCGCCGCGGCCTCGGCCCGGGGTACGGCTAAACAGACGCTCTGCTCGCTGGACGCCTGGGTGATCAGCAGCGTGTTGGCGCCTACCCGCGCCACGGCCCCAAAGATCCGTGCGGCGACGCCCGTCAACCCGAGCATGCCCGGCCCACCGACGGTGATCAGGCTGGCATCATTGATCGCCGTGACTGCCCGTGCCGTGCCGGGCATGTCGGTTCCGTTGATGATCGTGCCCGGATGTGCCGGATTAAAGGTATTCCGAATACGGATCGGGATCTTTTGTTGCACTAGTGGGCGTACCGTCTTGGGATGCAAGACATTAGCCCCATAGTAGGCCATCTCGCCCATTTCGTTGTACGAGAGGCGTGGCAGGGTGCGGGCTTCGGGCACTACTTTAGGATTGGCCGTCAGGACGCCATCAACCTCTTTCCAGAACCAGACTTCCTTCGCCTCCAGCACGGCACCCAAGATGCCACACGTATAGTCGGAACCACCGCGCCCGAGCGTCGTTGGCACGCCTGCCCTGGTGGCCCCAATAAAACCGGTCACCACGGGCACAATCTTCTGGGCCAGCATTG
Source organism: Candidatus Chloroploca mongolica (assembly GCF_004762035.2). Classification (GTDB taxonomy): domain Bacteria; phylum Chloroflexota; class Chloroflexia; order Chloroflexales; family Chloroflexaceae; genus Chloroploca; species Chloroploca mongolica. The sequence continues at coordinate 52,749 of NZ_SIJK02000006.1, read as the reverse complement.
GTTCAAGCACAGCCCGGCTTGTCGCCCGGGTCTCGTCCATCAGCGGTGACGCCGAACCATAGTGTTCATCGGTGACAATGAGGCGCGTCGCATCAACGGCTTCAGCGGCGAGGCCAGCGCTGCGCAGTGCGGCAGCAATGAGGCGGGCATTGAGGCGCTCGCCCAGCCCGCTAAAGAGATCGAGTGCCCGTGGCGTCAATTCGCCGAGCACCGCAATGCTATGCGAAAGATTGCTCAGATACGTGAGCATCGCCTGCAATTCGGGTTCAAGGGCGGCACACTCTTCGGGCGAGGCAAGTTCAGCGGCGGCCCGCAGATGGAGGTCAAGCAAACGTGGCGCAACTTCGCCTGTGGCCTCACCATTGCCGGCAGCCGCGGCCTTCGCCGCTGCGATCAGGGTGTCGGTCGTACGTAAATCGGGGGCGTTCATTGCCGACACCACGACCACAACCTCGTGCTCGCGGTGGCTGTCAGCGACAATCCGGGCCACATGGCGGATCGCATCGGCACTGCCGACCGATGTTCCGCCGAACTTCATCACAACTCGCATGCGTTCCTCTTTGTATTTTGCAACCTAATGCACCATAAAGATGCGCCGTATGGCGCATCTTTATGGTAAAATCAAGACCTTGCCAGTCGTCTCGCGTCCTTCAAGCGCACGGTGCGCCGCTGCAGCGTCGGCCAGCGCATAGCTGCGATCAATGCGTACGTTCAAGGTGCCACTGCCGATCCATGCAAAGATGTCGCCTGTGCGCCAGGCTAATTCTTCGCTCGTCGCAATATAGTTGGCCAGGGTCGGGCGCGTCAGGAAGAGCGAGCCTTTGCTGCTCAAGACCAATGGGCTGACGGGGGGCACCGGGCCACTCGCATTGCCAAAGGTGACCATCATGCCACGGGGCCGCAGACTGTCGAGGCTGCCTTCCCAGGTTGTCGCCCCAACCGAGTCATAGACCACATCAACGCCCCGCCCATCGGTCAACTCACGCACGCGCTGGGGAAAGGGCTCACTCGTATAGAAAATGACTTCGTCGGCCCCGGCACCCCGTGCAAGCGCAGCTTTGGCCTCAGTCGAGACGGTTCCGATAACCCGTGCGCCGATCGCCTTCGCCATCTGCACCAACAAGAGCCCAACCCCGCCTGCGGCTGCGTGGACAAGGCAGGTCTCACCGGACTTCAACGGATACGTGCTCGTCACCAGATAGTGCGCCGTCATACCCTGGAGCATCACCGCCGCAGCCTGGTTCAAAGCAACCTCGGCGGGCACAGCGACCAGGCGCTCGACAGGGGCCAGGGCATATTCGGCATAACCACCCGATCCCGAAGCGGTGGCGACCCGATCACCAACGGTCCAACCCGTCACCCCTGCGCCCAGCGCATCAATCGTACCAGCAAACTCCATCCCGGGGGTAAAGGGCAAGGGCAGTTTGTAGAGCCCGGTACGATGGTAGGTGTCAATAAAATTGAGCCCGATGGCGGCCACGTGGACGCGTACCTGACCAGGCCCAGGCTCGGGTGGGGTGATGTCAACCAATTGCAAAACCTCAGGGCCACCTGTTGCATGAACGTGAATCGCGCGCATAGTCACTTCTCCTCGTCACACCCTTTACTGTGCGCACCCTTGCGCCAGTATCAGAAATCAGCCTATACTATAACAGGAATCGTAAATGGCTAGTGCTGTTGTCGGGCTGTCCGACACCATGTCAGGTAAGGAGTAGTACGTTGCGCCTGGAGAAGAACGGTCTGCCCGCAAATTACTTCAAGCGCTATGACGAAAGCGACGACCGTGGTTTTTACCTCTACCCACGGTTGACGGCGCATATTGATGATGCTGCCTCGGCTGCGACGTCGCAACTCTTCCGCGAGTTGTTGCCACCTGACGGGCGCATCCTTGATTTGATGAGTAGTTTTGTCAGCCATATGCCTCCTGAGATCGCGTATGACGAGGTGATTGGCCTAGGGCTGAATGAAGAAGAGATGCGCAACAATGCACAACTCGATGCTTGTGTGATCCATGATCTCAATAAAGAACCGCGCCTGCCCTTTGACGATGCCTCATTTGATGGTGCCGTCTGTACGGTTTCCGTGCAATATCTGACGCGCCCAATTGAGGTCTTTGCCGAAGTGGGGCGGGTCTTGCGACCTGGTTCGCCCTTTATTGTGACCTTTTCCAACCGTTGTTTCCCCAGCAAAGCCGTACAGATCTGGGTCAATACAAGTGATGCTCAGCATAGCATCCTGGTGCGGCGCTATTTTGAACTGGCCGGTTGTTTTGACGAAATCGTCACCCTGGATCGTTCACCGCGGCGCTGGCTCAGTGACCCCCTCTATGCTGTGGTTGGTATAACCGAACGGGTATGAGGCTTCACGGAAATCCTGGTATAATCAAGCCCTCATAAGACTAAGGGTTCAGGATGCAGAACATGGTGGAAGAGGAAAGCCGAAGAAGGATTGGAGCGCATTATGCCCCCGGTTGCCCCCCAGCCTGTGCAAATTACATGCCCGGCGTGTGGTACGTCATTTCGCACTGGTATCTATACGCTAATTGATGTAAGTGTACAGCCTGAATTAAAGCCCGCCCTTCTGGGGGGCCAGCTAAACGTGGCTGTCTGCCCAAAGTGTAGTACACCGAGCATGATTGGTGCTCCGCTTGTCTATCACGATGCCGCCAAGCAACTGTGCCTCGTGCATGTTCCGGCCGAGTTGAATAGTAGCCCCCAGGAACAAGAGCAGTTTGTTGGTGACGCGACCAGTTTTTTGCTCCGCGATCTGCCCAAAGATGGGTCACGGGCGTATCTGCTTGCCCCGCGCCGTTTTTTGAGTATGCAGTCGCTCGTCGAGGCGATCTTTGAAGCCGACGGTGTGAGCCGTGAGGCGCTTGATCGGCAGCGTGCCCATATCGAGTTGATCAGTGAGCTCGCGAGTGTGGTTGGTGATGAGGCCGAGTTTGCGTCAATGGTGATGCAACGGCGTGCCGATCTGACCCCCGAGTTTTTTGCGACGCTGTCGGCCTTTGTGCAAGCAACGCCCCCTGATCAGGCGGAAACGCGCCAGTTGCTGATGGCGATCCAGAATCGGCTGCTTGAAACCTATGACGAAGATCCGCCCGATGAGGAAGAGATGCAAGAGGCGCTCGAGCGTCTCGTGGCGGTCGCAGATGAAGAGCTTGACCTGGCGGTGGCCGAGTTGCGCCCGGTGCTCGATTATGGCTTTTTTGAATTGCTGACGGGCCGGATTGAGGCGGCCGAACAGGCCGGTGAGCAGGCAACCGCAGCGGCCCTCACTGACCGACGTGACCGCATTCTCGCTGCGGTCGAACAACTCGACCGTGAAGCCGAGGCGATGTTCGAGGCGGGCAGTGTCTTGCTGCAAGAGGTGATGCAAGCCCCCGATCCCGAGGCAGCCCTGCGTGAACGCGGTGAAGCGATTGACGAAGCCTTTATGATGGTGCTTTCGGCCAATGTTGGGGCCGCTCAGCGTGCCGGACGCGAGGATATCGAGACCTTGCTGACCCGCCTGGCCGATGTTGCAATTGATGTCATCCAAGAGCGTCTCTCGCCCGAAGAGCGTTTTATCAATGAGTTGCTGATGGCCGAGACGCCCCAAGCGGCAACACGGCTCTTGCGTACCAGTGTTGGTCGGATTACGCCTGAACTGATCAAGCAACTCAATGAACTTGCCGATCAGGAAGAGCGGCGTGCCAATAAGCCCATTGCTGAGCGCTTGCGGCAACTCGCCCGCGAGTGCGGGGCGATGCTCTTTTAAGCCCAATACCTTGCAAAAAAGGCGGTTTTTTGACGCAAAGGCGCAAAGGCGCAAAGTTTTTCGTGTAGGTGCGCTAACCCTTGGCGGCTTGGTGTGGGCTTACTTGAATGGTATTGCTTTTAAGCCTATGCAGGTGTACCGTCCACAGCGTATCCTGGTTGTGAAACCGGATCATCTCGGTGATCTGTTGCTCGCAACGCCTGCCCTGCGCCAGTTGCGGCAGGCGTTGCCCGACGCTACCCTGGTCGGGCTTGTTGGCCCCTGGTCACGCCAGATGTGGCAGACGAATCCCGATCTCAATCGGTTGATCGAGTTGCCCTTCCCTGGCTTCGAGCGCACCAGCAAGGGGCGTAACCGTTTACGTCCCTATCTGCTTCTGGGCAAGTATGCCGCCCTCCTGCGGCAGGGCCGCTATGATGCGGCTCTGCTTTTGCGTGATGACCATTGGTGGGGGGCTATGTGCGTTGCGCTCGCGGGCATTCCCCGGCGCATCGGCCACGCGCACCCGCGTTCGGTACCGTTCCTGACGACTGCCCTGCCCTATGACCCACGTGCCCACGTCACCCGTCAGGCCCTCGAGGTGGTGCAGGCGCTGGTGCAACCTGGAGCTTCATCAGCTCTTACCACTGGTCTGCCCGCACTGCATTTTACGCCCACGGCTGATGCACAGCACTGGGCTGCCGACTGGCTTGCCGCCCACCTGCACCCCGATGAGCGGATGGTGATCATCCATCCCGGCACGGGCGGTGCCGTCAAACACTGGTCGGTCGGCGCGTGGGCAACGGTTGCCAACGCGCTGGCACACCTACCCGGGGTACGCCTTGTCTGTACCGGCGGCCCCGGTGAAGCACAGTTGGTTGCCGAACTAGCGGCCCTCGTCGAGCCTGCCCCGTTGAGGCTCGCCGGGGCAACGACGCTCGGCGAGCTAGCGGCGCTGCTTGGCCGCGCTGCCCTGGTGCTCGGGGTGGACAGTGGGCCATTGCACCTCGCGGTGAGTCAGGGCGTGCCGACGATGCACCTCTTTGGGCCAAGCGACCATCAACGCTTTGGGCCGTGGGGTGACAGCGAGCGGCAGCGCGTGCTGCGGGCCGACCTCTTTTGCAGCCCGTGTGGTGTCTTTGACGCTTGTCCACGCAAAACAAGCGGCCCCGAATGCATGGCAGCTATTGCGCCCGAACAGGTCATCGCTGCAGCCCAGCGGTTGCTGAAGTGATGCCATTTTCGATTAGATAGTGTCCGCAGATTACGCAGATTATAGCTTCCGCATCTGCGTCCACCTGACCGGAGCACCGTCGGGCTGAAGCCCTCGGCTACGGGTCGCGAAGGCCGCCTGCGCGACCTCATCCAGCCGGCGAAGGCCGGCTTCGCAGACGGTAGCCAAGCCGTTGACGGCGACGGCGACCCCGGAGATCTGACGTTGCATCAGCCCTGGGGGCGACTGGCATCCGTGGTTGCTGAACATGATGTATGTGGTATGATGAAAGACAAGACATACACAAAACACAGTATTATAGCCCTATGTGGTTCGTGTGAGCATCCACTTGCATGAAGAGCAGTTGCGCCTATCGTGACGGATAAGCTGGCACCATGATACCATCGCAGACAGTCGATGAGTTGGAGCGTGCGCTCGCCGAGGCTGATGGAGACACGAGCAAGCGGATCGATCTGCTGAATGCTCTGGCGTGGGAGCTGAGCGATTGTGATGCAAGCCGTGCGATGAATCTCGCCGAGTCAGCGTACGCCCTGGCTGATACTCCAGCGTACGATGGTCGTACCTACGAGCGGGGCAAGGCCTACAGCCTACGAACGCAGGGCTATCTTGATATGCGCTCTGGTGCCTACCCGCGTGGTATGGAGCGGTTGCTCCGTGCCCAGACGCTCTTTGAAGCATTGCGTCTCGTTGAAGGAGCTTGTTGCCGGTGAGAAGGCCGACCATCGTTTGAAAGTCCTGCAGGTGATCCATGATACCGAGGCGGCCAAACGTGAAGCCAGTGCGCTACGGCTGCGCGCCGATGAACTCCAGTACGAGATTGGTGAGCGCAAGCGGGCCGAGACGCATCTGCAGCGCCAACTCAACACAATGCGGGCATTCTCGGGGGTGCTGCCACCTGTGAGCATATTTCGACAACGGGGAGGGTAGATGCGATGGAACATCAGCAGGCGATCTCGACGATTGTGGTCTCACGGCCTGGGGTCATGCAACAGGCGCTACGGACAGCACTGTCGCTTTACTCTGGCATTGTGATCCCCTCAGTTCGGTGGGTGATGCCTTGAATGCGCTACATCAGAGCGATGACTTTTATCTGCAACTTCCGCCGTTACGTGACTTCATTGCGATCACTGACCCGCACAACTTTACCCCGCTTCCCGATGATTGGTACCTGGTGATCACCGACGTTGTCAGTTCGACCCAGGCGATTGCGGCAGGGCGTTACAAAGAAGTCAATATGCTCGGGGCCGCCTCGATTGTCGCCTTGCTCAATATGGCTGATCCAGTCGACCTGCCCTTTATCTTTGGGGGCGATGGTGCAACCCTGGCCATTCCACCAACCCTTGTTGAATCGGCGCGCAATGTGCTTGTGGCGTTGCGGGGCCTCGCCGCAAGCACGTACCAGCTTGACCTACGGGTGGGCATTGTTCCACTGAGTCTGCTCACCACTAGGCATCAGTCAGTGAGTGTCGCACGCATCGAGGTAGACGAACACTACATCCAGGCAGCCTTTTCTGGGGGGCTGGCGTATGTTGAAAATATCCTGAAAGATCCTGTAGCAGGGGCCGCCTTTCTCGTGACAGAAACCTCCACGCCCGAAGCGGCCGATCTTCGTGGGTTGGAGTGTCGTTGGAAAGATATGGCGAGCCGCCATGGTGAAATCATCAGCCTGATCGTGAGGCCAATGCATCAAGAGCCTGCAAGTAGAGCGCTAACGCTGCGCCAGTTCTTTGCCATGATCGAGCAGATCTATGCTCCTGACCGCGACTACCACCCGGTTAGCTTTGCGCAGTTACAGACAACCGCCAACCCCCGCACCCTGATGATCGAGAGCAGCCTGCGCGCTCGACCGAATGCCCTGGCCCGTTTCGATTACCTCAGCCGTATCTGGGCCATGAACATCCTTGTTGGTCTCTACAAACGCTACCAGATCTTGACCGGACATGCACCGTGGTGGGACAGTTATCGGGCATTGGCTTTTCGTACGACTGATTACCGCAAATTCGATGGTGCGCTGCGCATGGTTATCGCCAGCACACCTGCCCAGCGCATGCAACTCGAAACCTACCTGGAAGCCCAGTATCAGCACGGTGACCTTGTCTATGGCCTCCACATTACCGACCGGGCTATTCTTACCTGTCTCGTCTTTGAACGTATGGGCCGTCAAGTCCACCTGGTTGACGGGGCCGACGGTGGGTATGCCCTGGCCGCCCAGGCGCTCAAGCAGCGATTGTCGGGTTCAGGGTTAATGGTGATTACGAATGAAATCAGGTAGTGCCGACTTCAGTCGGCTGAGCCGGAAGCCGACTGAAGTCGGCACTACGGTATGCCCGGACGTAGGCTTCAAAGGGTTTCATTCCGGGGTTTGGGCAAGAGTGGGGCGTTGCAGGCGATAGGGTTCGAGTTCAGTTGGAAGGGTGCCGGCAAGCGCCGCTTCGGCGAGCAGACGCCCGAACGGGCCGGCAAACGGCATACCGTGACCACAGAACCCTCCGGCAAACCAGACCCCAGGCAAGCGTTCCACTGTGCCTGCAACGGGCAGATAATCGGGGGTAAAGCCCATTAACCCGGCCCAGCGACGGACAACAGGGACACCGACCAGCGCCGGAAAGATGCGTCCAAGCGCCGTATCGAGAGCGTCTTGCACCAGAGGGGTCGGCACCGGTTCACGGATGTCCACATCACGTTGCGGGGCAAGGGCGCGGCATCCTCCAAAGATGATCGTTCCATCAACGGTTTGCTGCCCATACTCGCCGGTCGGCGTGAGATCAACGCCAAAGGCCAGTTTGAGTGAGGGAGCCACCGGTGCCGTTGCGAGCGCCTGGCCGCGTACGGGCCGCACGATCCCATCCAGTTCCGGCAAAAGATCGCTACTCCACGCATTGAGGGCGACCACCGCAGCACTCGCGGTCACGACACCACGCGGCGTGGTGAGCGTGACTTGACGGGGTGACGCTGCTATGTCTAGACTGGTGACAGGCGTCTGCCAGCAAAAGCGAGCACCGCGACGGGCGGTCACCGCAAACAAGCCATGCACCAGACGAGTCGAATGGAGTCGCGCTGCCGCCTCGTTATATCTGGCACCGAGCAACTCGTCGCCTGGTGGCATACCAAGCAACGGAGTGATCGCCGTGCGGTCAACGATGCTACTCTGAAAGCCATCAGCCTGGAGCTCGACCGCCGCCTGGGTCAGGGCCGCTAGTTGGGCAGGATTGGCGGCAAGTTCAAGATGCCCATCAGGACGCAAGTCGCACGCGATGCCTTCTTCCTCGACAACCGAACGCAGCATCGCCAGGCCACGCAGCGTCAACGCCCAAACCTCCTGGGCTGTTGCGCGACCGAGGCGCTGTACGGCAGTGGGGTAGGGCTCGGGGGTGCCTGTAATACAGAGGCCCCCGTTATTACCCGAGGCACCTGCGGCGGGGCCACCCTGTTCCAGCACCAGTGGAGCGACCCCGGCGCGGGTCAACCAGTACGTAGTCATTGCCCCCAGGATGCCACCACCAATGACGACCACCTCGGCGTGGGGTGGCAACTCGTGCCCTGGTAAAGGCTCCTGGTCAAGTGTCGCATGCCAGTGTGAACGTGTCACTGCGCGTCTCCTGCATAGCAACCTTCGTGCCGATACACTCTATGATACCACCTCGTAGGAAAGAGGCAAGGAGGTTTCGGCGTTATGCCTATGGGCCTACGGCTCCATAGGCATAACCTGTAGGGCTGGAGCCCGACAAACCGATGCTGCTGACGCAAGCGGACTGCTTTGCTGGTCGCTTGCGTCAGCACGCACTATGCTCACAAACCACCTGAAAAATGGTATACTCGAAACAAGAAGACAAAGGCGACCCCTCTTCTGATACGCCCACAAGCGTACCCGTCCTTGTCTCGTCTTCAACCTCTGGAGCGCGTATGCAACGGCAGATCCAAGTCTCTGGTACATGGTCTGGTCTGGTGACTCTGCTTACCTTTAGCGATCGTATCGAGCACGAGTTTAAGCTATCGCCTGACGAACGTTATTTGATGCGCCTGGTGGTTGAAGAGATTGCGAGCAATATTATCAAGTACGGGTACAGTGAAAGCCATACCGGCCCCATCCAGTTGGAATGTCGTTATCACAACGATACGCTGCAACTCATCATTCGTGACCAGGGATGTCCGTTTGATCTCCGTGAGCATCCACCACCTGACTTGAATCACACCAGTGCGGCTGAGTGTGATCTTGGTGGTCTGGGTATCTTTTTTGTGCGCGAACTGGTTGACCAGATTAGTTATACCCACGATCCGCAGAGCGGATGGAATGAACTGACCGTAACGAAGGGACGTCTACCCATGACCGAGAGCCTCTTGCGTGAGGTGTCCTTCTTTCGCGAATTACCTCTTGATGCCTTGCGAAGCCTGGCTGAAACAATCACGTACCGTCAACTGAAGGCGGGAGCGCTTCTCTTTGCTGAAGGCGAAGAGGGTCATGAATGTTTCATTGTTCTCGAAGGCAACGTTGATGTCTTGACCTATGTCAACGGAAATGAATTGCGGCTCGACACCTTTGGGGCCGGCCATATTGTTGGTGAAATGGCCCTGATTGATCGGAGTCCACGCTCGGCGACCGTACGGGCTGTCACTGATAGTAATCTGATCGCCCTGGGTGAAGAAGCTTTCAAGACGCTGCTACGGTCGAATCCTGACCTCGCGATGCAACTGTTGAGCAGTGGCTCGGCACGGGTGCGTGAGGCCAACCGGCGCATGATTGCCGGGTTGGAACGGAAGAATGCCGAACTAACCGATGCATATCGGCAACTTCAGGCGATGCAGACTGAACTGGTGCGCCTCAACCGTCTGGAAGAGGAATTGGCCGTTGCCCGGCGTATCCAGACCTCTTTCTTGCCCAAGCATCTGCCCCAACCCGAGGGTTGGCAGTTGACGGCGATGAGCCGTGAGGCCCAGGCCGTCGGTGGCGATTTCTTTGATTGCATTGAATTGCCTGATCAGTTGCTCGGTCTCGTGGTGGCAGACGCCTGTGGCAAAGGGGTGACCGCAGCCCTCTTTGTGGCGCTGACCCGCTCGTTGTTGCGGGCGGCTTCACTTGCGCCGCGTGTTTTCCAATGTGCCGATCAACAAGATGCCGAGGCGATCCTGGCTGATGCACTCTGGCTGGTCAATGACTATCTCTGTCGTGAACATGGTGATAATACGATGTTCATTACGCTCTTTTATGGGTTGCTTGATCCTCGTACCGGGATCCTGGCATATGTCAATGCTGGCCATAATCCCCCCTTGATTGTCGATGGGGCCAGGGCAACGCTTGGCGAAACCGAGCTTGGCTCGATGCCCCTCGGTATTCTGTCTGATCAGCAGTACGATGTGCAGCATACGGTCATCAACCCTGGATGTCGTCTGGTGATGTTTAGTGATGGCATTACCGAAGCGCTTGATGCGCATGGCGAGATGTTTGGTGAAGGTCGTCTGCGTGAGGTGCTGACCAACAATGCCACTCTGGCTGCACCTGCATTGATGCAGGGTATCATTGAAGCGGTTGATCGCCATATTGATGGTGCCGCTCAGTCTGATGATATTACCATGCTGGTCGTGTCGCGGATGTGAGGACGAACAGAGTGATGCTATAATAAGTCTGCCCATCTCTCTCTCTCCATACCTGCTTCTGTGCGACAGCGGTGATCAAAGCATAGATGAAGAAAGGCAAAACGGTGAAGGTTGAACTGATCAATGATGTGCTTGTCGTTCAACTGCCGGCACGTCTTGATGCAGTTGGCGTTGCCTCGATTGAAGAACAACTCGCAATGGCCGTCGCCAATCATCGTGGGAAAGTGCTGGCTGATATGAGCCAGGTGACCTTTGTTGCCAGTCTTGCGCTGCGGATGTTGCTCACGACGTTGAAAGCCGTGCAACCTCTCGGTGGCGATGTCCGCCTGGTCGGGCTCCAACCGCCAATCGCCGAAATCTTTCGAAAAAGTCGTTTTGATACTTTTTTTCAGATCTATTCTGACCGCACAACTGCTCTAGCAGCCTATACAGCACCTTCGGGATGAAAAGCTGTTGTTCAAGCCCAGGCCTGATAGCTTCCCAGAAGGACAAGAAGTACATGCAACTTTATCTACGCCTATTGTTGTCCCCATGGTGGTAAGGAAAATCCAGAGCGCCCGTGTTTATCAAGGTTATACTAGAAGTGCTACGCTCAGTTTGCATAGATGTGCTGCCTCGACACACCACGGTCAAGGGCAGTCCTTTGGAGTGTGTCCAGCAGCAGCAGACAAAGGTGAGCCACTGTGAGTCGATTCTGCGTAATGGCATAGACCAGGAGTGCAGCTGTGGGTCGTTTTCGTAACCGCCATTTACTCCTAGCTGACCTAATTCTGATCCCTTTTGCGGTCTATACTGCATTTCTCTTACGTCTCGAACTCTTTGGGATCGGAGGGTATCGTCCGGGTTTTCTCTTTATGGTGGCGACCGCGATGGTGCTGGTACCATTGATGCTGGCCCAGGCCAGCATCTACCAGCAATACTGGCGTTATGTGTCGGTTGATGAGATCCTGGTACTGATTCGGACGGTGACTCTGGCCGTGTTGTTGCTCGGGGCGATTGTGCTGACGATTGGAATCCTCGTTCCGGCCCTGCGGATTCCGCGCTCGATTCCCCTGATTCTCTTGCCGTTGCTCGTGGCAATGCTGGGATCTCCCCGTCTCGCCCTGCGTGTCTGGTCAAATCAGCGCAAGCGGCGCGAGATTCCCCATTGGGACGAAGAGGCCCGGACACCGGTGCTGGTGATGGGGGCCGGTGACGGTGGGGCGATGACGGTACGTGAGTTGCAGAGCAAACTCTTCTGGCGGATGCGGGTTGTCGGTTTTCTTGATGATGATCCGACAAAACGAGGGGTGAGCATCCACGGGGTGAGCGTGCTTGGGGATCGTTATGCCATCCCCGAAATCGTCAAGCAATATCGCGTGCGTCAGGTGATTATTGCAATGCCAACGGCCCCCGGTAAGGCGATCCGCGAGATTGTGCAGATCTGTCAGAGTGTTGGGGTGCAGACGTTGACGGTGCCCGGATTGTCAGAATTGCTTGACGGTAGTCTCAAGTTGAACCAGTTGCGTTCGGTCGAGATTACCGATCTTTTGCGGCGTGAGCCGGTGCAGACCGATATTGGTGCGGTGCGTGATTTGATTCGTGGTCGGCGGGTGCTGGTCACTGGTGGCGGTGGTTCGATTGGTAGTGAGTTGTGCCGTCAGATTATCCGCTTTGGCCCGGCAGAATTGTTGATTCTCGGCCATGGCGAAAATAGTATCTTTGAGATCCATAGCGAGTTGCGTCGCACCATCGCGGCACAGAAAGATGTGTCGCCGCCAACCCTCACGCCGTTGATCGCCGATATTCGTGATGCTGTCCGCCTCAACAACTTGCTGCAACAACACCAGCCACAGATTGTTTTCCACGCCGCTGCCCATAAGCATGTGCCCCTGATGGAAGCGAATCCGATCGAGGCGATTAGCAATAACGTCCTTGGAACCCGGAATTTGCTTGAAGCAGCCGAGGCCGCAGGCGTTGAACGCTTTGTGATGATCTCGTCGGATAAGGCCGTGAATCCAACGAGCGTGATGGGGGCCACCAAACGTATGGCCGAGATGCTGGTTCATCAGATGGGTCAGCGCAGTGGCCGTCCTTATGTTGCGGTGCGCTTTGGCAATGTGCTCGGCAGCCGGGGCAGTGTGGTGCTGACCTTCAAGCAGCAGATCGCCGCAGGTGGCCCGGTGACGGTGACCCACCCCGAGATGCAACGCTACTTTATGACCATCCCCGAGGCTGTCCAGCTTGTGTTGCAGGCCTCGGTGCTCGGTACCCAGGGCGAAGTCTTTATGCTCGATATGGGTGAGCCGGTCAAAGTGGTTGATCTGGCCCGCGATATGATCCGTCTCTCGGGCCTTGAAGAGGGGCAGGATATTGATATTGTCTTCCAGGGGATGCGCCCCGGTGAGAAGCTCTTTGAGGAACTGTTTGCCGCCGGTGAAGAGTATCGTGCGACGACCCACGCGAAGATCTTTGTTGCAGGCACGGCGAGTAACTGGGTTCCCGTTGAACTCGCCGACTCACTCGCCGTGATCGAAGGTGCGATCCACGCACACGACGAAGAGGTTTTGCTGCGGATGCTGCGCACCCTGGTGCCTGAATATCAGCCGCCGCAGCATGTGGCTCCTTTGCCTGATTTTGCGCCGAGTGTGGCGAAGATCGGTGCCTCTCAGAATGGCTATCATCCTGCGCGTGAGCCCCTCGAAACGCTGACCCCGCGCTCGTGAGGCTGAAATTGTCAAGAGGAAAGACGACCTATCGGGGCCAGCTTTGCTGGCCCCGATAGTATTGCCACCTATTTTCGGGCGTCGCGATAACGACGGATGAGGTTGTTGGTTGAGCTGTCATGGTTGAGGACAGGTTCGCTGGAGGCGGTGAGTTCAGGTACGATCTGACCCGCCAGGACTTTGCCGAGTTCAACGCCCCATTGGTCAAAAGCGTTAATGTCCCAGACAATGCTCTGGGTAAAGACGCTGTGTTCGTAGAGGGCAATGAGGGCCCCGAGAATCGCCGGGGTGAGGCGATGGGCCAGAATGGTGGTGCTCGGGCGATTGCCCGGGAAGGTGCGGTGGGCGATACGTTCGGGGCCGACGCCTTCAGCCGCTACGGCTTCGCTGGTCTTGCCAAAGGCCAACGCTTCGGCCTGCGCAAACATGTTGGACATCAAAAGATCGTGATGGTTTTCAATGGGATTGAGGCTGTGGCAGAATCCGATGAAATCGCACGGTACCAATTTGGTGCCCTGGTGGATCAACTGGTAAAACGAGTGCTGTCCGTTGGTGCCTGGTTCGCCCCAGTAGATGGCGCCCGTCTGATAATCAACCGGTGTGCCGTCGAAGCGTACCCGCTTGCCATTACTCTCCATCGTCAATTGCTGCAGATAGGCCGGAAACCGGCGCAGGTATTGATCGTAGGGGAGAACGGCCTGCGTTTCGGCCCCAAAGAAACTGGTGTACCAGAGCCCAAGCATGCCCATGATCACCGGCATATTGCGTTCGAAAGGTACCGTGCGGAAGTGTTCGTCCATGGCCCGAAAGCCACCGAGCATCTCGTGGTAGGCCTCGGGGCCGAGTGCAAGCATCGTTGAGAGCCCGATGGCCGAGGTCATCGAGTAACGCCCGCCGACCCAATCCCAGAACCCGAACATGTTGGCCGGATCAATGCCAAAGGCGGTCACTTCGCGGGCGTTGGTTGAGAGGGCCACAAAATGGCGGGCTACGGCAGCCTCGTCGCCGAGGTGTTCGACCAGCCAGGCGCGTGCGGTGCGCGCATTGCGCATGGTCTCAAGCGTCGTAAAAGTCTTGGAGGCGACAATGCAGAGCGTCTCGGCGGGATCGAGATCACGGACGGTCTCGGCAAAATCAGTAGCATCAACATTCGAGACAAAACGGCAGGTCAGTGAGCGCTGACTGTAGTGACGCAATGCTTCATAGGCCATCAACGGGCCAAGATCCGAGCCGCCAATGCCAATATTGACAATGTTCTTGATCGGACGCCCCGTATGGCCTAGCCACGCACCACTGCGCACCTGGTTGGCAAAGGCTTCCATGCGATCGAGCACGGCATAGATTTCGGGGATCACATTCTGACCGTCAACATTGACAATCGACCCACGCGGCATACGCAGCGCAACATGCAAAACAGCACGCCCTTCGGTTGCATTGATCTTTTCACCGGCAAACATTGCATCAATGCGGCGAGGCAGGCCAGCCGCACGCACCAGGGCCATCAGCAACGCTATGGTCTCTTCGCTGATGCGATGTTTGCTATAGTCAAGATAGAGACCGGCAGCTTCAGCGAAAAACCGTCGGCCTCGTCCGGGATCTGCTGCAAACAATTCACGCAAATGCACCTGTCGGAACGCCTGGACGTGTGTGTGTAGGGCCTGCCACTCCGGGCGGCTGGATGGATGGGTTGTCATTTCGCTCATTCATGCCTCCTGGCAATGGGCGGACTTTGATAGGGCCAGTATATTATAATAGAGAATACAAAGGTTAGAGGAGGAAGCAATGACTATTCGTTTTGGTACATTTGTACCGCAAGGATGGCGGCTGGACTTGATGGAGATTGCCGATCCCATCGAGAAGTATGAAGCAATGACGCAGGTCGCCCGTGTGGTTGATGGCATGCCCGCCTATGATTCAATCTGGATCTATGACCATTTTCACACGGTACCCCGGATTGAGCAAGAGGCGGTTTTTGAGGCATGGACAATCACCGCAGCGCTGGCCCGTGATACGCAACGGGTCAAGGTCGGTCAGATGGTCACCTGTATTGGGTATCGCAATCCGGCCCTGGCGGCCAAGATTGCCTCGACCGTGGATGTCCTGAGCCACGGGCGGCTCTATTGTGGCATTGGCGCGGGTTGGTACGAGCACGAATGGCGTGCATATGGCTATGGTTTCCCCGAAACACGCGATCGCATGCGGGCCTTCCGCGAGGCTACGCAGATTATGGTCAAGATGTGGACGGAGGAGACGCCAACCTTCGAGGGCGAGTATTTCCATATTCGCGGGGCGATCAACGAGCCTCGCGGGGTGCAGAAGCCCTATCCTTCCCTCTGGATCGGCGGGGGCGGCGAACAGGTGACGCTCAAACTGGTGGCGCAGTACGGCAATGCCTGCAATGTGATGGGCGACCCTGCCACGCTGCAACAGAAGTTTGCCATTTTGCGCGGCCATTGTGAGCAGGTTGGCCGGAACTATGACGACATTATTCGTTCATCCAATGCCAATATCGTCTTTGTGCGCCCCGGTGATGATCTCGAACAGGCCACCGCCGCTGTGCGCGCAACCTATAACTGGAGTCTCGACGATCTCATGCGCAATTCGATTGTTGGTACGCCCGAACAGGTTGTCGAGCGCCTGCAAGTGCTTGCCGATGCCGGGGTGAACTATTTCATCACCTATTTCCCGCGGATCGCGTATGATCACACGCCCCTGCATATCTTTGCCGAAGAGGTGATTCCTCACGTGAGTTAAGGGTATGCTTGTTGGGTACGCAAAAAAGCCAGCATGGCTGGCTTTTTTGCGTACCCAACAAGCAAGGGTAGGGCGATTGCATCATACGAAATCGGATACAACGAGGCACCCGGTACGGGTGCCCGTACCGGGCCGGGGGCGGGCCCGGTGTAGGGGCACCCCTTGCGGGTGCCCTTGCGGGTGCCTTGGCGGGGTGCATGCACGGAAGATGCAATCGCCCAACAAGCAAGGGTAGGGCGACTTGACAATGATCAGCGAGCTCGTTATAATCTAGTTAATCGGTTAAGTGCTCGGTCAATGGTGCGGCGAAGGCGGCGCAAGGTGGCGACGATCAAGGATGTAGCTGAGCGGGCAGGGGTATCGACGGCAACGGTCTCGTATGTTCTCAATGGTACGGGATCGGTGACGGCGGCAACCCGGCAACGGGTGTTGCAGGTGGTAGCTGAACTTGAGTATCAGCCAAATCATGCTGCCCGTAGTATGCGTTCACGCTCGCGAACCCTCGGCCTGATTTTACCCTACGGTGCCGCCGAGTTGAGTACGCCAACCCTGGCAGAACTGGTCGCAGGCTTGACTGAGGCCGCCGCGAACCACGGCTATTACCTCTTGCTCGCGGGCGATCCGGGTAAGTCCGAACGCCTTGTTGCCACCAGTTTAGCGCGAACCGGGCGGGTGGATGGCTTTGTCTTGCTTGACCTGCAGGTTGATGACGAGCGGAGTGCCGACCTTACCGCTGCTGGCATTCTTCATGTTGGCGTTGGTGCGCCTGCCTCGGGCAATGCCTGCCCAGGTCTGAGTTTCGATCTCACCGGTGGGGCGTTGATGGCAACGCGCTCTCTGCGTACCCTGGGGCACCGCCGCATTGCCTTGATCAATCTGCCTTCTGAGTTGACCGATAGCGACCTCTTGTACCAGGGCTTTGCCAAAGCTCTGACTGAAACTGGTGAGGAGGTGGCTCCTTCATTTATCGTCGAGGCGGGGACGAGCCAAGATGATGGCCTGGCCGCAATGCAAGAGCTCCTGGCTCAACCTGAAGGGCCAACCGCAGTGCTGGCCGCAAGCGATGAACTTGCGTTTGGGGCGATGCACGCACTGCGTGATGCCGGGATCGAGGTGGGGCGCGACGTAGCCTTGATCGGGTGTGGTGATGTTCCCCTCGCCGCCCATACCCATCCACCCCTGACGACGCTCCGTGCCCCGCGCCGCGCCCTCGGTGCGGCGCTTGCCCATACGTTGATCGCGCTGGTAGAACAGCAACCCCTACCCTCGTTTACGCCCCTGCCGCTACAGTTGATTGTCCGTAAGACAACCTGTCCGTTGCCTGAGTGAGCGCTCGCTGATGATCCTCACGATGTTCGCTGAGGAGCAGTTGTTTCTTGCCTGAGGAGGATGCTATGGCCGGTATTAAGTTCGAGAAGGTCTGGAAGCGTTTTGGTGAAGTCTCGGTCCTCAAGGATCTCAATATTGATATTAATGACGGTGAATTTCTGGTGCTCGTTGGGCCATCAGGCTGTGGTAAATCAACCGCGTTGCGCTGCCTCGCCGGTCTCGAAGAGATTACCGATGGCAATATCTGGATTGGCGACCGCGTCGTCAATGATGTGCCCCCCAAAGATCGCGATATCGCGATGGTCTTCCAGAGCTATGCGCTCTATCCCCATATGAGCGTCTATGATAATATGGCCTTTGGCTTGAAGCTGCGCAAATTGCCCAAGACTGAAATTGATACCCGGGTCAAAGAGGCCGCCGAGATGCTCTCGATTGGGCACCTGCTCGACCGCAAGCCCAAGGCGCTTTCGGGTGGTCAGCGCCAGCGTGTCGCGCTCGGACGTGCGATTGTGCGTGACCCGTCGGTCTTCTTGATGGACGAGCCGCTCTCGAACCTGGACGCCAAGTTGCGGGTGCAGACCCGCGCCGAGATCAGTCGTCTCCATCAGCGCCTCAAGACAACCTTTATCTATGTGACCCACGATCAGACCGAGGCGTTGACGATGGGGACGCGCATTGCCGTGATGCGTGATGGCATTCTGCAGCAACTCGATACCCCTCAGAAGCTCTATGATAGCCCGGCCAATATGTTTGTGGCAGGCTTCATCGGCAGCCCTTCGATGAACTTCTTTGAGGCCAAAATCGATCGTGTCCAGGGTGGTCTAGCTGTCGTGGTCGGCAAGGAGTTTGTTGTGCCTGTGCCCTCCAGTGCAGCCGAGCCACTCGGGGCACATGTTGGCAAGAATATCTATTTCGGCATTCGGCCCGAGGATATCCACGATGCGCACTATGTGCCGCGTGGCGTGGATGAGAGTGCGCGCCTGATGACGATGGTCAATGTCATTGAGCCGCTTGGGTCGGAAGTCTATGCCTATCTTGAAAATAGCGGCAAGGAGTTTGTCGGTCGCCTCGATCCGCGTACCGGAGCCCGTACTGGGAAGCAGGTCGAGATCGTCGTGGATATGAATAAGATGCACGTCTTTGACCGCGAGACCGAAAAGGCGCTGGTCTAAAGTAAGGGTGAAGCACCCGCCCGCGAGTACGGTACACCGTTGCGAAGCGGCAGGGGCGGGTGCTTCGCCCCTACTTCAACCCTGCGGTCTCCTCTATTCCAAGCATCAAGTTCATACACTGCACGGCCTGCCCTGACGCCCCTTTGAGTAGATTATCAAGCGCCGAAACGATAATCATCCGTCCCGCCTCGATCTCCACTGGCTGAAACCCAAGGATAAAATCCATCGTCTGTTGCACATGGCGCAACTCGGGGAAGTGCCCGGTGGGCAACACGGTGATGAACGGTTCGTCGCGGAAGACGTTGTAGGCTTCGTGAACCATTTCAGGCGATGTGCCTGGCTTGAGGGTGACATAGATCGTCGAGAGAATGCCGCGATAGACTGGCAACAGGTGTGGCGAGAAGATAATATGCAGCCCGGTCTCTTGCTCCATTTCGCCAAGGTGACGGTGGACTCGCCCAACGTTATAGGCACTGAAGGTCTCGTGCGTTTCACCAAAATGGGTCTTGAGTGACAGCGACCGCCCCGCCCCCGAAACCCCCGATTTGCTATCAACAATGACCGTTCGATCAGTAAACAGATCGGCCTGCACGAGCGGCCACAACGGTAAAATCGCTGTCAGTGGATAACAACCCGTGTTGGCGACGAGGCGTGCCTCGCGGATCGCCGTCCGGTGCAACTCGGGCAAGCCGTAGACGGCTGCACTGAGCAACTCGGGGGCCGGGTGCGGCTTGCCGCGGCGTCGCTCATAGTCATCGGCATCGTGAAGCCGAAAGGTATCAGAGAAATCAATCACCCGCTTGCCCGCCTCGAGTGCCTGTTGCACCAGAGGAATAAGATCGGGAGTATTATGCGGAAGACAGGTGAAGATCAGATCTACATCCTGGAGATTGGCCTCTTCGACGGCAACCAGCGGCGTATCAATCAGGGTAGGGAAGATATCAGACAGACGTTTGCCCACTGCCGAGCGTGCCGTAGCAAAGCCAATCTCAACCTGGGGATGGCGTACCAGCAGTTTGATCAATTCGTACCCGGTGTACCCGGTTGCCCCGTAAATACCCACACGAGCCATAACTTTTTCCTCTGCTTTAGGGCTACCGCCCTCAAAACCCCGTGGCTGTGCTGCCCTTTTGCGCTAGCACCAGCCCGCTCTTACGCCACGCACGGGCATTATACCAAGAAGCCACCACTGATGTATCAATCTCAGGTATACTGAAAATGCGTCAAAGACCGGAAACCCGTAGCAAGAGTGTGGAGGAGCGAATGCCAACACGAGTGCTTATTCTTTCGGCAAGTGTTGGATCAGGCCATAAGGCAGCGGCGGCAGCAATTGAACAAGCTTTCCAGCGTTACCCTGAGTTTGAGGTGATCAATCAGGATGCGCTGCTACATACCTCGCGCATCTATCAGGTGGCCGCGACTGATGCCTATTTTGCCCTGGTCAAAGAGAATCCCTGGTCGGTTGGGTGGCTCTATGATTATAATGACGAACCTTTCAAGAACGAACGCGGACTCTCCCGCGTGCTCAATATGCTCAATGGTCAGCCTCTGGTCAAACTGATCGAAGATTACCATCCCGATATTATTATCTGCACCCACTTTATGCCCGCCGGCATTGCGGCGCAACTCTTGCTCGAAGAGCGGATCAATTCACGGCTCGGCATTGTCACCACCGATTATGATTTTCAGGGCATGTGGCTGAGCCGTAGCTTCAATCACTATTTTGTTGCCCTTGATGAGGCGCGGGCTTTGCTGGCATCGTTTGGCGTTGACGACGAACGCATTACCGTCTCGGGTATTCCGGTTACGTCACTGTTATCGGAACCGTTTGATTGCGACGGGGTCTATGAGCGCTACAATCTCCAGGCGGATCTTCCGGTCTTGCTTGTTTCAGCGGGTGCCCTCGGTGGTGGGCCAGCCCTCGAGATTGTCGAGCAGATTATGGGCATGAAAACACCCGTGCAGACGATTGTGGTGTGTGGACGCAATCAGCCATTGCGTCAGGCTGTGACTACGCTGACGGCAGCCAAGGCTGAACATTTTCGTGTGCTTGGCTTTACCAACGAAATGCCCGATCTGATGCGCGCCGCGACGCTTTTTGTGGGCAAGCCTGGCGGCTTGAGTACCGCAGAGTGTATGGCGGCAGGCTTGCCCATGGTTGTCATTGACCCGATCCCCGGGCAGGAAGAACGCAATAGCGATCATCTGCTCGAGAACGGGGCCGCCATCCGTTGTCGCGATCTACCGGTGTTAGGCTTCAAGATCGATCAGGTGCTGCAAGAGCCTGGTCGCCTCGAAGGTCTACAGGCTGGGACCCAACGCCTGGCTCGTCCTGATGCCGCCCGCGTGGTGATTGAGACGCTGCTCAACGATACCACAAGCCCCTATGTCTTTGACCGTGAACAGCGCCGGCGCATTATTGCGGTGTCACGCGGCAAAACCGAGCCAGAACTGGTGGCGCCGCCGCCCCCTGATACCGTGATTCTTTATGATGACGAGACCGGGGTGCTGCTCGGCACGATTACGCCTACTCAGATGAAGTTTCTCGATACCTATCTCGTTGAAGAACATTCGGATGACGAGACCTATTATCTCGATGAGCCAACCCTCGATTATTTGATCGAGCAGCATCCCGATCCTGAACTGTTAACGGTCTTGCGCTCGATCCTGCGTACGCGTACCCACGTTGAAATACGCTTTGTCTTGCCATAACAAAGGAGCTCTATGGAAACCTGGGTTGAACAGCGTGAGGCCTTTCAAGGCCCGGTCTTTACCGTGGTGACGGGTGAGGCCGTGCTTGATGATGGGCAACGGGCACGTCGTGATGTGGTGCGCCATCGGGGTGGGGTCGGGGTTGTGCCGGTGCTAGACGGGCAGGTGTTGCTCGTGCGTCAGTTTCGCATTGCCGTTGAGCGCGACACCATCGAGATTCCTGCCGGTCTGCGCGAACCTGGTGAGACGTTGGAGGCGTGCGCTGCCCGTGAACTCGCTGAAGAGGTCGGGTACGCGGCCAAGCGGCTGATCCCTCTGCTGAACTATTGCACGTCCCCGGGCTTTACCGATGAAAGCACAGCCATCTTTCTGGCGCTCGATCTGCATCCCGTGGCGGCAACGCCCGATTGGGATGAACGCATTCATCAGGTTGCGTTGCCCCTCGCAACCCTGCCCGAAGCACTCGCCAATGGTACATTTGAGGATGGCAAAACCGTGATCGGGCTCTATGCTGCGCTGGCATGGCTTAACGCCACGCCCGCTGAGGGGTAAACCCCTTCCCAGGGTATGCTACAATGCCTGTCTATGTCAGTGCTAAGCAAAACTACCCCTATTCTCATTGTAACCATCGTTGTGTTGGGTTTTGCGGCATGCACGCCTCAGTTGACGTCACTACGTCTCGTGAGTGAGCCAACCAGTGTGGTTGCCCCTTCGCCAACAACTGAAACGGTGGCCCCTGCTGATGCTGTGGTGCCTCTGGCGACGGTAGCCCCGGTCTCCCCCGATCCTGACGTGCCCCTCAGCCTGTCTGCCCCGATGTTGCAACGCTTGCATCAGTGGGGCAGTGGCGTGCCGCTGGATCTGGCGCTTGGGCCCGATGGCACAACGCTCTTTGTGGCAACTGCGCTGCATGTGCAACAACATGATGCTGGCTTGCTCGGGCGTATCGGCTGGCAGCATGACCTCGCAGTACCGCCAAGTGGCCTTGCCGTTGCGCCTTCGGGGGCACTGCTTGCCCTTGCCCTTGGCAGTGACGTTGAATTGCGCCGCCTGCACGATGGGACGGTGCTTGAGACCCTCGCGCATCGGGCCAGAGTGACTGATCTTGTGTTTGCTCCGGGGGGTGATCGCCTGGCCGTCGCGCTTGCGACCGGCTCGCTTGTCATTTGGCAGGTAGAGCAACGGGTGCCTTTGGCCGAATTGCGCCCGTCAGAAGGAGACGACCCGGGTGGACTCATGGCGAATTTCACCAGCGTGGCCTTCAATCACGACGGTACCTACGTAGCTGCCGGTGATGCCAATGGCACGGTGACGGTCTGGCAGTTGCCCGAATCTACGCCTGTCCGGCAGTTCTCCCTTGGTCTGCGCGAGGTCACCGATCTCGCCTTTACCCCTGATGGCACAACGCTGGCAGTGGCTTCAGCAGGATCGCGCAGTGAACCAGGTTCAGTGCAGATCTGGGATGTGGTCAGTGGCTATGCCCGCGCCTACCTGACGATTATGAGTGAGACAGCACAGCTTGCGCCGGTCACCCGGGTAGCCTTTGCGTCTGATGGTCGGTCAGTGTTCGCAGGCACGACCAGCGGCGAAGTGGTACACTGGGCATGGCCCTCGGGACAACGCGAACGGGTGATCCAGGCGCACCACGGCGCACTCAGTGCCCTGGTGACGGTTCCCGGAGGCGGCTTCTTTACCGCAGGCCGCGACGGTGCGCTCAAACGCTGGAATGCCGATGGGATGCCTCTTGACACCCTCGAAGGGATGCCTGCCGTTACCGCCGTTGCGCTGACACGCAACCGTCAGGTTATTACTGGGGGCGAAGACGGTAGCATCATGCTCTGGACCCAGGAGGGCCAGTTGCTTGAGACGATAAGGGAACATCGAGGCAAAATCCATGCCCTGGCGGTCAGTCCTGACGAACGTATGCTGGCTTCAGCGGGTGCGGATGGGAGCCTCATCCTCTGGAGTCTGCCTAAGGGTACGCTGCGAACCCGGCTGACTGGACACAAAGGCCGGGTGCTTGGGCTTGCCTTTGCGCAGGATGGCACTTTGCTCGCCTCGGCGGGGTTGGATGGCACGGTTCGCCTCTGGCGCCTACCCAAGGGCGAAGCCGTACGTGAATTGACTGTCATCGAGGATGGTGGCCTGAATGCCACCGCTGTCCTCGGCGTTGCCTTTGCCCACCAGGATAAGGTTGTCATTGGCACAGCCTACGATGGGTCGGTACGCCTCTTCCAGACAAGTGCTGGAGGTGCGCCAACGGTCTTGCGTACTGCCCATGGTGGCTGGTTGATCGCGCTTGCCAGTGGGTCGCACGGCGAGCTTGCGGCCCTTGATGATACCGGGCGCCTGTGGGTCTGGGATAAGGCTGGCACCTTGCTTGGACGAGGAGCACTCGCTGATGCAACTGCACTCGCAGCGACCGCAACAGGGCACCTGTTGACCGTCGGCCCAACAGGCGGGCTCAGCCTGTGGCAGGTTGAGGCTGATGGGCTAACCGAGCTTGCCAGTAGCCCCTGCAATGGCGACAACCTTGCGGTCACTGCCGATGACACGCTGATAGTTGTTGGCTCACGCCGCGGATTTGTTGAGCTCTGGGCCTTGCCGTAAGCGTAAACGTCTCGCGGCGGGGGCAAAAAATGGTTCTGGCGAACAAGGCCCGCTTTGCTGGGCCTCGTTCGCCAGAACCAACCACCCCTATACGCTGCTGGGCTGTGCCGGGGGCATCGTCTGGCGTCGCCTGCTGGTGATGATGCCCTCGATCGAATAGATCGCCAGGGCAATCCAGACTAGCACAAAGCCAAACAAGCGCTGCGTGCTGAGATACTCACCATAGACAAAGACCCCGAGCAGGAATTGAAGCGTCGGAGCAATGTATTGCAAGAGCCCGAGCGTGGTCAGGGTCACGAGGCGTGCCCCCGCAGCAAAGAGCAAGAGGGGCACCGCTGTCACCACGCCCGATGAGATCAGCAGGGTTGTTGTAACAAGATCCGCATGGCCGAGCGTACCACCGGTGGTGCGCTCAACAAAGCCCAGGAAGACCAAGGCTGGGAGCGCCATCACCAGCGTTTCGAGGGTAAAACCCTGGATCGAAGCGAGCGGAGCCGTTTTACGTAACAGGCCGTAGAGCCCGAACGATCCAGCCAGGCTAAGGGCAATCCAGGGTGGCGAACCATAGGTAAGCGTCAGATAGAGCACCCCGGCAAGCGCGAGCGCAATGCCAAGGCCCTGCCCGATCCGCAAGCGCTCGCGTAGCACGACAACCCCGAGAAAGACATTGACCAGCGGATTGATAAAATAGCCCAGGCTCGTCTCAACGACATGATCGGCGTTGACCGCCCAGATATAGAGGCCCCAGTTGAAAGCGAGGAGGCTCGCTGACAACACAAAGACCAGCACCGTGCGTGGTTGGCGCAAAGCCTGGAAGAGCCACCCCCAGTTTGTGCGGAACGCAAAGAGCCCGACGATCAGCGCGGCAACCATTGCCCAGACAACCCGATTCGCCAGGATCTCAAGCGCTGGTACATGATGCAAGGCTTTCCAGAAGATGGGCAGTAAGCCCCACGAAACATACGCCCCAATTGCGTAGAGGACACCTTTATTCACGGGTGCTTGCCTGTTGTGAGCACGGAGAACAGGCTTGTATCATACCACAAGATCGACAATATTATTTGACTAGACAAATGAATCGCGCGTGTGCGAGGGAAAACGGCCAGCGAAGCTAGCCATTTCCTTCGCACAAGCATAGATTATGGACTGCTGCCCGCCGCCATTGCCCTACCAGCACGCTTTGCGCTATAATCACGACAGGAGGAACGCGTGATGGCGCTTGAGGCAAGTGTTCAGCGGGTGCGCATCTATCTTAGCCAAAGCGATCAGTGGCAAGGCGGCCCACTCTACCTGGCGATTCTCGAACGGCTCCGTAGTGCCGGGGCAACCGGGGCGACGGCGTTGACGGGGTTGGCCGGGTTTGGGCCAGGACAACGTGGGCGCCTCGCCATGCTCAATGAGTCGGGGTACGATCTCCCGGTCATCATCGAATGGTTAGATCGCCCCGAGCGGGTTGCCCGCATCTTGCCGATGCTCGACGATCTCTGTGGTGAGGCTATGGTGACCAGCGAGCCGGTGCCGGTCTATCGCGCCACGTTGCGTGCGCGGGGGCCGTTCAGCGCTGATCGCTCGGTTGGCGATCTGATGCAAACCGAACTTCCTACCGTCACCAGTGCTACCCCGTTACTTGAGGCGCTACGCCATTTTGTCACCGATAAACTTACGGTTTTGCCTGTGGTTGATGCGACGGGTCTGCTCGTGGGCACCCTGACCGGCCAGGAGGTAACCTGGCGTTCACCGCTACGGATGCCCGTCTGGATGCTCACCAGGTTGACCTCTGCTGAACGTGAACCACTCGTGCAACTGCTGAACGACCTCACGGTCGGCAGCATCATGACGACTGAACCACGGTATGTCATGGAGACGATCGCGATCCCGCAAGCGCTGACCACGATGATCGAATGGGGCTTGCGCCAGGTGCCGGTGGTGGATCGCCACCGACGACTCGTCGGTCTGCTTGGTGAAGACGCTATCTTGCGTGAAGCGGTGGCGCAAGCACAAAGCACTGCTGATGAACCCGCAGTGCGTGAGGCTGAAGCTCCACCCCCGGTGAGCCTGGTGATGCAGACGGTCTTTCAAGCGGCGACCACAACGCAACCGCTCAACCAGGCCCTGGCGCAACTGTTGGCAACGCGCCTTCAGCCGCTCTTTGTCCTTGATCCTGAGCGTCGTCTCGTTGGTCTGCTCACCCTTGCCTCAGTCTTGAAGGGGCTGGCTGGCGAAGAACGAACGAAATTGCTGACCGCCCTTCAGCAACCCACGCCACCAGAGGCGGCCAGCTTGCCGGGGCGCGATCGTCCCCTCGCTGAACTGCTTGAGCCACCCCCTCCTTCGCTTGTCCCCGCTATGAGCCTGATCGACGCGGCCCATCGCCTGATCGAGCTTCAAGCGACCCAATTACCTGTTGTGAATAGTGAACAGACATTATTGGGTATAATAGCGCCTGGTGGACTCGTCCGAGCTCTTTTGCAACAGAGTGAATAAGGTACCTTGAATATGAGTAAAACGGTTTTGATTACTGGTGGTGCCGGGTTTTTAGGCATCAACCTGGCCCGCTATTTGCTTGAGCGCGGCTATGCTGTGCGTTCGCTTGATATTGCCCCCTTCGACTACCCCGAACGTGATCGCGTCGAAGTGCATACTGGCGATATTCGTAATAAGGCCGCGGTTGAACGTGCTATGGCCGGGGTTGACATCGTTGTCCATACCGCTGCGGCCCTCCCTCTCTACAAACCCGCCGATATCTTTTCGACCGATATTGACGGCACGCGCAATGTCATTCAGACAGCGCAGACCCAGAATGTCGAGCGTTTTATCCACATCTCAACCACAGCCGTCTATGGCATTCCCGACCATCACCCGCTGCTCGAAAGCGATCCAATGGATGGGGTCGGGCCGTATGGCGAAGCCAAGGTCAAAGCCGAAGAGATCTGTCTCAGCTATCGTGAACACGGCATGTGCGTCCCGATTCTGCGGCCCAAATCATTTATTGGCCCCGAGCGCCTCGGCATCTTTGCGATGCTCTATGATTGGGCCAAAGACGGCAAAAACTTCCCGCTGCCAGGCAACGGCAAGAATCGTTATCAACTGCTTGATGTTGAAGACCTGTGCGAAGCCATCTATCGCTGTGCAACGCTTGAGCGCGAACAGGTCAATGACACCTTCAATATTGGTGCCAAAGTCTTTACAACTATCAAAGAGGATTTTCAGGCCGTTCTGGATGCTGCCGGCTTTGGCAAAAAGATTATCACCTTCCCGGCGGCCCCGATGACGGCAGCCCTGGTGGTGCTCGAACGCCTCAAGCTTTCGCCGGTCTACAAATGGGCCTATGGCACGGTCACCGAAGATTCTTTTGTTTCGGTGGAGAAAGCCGCCCGCATCCTCGGGTTTGAACCAAAATACTCCAACAAGGATGCGTTGGTGCGCAACTATCGCTGGTACATCGACCACCTCAGCGATTTCCAGAATGCCACCGGCGTTTCGCACCGCGTACCCTGGAACCAGGGTATTCTCAAGGTAGTCAAGGTCTTCTTTTAACTCTGATGGTACGCACACACGATGCGAACTGCGTTGGCATCGTGTGTGCGCACCATTAGGGTTTTCTGGAGGCTTCGTTCTACGCCACGGGATCACGCCCATAGACGGTCACGATCCGCTCGATCAACGTGGTCGTACTACGACCGGCGCTATATGGCAACAGTTGCACCTCACCACCATAGCTGAGCACCAGTCTTGCCTCGGGCAAGCGGCTCAGATCTGGTGAAAGATCGGGCGTGCTGGCATAATCGCCGCCTTTGACATAGAGATCGGGGCGCAACGCAGCCACCACGCGCTCGGCAGTCAACTCGGCAAAGACGGTCACATAGTCAACCGGGCGCAAGGCATTCAACAGCAACGCCCGATCCGCCTCAGGAATCAGCGGACGTTGCGCGCCTTTGAGCGCCCGGCTCGACGCATCCGAGTTGAGGGCGACAATCAACCGATCCCCAAGCCCCCGCGCCCTCGTCAGATACTCCACATGGCCCGCATGCAGCAGATCAAAGATCCCGTTGGTGAACACCACACGCAAACCCTGCTCACCCCAATGCGCACGTTCCTTAACCAGCGTCTCCAACGTACAAATCGCCATACGTGTGTGCCTTTTGATTCTGTGCATTACATTTCTGACGCAAAGACGCAAAGACGCAAAGGTTTGATCCATCTCCATGCGTAGCTTTGCGCCTCTGCGCCTTTGCGTCAAAATGAGTCAAGCTTCTGTGCAACGTCTTGCACTGAATCAGCGATAGGGCGAGCTTAATACGCCAAGCAAACTCATCGCAACTGCAACTACCAGCGTACACAGGTAGAGAATCACCACCACTGATCCACCCGAAGGCGCACCGACGAGCAGCGCTGCCCCTAGAAACACCGTCGTCAAAGGAAAAGTCTGGGTATGCGCCAGCCAGAGCCCGCGGCGCCAGTTGCCCCGGCGCACCCGTTCACCGGCAAAGCGACCAATGGTTGTTCCCGCTGCGGAAATCAGGGTCCAGAGAAAAGCCGCGGTAAAGAGATTCCAGGCTTGCTCGGGGCCCACCCAGCGAAACGCACTCCCCCCGATGCCGCCAAGCAGCGCACTCACCCCCAGCGGAATTAAAAAAGCCGGTGAGACCTTCACACCGACCTCGCTTGCTCGGCCACAAGTTGGGCATATGTTTCCTGCGTAATGAATTCGCCACCCTCGATCGATCGGCTTATCTCATTGCGTTTCCGATCAAACGTGAGTTCCGCATACATCAACCGAAAACAGCGCGCATCCATAATCTCTTTCCGCAAATGGTAGCCTCCGACGCTCTCGTTGTCATCGTAGAGCACCGTGAGATCATTGTAGCGATGTACCCGCACATGCACCGGTGCGCCACAACGACTGCACTGCACATAGAGATGCAGCGCAGGATCTTCTTGTTGAGCCTGACCGCCAAACAAACGCCGGAAGAAGTTCATACAGAAAATTCCTCTTGTTGCTCTGGTTCCCAACCAGAGCAACAAGGATTGCTGGGGCTACGCCCCAAAACCTGGCTTCTTTGGCTGAAAAAAAGCCAGCTACGCTGGCTTTTTTTCAGCCAAAGAAAGATTCCTGGAGGCCGCAGGCCCCCAAAGCTCCAGCCCCCATCACCGAAGCAACGTTATGAGACAGGTCGGATATAGACAATATTTGAATGAAACGTGCTCTGTCCAGCGAGATCAGCCAGAGCATCGGGGGTGGTCCAGTTGATATTGCGCTGATGACGGGAGAATTTCGCCCAGGGGCCTTTGGGAGCCACAGCCACGCCAGGTGGCACATCGTCGGTAACGCGGACACGCAGTTCACACCAACCCCGCTGGTTTTCCACAATCACATACGCGCCATCACTGATCTGACGTTGCGCCGCATCAGATGGATGTATTTCAATGAATGGTTCGCCCTCTTTGGCCCGCAGGCTCGGTTGATTCGCCAGACTCGACGAGACAAAGTGGTGCGATGCGCCCGAAATGAGGATCAGCCCATCGGTTGCACCATGCGCCCTTGCCGCGACATACTCGTCCGGTTCTTCATAGTTGGGCAAGGGGTCAAGCCCACGCGCTTCCATCAGACTCGAGACGAGTTCGACTTTGCCTGAAGGCGTCGCAAAACGCAGATCCCCAAAAGGAATGTCGGTTGCCTCGGTAAAGGAGAGAGGCACCGTCCCCTCTTGTTGCAGGCGTTCGAGGGTAATGCCGGTGAGATAGGGATTCGTCGCCCGCGAAGCTTCAAGCACCCCGGCAAGCGCCTCTTCCGCACTCTCGTGCAGCCAGGGTTCGGTATAGCCCATTGCCTGGGCGAGCAGACGACTCACGTCCCAGTTGCTCTTGCACTCGCCGGGGGGCACAACGGCGGCATGATTGTATTGCAGGTACCGATGCCCATAGGCCCGATGGAGATCCGTATGCTCAAGCTGGGTTGTCGCAGGCAAGACGAGATCGGCATAGTCGGCGGTATCGGTCATAAATTGCTCGTGTACCACCGTAAAGAGATCTTCACGCTTGAGACCCTCGACGATCAGGCTCGCATTGGGCGACGACGCCACCGGATTCGCACAGTAGACAAAGAGTGACTTCACCGGAGGATCGGTCGCTTCGCCAGTCAGGGCTGCCCCAAGGCGATTCATATTGATCACCCGCGGCACAGGTGGGCACTCGCTGCGATGGCTCAGCGCCTCGGCATCCCAGGTGGCGTAGCCGCCAGTTGAATATGCCAGGCCACCACCCCGTACACCATACTGCCCAACCAGCGCAGGCAAGCAGAGCAAGGCGCGAAAGATCTGGCCCCCATTTTGATGCCGCTGCACACCGTCGGCTGTCTTGAGCAGGGCTGGTTTCGTCGTCGCATAACGGCGAGCCAGGTTGATAATAGTTTCGGCAGGTATCCCCGTAATGGCGGCAACGTGATCAGGCGGATACGCACTGGCTCGTTCGCGCAGTTCACGCCAGCCATGGCTATACGCCTCAAGCCACGGCTCATCGTGCAGACCCTCGGCAAAGATCACATGCATCAACCCGAGGGCCAGCGCCCCATCAGTCGCGGGACGCGGCTGCAGATGTTCATCCGCCGAGCGTGCCGTCAGCGTACGGCGCGGATCGATGACAACCACATAGGTACCGGCTTTCTGCGCCTCGCGGAGAAAGGGCATAAAATGTGGCCCGGTACTCGCGGGATTGTGCCCCCAGATCAAGACCAGTTTGCTCTGACGCACATCAGCATAATCGGCACTATGGCGCGCCCCGAGGGTTGCCATCACTGCTGCGTGGGCCGCTGCCGAACAGATCGCCCGCTCGAGCCCACTTGCCCCCATCCGCCCCCAGAGACGTGCATCCATCATCACCGTCTGCACCAGGCCCAGGGTTCCACTATACGAATAGGGCAGGATGGCCGCTGCTCCATACTGAGCAATGATCGCCTGCCAACGGACAGCAATGGTGGCAAGCGCCTCGTCCCAACTGATCCGTTGCCACTGACCTGCACCCTTTGGACCGACCCGCCGCAACGGATAGAGCAGGCGCTCATCGCTCGTGACTCGCTCAAGATAGGGGCGCACCTTGGCGCAGAGCCAGCCGCGGGTCACCGGATGCTCTGGATCAGCATAAAACCGAACGGCCCGTCCATCCTGTACCTCGGTAATCGTTGCGCACGTATCGGGACAATCGTGGGGACAGGCCCCCCTGAAGCGTACCGGCTCATCCGTCATCATCTTGCTCCTCACCGCCCTCAACGCTACCGTCGAGGAGCAAGGTTAGCTACGCTAACCTTGCTCCTCGACAAAACAACAACTATCCATGGGAACGGTCATCCCCAGCAATGAATTGTGGTACAACCGTATCATCAAGATCGAGCAGACGGGTTGCGATCCAGGCAATGGTAAACGTTGGAATCGGCTGAGTAAAGGGAATCAGCGCCTCAAGCGCCGCCTTATTGCGCAAGCCACGTAGCCCGAGGCGATCGAGGGTAATCCAACTAATCGGCGCAGCAAAAATATCGAGCGCAAAATCGAGCAAATCGAGCAAAATGACCAGTGAGAGCGGAACATACTGGAGGGTCGTAAAAAAGCCCGCGTGG
This sequence comes from Candidatus Chloroploca mongolica, assembly GCF_004762035.2. Lineage (GTDB taxonomy): Bacteria > Chloroflexota > Chloroflexia > Chloroflexales > Chloroflexaceae > Chloroploca > Chloroploca mongolica. The sequence continues at coordinate 21,291 of NZ_SIJK02000006.1, read as the reverse complement.
TATGGCACACGCAGCGCCTTGATCTGGTGCCACATCAAGGCCAACCCGACCACCGCGATGATCAGTGCAACACCCATCGCAACCAGGATCCAGAAAAAAATAGTACTAAGGTTTTCTAGCATCGTTACCATCTAGCGCAACTTCATGCAGTTGGCACTTCCAACGAACAACACATCCTCTTATGTTGACGTTCGTTCGGAGGGGTTAGTTGCGCTCGCCTGCCATGCGTCATTGCCCCTGGTGGACACATCATCGTGGTGCTTGCTTGCATAGTGCCAGATCAGGAGGGCAAGCAGCGGCAGCAGCAGGGCGACCAGCAGGGTTGAGAATTCCAACACAGCTCCGAAAGGCGGCTGGGTCGCATTCAAGAAATCAAAGGGCCTCGCGAAAGGGGCTGTCACCGTATACAATACCATGATCGCCGGATTATCGGGGCGTGCTGCAAGCGCACGCGCTACCAACCGGGCGAGCAACAGCATCTCGCACGCTCCTGCAACGATCAGCACGCTGGAAACGATCAGAAGAGTTCTTGATTGGCGGATCTTTTTGGCTCGTTTTTGCGTCATGGTATAGTAGGGCAGGTGTACAATAGATATATATACCGCTGTTGGCCAATTATGATTGACGGCGACCATCGTTCCAATCGCCCCAATCGCGCTCTTCGGCAGCGCGGATTGCCCGGCGTTTGGCAGCGCGACGTGACAGCGGTATAACATCGTTCAGGACAGCATAGAGGGCTGTTTCCTGGTCGGGATGATCCTCGATCAAGCTTGCGATCAGCGTCATATCGACGCCACGTGCCTGTAACAAGGCAGCAATCCGGTGAGCTTCGTCGTGATCTTCATCCACCAGAGCCATGATTAATTGGGTTTCGAGTGGTATTGTCATGTATATTTATGCAGTTAGTAAAAGCGGACCTTGATCCGTAATAGCAAGGGTATGTTCAAACTGAGCCGAACGCTTGCCATCAGCAGTGCGGACGGTCCAGCCATCACGTTCAAGCTTTGTCTCGGCAACGCCGGCATTGACCATTGGCTCGATAGTAAAGACCATCCCGGTCATAATTTTACGACCTGTTCCAGGTTCACCATAATGCAGGATTGTGGGATCTTCGTGGAGGTTTCGTCCCAGACCATGGCCAGTATATTCACGCACGACACTGAATCCATTGCCCTCGGCATAACGCTGAATGACCGCGCCAATATCACCAAGCGTTTTGCCAGGATGCGCTTGCTCAATCCCAAGTTCGAGGCAATAACGGGCGGTATCCAGCAAGCGCTGAGTCGCTTCATCAATTTCGCCGACCGGGAAGGTCTCGCAGGCATCGCCGATCCACCCGTTGAGGCGCAGGCCAATATCAATGCCGATAATATCGCCCTGACGGAGGCGAACCTTCTTGCTGGGGATACCATGGCAAATGACGTCATTGACCGAAGCACAGATCGTACCCGGAAACGGTGGCGTTGCGGGCCAACCGCGGCGACGTTGGGGTACATACCCTTTATAGACTGGTTCGGCCCCACGCGACCGGATAAAATCCTCGGCAATGGCATCCAGTTCCAGCGTGGTGATCCCCGGCCTAATCTGAGTGCGCAGAAGTTCGAAGGTTTCACGCACAAGTTGCCCTGACTCGCGTAGCAACTCGATCTGACGCGCACTCTTCAATGTGATGGCCATGTCGTACCTTGACTAGACAGATTATGTTACTTCATCAGCTATAGTATACCCGATTCTTTCGAGTGAGTGAGGAGCCCAGTGTATCTTTTTCAACGACCCCTGACCCGTGTGCTAGGAGCAAGTTTGTTGCTGCTTATTCTGGTGGCATGTGTGCCCGAACCACCACAGAGTGTTTTGCCGACCTTGCCAGCAGTGCTCGATATTACACCGGCACCTACCCTTGACATTGATGCAACCGCAACCGCTTTTGCGTTGATCGCTCTCCCAAGCCCAACTCCAGCTGCTCTCTATACGATTCAGCCTGGTGATACGCTCAGTGACCTAGCCCTCCGTTTCAATACAACCATTGATGAACTCTCGGTTGCCAATGGTATCACTGATCCCAATGCGCTCCAACCTGGCCAGACGCTGATCATTCCGTCGCTTTTGCGGACTCCCGTCACCGAAGGGGCTGTGCCCTTGCTGACCCCAACCCCGACATTGTCTACGCCATGAAGCGCGAAGACTGCGCGGGTCGGGAGCGCGAGCGGCTTGGTCGCGGGAGACCGGCCAGGTGTGCGCCGCCGGGAGCCTTGGGGGAACGGAGCGGTGTACCGGCGCATACCTGGCAGGTCTGACGTCCGCCGACAGCTTCTCAGATATTGCTAAAAAGGCTCCCTCCGGCAGTCATGACAAACAGGAGATTCGCCAGGATGCCGACAACAAGGCTGATGGCAACCATCAAGAGCAGGTACATGGTGCGACGACGGATCATGCGCTTGAATTCGCCCTGCAAGATCAGTTCAAGGGTCTCTTGATGGGCAGCAAGCACGGTCTCTACCCGTGCTCCTTCGGCCTCGGCCTGGGCAAGCGCATCGGCTACGTCGCAGAGTTCGCGACACCCTCGGTCGCGTGCGGTAAGACTCAGGGCGGCAAAAGGCCGTAGGCGCTGATCAGCCCCTGTTTCGAGCGCGTCACTCACCAGCGTTTGCATCACGGCAAGACGTGGATGTGGTCGTCGGGTGTACCGCCGCATGATTTCAATCGGTGCTTCAAAACTGCCTAGTGCGACCCGTACAAAGCTGATAAAGCCCGGCGTGAGACGCCGTAATGCTGCTGCCTGCCGTTCGTGACGCAGTTGGGGGAGGCGCGGCAAGACAAAGCCTAGCGCAAGATACGCCGCGAGTGCAGCGCAAATCAGCAGGTTCGCCTGGTTCCCCCTGACACCGCTCCCCAGGGCCGCCCCCAATAGCAGAGCGGCCAGGCTGAGGCCAGCCAGTTGCCCGGCGAGCAACCGCCCTGTTGCCGTCAACGGTGCGTTGCTAAAGGTGAAGGAACGGCGGGACAAACGTTGGCCACCAATGGTGAGTCCGAGAAGGCTGAAGAGTCCACCCGCGAGCGCCATCGTATAGAATGGCGCTCCAGGAGCGAGGAAAAGATCAGGCATAGGGGCCTCTCTATTCTTTCAAGAAGGTTGATGTTCTGCTCTGCGTGAGCAGAACCTAATAGTCGGCATCTTCAACCTGGGCGAGTGCGAAGCCACCGAGGACTGGCAAGATCAGGGCCAGGCCAACGATCGGGGCGACAAGCATGCCCAGCGGGGTGGTGTAAGCGACAATAACCCGTTCCCACTGGGTCCAGGCTAGATAGAGCGCCATGGTTACGCCGGCGAGCCCGACGGCTACTCCGCTGTACCGCATCTGGGCAAGTTCAGTGCGTGCTTCGTCGCGTCGGCGATCCGACGCTTGCAGCGCGGCATAGGCTGCTTCGCAACGCCGCGCCAGCACATCCTGTGGTTGCCCGACCGAGGCCCCTAGATGGTTGAGCAAGTTGGCATGGCGGCGTGAGGGCGTCTGATCAGCCAGCGCAATCACCACCTGTTGTGCGGTGGCAATGCCTCCTCCTTCCAAGGGCATCCCCTGGCGCGAAATCAGGTAGCTCCATTCGCTCTGCAAGGGGCCGGAACCAAGATCGACGGTCACCCGCTCCAGCGCAGGACGTAAACCAGTTCCTGCTTTGAGCAGCGCACTCAGACGCCCCACAGCAGCGGTTAATTGCTGATCGAGTTGATGTATATAACGCTGTTGAGCGACCAGCACCATTGCCCACACGAGCATAGCGGTCAGTGGTAGCCCCAGCAAGAGCGCGAGACTCAGCGGGGCAAAAAGGACCAATCCGATGCTGAGCATGATCGCAAGCGCAAGGCCAGTTGTGACGAGTTGCGTTGGCGTGATCACCACAGGTGCCCAGAGCAAGGCAAGATCAGGACGCATATGCTCAGGCATCGTGGCAAGCCTGTGCCGCTGCCGTTTTGTTTGCAAGGTGACCGTCAGCCTAATCAGGGCAGGACGTACGAGGGTGGCAAGGATCAGCAACGTCAGCAAGCCAGTCACAGGCATGACTGCGTGGATCAGCCACGCGGTTTCGGGATGGGTAATCGCAACAAGCAGTGGTATCATCGTCGTATCCCTGGTCAAGTAGTTAAAGCTTCAAGCGCAGCCTGCACCGGGCCGAGCGCGTCTCCACCAATCTCACCGGCGGCGTGTAAGATGCCGAGTGCGTCGCGCCGCGTTGCGAGCGTCTCAAGGGCTACGCTCTTCGATAGGGCCATCGGATCGCACTGGGTCAACAAGTCAACGGCATCGCGGGCACGACCTTGCGTCAGGGCCAACCGGGCCTCGGCAATCTGAGACCGGGCCAGGTAGTCACGGTCTTCACCAGCGGCAATCGTGCGCTCAAGGCGCTCCCACCCCCCCGCGGGGCTGTGGGCTGCGACGATCGCGAGATCCGCCATGACTTCGCCATAGGCGGCGCGTGCGTCAGGCCAACGACGTGAACCAAGCGCCGCCTGAATAGTGGACTCGGCCTGACGCGACTGGGTCGCCATCGTGCTGGCAGTCTCGAGATCAAGTTCAAGGACGCGCTGTGCCGCAGTGACAAGCCGTTGATCGCGGCGATCACTCCAGGCTCGCCGCAAGATTGCCAGCGCCTGCGTTGCATCGCCCGAGCGCGTGACGGCACTTGCCCGCGCAATGGCTTCACTGACCGCAGCATGGGTTGTCGCGGCTGCACGTACATCGGCCCGCAATTGCAATAGCTCAAACCGGCGCTGCAAGGCCTCTGGGGTTTGTCCCTCTGTTTGCCAGACCAGACGATCACCCTGGGCGATCGCCTCGACCTGCCATGTCACCTCGCCTTCAATATGTTTCACGCGTGCCAGCGGGACAAACCGAGGACGTAAACGCTCTCCCTGCGCCTCGACACCATCAAGGAGCAGGATTTCGTCAATGTAGCGCCGTCCGCTCACCTTCTCAAGGTGGATCACGACCTGAAAGTTATCGCACGTATCTTCCAGCGCATGATCACGTCGCCCTTCGTAGATATAGGCGCCTGGCATGGCAGCACAATCGGCAAAACGGCTTACCGCACGCGCTGCCGAACGGGCGTGAATGGTGGTCACAACGGCATGGCCGCTGACAGCAACGGCAAGAATCGCCCCCGCTTCGTCGGCACGCGTCTCGCCAGGTGCGACCAGCGAGGGTGTCTGGCGCAAGACTTCACGCGCTGCGCGCCCAAAGGCCCCCCGTTCTACGGCGGTCTGTACCAGTTCGCGCGTCCACGCCCGATGACGAACGTTGATCTCTAGGGTGTTGTCCTCAATCGTGATGACATGCGGCTCGCCCGGCCACGAGTTGATCAAGGCTTCGAGCAGTGCCGTTTTGCCACACCCGGTCTCGCCCGCAATGATGAAGGAACAGCCCGCCCGCACAAGCAGGCGCAAGAGATCACCCACGACCTGATCGCACGCCCGCCGACGCAGCAGATCATCGAGCACCCAGGCATAGCGTCGCCCGCGACGAATGCAGATCAGGCCAGTCCCATCGGGTGTACACGGCGGAATAGTGACATGCATCCGTGTTCCATGCGCAAGCGGCAGCGTGTCTTGTGGGCGCGAACGGTCGAGCGGTACATTCAAGCGCGCCGCTAGAAGCATCGCCCGATCCAGGGCTTGACGTGGATCCTGGAACCGCTCGGCAACCAGACTAAAATCGGCTCCTTCTTCCTGCACCATAATCAGATCACCAATGATCTTTACCTCCTGAATGCGCTCATCATCCAGGTATGGTTGGGCCGGCCCCCATCCGAGCGCCTCTTGAAAGAGCCGTAAGAGTGAGTGTTCATCAGTTGGCAAATGGCGCAATGGGCCATACCCTGCCTCGACCTGATGCCCAATCTCGGCACGCAAGACGCGTAACACTTCTGGATCACGTACCGATGCCGGTGCCACCGGGTCAAGCAAGGTGGCACTCATGCGATCGCGCAGCGACTCGCGCACCGCCTGAAGCGTCAGGGCATCAAGGCCACTCGCCTGAGCTTGCCCCGACGTAACTGGACTCAAGTTGGTCAGGCCACCATCTTCAATCACGGTCAATGGACGATGTGAGGTAAGCATGTGCTCTCTCCTTACGCGACAGCCGGTGTCGGCAACACCAGCGCCCGATCACCGCGGAGGCGGGCATGCATCCGCGCCCAGAAACTCGAACGTGGCATCGGGAGCGTTGGTTGCAGCCCGAGACGGACACAGAGTGTATCGGCGACACGGTGAACTGCACCAGCAAACGTTGAGTGTGGCCCGAGATCGAGCATTGAGATATAGCCGTCGTGCTCGTCGGCAAGACTGGCTAGCCGTGGCGCTCGCGGCAAGGTACCCAGTGGACGTACCTGTGGGTAACGACGCTGAAAGAGCGCTGCAACATCAGGGACCGTTGCCGTCACCCCACGCTCAGGCTCGATAAAAAGCAACGTACACCGTTCGAGACTATCCGGGGCATGGTCACGCAAATGGTCGAGCAGGTGGCCTACACCCATTCGCTCGCGTGCGCCAGGAGGCGTCGGCAAGATAACAGTGCCTCCCGATTGCAGCACATGCGTGGCATACGGACGTCGTAGGTAATCTGGAGGCGTATCCACAATGATGAGATCATAGCCACTCAGGGCTGCTGTTCCGTGATAAAAGCCTTGCCAATCAGGCAGACGCACATCATTTTCGGCACGCGCAACAGCATGCGAGCCGATCAGAAAATCAATGGCACCCCAACCTTCAGCCGTGCCACGCGTATGCTCAGGTTGGTAAATGAACGGCTCGATACCCGTCGGATTCCAGTGCGCTGGTCCCCGCTGAATCAGATGCAGATAGGATGGCGCACTAGACGGCACGCGAAATGCTGGTACAAGACCTGGATTCGAGATGTCACTATCCCAGACAAGCACCTGCAGGCCACGCCGCCGTAGGCCTTCGGCAAGGACACAGGTCGCGAACGTCTTGCCAATGCCGCCTTTGGCTGCGCCAACGGCGATGACGGCACTGCTGCGGAGGCCCGTGCCAGGGCGGAGGCCGAGTTGCTCGCCCAGCCAGGTGGCGACAACCGCAGGATCGCGTTCGGCAAGGGCAGGCAACCCGGCTCCCTGGGCCTCATTCAGGGCGGCCCGCGCGGTACCGGGAAAGTTGACGAAGACCCGTACCCCTGTTCGCCGTGCGAGTGTGGCGGTGCGCCACAACTCGGCGAGCGGTGCCGCGCGTGTATCATCAAGGTACAATGCGTCGGGCGGGCGTGTTCCTTCGATCAAGCGATTTACCTGGTCGAGTTGCGATGGTGACAGTACCGCAAGATCACGAAATTGTTCGATATGCGTTGCAAGACCATCCATTGCCGTAAAAATGATCAATTCCATCGAGGTCTCTCCTCTTAGACGGTATCGGCGTGGCCCGAACGACCGCGCCCTTCTCAGAAACGGCCAAGCCCCCACGCCGCATTGACATTCCCAGTCTGCACGAGACGCTCGTAATACTGGTCATAGCTAAAGAGCGTATTGGTCGGAAAAACATCCCCACTCTGCCCTTGCGCTCCCTGACGCAAGACCTCTTCAATCGAGAGGACGGCACGCCGTCCACGGGCTGTCTGTCCGATTGTGACGACAATCAGATTGACCGTATCAGACGTAATCAAACCACGGACAATCTGCGCTGCCGCTTGACCACCACCACCTGCTTCGGCGGCGAGACCAAGCATTGCCATCCGTTCGAGATTGCGCAAGGCGCCCTGTACCCCGCCGGCGTGGATCGTTCCGACGCCAGGGTGTCCAGTGGCCGCCGCCTGGAGCATCGCCATCGCTTCGCCACCGCGCACCTCACCCACAATGATGTAGTTCGGTTTCTGGCGCAACGCAAAGGTCACGGCACGCGTGAAACCACCCTCTTCTGCCGGGGCCTCAAGATGGAGACTGTTGGGCGAACGGGGAAGTTCGCCCCCGTCTTCGACAAAGACGAGCCGCATCCGTTGCCCAACTGCCTGCGTCAGCGCTGCCGTCAAGGTTGTCTTGCCGCTCCCCGTTGGCCCCGCGACCAGCAACGATGCGCCCGAAGCGAGTCCTGCGAGCAAGAGTTCTGAAGCCTCACGCGAAATGATGTGCGCCTGCACAAGATCATCAAGCGTTCGCCAGCGCTCAGGCAAGAGCCGGATCGAGAGACTCCGACCCATCCGTGAGACTGGTGGCCCGGTGATGGCATAGCGGAGCAAGTCGGCCACGCCCTGCGCCATAGGAGGCCAGTCGAGCACATAGGGCAAAACCTTCATATCGCGTAACAACAACTGATGCTGAGTCCAGGTAATCCAGTCTGGATGTGCTGTGACCCCGGTACAGACCATCGCACCACGTTGCACCACATAGAAGGGCTCTTCGGGCGGCCCGTTGTACAAAATATCCGAGACCTGATGTTCGGGATCGCGCCAGATTTCGAGTGGGCCGTACCAGTTGATATGAACCCAGTCGTCGCTCCCCAACGCTAAGCCGACCCCAAGGCGCGCAAAGGCTTCTTCAGGCGGCAGATCCCAGCAGTCACGGAAGCGTCCACTTCGCACAAGCATCTGCAACTCTTCGGTGATCGCTGCATAATCAGGTCTGATGTGCAGCGCCCTCTTTCGTTCCTCGTTGCTCTGCCCTGCACATGCCGCCAGTTCGGTCTCGACCAGATCGCACTCGGTATGCATATAACCCTTCTTTCTCTGCGGTAGGCATTAGCGAGCCTCAAGGCTGTTCACTTCCAGGCACAGGACTATTGGCCCCAGGAAGGGACGTCTGTGCCCCGGGGAGCTCGTTCGCGTCAACATCAGTCGCCTCGCCTTCAGGCGCCGGTGCAAGCAAGGCCGGTAGGGTGACCTGTCCGATATCGAGCCGGTCGAATGCACTCAGGACTTCTGACGTGCTGCCGTAACGCTCGCCCCACATTGGCAACCCAGCCGCCTGTAGCGCCCAGATGGTATGGGCCTGATAGGGTGTCATCTCAAGATAAGCAGTAGTTCCTTCGATCCAGAGCACGCGCACCGAACTGAGCAGGCGGCACGCATATGGTCGTGGTGTCCCGAGTTCGCCCTGGCTGAGCGTCATTCTGCTTGGTGCTTCGCCTGCCGCTGCTGCAATTGCCTCATCACAGAGCGCCGGATCGCCCGACGGATCGCTAAAACCAAGGTTGACCCGATCACGGTAATTCACTGGCCCGAGCGCCGCGACGCTGAAAGGGACTGGCACCATATTCACGGTCAGTTGCTCGCCATTCGGATAGACAGGTTGATCCGGTCGTGCAGCCATAAGCATCCCTGGTTGCACGAGATCATTGACGCCGAGGTTGCGTGCCGCATACTGTCCAATCACAAGACTCGCGTCGGTTATGCCCGCCAGGGGCACCGGACGATGCAGAGGTACCTCAACCATGCCCAAGTCTTCGGCCACAAGCTGTTGACCAAAGGGCACGTCATGGATCAAGACTACGACCTGTTCGGTTCGTTGGCTCTCGAGATATCCCATCACCGCAAAAGCGATCGCTGCGATCAAGCCTGCCGCAAGCATCAGAACTGGCAAAGGACTCGCCTTCTTCCGTGTCAGGGCCTGCCCTAAAGAGGGCGCGTTGGGCGTCATAGTCGTCATGGTGTTCGATCCTTTCCAAAAAAGAGTTCAATAGATAAGCGGGGTCACAGGCTCTAGTCGATCCGCTGCGATAATCAGGGGTGTATAGGTTCCCCACCCGACCAACCCCTTCATAGTCGGGCGAACCTCGGCACAGATCAGGGGCGTGGTTTCCGTTGGGACATTGACACCGTTGCTATAGGTGCAACTCCCTCCTGCCGGCAAGACGGTCCAACGTACTTGAGCGGTGACGCTTGCTGGCGAAGCAACGAGCCCCCTGACACTCGTGAGGTTGGTGCGAAAGAGTTCGGCGGCAACCCCAAGAATGGCGGCACAGGCTGTCCCCTGGGCCTGGGCGACGGTTACGGACTGGCAGGCCGCTCCTCCCCGTAGTTCGATCTCGCCCCGGGCAAAGGCGGCATAGTCGAGTTGCTGTACTGCCGAGCGCGTCGCTTGCTGCAGGGCATCTTCGACCATGGCGACTTCAAGCCAACGCTCTGCGACTTCGATAACCAGCAGGGTAAAGAGCACCAGGAAGGGCAGGATGATCACCGCCAGCGGAATGATCTGCCCCGCTTCCCTCGCCGAACGTAGCCCCCCGAGCCGTCGCCGCCATTGCCATTGCGGTGCAGTGCCACGCAATGAACGCTGGGGCTTGCTTTGAAGTGGCGTTGTCTCACGTTTGCTGGAGGCAACCTGTGAGGCTTGTTCAAAGGTGGTTGGTTGCGCTTGCTTCATCTGAACCTCCTATTGCTGATCACGCTCGGCAGCGCGCACAGCTTCAGACTCAAGGGTGAATTCGTTAAAAAAAGGGGCTAGCGGCGCCCAGTACGCTCCCTGATAAGCAATGTTGACCGTGATCGGGTCGTAACGTCGGCACGGTGTCCGCAGGCATTCGATCCGTACCTGCGCCGCATCGGCCCGTGTTCCCACCCCCGCATTCAGCACTGCTGCCGCCGCATCATAGGCCGTTGAAGAGGCCCCTCCCGCTAGCGCAGCCTGATGTGCGGCTGCACGTGCGGCCTGGTTGACGGTGTAGCCTGCCAACAGGATTTGACCGATACAGACCAGCCACAAGACCAGGGCAAGAAAGATGCCAATCACCAACATAAATTCGACAATCGCCTGTCCACGTTCACGTCTGACTATCATTTCGTTCCTCCTTGCGGTGTTCCGCTGTTGTTATGGGGTTGTTGGTGCGCCACCTGGACGATTGCCTGGGCCAACGACACTCCGTGGGACAACCAGCGTGATCCCGAACGTCTCGGGGTAGATCTGGCGCACCTCGGGAATGCTGGTGATCCTGATCGGGTTCAGCGTCCAGTCGCCTAATGGTGCGCCAGGGTAGAGGTTGACGACCCAGACTTCAACTTCGATCTCGACGGTGAGCCGTACTTCCTCCATCGGGTCAAGCGTAAAGAGGTACACATCCGACCGCATCGTTGGCAGTGGGGTGCCCGCCGGCCCTCGGTGTGTCCAGTAGACATGGCCCTGACTCTGCATCTCGTTTTCGGTCAGGGGGGCTGTTGGCAGGATGGCATTGATTGGCCCGCCGACCGTGGTTGCCCCAGGATAGATGTAGGTGCAACCGGTAAGCGCCGTCTGCGCAAGCGTGCTGCTTCCCACCCGACACCCAACCCTCCCGGTCGCATCAGCGTCGCTACGCGCATCAAGGCTGCGTCCGTTGACCTGGTAATTCACAATGCTCCAGCCCACGACGCGTCCGTAATAGGCATATGGCAACAACGGGTCGAGGCCACTCAAGGGATCTTGAACCCGTAATGCCGTGAGCCGTGGCGTGAAATCGAGGACTTCCCCGGCTGGCCACGTGATCCGGTTCCCCTCGGATAGATAGACTCCATCGTTCGGGTCACTCCCACCATGGTTCGGATCAAACTCTGAGTGCATGGCGAGCCGTACTACGCCCGTACCATCAATGCCCGCCGGAGGAGCAACAATATCAGTTGCATCGGCGGCACTGTTGTCAATTGTTTCATCACCAGGGGTTGTCGTTGCAATCCTCGCCGCCAGCCCAACGATAGACCCTGGCTGCTCACGCACACGTACCGTCAGGTAGAGATCGCCGCTCGCATGCGCGGCAAGTGTCCCGTAGTCAAAGACGAGCATTGGTGCGCCGCTGGCATCAGTCGTGCTCACGTAGCCCCCAAGGGGGATCCCTGCTGCATCGCTCACCTGTTCCAGTTCCGCGTTGCTTGGCAGCATAATCCTCAGACTCGTCCCCCCAGCCGGGCGGGTCAGGTGAGCCGGATGCCGTAACGCAGGCGGCAACGTCAGACTCGCTGTGTTATTGCCGTATTCCACCCGGAACCTGACAAAGCTGAGCCAACCAGCCGGTCCGGCGGCGGGCAGACTCTTGTTGACAGCCTGTACCCGCACCCAGACATTCGGGCGCGTGACGTCGACCTGATTGCTGGCACGATTATTCGCCAGGGTACTGCTGCGCTCGGGCGTCACACCAGCAATGATTCCGCGGGCTGTCAATGTGTTGGCGGCATACGTCGCCGCATCCAGGGGCGTCGCTGGAAGTTGCACGGGCACAGCCACGCTCCCCGCTGCATGTGCATTGATCTCACCGAGATTGCATTGCACCCGCGGTTCCCCATTGAGCGGTGCGATGCTCTGGCAGTTGCCAGGCAGGTTGCCTACCCGCGTTTCGGCATCAAGCGTGACCGTCAGCACACTGCCCCGGCTGATCCCAGGGCCACTATTGCGATAGCTGATGTTGATTGCTCCGGTCTCGCCAACTGGCAAGGGACGGGGGGTGATCTGCAGGCTCAGGCCTAGATCCGGGTACTGTACCAGCGTTGTGGTGGTCGCCTGATTATTGTCGGGACGATCACCATCGTCAGTTGTGCTGATCTGGGCCTGGTTGACAATAGTACTGGCCTCGTTGGGTAGCGCCATAACCTGGAAACGGATCGTGCCATGCCCGCCCGGGGCAAGGGCGGGTATGGTGCAACCCACGGTAGACCCGGCATAACGATAATGGCAGATATTGCCAGGGTTCTGCTCAAAGGCGACAAAAGCAACCGTTGCAGGCAACTGATCGGTGATCGCAAGATTACGGGCGGCCGTACTCCCACTGTTGCTGTAGTCGAGTTGATACGTAAAGGTCTCGCCAACCAGTACCTGGGGCGGCGCTGTTTTGCTCAGACCAAGCTCGGGACGCTGCAATTCGGTGGTGTGGCGCGCTTCGTTATTGGCTGTTGTTATCTCATAACTTGTGGTACTGATCGTGGCCTGGTTTTCGACCGGCCAGCGCACCGCATCCGGCGGGCTAAAGGTTGTTGCGGCTCGTACCGTCAAACGGATGCTGCCCGTCCCACCTGCATTCAGTGAACCAATACTCCAGCGCAGTTCATTCCCGTTGACCGTTGTCGGCGCGGGCTGCGCTGCAACATAGGTGAGGCCAGGAGGGAGGCGATCGCGAAGCTCCACACCTGCCGCCACACTGCTTCCCTGATTGCCATAGGCAAGGATATAGTCAAAACTTGCCCCGGCACGCACACTGGGCGGCCCCTGTTTCGTTACCCAGAGATCGGCCTCACTCACAAGGCCCAGATCAAGATCGTTCCGCGTCTCATGCGGTTGTAGCCTGATCCAACCCGTTGCATGCCCCGTACTGGCATTGGCATCACTATCACGGTTGCGATCACTGCCCTGCCTCAACAGCGTCGGTACAAAGGGCAGGTTGCTAAAACGCACCTGATAAAGGCCTGGTGGAAGATCAGTGAATGCAAACGCACCGTTCCCCCCGGTAGTGACTGGATCGACCAACCGCGGCAGCGTCGCTCCAAGCGTTGACTCTTCGAGCGTTACCGTGACCCCGGCAACTCCAGTTGCCCCATCATCTTGCAGGCCGTTGCGATTCGTATCAAGCCAGACCCAATCCCCAATCCGTCCCGTTGGCGGCTGTCTGGTGAGACCAAGATCAAAGGTGCGTTCATCAGCACGATTCCAGGGTGGACGGATGGCATACTGACTCAGATCTTCATTGGGATGGGCAAACTCGATGATGCCAAGTGCTGGATCAACATTGCTGCGAATCGTATCGTCAGCTACCGCATGAGGCAGCGTGAAATGATACCCGGCCTGCGCCAGCGTCGCCCGTGTCCACTGACCCGGACTCCCACCGCTGGCAGTGATCCGGATGCCAAAGTTGGTATTGGGCGGAACGGCAAATAGGTAACGCCCCTGGCTATCAGTCACCGCACGGGCTGTCGAGCTCATCACCGGGGCCGAACCAGGGAGGCCCTGAAACAGTTCGAGCGCAACATTGCCCATCGCTGGTTCGCCTGTCTGACGAATTCCATCGCCATTCAGGTCATCCCATACCCGCCCCCCAATCAGCGCGTAGTTGCACAACACCTCGAGGTCGCCCAGGTTCGAGGCTTTCGACGCCGACGCAGTCTCGCCTGCAATCAGCGGGGCGCGGCCTGAAATCGCGCCACTCGTCACCGCTCCACTGGCATGCTCGTAGATCCGAACCTCCTGCGCATTGCGTCCACGCAAAGCCGTCACGCCCAGCGTTGTCCCGATATGCTCAACCGAGGTCTGGGTATTCAGGACACTCGCCAGCGCCCCCATATGGTTTTCGATATGGGCAGGCATGGGATCAGTCGCAATACCCTGGTAATCGTCATCCTCGTAGGCTTCACCTGATTGAAAAACCCACTGCCACGAGCTATTCAGACGATAGGTGAGTGTGTCGCCCTGCGCAATAGAGCTGTAATGAAAGGCTGGAGTCTGGGCATTGCCATTGAAGCTCTGATCCCCTGTGCGATCACGGAGGCCAAGGATCATCAACGGGCGGCCCTCTGCAGGCGAGCCAGTTGATGGTGCTTCGTTGAGAAACTCGATCGCCGTCAACATTGGCTGAGCATAGAACACGCTGTTATCAAAGCGCGGTAACGCTTGCAAGTCTTCACGCCAGGGGTTCCAACTGCGGGTTAGACCAGGCCACTGGCTATACACCTCTTCAAAGAGCGTCCCCGCATGACGCTGGCGAATGCCTTGAATCAGCGTATTGCCAAGATCCTGGTGCAACGCGAGCGCCCAGGGTCCCACTCCCAGATGTTGGGCAAGGACATAGATCCGTGGCGGTACCTGAAAATAGTCGCCACTCGCTGTCGCCGCACCACCGCCACGCGCAGCACTATCGGTCAAACCAATAACCAGATGAGGCGCATTGCGATCCGAAGAAAAGGGCCAGAACGCAATTGCAAACGGCCACAAATCAGTCTGGACAGCCGGATCAGACGAAATGACACTCAGATCGATGGGAAGTGAACCGCTATAGCGCGGCAACCCCAGCCTTGTCAGATCAAAGCGTTCGATCCGTTTGGGTCCAAGGTTGACGACATAGAGCGTACGCCCATCGGGGCTGATCGTGATATCACCAAGGCTGGTTTTGCCCACACCGGCAATCGCCTGCTCATCGGTGTAATTTGCTGGAATTGAATTGGGGCGATTGACGCCGATAGCCCCGGGGGCCGTAATATGCCCCTCGAGGTGCCACCCGGTCGGCGTGCGGGTCAGCACATAGATCGCCCCGGGACCGCCAGGCCCATACGGGGTCAGGCGTTTTGTATAGGCAGCAGCAAAAATGCGTTCACGTCCACTTACCGCGCCATCGTCATACGCCAGACCATAGATAGCCCCCAGATCACCAATGGTGGCAAGGATTGCACCTGCCGCGTTCATTGTTAATCCCTGGACTGCGGGGAGGTTCTGGGCCGCAGCGGCTTCGGTCGTTGAGCCGGGAGGCAAATACATCGTATTGGCATAGCGGCTGGTAATAAATTGATCCGGCTGTTGCAAACAGCCAACCGCGCTCCCAAAAGCCCCCGCAGGTGCCACATGTGCCTCGACAGAAGCTGGCCGCAAAACCAGACCAGCCGTAGAGAACAGGGGAAGCAGAAAAAAGAGGAGCACCGTTCCACGAAAAACCAACTGAAGCAAAAACGCTTGATAGTAACGCATACATCCCTCTGGCTCGCTTGGGCAAATATCCTGACTCATAGACCGCACAAGCCCGCCAGAAGATGCGCTTTCAAGAGAAATACAAAAAAGACGAAGGCCACTTGCTGATCAGCAAGTGGCCTTCGTCTTTTTTGACTGGTCGGGGCGACTGGATTTGAACCAGCGACCTCCTGAACCCCATTCAGGTGCGCTACCGGTCTGCGCTACGCCCCGTTCAATCTGGTTGATTATAGCGCGTTCATGCGGTTCAGTCAAATATGCGGCGATCAAGCTTTCCGGAAGCTTGTGCGTGGTATAATATGCTAAAACTTATCCATTTATGACAGCATTCTCTTATACGAATTTTTAACTTTTAGTTTTTTCTCAAGGAGCGAGGACTATGTTAAAGCATTCTGTATCTCTTTTGAGCCTGCTGGTTATCAGTATGCTGGTGCTCACGTTTATCCCAGGCTATGCTTTTTCCACGCGTACCCACGCAGAACCCTCAATCGTTGCTGCCGCCTTAGACGCGCATGTGACCAAGGCGAAGGCTCACGCTGACGATGGCCCGGCTCGTTATATCGTGCAACTCACCGATCCACCACTCGCAACCTATACAGGCGGCATTGTAGGTATCCCTGCAACCAATCCCCGCCTTGCTGGCACCAACCGACTTGATCCTCAGTCGGTGGCAAGCCAGCGCTATCGCGCTTATCTGGCGCTCCAGCGCCAGCAGGTGATTGTGGCGGCTGAACAGGTTCTCGGCGACGAACTCATCGTTGAACAGGTCTTCGCTACGGCCTTCAATGGGTTTGTCAGCGTGTTGAGCCCAGAGCAGGCAACGCAACTTGCTGCCCTTCCGGGGGTTGTGCAAGTGACCCGTGAAGCCTATCGTCAACTGCACACGAATAGTGGCCCGTCAATTATTGGGGCGAGTCAGCTTGATACACGCCCGGCGATCTTCCGGGCTGACCTCGGCGGAGCCAACGAAGTTCCCCCGGTCTCCTCTGAGGCAACGGGCAGCGCGACGTTTCATTATGATGCGACCAGCAAAATGCTTAGTTTTACCATTAGCAGTATTGGCGTCACAGTCAGTGGGCCAGGGGCACATATCCACCAGGCAGCGGCGGATGCGAACGGCCCGGCTGTCGTCGATCTTGCGCCCTATCAGCTTGTTAATGGTCAGTTCCTCGGTAGCGTTATCCTGAGCCAGGCGGTCGAAGATGCGCTCTTTGCGGGCGAACTCTACATCAATCTGCACGAGGCACCTGATTTTCTCACTGGCAAGATCCGCGGTCAGATCCTGCCCAACCGTGGGGAAGGGGTCCTCGTTGGGGTGATTGACACTGGCATTGATCCTTTCAATCCAGCTTTTGCCGCAACTGGGGCTGATGGTTATACCCATACGAATCCTTTTGGTGAAGGAGTCTATAAGGGCGTCTGCGCTGACCCTGAGAGTCCAGCCTATCACGATGGCTTTCGTTGCAATGCCAAGCTTGTTGGAGCATATACCTTCCCTGCGTCCAGCGAGAGTTTTGACCCTATGGGGCGTACCAGTCCATTCGATGACCATGGTCATGGCTCGCATACCGCCAGTACAGCTGCCGGCAATATATTACAGAACGTGCAGGCAGAAGGATCCACGTTTGACCAGATCGGCGGCGTAGCTGCTCACGCAAACCTGATCATCTACGATGGCTGTCTGTATGATGGGTGTCCAACATCGGCCCTTGTTGGCGCAATCGATCAAGCGACACAGGATGGCGTTGCGGTGATCAACTATTCAATTGGGGGCTATTCGCGTGACCCATGGGTAGAACCTGATGCGCTTGCCTTCCGCAATGCCCTCGAAGCAGGCATCCTCGCTTCCGTCTCGGCTGGAAACAGTGGCCCGGACGCAGCCACCATTGGGGCACCTTCAAATGCACCGTGGGTGATGAGCATAGCGGCCACAACAAAAACTGATCTAACAGCCGACTTTAGCTCACGTGGGCCTGATGCGACGGTCCCCGATGTGCTCAAGCCTGATGTGGCTGCGCCAGGGGTTGGTATTATTGCCGCAGTGACCGTTCATTGGACGGGTGAGCCTCAGTTTGCGGTTGCTAGCGGCACCTCGATGGCCGCCCCGCACAATGCGGGGGCTGCTGCCCTGCTCCGCCAACGCTATCCCGCGTGGACACCATCAGAAGTGCGTTCGGCCTTGATGACGACGGCCGAGCACACCTCTGATGACCCCTTTGAGGTTGGCGCAGGACGGATCAATGTCGGGCGCGCAATGCGGGCCGGGTTTGTGCTCGATGAGACTGCCGCCAACTTTGCGGCAGCTGACCCGACCCTGGGCGGCAATGTGACAACGCTCAATCTCCCGAGCCTCACCAATCGCAACTGCTTTGGGGAATGTGTCTGGATTCGTACACTCAAGAGTACCTTGCCAGTAACGACAACGTGGACCCCAGCCTTCACGGGCACTACCGGGTTAGCTGTAACGGTCTCGCCAGCAATGATCACGCTTGCCCCAGGGGCAACCCAGATCATCACGATTACAGCAAGTGGGAGCGAGCTAGCTGTTGAGGCTGGCGGGACAGAGGCAAGAGGCTACCTCACCTTCACACCTGCAATAGCCGTACTGTCAGCAACAGGTGATCTCCCGCGTGCAAGCTTTCCGCTTGCTATTGAAGTGCGCAATAGCAATCTTCCTGCAACCATCAATATCCGCACGAATGCTCTGACACAGACGATTGAACTTGATACTACAGCAATAGCGATCACCGATCTTCAGCAAGCGGTCTATGGAATGGTGCAGCCGGATCGGCAACGCATCAGACTTTCATATTACAGCCGTATGTACACGAAGGTGCTCACTCCGTCGCTTGATCGTACGATGGGCATTATTGTTGAAACTGCCAATTCAACAGCACCTGACGTCGATCTTGTTGTTGGGTTTGACAACAATAATGACGGCATTCTTGAAAGTAAAGAAGTCCTATGCTTTGGCTTCAACTACTCGGCTGAAGAAACGTGCGACTTGTTCGGCCTGCCTAATCTGCGCGACAAGTATGGGTTGGCAGAAGATGCAAACCTCCTGATCATCGTTTGGCTCTGGGCAAGTTCAGAGGCGGACGTAGATACCGTTGATCTCTATACCGCCGTTGTGCCAACAACGCCAATCGAGCCTGGCAATCTGACCATCACCGGGCCACAAAACCAACCCATAGGCCAACCTTTCAAACTCAGGGTTGGCTGGTCACTGCCCGACGATAGTATGCTGCGTGAACACTTTTACGGGGCTTTTACGCTCGGCAGTGCGCCGGGCCCCACAACGAGCCACAACCTGGGCCTGACACGCATCAATATACATTATGTTCCTCACATTGCCTATCTCCCGTGGCTTGCCGTACCGTTCCCCTCTTATGAGAACCAGTTCGTCGAATTGCCGCCTTCCAGTGGGCCAGAATAGCATTGCATGGAAGCCCCGAAAATAAGCGTATAGTGAGTTATTTCTTCCCGGGCGCTTATTTCTACCAGCAGTTCTGACAAATGCGCTTCCCAGATGGAGAGTCCCAGCTGGCGCAACGCCAGCTCCGGCGAAGGGGCTGGGGCGGCAAAACCACCTGAAACGCGGGGTCTGGGGCTACGCCCCAGACTATTGCACACGCCCTGGGGCCAAAGGCCCCAGGTGCCACAAGCTACGGGGATGTGGTACACTTGTGACCAACAAGTAACAAAAGGAAGTAACGTGAATAAACTACAGCACAACCATCTCGAGATCAATGGCATCAAGATGCACTATGTGACAGCGGGGCAAGGGCCGCTGGTTCTGTTCCTGCACGGCTTCCCTGAGTTCTGGTATTCGTGGCGGCATCAACTGGCGGATCTCGCTGACCGGTTTACCGTGGTCGCCCCTGATCAGCGTGGCTATCATCAGACCGATAAACCGTCCTGGGGTTATGAAATTGATGTGCTGGTAGCTGATGTCGTTGCGTTGATCGAGGCCCTTGGTCATCAGCAGGCGCTGCTCGTCGGCCACGATTGGGGCGGTGCCGTGGCATGGGCCACAGCGATGAATTATCCCCATCGCGTCAGTCGCCTGGCGATCCTCAATACCCCCCATCCCGTGGCTTTTGCCAAAGAACTGCGTACCAATCGGCAACAACAACAGCGTAGCCTCTATATGGGCCTCTTTAGCCTCCCCTTCTTGCCTGAACTGTTGCTCAAGGCGGGTGACTATGCGATGATCGGCTTGGCACTTACCTCGGCGACACGCCCCGATGCGTTGACCGAAGATGATCTCGATACCTATAAAGATGCGATTAGTGTCCCTGGGGCGTTGACCGCAGCGCTGAACTGGTACCGCGCCGCTGCCCGTGGCGGGATGCAAGGGCTGACTGGTGGCAAGGTGCGACACTGTGAGGTGCCAACATGCCTTATCTGGGGCGAAGATGATCCCTATCTTGGGGTGGAACTCGTTGAAGCAACCCGCCCCTATGTGACTGACCTGGTGGTGCATCGGTTGCCTGGCGCTGGTCACTGGGTTCAACAAGAGGCTCCCGAAGAGGTGAATCGACTGCTGGGGCAGTTCTTCACATGATTCGCTTACGCAACAACCCTGTCTTGAACCGTGAGCTCCGCGGGCGGATACGGGGGAATCGCCCCTTGATCATTCTGGTGGTCTATCTTACGCTGATTGCCAGCGTGACTTTGCTTGTCTATGCCGCCGCGTCGGATTCCTTTAGCGGTGCCTTCAATGATCCCGAGGCCGGGCGACGTATTGGCAAGGCGATCTTCTTGACGGTGATGACGGCGAGCCTTATTCAGGTCTGTGTGATCACTCCTTCACTGACAGCCGGGGCTATCTCAGGTGAAAAAGAACGCCAGACGTATGATCTGTTGATTACCACGCTGCTCTCACCCTTGCAGATCGCCCTTGGCAAGCTCGTCTCGGCCCTGGCTTTTGCAATGCTGCTCATCGCGGCGGCGTTGCCTATGGCCGGGCTCTCCTTTCTCTTTGGTGGCGTCACCGGCACCGAATTTGTTATTGGGGTGCTTGGGTTGATCGTCACCGCCATCTGTTATGCCACGATTGGCCTCTTTTGGTCGACGGTGATGCGGACAACGCTCTCAGCAACCGTGGTGGCACAGGGAACAATCATTGGTGTGCAACTCCTCTTGCCCTTTCTGCTGGTAGTCACTACAATCCTGACGAATCGGTTTAGTGATCATGTCCTCTTTATCTATGGGATTGGTCTGTTAGTCAGTTTGCATCCCTTTATGGCCCTCGGTTTCACCGCCGGACTCCTCGCCGAGGGTGAGAGTCCTCTCTGGTTTACGGTGCCTTCTACGCAAGGCGATCTGCCGCTCCCTTCACCCTGGATCGCCTATGTCTTTTTCTCCCTGGCCTTCACGATCTTTTTCCTTGTCCTTGCTATCCGTATGCTCAAGCCAGTCCAGTACAACCTGACGCGTGCCAGATCTAAAAAGCAGGGCTCAGCGTCCGACGCCGCGTAAGCGGGGATGGAGCTTCCGTTATATGCGCAACGGGCTAGACCTCACAGGTCTTGATGATGGCGTCCCAATGCCGACGAGCAGACCTGTGAGGTCTTATTTGAAAAGTGATGCAATCGCCATGGCGTAGGCGCACAGGGCTGATGCAAAGTCCCGAGAGGGTTCGATAGTGTCCGCAGATTACGCAGA
>NZ_SIJK02000069.1 GCF_004762035.2 Candidatus Chloroploca mongolica | reverse complement strand
CGCAAGGGCACCCGCAAGGGGTGCCCGTACACCGGATTCGGCCCCCGCCCCGGTAGGGGCACCCCTTGCGGGTGCCCTGGCCCGGCACGGGCACCCCTTGCGAGTGCCCCGTTGTATCCGATTTCGTATGATGCAATCGCCCTAGATTGTGAGGATGGTCGTACGATGGGCTGCCGCCAAGCATTTGGTGGAACGCCCGACCAATCCTCCGCAGGCGCATACTTGTGCCGTTGCATAGGCCGCATAGTCACCCTTCGTTGCGCTCAAGATCTCGGGCGTCCCGACGGCAGAGATGCTTCGCGGCGCTTCTAAGCAACAGACGCTTCGTGCGCCATCGTAGCGCGGGCTTCCAGCCCGCAATCCCACGCGGGCTGGAAGCCCGCGCTACGATGGGCGGCTGCTGCTCACGGCACCACTGGCCCGCGAGCCATTTGATACTCAGTATGACCATGCGGCACCTTCAAACCGAATTGGTATCACCCCCCACTCATCCGCCGCACGGCCTCGGCGATCTGCGTCGCGAGGGGCAGCACGGTCGGCAACACCGCCGCCAGGTTCTGCGCAGCCTGCTTCAGCCCTTCGGCGCTGATCTGCACCAGGGTCTGATTCGGCTGGGCCTTCGTCGCCTGTTCAACGGCAGTCTTGGCGGTTTCAGCAACCGCCTCGGCCTCACCGGTGTGCGCAGGGGGCACCTGCTGTAACGCCGCGCTCAGTTGCGCAAGAAGCTGTTGCAGTTGGGCCTTTGTGGCGGCGTCGCCGTGCGGGGCCGCGCTGATGCGCTGCACAGCGTTGGTCAGCGTCGACTTGATGGTGAGCATGGCACCGCTGAAGTCACCGGACATGGTGAACTGATCACCGCCCACAAAAGTGCCCGTGCGCTTGTCAAGGGGGCCTTCGGCGTAGTCGCCGCCGCCGGTGTCGATCTTGCGCACGGTGCTCTGCGCGCCCCGCCCGATGGCGATGCCACTGCCGCTGATATCGCCCGTGGTGATCCGGTCGCCCTGGGTGATCTCACCCTTGATGATATCCCGGCCTGCCACATCGCCAATGTTCACATTGCCAAGCTGATTGCCACTGCCAAAACTGATCCCCCCGTGCTGCCCGCGCTGATCGTGCGTCGTCACCGTGACGTTGCCATGCACATCGCCGGCAATCGCCGCGCCGACGTGCGCCTGATCACCAATGGACTGCTGATGCTGACGCAGCATGGCCTGCGCATAGGCCGGGTTGACCGCGCGCACCGCCGTGCCCTCGGGTGGCGTCCCTGACCCATCAAACGCGCCGAGCGTCGTCGCCCCCCGATAGAGCGCCACCGGGAACGGCCCCACCCCCTTGAGGATCGTCAACTCTGGCTCTTGCTGCTCACCGTAGCGCTGCCGCACCGCCGCCGGGATCGTGCGCGGCACGGCCTCGTCGAGCGCAAAGTAGAGGTGCGTATAGAGGTCAAAGACGCTGATGTAGCCGCGATTGCTCGTCACGCCCTTGCCCCGCAGACCATCAACCAGCGCCTGGGTAAAGAGGGTGAGCGGGCCAGGGCCGATAAACGAGTATTGGTTCTCACGACAGGCGCTGATGATCACCCGGCCTTCGCCGGTGCCGAGCAGCGCGGCGGCCACCGGTGGCGGCAGCGGCGTCCCGGTCAACGGCGCATCATCAGCGGCCAGCACCGGCGACAGTTCACCCGCATGGCAGGCATTGACGATCAACAGCAGCCGTTTGGCTTTCATAGCGCGCAGCTTCGCGATCACCTCGGCCTCGCGGAGCCCCGTACCCACCGCGACCTTGCGCCCGACCATCCGCGTATCGTGCGTCGTCAGGTAGTAGCCATCATCGCCATAGTCGCCGTGACCGGCGTAGAAGACAAAGACCGTATCGCCCTCGGCAACCCGCGCCGCCAGCGCATCGAGCGCCGCCAGCACCCCCGCCCGGCTCGCGGCGGCATCGGTCAGGTGCGTCACCTGCCCCGGCGCATAGCCACCACACTGCGGATCACCGAGTACCGCCGCCAGCGCGTGAACATCAGCCACCGTCATCGGCACCCCCCGCAACCCAGGATCGGCATAGGTACCCACGCCCACCAGCAACGCATGCGCCTGGTTCCAGGTCATCATCGCCCTCCCTTCACGTCCCACGAGCAACGCCCGTTGCTCGGATCGCAACAAGCCTCAAGAAACTGTGCTGACGCTAGTATAGCAGACGGATCGATGTATGGTTGCCCAACCACCGCATGACCCAGGGCGGTTCCAAAATCATCACGATCGTCCGCAGATGACGCAGATTATAGCTTCCGTATCTGCGTCATCTATGGATCCCCTGCGCAGCTTTGCGCCTTTGCGCCTTTGCGTCAACAACAGGCGGATCGGCACTAAGCGCACGGCGTGTGCTACAATAGCAGTGGTTTGTGCAATGCTGCACAGAAATGCGCAAGTGAGGGTAGAAAGGTCCATATCGTGAGTGAAGCTGTGTACGATGTGGTGATTGTGGGTTCCGGGCCGGGCGGGTATGTCGCCGCTGTGCGCGCAGGGCAACTCGGCCTGCGGACGGCCATCGTCGAGGCCGGGCCAATGGGTGGGGTCTGCCTGAATGTCGGTTGTATTCCGACCAAGGCGTTGCTCCACAGTGCCGATCTGCTTGATGAGGTGAAAGAGGGCAAGCGCTTCGGCGTGATGGTCGAAGGGGTGAGCTTCGATCTTGCCGGGGCTATGAAGCATAAAAATGCGGTCGTCAAGGCGAGCAGTGACGGCGTCAATTTTTTGATGAAGAAGAATAAGATCGAGGTGGTCACTGGCTGGGCTACGCTCACCGGGCGCGGTCAGGTTCATGTCAAGCTCAATGCCGGCGGCGAACGTACGCTCCAGGCTAAACATATTCTGGTTGCCACCGGTGCCCAACCTCGCCCCTTCCCTGGGGTTCCCTTTGACCATACGCGCGTGCTCTCGTCAACTGATGCGCTTGGGTTGTCTGCGGTTCCGCAAAGTTTTATGTCAATTGGCGCTGGGGCCATTGGGATCGAGTTTGCGTCGATGTACCGGGCGTTCGGGGCCGAGGTGACGGTCGTTGAGGCGTTGCCGCGCATTGTCCCCAACGAAGACGAAGAGGTTTCGGCAGAACTCGTCAAGGCGTTTCAGCGCCGGGGCATCAAGACGATGGCCGGGGCCAGGGTCGAGGGCATTGATACCAGTGGCGAGCATGTCGTGGTCAGTGTGACGGGTACCGATGGCAAAACTACCGCGATCACGGTCGAGAAGTTGCTGGTGGCGATTGGTATCCTGCCCAACACCAAAGACATTGGCCTCGAAGCAGCGGGCGTGACGCTTGACCAGCGTGGGTTTATTACGACCGATGGGTATATGCGCGCTGCCGATGGCATCTATGCGGTGGGTGATTGCGTGGCCGCCACGCCATGGTTGGCACACAAAGCCAGCGCCGAAGGCATTCTTGCGATCGAACACCTCGCCGGGCTGCACGTCACGCCCATTGACTATGGCAAGATCGCGGCCTGCACCTATTGCAGCCCCGAAATCGCGAGCGTTGGGCTCACCGAAGCGAAAGCGAAAGAGCAGGGCTACGAGGTCAAGGTCGGCAAGTTCCCCTTCTCGGCCAACGGCAAAGCGCGGGTACTTGGTCAGAACCGCTTTGGCTTTATCAAGATCGTCGCCGACAAACAGTACGACGAAATCCTGGGCGTGCATATGATCGGCCCCCGCGTCACCGAAATGATCAGCGAAGGCGGCCTCGCCCTAACCCACGAAGCCACCGGCGAGAGCATGCTCCAGACGATTCACGCTCACCCGACGCTCTACGAAGCGATCGGCGAAGCGGCGCACGCGCTCGTCCACGGCGCGGCGATCCATATCTAAAATTTCCTGATGATTTGACGCAAAGACGCAAAGGCGCGAAGATTTGATGGATCTGCATGCCCAACTTTGCGCCTTTGCGCCTTTGCGTCAACCTTACGTGCTTACTTCGGCACACATCGCCTGCCACAGGTGCGCCACATCTTCCTGGGTCGTCAGTTCGGCCCCGAGGCTGATGCGCGCCATCCAGCGCCCATCCAGCACCGCCGGGGTCAGATAGGCTACCCCCGAGGCGTTGAGCCGCCCGATCCAGTCGAGCGTGTGGCGATCAAGGGCATCATCGGCGAGACCAGGCGGCTCGTGCCGCACACAGACCGTCTGGAGATGCACAGGATTGAGGCGCACCCAGCCCTCGGTCGCGTCGATCTGCGCGGCGAGCCACTGTGCCAGCGCAAGATCCCGCCGCAGCCGCTCGCGCAGGGCTGCGGCCCCCTCGAGCCGCAACAGGAACCAGAGTTTCAACGCACGGAAGCGTCGCCCCAGCGGCAAGCCCCAGTCGCGATAGTTGGTCACGATGCCATCGGCTGAGGTTTGCAAATAACTGGGATTCGTTGACATCA
Organism: Candidatus Chloroploca mongolica; assembly: GCF_004762035.2. Lineage (GTDB taxonomy): Bacteria > Chloroflexota > Chloroflexia > Chloroflexales > Chloroflexaceae > Chloroploca > Chloroploca mongolica. The sequence goes on along the minus strand of NZ_SIJK02000069.1, from coordinate 22,270 downwards.
CCTGGATCAGATGTTGCGGATCGCGCACATAGTAGAGCGAGCAGTCAAAGGCGACGCCCAGCCATTTGTGCGGATTGAGCACGAGGCTATCGGCCTGTTCGACGCCCTGCCACATCCAGCGGCACTCGGGCAAGATCATCGCCGAACCGGCCATCGCTGCGTCAACATGCAGCCAGAGACCGTACTCACGACAGATCGCAACCATCGCTTCGAGCGGGTCAACCGCAGTTGTTGCCGTCGAACCGATGGTTGCGACCACCGCACAGGGGCGACGGCCCTCGGCGAGATCACGCTGGATCGCCTCGACCAGCACCTCGGGGCGCAGCGCATGCGCAGCATCAGTCGCGATGGGACGCAAGTTATCGCGCCCAAAGCCGGCCAGCAGCGCCGCCTTCTCGACTGAACTATGACTCTGGCCCGAGCAATAGACCGTCAAGGGCAACTCTTCAGCCTGCAGGCCACCCCGCGTCGCCCCGTGGCTCGTCATCCGTTCACGGGCACAGATCAAGGCCACCAACGTCGACGTGCTGGCGGTATCCTGGATCACGCCGCGCCACCCATCAGAGAGCCCGAGCAACCGACGCATCCACTCGGTCATCTGCTCTTCGAGCTCGGTCAGGGCCGGGCTCGACTGCCAATTGAGGCCCAACTGACCAAGACCCGTACTGACCATATCGCCAAGCACCGACGCAAGCGCCGCATTGGCCGGAAAATAGCCAAAGAACCGCGGATGCTGCCAATGGGAAAGACCGGGGAGGATGATCTGCTCGAGATCGGCAAGCACCGCCTCAAACGACTCAGGTTCCTCGGGAGGATCAAGGGGCAACTGCGCACGGATCGCCCCTGGGGAGACATGCGACCAGACCGACAACTCGGGCAAGCGCTCACGGTAGTGCGCAATCCAATCAACGAGGGCATGCCCATAGGTACGAAAAGTTTCAGGTTTCATTATTTCTTCAGGGCTGACGCCCTTCCTTGTTCGAGGCATCCTGGAAGCGGCGACGGGCGACACTATGCAAAGAAGCTCACGCGAAGGCGCGAAGGCGCGAAGGGTTCGCGCACCTCCGCGACAACCTGTGCGCCGTTGCGCCTTTGCGTCAAAAGAACCGCCTTCTTTGCAGCTCACGCGAAGGCGCGAAGGGTTCGCGCACCTCCGCGACAACCTTTGCGCCTTTGCGCCTTTGCGTCAAAAGAACCGCCTTATTTGCAAGGTACTGGTACTAGCCCCGTCGCCGCTTCGATCACAAATCGGTCACGGCCCCGAGGCTCGCCGACGAGACGAGGCGCGCATACTTGGCAAGCACACCGCGGGGGTAACGTGAGGCTGGTGGCTGCCAGGCCGCACGGCGACGGGCGAGCTCGTCGTCAGCAACATTGAGTTGCAGCAACAGCGTATCAGCATCAATCGTAATGCTGTCGCCCTCGTGGACAAGCGCAATCGTGCCACCGACAGCCGCCTCGGGGGCGACGTGGCCGACCACCAGGCCATAGGTGCCGCCCGAGAAGCGTCCATCGGTAATCAGGCCAACCGCATCACCGAGGCCAGCCCCGATGATGGCCGAGGTCGGGGCAAGCATCTCGCGCATCCCCGGGCCGCCCTTGGGACCTTCATAGCGAATCACCAGCACATCACCGGCGACAATCTTGCCCGCCAGGATTGCCTCCAGACACTGCTCTTCCGCATCAAAGACCCGGGCTGGCCCGGTGATCTGACGCTGCTTGATCCCCGTAATCTTGGCAACGCACCCCTCTTCCGCCAGATTGCCCCGCAGAATCGCTAGGTGGCCCTGCGCGTAGAGCGGCGCATCCCACGGGCGAATGACATCCTGACCCTCAGGTGGCGCATCCGGCACGTCGGCAAGCGTTTCGGCAATGGTCTGGCCCGTGATAGTCAGCGCATCGCCGTGCAACAAACCGGCCTTGAGCAACATCTTCATCACCTGCGGCACGCCGCCAACCTGGTGGAGATCGGTCGCCACATAATGGCCCGACGGCTTGAGATCGCAGAGCACCGGCACCCTGGTGCGGATCGTCTCAAAATCATCAATCGTGAGGGGCACCTCGGCGGCATGGGCAATCGCCAGCAGATGCAAGACCGCATTGGTCGAACCACCCAGCGCCATCACGACCACAATCGCATTCTCGAAGGCCTCGCGGGTCAGAATCTGGCGGGCGGTACGGCCAGCCCGGATCGCCTCAACCAGCACCTCGCCCGAGCGAGCCGCACTTTCGGCCTTCTCACCATCCTCAGCGGCCATCGTCGACGATCCGGGCAGACTCAGACCGAGCGCCTCGATCGCCGAAGACATCGTATTGGCGGTATACATCCCGCCACACGACCCCGCACCTGGACAGGCGCGACGCTCGACTTCGAGCAACTCATTGGCATCAATTGTGCCGGCGCTATACTGACCAACGGCCTCGAAGGCACTGACAATCGTCAAATCGCGGCCATCATGATGGCCGGGCTTGATCGTACCGCCATAGACAAAAATGCTCGGCACATCGAGCCGGGCCAGCGCAAGCAGCGCCCCGGGCATATTCTTGTCACAGCCACCGACCGCGAGGATCCCGTCCATCCGCTGGGCATTGACCACCGTCTCGATTGAATCGGCGATCACCTCGCGGCTGACGAGCGAGAACTTCATCCCCTCGGTGCCCATCGAAATGCCGTCGCTGACCGTGATCGTGCCAAAGGTCTGAGGCATCCCACCAGCCGCCTTGATCGCTGCTACGGCCCGCTGCGCCAGTGGATCAAGCGCCGCATTGCACGGCGTCAGTGTACTATGCGCATTCGAAATACCCACAATAGGTTTGTGAAAATCCTCATCACCAAACCCCACTGCACGCAGCATTGCACGATTCGGCGAACGCTGCGGCCCTTCAGTAATCAGTTTACTCCGACGATTCTCGGCCATGTGTACGACTCCTTTCGGCACAAACAATTGCCTTATCATACCAGAAATCTTGCCTGTGAGGCAGGCAGGTCGGGCGACGCCTTCGTCGGGCATGGTATACTTGACCGACATACGCCTAGGAGGAAGCCCATGCCACGGCGATTCAATGTTGCCGGGCCGTGCAAGCCCGAATTGCACTACATGCTGCCCGCCGCAGCGCGCGTGCTGCGGGCGCGACGCCTGGTGGCTGATTTCAACTATTTTGTCATTCACGCCCCGCGCCAGACTGGCAAAACCACCTCGATGATCGCGCTAGCCCAGGAGTTGACCGCGTCTGGGGATTATGTCGCTGCGCTGGTCTCGGTCGAGGTCGGGGCGGCGTTTAACAGCGACCCCGGGGCGGCGGAACTGGCGATCCTGGACGATTGGCGCCTGGCGCTTGCGGCACAACTCCCGCCTGACCTGCGCCCGCCGGTGTGGCCAGAAGCTGAAGCCGGGGCGCGCGTGCGCACGGCGTTGAGTGCCTGGACCCAGGCAGCGCCGCGTCCGCTGGTGATCTTCCTTGACGAGATCGACGCGCTGCAGAACGAAACCTTGATCTCGGTGCTGCGCCAACTCCGGGCGGGCTACAACTGGCGTCCCACCGGGTTCCCCGCGTCGCTGGCGCTGATTGGGATGCGCGATGTGCGCGACTACAAGGTGGCGTCAGGCGGCAGCGCGCGGCTCAACACCGCCAGTCCCTTCAATGTGAAGACGCGCTCGCTGACGCTGGGAAGCTTTACCCGCGACGACGTGGCGCTGCTTTACCGGCAGCACACCGACGACACCGGCCAGGTCTTCGCGTCTGCGGTCATTGACCACGCCTTCGCCTTGACGCAAGGCCAGCCCTGGCTGGTCAACGACCTCGCCAAGACCGTCGTTGAGGACATCCTGAACGACGAACCCCGACCGATCACCGTTGCCCACCTTGAGGCGGCGAAGGAACTGATGATCCAGCGCCAAGACACGCACCTCGACAGCCTGGCCGAACGCCTGCGCGAGCCGCGGGTGCGCCGCGTGATCGAGCCACTGCTGGCGGGTGGGTCGCTCAGCGACGTGCCGCAGGATGACATCCGCTTTGTGGTCGACCTGGGCCTGTGTCGCTTCGATGGCCCCGGGGGGCTGGTCATCGCCAACCCGATCTATAAGGAAGTGCTGCCACGTGTGCTGGCCTTCACCGCGACCGCCTCACTGCCCCATATCTCACCGGCATGGCTGAAGCCGGATGGCAGCCTCAACCCGGACAAGCTGCTCGACGCGTTCTTGGCCTTCTGGCGGCAGCACGGCCAGCCGCTGCTCGGCAGCGTTCACTATCACGAGATTGCCCCGCACCTGGTCCTCATGGCCTTCCTGCACCGCGTGGTCAACGGCAACGGCGCCCTCGACCGCGAGTACGCGATCGGCACGCGGCGCATGGATCTCTGCCTGCGCTACGGCGGCCCGCACCCCGTCACGATGGGCATGGAACTCAAGGTCTGGCGCGACGGCGAAAGCGACCCCCGCGACGAGGGGTTGGCCCAACTCGACTTGTACCTCGCCGGGTTGGGGCTGGAGACCGGCTGGCTGGTCATCTTCGACCGCCGCAGCGGCCAGCCCCCCATCGCCCAGCGCACCACCGTGGAGGCGGCCACCTCGCCGCAGGGACGCACGATCACCGTCGTCCGGGCGTAAGACCAAGTACTATTGAACAGGACGCATGGTCAGCCAGACTACTAGACAGATGGCCTTCGGGCCAGTGATGCCACAAGAAACAGGGTGAGCGCCCGTCAGACCTCACCGTTCTTAAAGACCTGTGGGGTCTCAGGCGGGTGTTATTTCTCAGGAGCGAAGCGAGGGGACATCGAGGAACTATGCTACGTTCTTTCCTAAGCGGAATCGGGTTCTGGCTGGGTTTGATGGAGGGGTTGGCAGGTCAGGGTGAATTACGCGGGTTGACGTGGGGAGCGGGCCGCCTGGGGCCACTGGTGAGTGTGGGGGCGCTGGCAATGGCCCGTCCGGGGCCACTGGCTCTGGCGGCGAGTCTGCCTGTGGCGGCGGCCCTCCAGGTTGGCCTGGCAAGCCTGATCCGCCCGCAACTCAACCCGCGCCTCCGGTTGCAACCCGGACAATATCTTGATCGGACGATTGAACAAGTTGCGATCGAAGGGGCCTATGGCCCGGTTCCTGCCCTGCATATCACCCCAAAAACCGGGGCGCGCTCAGTCGTCTGTGTCGCTCACGGCTCGGGGTGCGACAAGACCTTCTATACCTGGCGGCTCACCGACGAATGCATTGGTCAAGGCCTTGCCGTGCTGCTCATTGATCTCGATGGGCACGGCGAAAGTCCGCGCCCCCAGGCCTATCCAGCGATTCTCGAGAGCGTCGCCGGGCCAGAGCGCTGGCTCCGCGAACGCTATGCCCGCGTTGCGCTGCTCGGCATGAGTCTCGGTGGGGCTGTGACGGCCCGCGCGGTCGCCGAAGGCACGCCCTGCGATGCCCTGGTGCTCTGGGAAGTGGCGCCGCAACTGCGCCTCAATGCCGACGAGTATCGCCAGGTACAGCGCAACGAAGCCCTGCGCATCCTGCGCCCGACGCTGCTGCATCTCTTTCGCGACGGCACAATCTACCATATTGTGCGGGCCTGGCAGACCAGCGGCATTCGGGCTGAGATTGGCACCTGGGATCTTTTTGATCATCTCGATCTCATGGAAAGCCTAGGCCGGTTGAAGGCCCAGGCGACCCGCCCGCAGCTGCTCTTGATTTATGCGGAACGGGATGCCGTTGTCTCTGCCGAAGCCGCCGAAGCGGTGCGCACCTCAACCGAGGGCTGGGGCGAATTTCACCTGATCCGAGGCGCCAGTCATGTCTCGCTGCCGAGCGAACCTGCAACGATCGGCACGACCGTGACATGGCTGGCCGCCAAATTGCGGCTCGCATAAGTGACGCAACGGCGCAAAGCGATCCAGAGAGATGACGCAAAGGCGCAAAGGCGCAAAGCGATCCAGAGAGAGATATAAAATCTTCGCGCCTCAGCGCCTTTGCGTCAAAAAAACCACCTTCTTTGAAAAGTATTGCACCTAGACCAGCAATGATCACTTAGGACGTATGTTTTTGGTAGGATCGAGGATCGCGTCAATCAAGCCGTACTCAATCGCTTGCTGAGGCGTCAAATAGGCATCACGGTTGAAATCCTTCTCGATCCGTTCGAGCGTCTGGCCGGTATGGTTCGCCATCAATTCGCGAATCATCCGCTGGAGACGCAGCATTTCGCGGACTTGAATCTCAACATCGGGCGCATAGCCTTCGGCCCCGCCCCCGGCAGGATGCGAATGAATGGTCGCATTGGGGAGGGAAAAACGCTTCCCTTTCGCCCCACCACAGAGCAGCACCGTCGCCATGCTTGCCGCACGCCCGACGCACACTGTACAGACATCGGGCGTAATCAGTTGCATCGTATCGTAAATAGCCAGGCCAGCACGGATTACGCCACCGGGGCTGTTAATATAGATCCAGATATCACGTTCAGGATCTTGATGTTGCAGCACCAGCAACTGAGCCACAACCAGTGAAGCCATATCATCATCAATCGGCGTGCTGATCATAATCACCCGCTCTTGCAGCATCCGTGAAAAGATATCCCACGATCGCTCACCACGAGCGGTACGCTCAATAATGGTAGGGACTGGCAACGAAGCCATACATATTCTTTCTATTGCGGGACGAACTTCCGTAGAAGTAGTATAGCATGATCAGCCCTTGCGCTCGGCTAACTGGGTCAGAATCGCCTCGTGACGTTCCCGTGTGAGCGGATAACGATAGACAAGGATCATGCCGATAATCAACAGCACCGTTGGCACCGGGCCGATCATCCAGCGCAGGGCGAGCAGCGCACTTTCGGGTTGTTCGCCGGGCAAGAGATCGCGATTGAAGCCGTACCACTGCAAAGCCTGCAACGTCAACGCAATGCCAACCCCGACCGCCGTCTTCTGCGTAAAGGTCATCACCCCGTAAAAGATGCCCTCGCGTCGCTGACCCGTGTTCAGTTCATCAAGATCGACCACATCGGGCAACATGCTCCAGGGCACCAGGTAGGCCGTCGCAATGCCGACCCCCGCCAGCGCCGCCAGCACAATTGCCAGCGTAATCTGGTCAGGACCAACGAAGAAAAGCCCAGACATCACAGCGATCCAAAAGCACATGCCAATATAATAAACTTTTTGCTTGCCAATCCGACGGCTCACCGCGCTCCAGACAAAGAGAAAGATCATCGCCGAACCCTGCACAGCCAGCAGCACAATCGGGAACATATCGGCCCGACGCAGGTAGAAAGTTAAATAAAAACCGATCACATTCTGAGTAATCTGAAGCGCCATCCACGAACAGAGGTAGACGCCAATGACAAAGAGGAAGGGCTGATTGCGCAGTGCAATCTGGAATTGCTGACGCAGCGGCATCGTCATCGTCGTGGCCGGGGGCGTATAGCGCTCGCGGGTACCAAACACACACCAGAGAAAGGGCCAAATCATCACAACACCAAAGATCACCGCCGACAAGAAATAACCCGCCTGCGCCTCGGCTGGCAGACACCGATTCGGATCGAGACAGAAACGCGTAATCAGGATGCCATGCAACACCCCAGCAATCAGGCTCCCGCCGATGCTAAAGGCAAACCGAAACGAATTGAGCGCAGTGCGTTCATCGTAATCACTGGTCAACTCGGCCGTCAATGAGGTATACGGTACATTCACGATCGTGTACGCCGTATTAAAAGCCAGAATGACCACCAGATAATAGAAAAACCGCCCGGTCTCACCAAGCGGCGGCACCCACCAGAGCAGCATATAGATCAGGCCAAACGGCACCGCCCCGACCAACATCCAGAAACGCCGACGCCCAAACCGTGAGCGCGTCCGGTCGCTAATCAGGCCCATCCACGGATCAGTAATCGCGTCCCACACCCGACTGAGCAACAGAATAAGCCCGACCGCGCCAGGGTTGAGCCCGGCCACCGTCGTCAGAAAGAGCGCCTGGAAAAAACCCACGATAATCGCCGCCATACCAGGGCTCACATCACCGGCCCCAAACGCAAGACGAGTCTTCAGAGGCAAACGTTCATGAACCGCAACCACCGACGCTGGAGGTGTAGCCTGCTCAGCCATAACGCACTGCTCCTCTGTTCTACGTTCTTATACTGGCAAAAACGGCCATTTTCGCCAGCACAAGCCCCACGTATCCGTAAGGATTACTATATCACCACTACCCTCAAAAAAGGTATAATCCCTGTGCGCTTTGCGGCAAGAGATGCAGAGAGATATGGACAGGACATGAACGAACCAAAGAGGCCAACCATCACCGACGTTCATGAACCTGCGCGACGATCCGGGCAAACGACAACAAACTATTGTTATGTCAATCCGTGGCGCACGATCTGGTATCAGCCACGGCTGGCGTTGCGCTCGGCGGTGGCATTGCGTTCAACGCTTGAAACGTGGACCCTCAGTGCGTTCGCTGGTATAAGCCTGCTCTTTGGCTGGGCCGCATGGGGAGAGCTTGGCGTCGAGTTGAGCAATGGTGAGTTGCTCGCGCTGATCCTGCTCACAGGGCCTTTCTTTGGCGGGGTCGTCCTGATGCTCGGGGGGGTATTGTTGCGTGCCGGCGGATGGATGCTCGGGGGGCGGGCCAGTCCCTGGCATGTGCGGCGAGCCCTGGTCTGGTCAAGTCTGCCCATGCTTGTCGGCCTCCCCCTCTGGATCATCGCGCTTGCCCTGCCAGCCTCGGCAAGCCAAATCACCACAACAGTCTATGCAATGCAGGCAGGCCTCTGGGGATGGGCCGGTCTGTTGAGTATTGTCGGTCTTGCCGAAGCACACCAGATCTCACTGGCACGGGCATTGCTTTCGTGGTTGTTGGCAATTGCCCTGCTTGTCGGTGGATTTATGGCGCTCTTTGGGGGATCGGCACTCTTGATTACGCTACTGAATCAGGGCTGAAGGAGAGTCTGGTGCCGGTCGGGGCACGGCGGCGTCGTGTCCCAACCGGCTAGGGCTGGGGGGGGTTGGGGCGAAGGGTGTGTTAGAATGCGTTCTGTTCGGGTAACACGAATGGCTTGTTGGGTGGGAAGTAGAGTGATCCGCTATGGTTGATGTGAATATTGATCATCGTGTGCGCTTGGTACGGCTGAAGAGCCAGGTGCTCGGGGTGGTTCGCTCGCTGTATGTCTATCTGCCACCTGAGTATGCATCCGAGCCGCGCCGTCGCTTCCCGACGCTCTATTTGCTACGGGGGCACGAGCGCGAATGGGTCAATGCCACTGAGGATGCCAGTCGCGGATCATCAACCGCGGTCGATATCTATGAGCGTCTGCGTGCTGAAGAACGTATTGGCCCAATGATCCTCGTGATGCCCGGAATGGCCAGCGATGACAATGCGGTGCCTGGGATGTTGACTGATTTTCATAGTCCCGAACGGGCACGGTCTGTGCCCGGCGTTGGCACTGGTCGCTTCCAGCGCTTTTTCTTTGAAGAGTTGCTGCCTACCGTTGATCGCCGCTTTCGGACACTGCCGTCGGCCCGGAGCATCGTCGGCTTTTCGCTCGGTGGCTATATGGCGGTCAAGGCGGCCGCGTTGCACCCGGAACGCTTTGTCAGCGTCGGAGCATTTGATGGCTCGTTTCCATATGCTTCTGATGGAGGAAAGACCGCCCGCAGCGCCGACGGCCTCTTTGCGCAACCAATGTTCGCCCCGGTCTTTGGGGCGCCGCCCGATCTTGCCCATCTCACCAGCAATAATCCAATCTGCCTGCTCTTGCGCGCCGATCGGGCCGCCCTCCAACGGCTTACCTGGGTGATCCAGTATGGCCCGCAAACGCTTGAGCCGTGGGGTTCCAATTTTTACCGTGGTGAGTATCTCGTGCGCGTGTTGCGGAGCCTCGGGATTGCCAATGCAAGCGCGTCGCCGGTGCTCGAGGGCGGCGATCATACCTGGCATAGTGCCGACCGCTATCTCGCCGCTACGCTGCCGTTGCACTGGCACGCCATGATCTAGCTACCTATGCCATCAAAATCACAACCTCCCGATATGATTGCCGCGCTGCGCAGTTTGCGCTGGCCGCTGGCCGGGGTGGTGGGCCTGATCTTTGCCCTCACCCGTCTGGTCGAATCGCTCTTGATTGATCTACGCCCAATGCCGCCCGTTGTCCAGACACTTGAGGCTCTCTTCTGGGGAGCCATGGCGGCGGGCGCGATCTATGCGGTTCTGAGTTGGGCTGCCCGTCAGGAGCAGCGCCGCCTGACGACCGAGGCGAATATGCTTGACGAGTTGCGCTCGGCCAATGCCCGCCTCGAGTTGCTCTATGAGTTGAATCAGCGGGTCGCCAGTAGTGACTCACTTGATGATGTGCTTGATTATGCGATGACCCTGCCAACGCGTCTGTTGGGGGCACGTGCGATGGCGCTGGTACTCGAAGATGATCAAGGTGTCGCCCTGACGGCGCGTTGCGTCGGCCTTTCCGAGGATCAATTGGCCCTGGCCCGTACGTCGTTTGGCGTAATGGGGGAGCCAGGACGGGTACGTACGCCCACGGTGCTGCTCCCACGGAGCAAACCCCCGCAAGGGCTTACCGCATGCGTGCTGGTGCCCCTTGCCGAACGCGATGATGAGCCGATAGGTTGGATCGAGGGGTATGTCGTTGATGTCCAGCGCATTACCGACGCGACCAACGCGACCAACGCGACCCCCACACTCGCAGCCCAAGCGCACCTCGAACTTGAGCCAACGGTGACGACCCTGCTCGTCACCGTGGCTGGTGAATTAACCGAAGGCATCAAGGGGAGTCGCCGCCGTGCGCGTGAGTTAGCCAGTATTGCCGCCCTCGAGCAGGCCATTACCGAAGAACGTACCCGGATAGCCCGCGATCTCCACGACGGTGTCGCCCAGAGCCTCGCCTTTCTCCGGATGCGCATTGCCCTCTGGGAAGACTGGCTCGACCAAGAGCCAGAGCGCCTCGCCGAAGAGTTTGCTTCGGTCAAGGCGACGCTGCGCCATCAAATCGAGGAATTGCGCCGAGCCATCTTTGCGCTGCGTCCAATGGAGTTGAGCCAATTAGGTTTTGTTGCGGCTTTGCGTCGTTTTGTCGCCGATTTTGCCGGCCAACAGGATTGGGAACTTCAACTTGAACTGAGCAACCTGCCGCCCGATCTCCCCCATGTGCTCGAACTCGCGGCGTTTCGGTTTGTGCAGGAAGCATTGAACAATGCCGCCAAACATGCCTCTGCACAGCACATCGCGGTCATGCTCAAAATCGTGGATGACGGGCTCCAGATTGTTGTGCGTGATGATGGCGTCGGCTTTGATCCGGGTGCGCAGGCCGAGCAGTCAGGTCCACACCTGGGCCTGCGCCAGATGCGCGAGCGTGCTGCCGTGCTCGACGGACGCCTGACGATCCTCTCGCGCCCCGGTGAAGGTACCGAAATCCGCGCATGGTTGCCCATGCGTTATGTTAACTAGATACGGTTCTTTGCCGCTGAAAAACCAGCTATGCTGGTTTTTCAGCGGCAAAGAACCATATTAATGCACAAGCTCAGGATGTTCTTCGAGCGTCCCTGCGAGCAAGGCATGCACTGCTGCCTCGATGGGGACGATGTCGGTAAGCACGGTGCGAAGGTTGGCGCGTTGCAAGTTGTTGTACATCCCACGTCCCATCCCCCGCGAGAGCACGACATCGCAGTCGGCGATCATGCTCACCGCTGACGTATGTTGATCAACTGGTGGCGCGGCGACGGCGCCAGGTTGGCTCAGACCAATTGCTTGACTGGCGTGGTCGTGGTCGTGGTCATGATGATGCCCATGCCCGTGGTGGTCGTGGTCGTGGTCGTGGTCGTGGTCGTGCCCATGCCCGTGCCCATGCCCGTGATGGCTATGGTCACAGGCCGTCTTATCGCGCACTTCGCGTGCAACAACGGCCCCATCCTCAACAGTCACGACAAGATATTGGCGTGCGCGGCCAAAATGGGCACTAATGGTACGCCCATCATTCGTTACAGCGGCAATTTTCACCCTTGAGACTCCCTTCATGAGACTGGCGCAGAATACCTGCAACTCTTCGGGGTGCGAAGATTCTGCTCCCTATTCTACCACCAACCCTTCGGGCTGGCACGCCCGATCTGCCCGCCGTGCCACGCTCGCGCCCGTCGATCCCATGCCCCCGTGCCCGGTCGATGACCCGATGCCGCACCCCATGCCCGATACCCCGCCCCATGGCCGTAAGGCCGAAGCACGCGCCCCATGCGCGTGGGTTGCATGACGCGTCGGACATGGCGCGTGCTTCGGCCTTACTTCGGCCCGATGATCACCGCCGTGCCCGCCCCATCCGTACGGGCACGGCACCGCCGTGACCCTACCCCGCCGCCGTGCCCCGCCGCCGTGCCATGCCCCCGGTACGGGCACGGCGGCGCCGTGCCCCTACACCGCCGCCGATCCCCGATCCCCGATCCCTGACCCCTGACCCCCGATCCCCGATCCCCGAAATCACCCCAACACAAACGTCGCCAACGTCCGCTGCACCCCAACAATATCGGTGCCACGCTTAAACTCACGCTCGATGGGTACCGGATTGCTCGAAAGAAAGATCTTCAACTCGGCATCGCCATCAAACGTACCCGCAGTTTCGACCACAAAATGGGTAATCGCCTTATACGGAATCGAATGGTACTCGACCTTCCGACCCGTCGTGCCCTGCTTATCAATCAGGATCAAGCGCTTGGATGTAAAGACAAACATATCGCGCAGCACCCGAAAGCCGCGCACCAACTGCTCACCCTCAACCAGCAGCGGCCCGAGCTCCTGCTCAAGTTTCGCCGCATCAACCTCAGACGCATTGCCAAACAGACCCTGGAACATATGGTGGTCTCCTTATAGGCTCCGAACGGAGCATCTACATTATGGCAGAATATCACGCATCGGCGGAAATTGTGTGAAAAGCCGCCCCCGATACGCAGAGGCCGGTCAACGAACGTCCCTTTATGGAAGACCCCTCACTCCGTTCGGGGTGACCATGCAGGCTGCACAAGCGCACTGGTTTCTCTCCATACCACTGGCCCGCGGGCCATGTGATGCTCAGCGTGACATGCAAACACATGCGAACTCTCATTCAAGCATAATACTTTAGATCCAATACTTTTCAAATAAGCTCACGCGAAGACGCAAAGGGTTCGCTCACCTACGCAAAAACCTTTGCGCCTTTGCGCCTTTGCGTCAAAAGAGCCGCCTTCTTTGCAAGGTATTGCCTTTAGATCACGCTGCGAAGATCACCGCAAAGCACTGGGTTCAAGGGCGCATTTGCGCCGGGTGACGTGGCTATACTGAGTGTAGTGGTTCGTCATTGTACGCACAAGGGAGACCCGACCATGCACTGCACCAGTTGTGACTATCTCAACCCAGACGATGCCCGCCGCTGTGCCAACTGTGGGAGCGACTTGACTGCCGTCAGCCAGCCTTCACCTGTTCAGGTCGATAGCGCTGCCCCGGTAACGCTTCCGCTCGTGACTGCACCAGTCGGACCGCAAGTTCCTGTAGCGGTCGCCGCACCAGTCGCCGGGCCAGTCCAGACGGTCAATGTCATTGTGCAAGCCCCGGCGGCGGCTCCCGCGCCGAGCCCAACGATCATCCTTGCCCAGAACGCGGCAGGGCCTGGCTGTCTCGTGCGTGCGCTCTACTTTTGCTTCATTGGTCTCTGGCTGGGCTTCTTCTGGACGGGAATCGCCTGGCTCTTGCTGGTGAGCATTCTTGGCCTGCCCCTGGGCCTGCTGATGCTCAACCGCATTCCCCAGGTGATGACCCTCAAACCGGTGCGCACCGAGATGAAGGTCGTCAGTCAGGGGGGCGTCACGGTGGTGAGCCAGGGTCGCGTTGCGCAGCATCCCTTCTGGCTCCGCGCCATCTACTTTGTCGCGGTTGGCTGGTGGTTCAGCGCCTTCTGGCTCAGCGTGGCCTGGGCCCTGATTGGCGTGACATTGGGGCTCGGCCTACCGATGGCCTTCTGGATGTTCGACCGCACCCCCGCCATCGTGACCCTGGATCGGTCGTAGCTGTCCGACGGTGGCGGCAGGCAACCGCCACCGCCACCCTTCCACTGATGAGGATCGGATGCCCACGATGTTCACTGACGCCCATATGCGCCTGCGTTTCCTTGAGAACTGGCTGCCACTGGCCCAGGCCGAGAACGAGCGGAACGGCTGGGGCTACGACAGCGCCACTCTGGAACGGCTCATCCTGCTGGCCGCCCCCAGTCTACGCGCCGTCTCGACCCTACTCGCCGCCCGCGCACTCTTCTGGTACTACCAACAGGACCTCGAACGAGGGCCGCACGCCGACCTGCACGGCCCCCGCGCTGCGGTGTGTACGAGTGGCGACAATCTGGCCTGTGAGGAGCGTGCGAGCGATGCATGAAGGCGGTTGGTTTGACGCAAAGGCGCAAAGGTTTTCGCGTAGGTGAGCCAACCCTGCGCATGGCGACCAGGGCACCGTCATAGTCATCATGCCTCCCTACGCCTGTTCAAGCACTACGCGACCGGGACTGTTTGACCGTGTATGCGAGCTTCAAGGCGACGATGAGCCCGCTCGTCGTCAATTGAAGACCAGCAAAGAGCATAATCGCCATGTCCGGCTGGATGAGAGTGTAGCTACCCCAGACCAACCCATCGGCCATCGAGAGAAGCCAGGTGGCCAGCGACAGGTCAGCGAGATTGCCCTCGCGAGAGGCCACCCAGATCTGGGGGAGATTCGCGGCCAACACGCTGATCGGCAGCACGATGCCCAAGCCCAGTCTCTCCTGCTACCCCGCCGGCCAGGAACAGCACGGCGAGCCAGACAGGGGCGACCGCAAACTCGCGGAGGCGGCGCCCGAAGCGCAGGGACAGCAGCGTGATGAGCGCAAAGACCACGCCCGAGGAGCCGGTGGCCAAACTGACATAGGGCTGATTGGTCCCACAATCCGTAGGTTGCCCAGCCAAAGCTTACAATCGAACTGGAGGCCGCTGTGTCGACGGAAACCCCGTGGGCTTGCCGTGTACGCAGCAGCCTGACAAGCTGGGGCACCGCGCGAACCAGACCGATGAGCGTTCCTAGGGCACCGAAGATCGAGAGAGTGGTCATAGGGCGATGTGTGCTTTCTGTACCAAGGGACGTCAAACGGTCACGCATCAGGTAGGCGCGAGCAACCATCGGGAAAGGTGTGTTGATCGACCGAACGAGCACACCTCCGAGCGGTCGCCCGGGCTCAACGTTGGATCGGCAGCACCAGGCGGACAGCCCGATCTCAAAAGGAGCGCAGGTGCGTTCCCATCGCCCGCGCGGCCCCGTCGGCGTCACGAGTCGTGATCCGCTCGACGATTGCGCGATGTTCAGCCAGGGTTTCCTCGATCCAGCCCGCCGAGCGCGGGAGGGTCAAGCGAATACGGTACATCTGGTCGTCCAGGGTTGTCAAAATGGCCGCGAGGCGCTGGTTCTGAGTCGCAGAGATAATCAGCTTGTGGAAGCGGATATCAGACTCAAGGATTTCGTTGTGGTGGCCCTCAGTCGCACACTGCTCGCTGAAGGCAAGTTCGTGCGTAAGGGCCGCGAGTTGCTCAGAGGGTATCTGCTCGGCGGCGATGCGTGCAGCCAGACTTTCTAGGCACTCGCGCACCTGATAGATCTCGAGGATATCGTGGGCCGACAACAGTGGTTGAAGGCGAGACAACCGTAGCCGAGCATCGCTGGGCCTCGGCATGGATCTACCTGCGGCGCGAGCTTTGACGCAAAGGCACATCCAGATCCGTATTGACGCAAAGGCGCAAAGGTAGGAAATACCTTTGCGCCTTTGCGTCAAATAACCAGTCTTTTTTGCGGCATAGTCCCAACGATGACGGCGCGGTTCTTTACACCGGCGTGTTCAGCAATTCGCCAAGGTGATGATCAACCTGCTGGATAAAGGTTGGGGCAACTTTTTGCCGCCCTCGCAGTTGGCGTATATAATAAACCCTGTCGGGTGTAAACCCATGCGTTAGAGGAGAGAACCCATGTTACTCACGATCCGTGCAATTGTGCGCGATGGCAAAATAGAACTGCTGGAACCAACGGCTTTGCCCGATGGAGCGCAAGTGCTTGTGACCGTCCTCACCGAGGAGGAACACTTATTCTGGCAAGCTGCAAGCTCCAGCTCACTCAACCAGATCTGGGATCATCCCGAGGATGATGTCTATGCCGACCTACTCGCAGCATAACCTGATCCTGGTACGCTATCCCTTTTCTGATTTGTCGAGCAGTAAAGTACGCCCTGCGATTGTGGTGAATGGTCCGCATATCAGTCACGATCTGATGATCGTTCCACTCACCAGTCGGATGACGGGATTATTGCCAGGTGAATTTATCTTGACGGAGTGGCGGCGTGCAGGGCTGAATGTACCCTCCGCAGTAAAACGTGGCCTCTATACCGTGGAAGCCGGGTTAGTGATCAAACTGCTGGGTCAATTGGCCCATTCCGACGCGCAGCACCTTGAAGCAACTCTTCGCGAATGGCTTGCTCTTTCATAAGATAGGGAGCCGAGGAGGGCACCAGCGTCGGGTAACGGTCGCACACATTGGTGCCGCCCCGCGCCGAGCAGCAGCAACTCGCCGCCTTCTTTGCCGAGGCCGAGCGCAAGCAGGTGGACTTCCTCGACGAGGCCGGTAAGCGCATCATCGAACTGACCACCTTGCTGCTCGGCGTGCTCTTTACCGTGGTTGCCTTTGGCGACACATACCCGCCGCCCTATCTCGCCGACAATATCCTGGCCAACAAGAAGCGCTCGCTCTTCTGGGACGGGCTCACCTTCTGGGCCGGCTCGGGTTGCCTGGCGCTGCTGATCGGCATCATCATCATGCTAGCCTGAGCTATTTTTTGACGCAAAGGCGCAAAGGCGCAAAGATAGGAAATACCTCTGCGCCTCTGCGTTAAAACAACCGATCTTTTTTGCACCGAAGTGCCCCTGCGCGGCTTTATGGCTAGACGACGATGGAACGGAGCCGCGCCTCCCGTTCCTCCCAGTCGGGCACATACGCGAGCATGAAGCTTTTGAAGAGCTTGCTGTGGTTGGGCGCGAGCAGGTGGACGAGTTCGTGGACGATGACGTATTCGCCAAGTTCGCGCGGGAGGTCAACCAGTTCGCTGTTGAGGGTCAGGTTGCCGGCGGTGGACATTGAGGCCCACTTTGTGCGCATGGCCCGTACCTGGATGCGTACGACGCGTACGCCGATGCGCGCCGCCCATGCGCGGGTGGCCCAGCGCAGGTCATCGGCGTCGTGCCAGGTGCGCGCAGGCACCTGCGGCATGGTTGTCGCGCCCACGGCTCGCTCGCTCATATGCGTTGGAGTTTCATCAGCGCGGTGGTTGCCACGATAAAGTGTTGCTGGCCGACTAGGGGGAGCAGGGCTTGGTAGAGGGCGGTGCGCAGGGCACTTGCTTGCTGGGCGTTCCAGCCGTAGTCGGGGTGCTGCTGGAAGAGGGCGTTGAGCATGGTGGCTTGCGCGGCGGTTACGCCTGCTTGGTAGGGCTGGAGCGCGACGTACAGCGCGTAGCTGTTTGCGTCGAGGCCCAGATGCGTGCGTTCGTCGGCTGCCTGCGCTGCTTGCTGCGCGAGGGCCTCGAAGGCGGCCAGGGCCTGCTGGGTGGTCAGTTGCCGATCTTCGTAGGCCTGGGCGACGCTTTCGGCCTGCTCGCCGATGGAGATCAGGAAGGGTTGGCTGGTGGCCTGGTCGTCAACCGCCTTGGCCAGTGCCCGGCGTAGGTTGAGCACCTTCACGGTGTCGGAGCTGTCTGATTGCTTCAGGGCGGCCAACTCCTGCGGCCCCAGTTCGTGAATGGTGGCGGGTGGCGTCAGGTTGTAGAGGGTGGTGTGCTCGTGGAGCAGCGTGCGGGTCTTGTCGGTTAGTTCGCGATCCACGTAGGGCCGGGCGCTGTAGGCGCTGCGCACGAGATGGTAGAGCGCGGCCAGCGCCTCGTAGTCGTTCAGGTAGGGCCGCAGGAAGGCGTCGGGCGAGAGCACATCGTAGACCATTTGGAGTTGGCGGTAGAAGGTGAAGAATGCCTCACGCAGCTCCTTCGGCTCGAAGTACTCAATCGCCCGCTCCTTGGCCTTGTCGTCCCAGCCACGGGTCAGCGGCAGATACTGCGGGGCGGTCGCGCCCATCTGGGTCGCGAAGAGGTTGCGCAGCACATCGAGGTTCTGGATCACCGAGGCGACGACATCGGCGTCGAAGGCGAGGGCGCGCTCCAGCTTCTCGAAGATGCCCACGAAGTCGAGCACAAAGCCGTAGGGCTTCACCAGGCCGTCGTCGTCCTCGTAGGGTCGGTTGACGCGGGCGATCGCCTGGAGCAGCACATGGTCGCGCATCGGCTTGTCCAGGTACATCGCGTAGAGGATCGGCGCGTCGAAGCCGGTCAGCAGCTTCTCGGTGACGATGAGGATCTTCGGCGTGGTGCCCTTTTGGGCGAATATCTTGCGGACTTCTTTCTCCTGCGGGGCGCTCAGGTAGTGGGCCTTCAGCCGCTCGGGGTCGTTGTGGGCGGGGGAGATCACGACCTGGCTGTAGGCGGGCGGCAGGTGCTGGTCGAGTGCGGTTTTGTAGCGCACGCAGGCATCGCGATCCACTGCGACGAGAAACGCCTTGAAGCCCAGCGGCTCGACGTTCTCACGGAAGTGCGTCGCCACAAAGGCGGCCACCTCGGCGACGCGCTGCTCGGCCTTCAGTGCCTCGGTGAGCGTCACGGCCTTGCGCAGGATGGCGTTCAGTTCTTCAAAATCGCTCACGCCCTCGGCTTCGGCCAGCGACAGGAACTCGCGCTCGAGGGTTTCGCGCTCGACGCGCAGGTCAGAGGGGGCCAGGGCGTAGTTCAGCCGCACGGTGGTGCCATCCTCGACCGACTCGGCGATGTTGTATTTGTCGAGGTAGCCCTGCTCGTCATCAATGCCAAAGACCTTGAAGGTGCCCTGGCCTTTGGCGAGCTTGTCGATGGGCGTGCCAGTGAAGCCGATGTAGGTGGCATTGGGCAAGGCGGCCAGCAGGTAGGTGCCAAGATCGCCGCCGGTGGTGCGGTGGGCCTCATCTACCAGCACAACCACGCCCGTACGCAGGTTCACATTGGCGGGGATGTCGTCGAACTTGTGGATCATCGAGACGATCAGACCACGGTAGTCGTTAGCGAGCAGCTTCTGCAGGTCACGTTTGCTCTCGGCCACTTCCAGGGTGGTGATGCCGTAGCCGGTGATGTTCCGGAAGAGCTGCGACTCCAGCTCGTTGCGATCCACGATCATCAGCACGGTCGGCTTCTCGCCATCGGGGGCCTCGCGCAACAGCTTGCTGGCGATGGTGATCATCGTCAGGGTCTTGCCGCTGCCCTGGGTGTGCCAGATCAACCCGCGCCGCCTGGTCGGCTCGGCCACCCGCACCAGCGCCTTCTCGACCGCACGGGTCTGGTGCTGGCGCAGGATCATCTTGCTCAGGATGTCGTCGCGGCTCAGGAAGACAATGTAGTCACGCAGCACCTTGAGCATCCGGGCGCGGTCGAAGAAGGCTTTGACCTTGCGCTCGTAGTTGCCCGGCTCCTCCTCTTTCCAGTTGAAGAGGCTCTTGCGGCTGGTATTCCAGGTGACGCCGTAGAAGAAGTCGAGCAACTGCGTGACCTCAAAGAGCTGCGGCGTGATCAGCAATTCGGGGGTCTCGCGGTGATAGCGGCGCACCTGAGTCACACCCTGCTCCAGGCCATCCTGCTTGCCGGCGGCCTTGGTCTCGGCCAGGGCAAGCGGGATGCCGTTGATCAAGAAGACCACATCGGCGCGGTTGGCGTAGACCGTGCCGCGATACGTCCACTCATCGGTGACCTGGAAGATGTTTGCGTCAGGGTTGTCGAAGTCGATCAGGCGCACATTGCGCTCGCGGTGCTCGGCGGGCACAAAGACCGAATGCTCGCCGCGCAGCCAGGCCAGCGCATCGCGGTTGCCCTCAATGGTCGCGTTGAGCAGCCCAAGCTGGCGCACAATCTCGCCGGCCCGCGCCGCATCCACCACGCCGGGGTTGAGCCGCAGCAACTGCGCCGTCAGCACCTCGGCGAAGATGCGCCCCGTCTCGCCACCGCGCAGGCGCAGCGCCTCCTCGCGGGGCACAAAGCGCCAGCCAATCGCCTCGGCATAGCGGAGCATCGGATTTTGGACGGCGGAGCGTTCGGACATGGAGGAGCCTTTCCGTCACGAGCAAATACGACGTGTTTCGGTGCGCTTATCCTACGCCTGGACAAGCACCAGCACAATCAAGCCTGCCAGCAGCACGGACGCAACACCAAACACGCCGCCTGCCCAACGCATCCAGAACATTTTGTGCGCCAACATCGCATCCAGTTCCTCACGCATGCCTTTCAGGTTGTACTGGTAGTGCTTGTACCTGCGCGGCTGGACACCCCAGAGCGCCAGCATCAGCGCACCAAGGTAGCCGCCTAAAGCGCTGATGCTCAGCACCTTCAGTAGCACATTGCCGGCCAGGTAGGGCGGTGGAAAAGCGTTGCCGAAGGCGATGACGGCGAAGAGAAGACCGAGCAGCGCCGAGACGAGTTCGATGATGCGCTTGGCCGCCTCGTCGAGAAATTCCAGTTGTTTCTTTTCAAGTTCGGCAAAGAGCTCGATCAAACGCTGTTCCTCGGTGGTCGGCGTTCGCCCTTCGAGGATCGGAGGCGGCGTCGTCATCGGTAGCCCTCACAATCCACTTCAACAACGACCCATTCGGAACAGCCAGAAGTACCACAGCGAAGCCGCAAAGCATCAAAGTTTTTGCCATCACGCAACTCTGTCAAGCGGACAATGGTACCACCAGCCCGGCAAACCACCTGCTTGTCGAAGTAGGTAACGTGGCCTTTCGCACAGCGCACGCCAAAGATATGATTCACCGCAGCATTCTGCGCTTTTATCGCGGTTCCAAAGGGCGCTGACGGTTTAGGTGAAGCATTGTTGCTCGCCCCAGGCGGCAGGTGCGCCAGCAGGTGCGCCACGGCATCAGGAAACGGCGCACGGCTGTGCACGAGCGGCGCTTTCGCCAACGCCTGCGGAAACGAAGTCCCATCAAGTGCAAGAACCACCAATGGTTTATGGAGCCATTGGGCATGCTCGATTTGCGTTATGACAGGTTGCGCCTGGGCTGCCGTTGCACTCCAGACAACGAGGATGCTTTGGCTGTCACGCACGCCGGCCTGCCAGACTTGCTCGCGCCCATGTGGCGAACCAGATGGGTCGGCCCAGATGACATACCCGCGGTCGGCCAACGCGTGGCGCAGTTGCAAGCCAGTGGCCGCATCCTGGGGGCTGTGAATGAGAAAGAGCTGGGTCATGCCGCATTCCCTCCGTGTGAAAGACCGGCCACAATTGCCGCCCATGCCTGGGCATAGACGCCTTCGAGGTTCTGCCCAAGTGTGCGCAGCTTGCCGCCAAAGAGGGCCGTCTGAATCGTGGTGACCAGGAGCTTGAGCTGCGGATCATCCGTCTGTCCGGCAAGCTGACTGAGCGACTGGGCATGGGCCATTTTCGCCTGCGGATCGCCGCGCAAGGCTGCGATCGTGCGTGGAATCACCTCGGCGTCGAAGGGCAATTCCGCTTGCGCTTGTGCCATCACCCCACCCTCAACCCCGTGCCGGATTGCAGCAATAGCACTGGCATAGGGATGATCCGCCGGTAAGTCGGTTGGCTGCCCATCAAGCCAGGCGAGAACCGCAGTGTACAGTTCAACCTCAATCTGCCAATCAGCGCCGTCCTGCTGGGCCTGTTGCAGCGCACCGCTGATGACGCCGCGCCATTCGACATGTTTTTCTGGCATCTGTGTAAGGACGGCAACCGTATTGCTGACGACAACACGAAGCTGTTCTGCGGGCAGGGTTGCCGGGCTGGTCGAGGACTCACTATCTAAGGAGTCGCCGCGTTGCATAACGCCCAATAGCTGTTGCATTGCTACAATGGTAGTACCGGATGCAGCACGATCCAGCCCACTCATTTGCAAGACACCAATGGCTTGTTGCAAAGACTGGATTGCTTCTGAAGCACGATCAAGGCTTTGATAGAGCAACACGGCTACATTTGCCAGGGTGCCTGCCTCGCCGGCCCGGTCGCCCACTTCGCGCGTCAGGGGCAGCGCCTGCTCGCAGAGCGCCAAGGCCCGCTGCGGCTGCCCCGTCCGCTGGTACACCATCGCCATGTTGTTCAGCGTCGCGGCCTCGCCGGCCCGGTCGCCCACTTCGCGCCGCAGGGGCAGCGCCTGCTCGTAGAGCGCCAAGGCCCGCTGCGGCTGCCCCGTCTGCTGGTACA